>NZ_VRTT01000209.1 GCF_008017805.1 Paenibacillus sp. N3.4 | reverse complement strand
CTTAACCTCGCACGGGAACGTAACTCGCCGGTTCATTCTACAAAAGGCACGCCATCACCCATATAGAGGGCTCTGACTTTTTGTAAGCACACGGTTTCAGGTTCTTTTTCACTCCGCTTCCGCGGTGCTTTTCACCTTTCCCTCACGGTACTGCTTCACTATCGGTCACTAGGGAGTATTTAGCCTTGGCAGATGGTCCTGCCGGATTCCGACGGGGTTTCACGTGACCCGCCGTACTCAGGATACCTCTAGGGATTTCGTTCGATTTGAGCTACAGGGCTTTTACCTTCTATGCCGGACCTTTCCAGATCACTTCGCCTATCGAACTAACCCCATAACGAGGTCCTACAACCCCAAGGAGCAAGCTCCTTGGTTTGGGCTATTCCGCTTTCGCTCGCCGCTACTGACGGAATCACTTTTGTTTTCTTTTCCTCCAGGTACTTAGATGTTTCAGTTCCCTGGGTATGCCTCCAATGCAGCTATGTATTCACTGCATGGTAACTGCGCATTACCACAGCTGGGTTCCCCCATTCGGACATCCCCGGATCAAAGCCTGCTTACGGCTCCCCGAGGCATTTCGTCGTTCGCCACGTCCTTCTTCGGCTCCTAGTGCCTAGGCATCCTCCGTGTGCTCTTTCTAGCTTAACCATTTATAAAGATGTTTGATCAAAGATCAAAGTCTCTATAGAAAGAGTTAAAGATTTTTGCAAGATCCGTTAGAATCAAGCAACCTAAGTTCTTACTTTACGTTTCGTGTTGACAATTGACCTATGCTGCGCAAAGGCTAATTGCAACTATTTCGTTATCTAGTTTTCAAGGAACAACTTTGAAGCTTTTCGTTCGTTGTGATTCAACTTTATTAGCCCTATTTCAGCGGCAAAAAGTATCTTATCACAACTCACTTCCTCATTTCAAGTCGAAATTTCTTGGAAATTTCTACCTTCGAAATCAGGATTGGTGGAGCCAAGCGGGATCGAACCGCTGACCTCCTGCTTGCAAGGCAGGCGCTCTCCCAGCTGAGCTATGGCCCCATACTGGACTCAAAAGTGAAG
>NZ_VRTT01000208.1 GCF_008017805.1 Paenibacillus sp. N3.4 | reverse complement strand
AAGATGAATGTAGCTACTGATGCCATTGCGGGTCTCGCGTGGGCTGTTATAATCGTTGAGATAGATTTCATTGTATTTCAAACTTCGCCAAAAGCGTTCAATTGCAATGTTATCTGTTGCACGACCCTTACCATCCATACTGATGCGAACGTCGTGTTCCTTCACTAAATCGATATACTGGGGACTTGTAAAATGACTGCCTTGATCACTGTTTATAATACCAGGCTTACGATTTGCAAGTGCCTTTTTCATCGTTTCAAGAACAAAACCGATCTCTAAGCTCTGATCAAGCTGCCAGTCAACAATATAACGAGAGTACCAGTCTATAATGGCGTATAAGTACATCCAGCCATGTTTCATCCGTATATATGTGATGTCAACACTCCAGACCTGTTCAGGCTCTGTGATGGCTAATTTGCGCAGTAAATAGGGATAAACCCTATGCTGAAGATCTCGCTTGCTTAAGTTCGGACCCGGGTAAATTGCCATGATCCCCATTTCACGCATATAGCGCCGAACCGTATTTTCATGAATCCGATCTTGCTCACGATTCATAATGGAAGCTATCGTTCGATAACCCATAAACGGATGCTTCGTGTAAAGCTCATCAATCCGGTGTTTGAGGCGAATCTCCTCCGAGGATGGAGGAACCGGTTTGTAATAAAGGCTAGAGCGGTTCAAGCTTAGCAGATCCGCTTGTACCAAGATAGCGTGTTCGGGGCAGTCCCACTCCAATAGATCGATTCGTTTCTCTCGGGAAAGATTACAGGCCAGATTTTTTTTTGAGCCACGACAATTGGGTGGTCAATCTACCCACCTCGCCGTAGAGTTCATCGATTTGCTGTTCGTAGTCTTGTTTCATTTTCGTGATGCCTTTACGATCATCGACAAACAATTGTGAGAGGTTTTGGACCGCCTCTAGTTTCCATCGGTTGAGGACATTCGTATGTATACCCTCTTCGGCTGCGAGCTGTGATACTGTCTTTTCTTCTTTCAAAATTTCCAGTACCAACCGGGCTTTTTCCTCTGGGCTGAACTTCCTTCTGGGACCTGTCATACAACTAAGAAACTCCTTTTTTGCTGTCTAGTTTATATGTAGCATTATA
>NZ_VRTT01000207.1 GCF_008017805.1 Paenibacillus sp. N3.4 | reverse complement strand
ATTACCGACTTACTGGCAGCGAATATTGGCGAAATTCGAACGAATGAGCGACTTGCCCCCTACACGACATGGAAAATCGGCGGTCCGGCTGATTGTCTAATTATTCCACACACCAAAGAGCAGATCACGACTGTCATCCGCATCCTGCATGAAAGAAACGTTCCATGGACAATTATTGGCCGTGGATCGAACTTACTCATCAGTGATAAAGGAATTCGGGGGATTGTTATTAAACTCGGCAATACGCTAGAGTCCCTTCGTTTCGAGGGTGCAACAGTCTACGCAGGCGGTTCCTATTCGTTCATTAAATTGTCCGTACTAGCGGCCAAAGAAGGCTTAACGGGACTGGAGTTTGCTTCTGGCATTCCAGGCTCTGTGGGAGGCGCCGTTTACATGAATGCAGGGGCTCATGGGTCTGATGTGTCACGCATACTCAAGCAGGCTGAAGTCATCCTGGACACAGGGGAATTGGTTACCATGCAGGCAGCGGAGTTGCAGTATGCTTATCGTCATTCGATCCTGCATTCGCTGCCCGGCATTGTAACGGAAGCTGTCTTTGAATTACAGGTTGGAGAACGCAAAGAAATTGCGGGAGCCATGGCGGCTTACCGAGATCGGCGTCTCCGTACACAACCACTTCAATTAGCTTGCGCAGGTAGTGTATTTCGCAACCCCGAAGGGGGATTCGCAGCTAAGCTCATCGAAGAAGCCGGCCTGAAAGGCAAACGTGTCGGTGGAGCTGAAATTTCTACATTGCACGCCAATTTCATTGTTAATACCGGAGATGCTACAGCCGAGGACGTTCTCACTCTCATAGGCGAAGTGCAGCAGATTGTACTGAATCAGTACGGAATCTCGCTTGTGCCTGAAGTTCTGTTGTTGGGTGAGAGGTAAATCGGAGGTGGAATTTTGGAGAAGCTCGTTATCGAAGGTGGAAGACCTCTCACGGGAGCCATCCAGATACACGGCGCTAAAAACGCCGCATTACCCATTTTAGCAGCCTGCATGCTGGCTAGCGGCACTCATACTCTGCATAATGTTCCGAACCTGCTCGATATCGACACCATGCTGCGGATTCTTCGCGCATTAGGTTGTCCGTGCCTGAGACAGCAAGGTACGATTCCCGTATCCATCACAACATCCACAGCTCATTCCTA
>NZ_VRTT01000206.1 GCF_008017805.1 Paenibacillus sp. N3.4 | reverse complement strand
ATGTAGCGAACATATGTGCTATAATAGATGTATATGCCAAGACGAAAGGAGGTCGTGTTCGCCATGTTGCATCATAAAGCATTCAAATTTCGAATATTCCCATCGCCAGAACAAGCAACACTCATCAACAAAACGATAGGGTGCAGTCGCTTTGTGTTCAATCGTTTTCTTGCCCTGTGGAGTGACACCTACAAAGAGACAGGAAAGGGCTTATCTTATGGCGCATGTTCGGCTGAACTCACAAAACTAAAACAAGAAATAGACTGGTTGAAAGAAGTAGACAAATTTTCTCTACAAAATGCACTAAGAAATTTGAGTGATGCTTACCATCGCTTTTTCAACAAACAAAACGATGCGCCTACGTTTAAAAGCAAGAAGAATCCTGTACAGTCTTACCAAACAAATTACACGAATGGAAATATTGAAATAGTAGACCATCAGATCAAGTTACCTAAACTTGGACTTGTGAAATTTGCGAAAAGTCGTGAAGTCGAAGGACGTATCCTGAACGCTACGATTAGACGCAATCCAAGCGGCAAATACTTTGTGTCTGTGCTTGTAGAAGCCAACATCCATGAGATGCCCCAAACTGGCAAAGAAGTTGGCATCGATGTTGGCTTGAAAGATTTTGCCATTCTATCCAGTGGCGAAGTATTTGGCAACCCTAAATTCTTTCGCACCCTGGAAGAAAAACTGGCAAGGGCACAGCGTAAACTTTCACGTATGAGTAAAGGTAGCTGCAATTGGAAGAAGCAACGCATCCAAGTAGCGCGTATTCACGAGAACATCACGAATGCTCGTGCGGATTACTTGCAAAAGATTTCAACGCATATTGTCAAAAACCACGACATCATTGCGGTTGAAGACTTGCAAGTAGCCCATATGATGAAAAATCACAAATTAGCCAAGGCAATTAGTGAGGCTTCCTGGTCGATGTTTCACTCCATGCTGGTGTACAAAGCGAAGTGGTATGGTCGCATCGTTGTGGCTGTGGGTCAAACATTCGCATCTTCGCAGCTATGCTCCTGCTGTGGCTATAAGCACAAAGACGTAAAAGACCTAAAGTTGCGCGAGTGGGATTGCCCCGAATGTGGAGCGCATCACGACCGAGACTTGAATGCAAGCCTGAACATCCTTACCGAAGGCAAAAGACTGCTTACTGTGTAATC
>NZ_VRTT01000205.1 GCF_008017805.1 Paenibacillus sp. N3.4 | reverse complement strand
GCCGGTGACGTACACCGTCATTGCGGAGGATGGGAAGACAAAGAGTTACACCGTAACGGTAACAGTAACAGCAAGCAGCGCGAAAGACTTGACGACGTTCAGCTTCGAAGGATTATCCCCAGCCGTGGTAGGAACGATAAGTGGCACAAATATAGCATTAACCGTGCCTCATGGAACATCGGTAACGTCGCTAGTTGCGACATTCACGAGTTCCGCAGGATCGACGGTGAAGGTAGGCACCACCACGCAAGTGAGCGGAACGACGGTGAACGACTTCACTTCGCCGGTGACATATACCGTCACTGCGCAGGATGGGACGACGAAGAGTTACATCGTAACCGTAACAATAGCGGCGAGCAGCGCGAAGGATTTGTCTGCGTTCAGCTTCGAAGGCTTACAGCCAGCCGTGGTAGGAACGATTAATGGCACGAATATCGCATTAACGGTGCCTCATGGAACATCGGTAACATCACTGGTTGCGACGTACACAAGTTCCGCGGTATCAACGGTGAAGGTAGGCATGACCGCACAAGTGAGCGGAACGACGGTGAACGACTTTACTTCGCCGGTGACGTACACCGTCACCGCGGAGGATGGGACGACGAAGAATTACACTGTAACGGTAACAGTGTTAGCTAGCAGCGCGAAAGACTTAACTGCGTTCAGCTTTGAAGGGTTGTCGCCAGCGGTAGTGGGAACGATCAGTGGTGCGGATATCGCCTTGACGGTGCCTCATGGAACATCCGTAACGTCGCTAGTTGCGACTTACACAAGTTCTTCGGGATCAACGGTGAAAGTAGGCTCGACCGCACAAGTGAGCGGAACGACGGTGAACGACTTCACTTCGTCGGTGACGTACATCGTTACCGCGCAGGATGGGACGACGAAGAGTTACACCGTAACAGTGACAGTAACAGCGAGCAGCGCTAAGGACTTGATGGCATTCAGCTTTGAGGGGTTGTCGCCAGCGGTAATAGGTACGATTGGTGGCACGGATATTGCCTTAACGGTGCCTCATGGAACATCCGTAACGTCGCTGGTTGCAACATTTACGAGTTCCGCAGGATCGATAGTAAAGGTAGGCACGACCGCGCAAGTGAGTGGAACGACGGCGAACGACTTTACTTCGCCGGTGACGTACACCGTCATTGCGGAGGATGGGAAGACAAAGAGTTACACCGTAACGGTAACAGTAACAGCAAGCAGCGCGAAAGACTTGACGACGTT
>NZ_VRTT01000204.1 GCF_008017805.1 Paenibacillus sp. N3.4 | reverse complement strand
TTGATATAATAGAAAAAATATCAATGTAAAGCGGAGTGTGTAAAATGGGAGAACAGCGGCAGCGTTACAGTCAAGAATTTAAAGAACAAGCGGTAAAATACATTCAACAAAACCATAAAACATTACCCGAAATCGCAGAAGAGATGAACATCCCTGTAGGCACACTGAGCAACTGGCTGAGGGTACATCGTAAGTTTGAGAACGAGCCCTTTATTGGAAGTGGCAACCTCCGTGAGTCCGACAGACTCATCAAAGAGAAGGACGATCACATCAAGGATCTGGAAGAGGAGATAGCGATTCTAAAAAAGGCGATGCACTACTTCAGCAAAGACCGGAAGTAAAGTTCCAATTCATCAAGGAACACCGCTCCGAATTCCGTGTCGAGAAGATGTGCAAAGTGTTTCATGTGGCCCGGAGTGGGTTTTACAGATGGCTCAGCGCCCCGAAGAGCGAGCGTAAGCAGCGACGTGAGGAACTGGGGAAGCGTATCATTTATCACTTCCATGACAATAAGGCTCGCTATGGAGCGCCTAGAATCAAGGATTGTTTGGTAGACGAAGGCAAACGAGTCAGCGAAAAGCTAGTGGGACGTATTATGAGAGAAAATGGTCTGCACTCCTGCACGGTTAAGAAATACAAAGTACAAACAACGGACTCGAACCACAAGCAGCCGATTGCAGGGAATTTGCTGAATCAACAGTTTAAAACGACGGCTCCGAATAAAGTATGGGTGACCGACATCACGTATCTTTGGACGCGTCAAGGGAGATTATATTTAGCCTGTGTGATGGATTTATTTAGTCGAAAAATCGTCGGGTGGTCCCTTCAAAGTCGAATGACGAATGAGCTGGTTCTAGAGGCACTAGATCGAGCTGTAGCGGCTGAAAAACCAGCGCCAGGTCTTGTTCATCATACGGACCGAGGATCCCAATACGCTTCAGAAGAGTACCAAGAAAGGCTGAGAGGTTACAAAATGATCTGCAGCATGAGTCGGAAGGGAAACTGCTATGACAACGCGGTTATTGAGGCCTTTCATGCCAATATTAAACGAGAACTCATTTACCAGGAGAAGTTTGCTACCAAAGAAATAGCGCAGCAAGAAATCTACTGGTACATAGAGTTTTTCTACAATAGAAAGAGGAAACATAGCACACTTGGCTATTTATCCCCCATTCGTTTTGAAGAGGTCTATTATGCTCGGAATAGTGGATAGAAAACAGCAATTCGTCGTGTCCAATCTATTGACTTAAGACCA
>NZ_VRTT01000203.1 GCF_008017805.1 Paenibacillus sp. N3.4 | reverse complement strand
CACGCCTGTTGATTAACCAGTTTTTAGGTTGTTTAGAGACGACAAATAGACATGTTTATCCAACACTCTAGCAGTAGCGATACACCATTCAACTTCCAACTGATCATGCTGAATCTGTTCTTTAAATCGAATGAGTGGTATTGACTTGCAAGAAATAACAAATGATTTGGCATGTGTGTACAACCATTTTAGGACAACGTAAGTCATTAGCGCAGCAAAAAGTTGATTGAACACAGCATTTTGGGTTGTACCAAACAAGACAGGTACATTCAGGTTTTGCTTGATCCATCTGAAGAACACTTCGATTCCCCAGCGTGCTTTATAGGCATCTGCAACTTGCTCGGCTGACAGATGCATGAGATTGGTTGCGACCCGTATTTCTTTACCATTGTTGTCAGTGAATACAACGACGCGATGGCGAAGTGCTGACTGACACTGTGGTGTTCCCAGATAACAAGTGATATCCCGACTTACATTTGAAGTTTCGGATGCCATTCGGTTTAAAGAATGGGGAGTTACCATGGCCACATTCTCTTTTATACGGGTCACGAAATATTGCTTATCCAGGGCATATTGATCAAATCGTTTAATCTTGCCGTAGGCGCGATCATTGACTAAGATGTAGGATTTATTGGCAAGCTGCTCCCCAATCGGACCATCATGAGCCGTCCCGATGGTTTCAGTGACTTGGACGGGTTGCTCGGTGACAGCATCGAGTGCAACATGAAGCTTTATCCCTGCACGTTCTCCATGAAATAGCGCCCAAGGTAGCCGCGTCTTACCTACCGTTATGGTAGTCGAGTCGACTAACAAAAGATCATTCGGCAGTTGTAATCGACGCTTTGTTTCTCGGTTACATCTGGAGATCAGCATGTGAAATAATCGCTTGAATAACTCATACGGCACTTCGCTCGCTTTAGAAGAGAATGTCGAATAACAGACTGGAGCCAAACCGCAAGACTTCGCTTTGCCGACACCAGAACGATAGCCACTCCATTGTCCTAAAGCAGCATTCACAAAGAATAAGAGCAGTTGATGCGCTGTAAATTTACGTGCGGTATCTTCAAAGTTCAGCTCGCTAAGAATTTGTTGTACATCGTCTTCTTTCAGAAGAGTTTGAACAAGGTTTGTAAACGTGGTAGACTTTTTCATGAGGTCGCCTCTTTCAAATCGTGTTGTGTGGTGCAAACGATTTTACAGAAAGAGCGATCTTTTTTCAATTTATGGATTCCTTATTTTGGTTAATCAACAGGCATGAT
>NZ_VRTT01000202.1 GCF_008017805.1 Paenibacillus sp. N3.4 | reverse complement strand
TACTGATTTGAGCACTCATTTTGTTGAGTGTTCCTCTTTCCTGAAGCCGTCATAAATGCGGATAGAGATCAACCGCCTAGTGAATCGTCCTGGACGGACAATGGAAAAACAACAGACGTGCTGAAGCCTAATAATCCAAAACAAGTTTCCATCGATGAATAGTCTCTGCAGCTGAAATTCAGTGACTTCCCGCAGCCAGTGCAACTATCGAACTATTTCAGTGTACCTATCGTCATCGAGAACAACAGCGACAAGCCAAAGACAACTACCATCGACTTCACAATGACCGGTACAAAAAATCAGTCCTATTCGATCCCATATACATCATGTGACGCAGAAGCAAGAATTGTTCAACCTCCTATGAAACAAAATATAGCAATCTGCCGCTGACCATCTCAGGTAAAAGCCCTGTTCTAAGCATTCCCGCCTTTGGAAGCGCCACTTGGACTGAGTAACCAACGGGCTACAATACTCAATCAGTGGTGGAAATCCTAGCTCAGCACACAGCCTCAGCGTAAGGCTAGACACGACCGCGATCATGAACTTAAAGAACACATGATGGCCATCCATCTTGCACATCCCTATTTCGGATGTATTCTCCATTCGGATCAAGGCTTCAAGTATACGTCTCAGGCGTACAACACACAATTAGAGCATTCGGCGTTAAAGGCAGCCACTCTCGCCAAGCAACCTGCCTGGATAACGCATGCATCGAATCCTTTTTTTCGCATCTCAAAACAGAGAAGTTGTATCTTAAACAGTGCAAATCAGGAACAGACATTCATCAAGCCGTAGAAGATTATATTTACTTTTAAAACTATCAACGGTTGCAGTCCAAACTAAAAAACGCGCACCGATTGAGTATCGATGCGCATTGGCAGCATAGCTTTTTTCATCTGTCTACTTGACAGGGGTATAACCATAGAATATTTCTACTATACTGGCTTTTTTGCAGATTGAATTTTACTGAAATTGAACGGTTACTTTTGCGAATGTAGGCTGACCATTTTTGAAGTGTCGGACTTTTAAGTAGTAAGATTGTCCCCAATTTAGGTAATAACCTGCAATTAGAGAGTATTGATTACCACCGCCAACATTTCGCCAGATAAATC
>NZ_VRTT01000201.1 GCF_008017805.1 Paenibacillus sp. N3.4 | reverse complement strand
GTATTGTACAGGGGTCATCTTTTTTAATCCCCATTGATATCGATTATTATTGTAGTAGCGGATGTAACCGTCAATTTTACGTTGTAGTTCTATTAATGTTAGGCAGCTTCGGTGGTCAACATGGTCCTTCATATGACCAAAAAAAGACTCCTGTGGCGCATTGTCCCAGCAATTTCCTCGTCTAGACATGGACTGACCTAGCCCTTTTTCCTTCAAAAGTTCTTGGTATTTTGGACTTGTATAATGACTTCCTTGATCCGAATGGATAAATGCATCTTTGTGCAACTTCAGCCTTCTTTGCTTTACAAGTGCGTCAATCGTGTCAGTAGCAATGTCCAGTGTAAGGCGATTGGATAGGTTGTAAGAGAGGATCTCTCCTGTTGAAGCATCTAGTATGGTCGACAAATATGCCGTCTCTGAGCGGCCGTAAGGGAGGTAGGTAATATCGGTGAGCAGAGCAAGTCCAGGAACACCCTTTCTAAAATCACGCTCTAAGCTGTTGGGAAGGGTTCGATGTTCTTGAGTCGCCTTAGCCATACGTTTGTAGGGATTGGGTTTTCTATGAGGACATACGAGGTCGAATTTCTTCATAAGCCTGCGGATTCTCTTCAGGTTATAGATCACGCCAAAATCGTTCTGGGGCGTCATCTTAATTGAACGAGAACCTTTTTTAAAACCTTTTCTTTGGAATGCTTTTTTGATTAGTTCTCCGGCTTTGACATCCGAAAGAGACCGCTCTGTGCGGGTATCAACGGCTTGTAGGTAGTTGTAGTAACCCGAGCGAGATACGTGAAGTAAATCGCAAAGGTAGCGAGTCGTACGTCCTAAACCCTGACCTACAGTCTCTTTAATCAGCTCAAATAACTTACCCTTGCTTAAATTCTTTCCCTTTACTACCAGCAACCTTTCTTTCGTGTCTAGCTTTTTTAACAAGTCCACCTGAGACTCAAGAAGTTTAATTCTTGCTTCTTGTCTTGCAATCACTTCATCCTGCGTTAGTTCACGCTTCAGAGGACGTCCAGAGGATTCCTTCCGGGAGTCGGCTAGCCCAATAATTCCGTTTTCCTCGTATGCTTTTCTCCAACGCTCAGCGCACTGTTTCACACGTTGTTTTCCAATTACGTTTACATCAAACCCATAGGCTTCAAAGATTTCTCTCGGAGGTTTACCTGCCATATATTGTTCGATGAACAACTTCTTAAATTCATCAGCATAGGTTATTGCTTTATCGCTTATTCTGATCACATATTGATTCATTGATAAATTCATTTGGTCTTTTTCGCTAAAGATTTTCTTTGACATGATGTAATCCCCTCCGGTGCTTACTCTAGTATACAAAAAAAGGTACCCACAGTCTGAACACTTTTTCAAAGTGTCCAGACTGTGGGTACCAGTGTA
>NZ_VRTT01000200.1 GCF_008017805.1 Paenibacillus sp. N3.4 | reverse complement strand
TGGTTGTTACCTTGAAATCTTGGCACGAAGGCAAAGACGTTGACGGTGGTTAACAGTCTGATATGCGCGGGTTGGGTACCGCATTTCAATCCATCCGTCGCGGAGCTGCCTCGGACTAACGGCGCACATTCGGCTATCACTCAGTGCCTAGTGCATAGCTTAACATGAGGATTCTCCTTACCGGTGTTTTGCCTCCGAGCCAAAATTTCAAATCTCTTTTTTTAATATCCAAAAGTCTTCAGATTACTGACTATGCGACCAATGCTTCTGATTGCTTCTTTTCAATTTCACAACCAATAGCCCAAATGAACCCAATAAGTTCTCTGGCCACAGCTACTGCAGCTTGTTTTCCGGCTTTTCCTCGTGCAGTAATGAGATGGTACTTCTGGTGTAAACGGTGTTGAGCTTTCCATGCAATACGCTTAGCTTCAGGATCTTGTCCTTCCTGACGAGCACGAATTTGTCCTTTTAAAGAAGGGGCATGACGATAGGACCAAGCAGATTCTACGATGACATGGCGAATGTGAGCATTCCCGACCTTCGTGATGGATCCTTGCCAACGACTTGCTCCACTTGAATATTCTTTAGGAACAAGTCCGGCGTATGACATTAATTGCCTGGGACTTGAAAACCGAGAGAACTGACCAATTTCCGCTACTAAGGTGGTCGCGGTTACTTCCGCTACTCCACGCATGGTTTGAAGGGCTTGGATAACTGGTGCGTGAACACTGCTCGTTGCTTGCTCATGAATTTCAGCTTCGATGCGCTTCATTCGGTCCGTCACTTCATCTATGGCGTGAAGATATTCTTGAAATACGATTCGTAACGATGATTTTTCAAAACGAAGACTGTCCAGCCACTCCCTATGCTTAACAGACCAATTCCGTGTTCCTTTTACTGGGCGCAGATCATGACGAAGCAAAAACTGGACAAGACGAAGTCGAGCACGGTGCAAGTCTTCCTTAGCGTCATGACGAGCGCGAACCAAATCTCTCAAAGCTTCATGGTCTTCGTCGGGAGTCCAAACAGGTGTAAGCTCGCCGGCTCGAAGGAGCTGTGCCAGCCTTAATGCATCTCTTCGGTCCGTTTTGATGCGATCTCCAGCACGCCGAGGAATGAGTGTTGGAGCAACAACTACACAGTCAATTCCGAGAGAAAGCAGAAATCTAAAAAGGCCATACCCAGTTGGTCCTGCTTCGTAGCAAACATGCAACTGCTCAGGAGAGCCTATTTTTTTCATGAGCTTGCGGATCGCTTCAGGTGTATGTGGGATGTTTCCGAGAAAACGTGGTTCACCACGTCCAGTATCTGCGACAGCAACAGAAATTGAATCTTTTGAAACGTCTAAACCAACAAATTTTGTGAAATCCTTCATAATAGCGGCTCCTTTCGAATTGTAGCTCTGCATTTGGTTTTAAGT
>NZ_VRTT01000001.1 GCF_008017805.1 Paenibacillus sp. N3.4 | reverse complement strand
ACGGAAAATGTGCTTACAGCGAAGCAAAGGGAGAGAATGTGCGAAAAGTTGAGCTGTAAAGCTGATTTTCCGCGTTACGGAAGGGAAGAGGCTAGTCAGCGGCGCTGTAAGCACGGAAAACGTGCTTACAGTGAAGCAAAGGGAGAGAATGGGCGACTATGCTGAGCTGTAAAGCTGATTTTCGACAGTCTCAAAACCGTGCTCACTGACGAGGCCGCAGGAGCCATTTTCTTTGAAGATTTTTCCTCATGGACGTTTTTCGGTAATAGGAGTGCCCCTCAACCCGAACGAAATAAGGGAGTATCAAACTCACTGAATCTAAGAATACTACCATTAAGGAGCATCTTTCCAAATGGAACAATTTACATAGCTAGTTAGCGACGAGGATGCCATTTATGCGGATTTATTCGCTATGAGTTAGGTGAATTTAGGAATTTATTGATCATGTTATCAGTGATTTTTCATACGAAAATCATAGGGTTTAGAGAGGACAATAACTAGGCTTGTTTGAAACAAGTAAAAATCTTGTCAACAAGGTTCATGACGAAAAAGGATTTTGATTAGATTGATCATGTAAGCGCTTTTGCATTACGATAAGATCATGATACAGATCAAGGGAGGTTATCCTAATGGGTACAACAGCTGCACAGCAACAAACTTCTTCCGGGGGAGTCCGGGTTAACGTACAACGTTTTGGACGTTTTTTAAGTGGCATGGTGATGCCCAATATTGGTGCATTTATTGCATGGGGACTTATCACCGCATTATTCATTCCAACAGGGTGGATTCCAAATGAATATTTGGCAAAGCTAGTTGGACCAATGATTACGTACTTGCTTCCTCTTCTGATCGGCTATACAGGAGGAACTATGGTTCACGGAACGCGCGGAGGCGTCATCGGGGCCGTCACGACGATGGGTGTCGTGATTGGTACCGACATTCCTATGTTCCTTGGCGCGATGATGGTTGGACCCTTCGCGGCATGGGTACTGAAGCGTTTTGACAAGTCGATTGAAGGCAAAGTCAAGTCTGGTTTCGAAATGCTCGTTAACAATTTTTCCTCAGGCATTATCGGCGGTATTTTGGCAGTTCTAGCTTATACGGTAGTAGGGCCTGCTGTCCAAGTTGTGAGTAAAGCACTTGCTTCTGGCGTTCAGGCACTCGTCAATGCGGGACTGCTACCTTTAGCCAACGTGCTGATTGAACCAGGTAAAGTGTTATTCTTGAACAATGCCATTAATCATGGTGTGCTCAGCCCGATTGCTTTGGATCAAGCATCCAAAACAGGCAAATCCATTCTGTTCATGCTGGAGTCCAATCCGGGACCAGGGTTAGGAATTCTGTTAGCTTACTGGCTGGTAGGACGCGGTGGCGCGAAGCTATCTGCTCCCGGCGCGGCAATTATCCATTTCTTTGGCGGTATCCATGAAATTTACTTCCCTTATATTTTGATGAATCCGCGCTTGATCCTAGCGGTTATCGCAGGTGGCGTGACAGGGACATTCACTTTCTCCCTTTTCAACGCAGGATTAGTAGCTCCACCTTCACCTGGCAGTATTTTCGCTTATATTGCTATGGCGCCTAAAGGCGGATTGCTCTCCGTTTTCACTGGGGTCATCTCAGCTACGATCGTATCGTTCGTTGTTGCCGCTCTGCTGTTGAAAACAAGCAAGCAAGTTGATGAAGAAGAGAGTTTGGAGCAGGCGACGGCCAAAATGAAACAAATGAAGCAAGCACCAAGCCAGTCTGCAGCACAACAGACGGCAGCAGCTTCATCGGCAGCTCCAACCGCGGCGGCAGAAGCTTCGCTAAAACCTGCCTCCGAGGTGAAGAAAATCGTCTTTTCGTGTGATGCCGGTATGGGTTCAAGCGCGATGGGGGCTTCCATTTTGAGAAAGAAAATGAAGGAAGCGGGCGTCGACGTAACCGTTGTAAACACGGCCATCAGTGAAATTCCAAACGATGCCGATATCGTTGTTACGCATAAATCGTTGACGGATCGTGCACGTAATAAGGCACCGCAAGCCGAACATATTTCGATTGAGAATTTCATGAAAGCCCCGGAATATGAGGAGCTCGTCAAACGGTTAAGTTAAAATACGAATCTCTAACGCTGGCAAATTGCCGGCGTTATCTCCATTTTGGTAACGAGGAGCATGTCCATGAGCCTGTCTCATAGGCACCGTCAAATTCTTGAAATGCTGTTAAATCGTACGGATGATATAACGGCAGGGGAAATTGCTGCTGAAATCAACGTAAGCACTCGAACTGTTCACAGAGAGCTGTTGGAGCTGGAGAAGATTTTGGCGGCTTCAGAATTAACGCTGCAAAAAAAATCCGGTAAGGGCATCCAGCTTAACGGTACCCCTGAGAAGCTGGATGCATTCAGAAGAAAGCTGCACGGTGCAACAGCAGTTGAATACTCCGCACAGAATCGTAAGCTGTACATTCTATGTACATTGATTCAGGAGGATGAACCTGTGAAGCTGTTTACACTGTCACATGAGCTCAGTGTGACCATTCCGACGATTACACATGACTTGGATGAATTGGAAGAGTGGATTCGTTTGGCCAAGCTTATTCTTGTAAGGAGAAGAGGGTATGGGGTTGGTTTAAATGGTTCAGAGGTGAATAAACGCAAAATGCTTGCCAGGCTTGCGAGAAACTATTTGGACGAATCTGATCTTTTTGGCAAGGAGAATGACATGCATTCGCCTGCTACAACCAAGCTGCTTGAGCTGATTGGCAAAGATTACTTCAGGAAGGTCGAGACGGCCCTTTGGCAAGCTGAAGATCAGGGCTTGAATGAGCTGTCGGAGAGTGAGTACACGTACCTGCTCATTAACTTATCTATTACCATAGCGCGGATTCAACAAAAGAAGCCGATTGAATTACATGCAGATCAGGTTTCTATCCGTCAAAGCGAGCTTCTTATGCATACAATTAAGTGTTTAAGTGAAGCTATTCCCGTGGCATTCAGCACAGCTGAAACCGCCTATATCGGTGAGCTGCTTGAACCGGAAGAGCGGGTTCACCCGAATCAATTGCTCCCTATGGATGAGCTGGGTTATATGGAAATGGTTTGGAAGCTGATTCGCAATATGGAACAGCGCCATGGCATCAAGTTCAGTGAGGATCGATCTCTGAGAGACGGTCTGCTTACTCACTTGGAGTCAGCCTTGAAAAGGCTGCAAGCCGGAGCAAACATTCGCAACCCGCTGTTAGCACAAATTAAAAAAGACTACGAAACTTTATTTGAAATGATACGTTCAGCCGTAGATGACACGATAACGGATATCGTAATTCCGGATGAAGAAATAGGATTTCTGGTCATGCATTTTGGGGCTTCACTGGAGAGACAGAAACAGTTCCGCCGTAATGTCAGAGCGATCATCGTATGTACAAGTGGCATTGGGACATCAAAAATGCTGGCGGTACGGCTGACAAAGGAGCTTCCACAGATTGATATTATCGGTCATGCTTCATGGTTTGAGGCAGCCCGCATTCCTGAAAGAGAGTACGATTTGATCATTTCGACGGTTGATTTACCCTTGGATGAGGAGCAGTTCATTAAATTAAGTCCTCTCCTGACGAAGGAGGAGGCTGAGCGATTAAGACTGTTCATCCAAAATGTGACGCTGCAAAAAGAGAGTAAGGAACAAGAAGATGTTAGTTCAGAGCAGTCTCCCAAAAAGGATCAGCTGCATCGGATTCAGCAGTACGTCAACGAAATTGTCAGGATCATTGACCAGTTCACGGTTCATTGGTTGGAGCTGCCTGTGGACAGTTTGGAAGAGACACTTGAAGCTTTTTGTAACTACGCCAAGCAAGCTCATATCATCGATGAAGTAGAGCCGATCGTACAGCTTCTACTGGCTAGAGAAAAGATGAGCAGCCAAGTTATCCCTGACACTGGTCTTGCACTATTTCACATACGGAGTGAACGGGTGAAGGTTCCTGCGATAACCTTGTTTCGGTTAAAAGAAGATTTGCTGCTGGATCAATTAACACCTTCCGGCGTTAGGCAAGTGTTGCTTATGCTCGGTCCGCAGGAGCTTTCGAGTGAAAGCTTGGAGATTCTAAGCGAAATTAGCTCCTTCCTGCTGATACCGGAAATGATTGAGCTGCTGAAAACAGGGAGCCAGTCAGACATCAAACAGTTTTTGTCATTAGAGCTTGCAGCATTTTTAGAAAATAAAAAATAAATAAGATATAGAGGAGAACCTACTATGAGTATTCTATCTATCAATAAAATTAAGCTAAACGCGCAGCCCAAAGATAAATTCGAAGCCATCCGCATGGCCGGACAATTGCTTGTAGATGCCGGTCATGCATCCGCCGCGTATATCGATAAAATGCTGGAACGTGAACAGACGCTTTCCACATACATGGGAAATGGTTTAGCGATTCCACACGGTACGCAAGATTCCAAGTCTCTTATCATATCAACGGGTTTATCCATTGTGCAGATCCCGCAGGGTGTCGATTTCGGTGAAGGGGAAAAAGCAAATCTCGTGATTGGCATTGCTGCCGCGGGAAATGATCATCTGGACATTTTGACCAATGTTGCGATGATTTGTTCAGAGGATGAGAACGTTGAGCTAATTATGAAAGCATCTACGCCGGAGGAAATGGTTCGTATTTTTGAAAGTGGGATGGAGTCATGAAGGCGGTCCATTTTGGCGCAGGAAATATAGGCAGGGGCTTCATTGGATTGATTTTATCTCGAGCAGGCTATGAGGTCATTTTCTCTGATGTCAATGATAGCTTGGTAGAGCTGCTCCGGGAGAAGAAGGCATATACGGTACGATTGGCGAATGAAACAGCAGAAACATTTACGGTTACGAATGTCTCTGCGATAAATGGTAAACAGTTGGAGGCTGTGGCACAGGCCGTGGATGAGGCCGATTTGGTCACGACAGCAGTTGGCGTGAACATTCTCAAGCACATTGCAGCAGGCATCGCCAAAGGCTTGGAAAAACGTGTGGCTCGCGGAGCGAAACCGCTGCACATTATTGCTTGTGAGAATGCGATTGGCGGAAGCACACAGCTCAAAGAGCATGTATACAGCCACCTCAGCCCAGCGCTGCAGGAACAAGTGAGCCAGCATGTCGCTTTTCCCGATGCAGCTGTCGATCGTATTGTGCCCATTCAGCATAACGATGACCCTCTGGAGGTTAAGGTGGAGCCTTTTTACGAATGGGTCGTGGATGAGTCGCAAATGATAGCAGGGTTCCACCGGATTGAAGGCATCCATTATGTCAATGAATTAGAGCCGTATATTGAACGCAAGCTGTTCACCGTTAACACTGGACATAGCGTAGCAGCCTATCTTGGCTACCTGCATGGATTTGCTACAATTCAGGAAGCGATGGCAAATCTGCAAATCGCGGAACTGGTACAGAAGGTTATGGAAGAAACAGGTGCCTTGCTGATCAACAAATACGGTTTTAACCCGGAAGAGCATAGCCAGTATATACAACAAATTTTAAATCGTTTCGTAAATCCTTATTTAACGGATGAAGTGACGCGGGTAGGCAGATCCCCAATTCGTAAGCTTTCCGGCAACGATCGTCTTGTTCGCCCCGCTATCCAGGCTTATGAGTTAGGGTTGTTTCCGACCTATTTAACAATGGCGATGGCTGCTGCACTGCTCTTTGATGAAGCAACGGACCCGGATGCCGTAGAGATACAAGCGGATCTGCAAAGCATCGGCTTGGCCCAAACGATAACTAAATATACAGGGATTGCTCAGGATCATCCCGTACATGCTGCAATCATGAAGCAATTTGAGCAATTTAAGCAAGCTAAACAGCAGGAATAAGAAAGGGGAGTACTACAATGGCTAAAATGTTGACTAAACGGTTTTCCGGAATTGCCGCGTCCCCCGGAATTGCGATCGCCAAGGCTTTTCGATTAAATAACGAACAATACGAGCCCACATCGGATAAAGTGGCAGACGTTCACATAGAGGCAGAGCGCTTCAGCCAAGCGGTAGAGGAAGCCAAGCAAGAGCTGGAACAGATCAGAGTGATGACAGAACAGCGGATGGGTGCGGCAAAATCGGAGATTTTCGAAGCGCATATCTTGCTTCTGGAAGATCCTGATTTGATTGATGTTATTATCGAGAACATCGAGAATGATCATATGAATGCGGAATTTGCTTTGCATGAAGTAGCAAATAGCTTTATTGAAATGCTCAGCACGATGGATAACGAACTGTTGAGGGAACGCGCGTCCGATGTGCGTGACGTGGCAGGCCGAGTCATGAGTCGTCTGCGCGGCGTTTCTTATGCAGCTGTGTCGGCGATTAATGAGCCATGTGTATTGATTGCTGAAGACTTAACGCCATCGGATACAGCACAGCTTAATTTGGACTACGTACTAGGCTTCGTTACGGTAGTAGGCAGCCGTACATCACATTCGGCGATTATGGCTCGTTCGCTTGAAGTGCCCGCAATCGTTGGAGCGGGTGCAGCGGCAGCAGATATCGAGACTGGTACGATGATTGTCATGGATGCCTTGGAAGGGTCTGTGCTCGTAGAACCAAGCGATGTTGAGCTTACGGACTATCATACTCGCAAAGCAGCATATGAGCAGCGTAGAAGTGAGCTGCGCAAGCTGCTGGATCAACCGACGATTTCCCGTGATGGACACCGCGTAGAGCTCGCGGCCAATATTGGCAGCGTGGAAGACTTACAGAAGGTACTTGCTAACGGAGCGGAAGGAATCGGTCTATTCCGAACCGAATTTCTCTATATGGGACGGAACGCACTTCCTACGGAGGAAGAACAGTTTCAAGTGTATAAACATGTGCTGCAGCGGATGAACAACAAACCTGTTGTCATCCGGACATTGGATATAGGCGGAGATAAAGAACTACCTTATATGAAGCTTCCGGTCGAAAGCAATCCCTTCCTCGGACTAAGGGCTGTGCGTTTGTGTCTGAACAAGCCGGATTTATTCCGCACGCAGCTTAGAGCTTTACTCAGAGCGAGCAGCTTCGGTCAGTTGAAAATTATGTTTCCGATGATCGCCGTAATGGAAGAACTTCAAGAGGCAAAACGTTTGCTTCAGGAAGAGAAAGAGAAACTTATTCAAGAAAGCATTGCCGTATCCGACAACATCGAGGTCGGCATTATGATTGAGATTCCGGCAGCAGCTCTGGCAGCGGAATTCCTAGCGAAAGAAGCTGATTTCTTCAGCATCGGAACGAATGACTTGATTCAATATACGATGGCAGCGGATCGAATGAACGAGACTGTCTCCTACTTGTATCAGCCATGTCATCCGGCTATCCTACGCTTGATCCGCATGGTGATTCAAGCTGCTAAGAAGGAAGGCAAATGGGTCGGCATGTGCGGGGAAATGGCCGGCGATGAGAAGGCCATTCCGATTTTGTTAGGAATGGGACTTCATGAGTTCAGTATGAGTGCCAGCTCTATTTTGCCGGCACGTGCGTTAATCAAACAGTTGTCCCACCAAGAGTGGGCTGGTTACTCAGAGGAAATTGCAGCGATGAGCAGCCAAGAACGTATTCACCAATTCGTAGCATCCAAGACAAGGAGTGACCTCATATGATTTCACAATCATTTACAGTCCTAAACCCATCCGGCTTCCACGCTCGTCCGACCAAAGTATTCGTGCAGGCGGCAAGCGCGTTTCCATGTAAAATTAACGTTCTCAAAGGCGGTAAGAAAGTGAACGGGAAGAGTTCGCTCAGCATGCTGACGTTGGGTATACAGCAGAACGAAGAAGTAACGCTTGAAGTGGATGGGGAGCAAGAAGAGCAGGCGTTTAATACGTTAAGCGAGCTGCTGACCAAAATTTTCGAAGAGTAATCTAGGTTCGTATTCATGCGAAAAAAAAGCCAGTAGGTGAATGGCCTTAGTACAAGGCGCTCACCGCTGGCTTTTTGGCATCCGATTAGCGAACGTACCACTCACCGGATACCCAATCTTTGGATTTCCAACGTAGGACATCGGGGTTCGCCAAATGCATAATTTCTTTGAGAAATTCGAGCTGTTCAAGATCGCTCATGGGTTTGAAGCTCTTGGTAATAGCAAGGTTTTTCTCCAGCTGTTCCATCGATTCCATACCTACGATCGCTGTGGAGATCGGCAAGGAGAAGGTATACTGCAAGGCCTTCTCATACCAAGGAGCAAGCTTGCCTAGCGCCATGACCTTCATGCCGATGATCGCCACGCCTTTCTCAATGGCTTTCGGCAGAAATTCGTGCGCGAAGCTGTAGACGAGATGATCGGCCGCAGATAAGGCAACGAGTGCGCTATCGAATGGGTAGCGTTCAATCGCTTCTAACTGAACGCGCGGATTCGTATGCCCGCTGATCGAAATATGCTTAATCATGCCCTGCTCTTTGGCTTCCAGGAGTGCTTCCATTGCTCCGCCTTTGGCGAAGCATCTATCAAGCTCCTCCATCGTCATAATATTATGAAGCCGCCACTCTTCAACATGATCCGTTTGCAGACGTTTAAGACTTGCTTCCAGCAGCTTTAAGGACCCGTCTCTCGTGCGATCGTGGGTTTTGGTAGCGATCCATACGTCGTTTCGTCGCCCTTGGAGGGCCAACGCTTTACCTAGTCGTTCTTCGGATTGACCGTCTGAATAGCTCGGAGCCGTATCGAAATACGTAATGCCTTCGTCAATGGCGCGATTCACAATTTGAGTAGCTTCTTCTTCCGTACAATGGTGTTCATCAACGATACGTTGAGCGCCGAAGCTTAATAACGGAAAATGCTGCCCCGTTTGACCAAAAATTCGTTTTTCCACTCGTATCACTCCTATGTATAAGACTTGTCCTATGCTGATATCGATTTAAGCAGGAATTGCTCTGAATCAAGTATAAAACATGTAAGACAAGGAATCCAACATGCAAAAGAAATACATATTTTCCGCATTTATTAGCGTATGACCTTCGTCCTATATATTCGACAAAATGATTGTTATTTATAATAAATAAGCTTATTATATGTACATATATAACTATTTTGTCGAATCATCGGAGGTTCTATGACATCTGAATATGGAAAGCCTTACGATAGCCCCGGATTTCTACTGTGGCAAGTGACGAATTTATGGCAAAAAAATGTTCGACATGCCCTGCATGATTTTGATCTTACACATGTTCAATTTATTTTGCTAGCTTCCACAGACTGGTTGAACGCCCAATCTACACATGGGGATGTGACGCAAGTTCAAATTGCCAGTCATGCGAATATCGATCCTATGATGGCCTCGCAGGTCCTCCGTCATCTAGAGAAGAAAGGGTTTCTTATTCGGAAGGAACACCCGACGGATACCAGAGCCAAATCCATTGCATTGACGCCTGCCGGGGTGCAGATTGTCTCTCAAGCCTTAGATATTGTCATGAAGGTGGATCACAGCTTTTTTTCCAAGCTAGGTGAAGAGGAAGCAACAATGTCGAGACTTATGAAGTCTTTAGACAGCCATATAACGAACAACTAATTAGAGAACATGGAGAGGTGCGGCACAGATGGAGAAATCATCGCTTATCGGAATCGTTTTGGCCTTTGTTTCAATTGGGGTGGGTATGGTCTTGAAGGGGGCAAGCTTGGCTGCACTACTGAATCCTGCAGCTGCCTTGATTATTTTTGGCGGTACGGCTTCCGCCTTGTTCCTTGCCTTCTCTTTGGATGAAATGAAGAAGATTCCGACCTTATTAAAAATTATTTTTACCGAGCAAAAATTAATGCCCAAAAAGGAACTGATCGAAACTTTCATTAACTGGGTTTCTATTACACGACGTGAAGGGCTGCTCTCTTTGGAAAAACAAGCGGAAGAGCTTTCCGATCCTTTTATGAAAAGTGGTATGCGCCTTATTATTGATGGCAATGATCCTGATTTTGTACGCGATGTTTTACTTGAAGATATTGCCGAAATGGAAACTAGACATAAGAAATATTCCCATATTTTCACGCAAGCGGGTACATATGCACCTACACTCGGCGTTCTAGGCGCTGTTGTTGGTTTGATTGCTGCTCTTGGTAACTTGAGCGAAGTGGAGAAGCTGGGGCACTTGATTTCAGCGGCCTTCGTAGCTACAATGTTCGGGATTTTCTTGGGGTATGTAATCTTCCATCCCTTTGCTAATAAATTGAAGCAGAAGTCGAAGAAAGAAGTAGAAATCAAGCTCATGATTGTGGAAGGATTGCTTTCTATTCAGTCAGGTGTATCTGCTAACTCCGTTAAGCAAAAAATGATGATCTTCGTTGCCAATTCAGACCGCGCTGCGTATGACGAAGAATCGAAGGAGGCAGCTCCACAGTGAGTAAAAAGAAGAAGCATGAGGAACATGAAGAACACGTTGATGAATCCTGGCTCATTCCCTATGCGGATTTGCTTACTTTGCTTCTAGCACTTTTTATCATTTTATTTGCATCCAGTCAGGTAGATTCCAAAAAATATGATTCTATTATGCGATCATTGAATAACGCCTTTTCCGGAGGCGAAGCCCCCTTTCAAGTATCGCACAAGGTTCCAATTGAAAATGCTGCAAATTCCACCAAAAACAATAATAAAAATCAGAATCCTCCTAACAAAACGGAAAGTAATGAGGATAGCCAGCTAGCCGCTAAGCTGCAAAAAGAAGAGAAGGATCTCCAAGAGTTAAAGAAAAGTATGGATGCCTTCATTAAAGACAACAACATGAGCGAACAGCTTACAACGAAACTGGATAAAGACAAGTTGACGATCACGATCAGCGACCGCGCGCTATTCGATTCCGGATCGGCAACGATTAAGCAGGACTCCCAAAAACTAGCGGTTTCGATGTCCGAATTGCTAGGAAGCTATCCGGGCTATCAAGTTGAAGTCTCTGGTCATACAGATAATATACCGATTCATCGAACGGACTTTGAAACGAACTGGGATTTGAGCGCCAAACGCGCCGTCAATTTCCTGAAAATACTGCTCAATAACAGCAAAATTGAACCAGCTTCGTACTCTTCGGTCGGTTATGGAGAATATCGCCCGATTGCTACGAACGACACCACAGACGGCAGAGCCAAGAACCGCCGTGTTGAGGTAAGTATTCTGCGAAACATTAAGGCGACGGATGAGATTGCGAAGTAAAGTCGGAGAGATGGTCAAGAACCTTTGGTTCTTGGCTTTTTTTTGTTTTTTGAACTGGAAATGAATATACATAGGGAGATTAATAGCAAGAAAGTAGACTTCTAGACTCGCTACTCTTATTAGCTTTTTTCGTAGTGTTTGATGGTATAATTAGCAAGGTGGAATAAAAAGGAAAACTAGTGAAATGAAGTCTATTACGAGATTTTATAGCGATATTGTTCGCGGCGTTAGCATTTCGTTCTGGGCGAAAATCAAAGAATGATTTATTAAGTTAGGAGTGAATTCATTGCAAGGTGCATTTTTAAATTGGTTCAGTTTTTTTTATAGGCAGTTTCCTTCTTTTACGATTATTCAGCTCTTGGGCAAAGACTCATTGGAAAAAGGATTTAATTATTGCTTTAACTCAAGCAGTTATTTTTACAATCTTGTTGATATATATTTCTCATAAATAAGCAAAGTTGTAAAATTTAAAAGCACGATTTTATGTAGAGAGGGTACGATTTCAAAAATGGAAGATAACTTTTATACATTATGGATTGAAGCAGCACATTGGGCTGAAGGTGAGTAGGATGGGTTTGATTCTAACACTGATGTAATTGTTCAATTTCAAGATACGTCAAAATGGATTGCTTCATTTTTTACCCACAAAAATCTTGGGACACTTGTTGAGAAGAACATAATAAGTGGCGAATGTTTACATGGCAAATATTATTGGTCCAGTAACATGATACTTATCCAAAAATGTAGCAGAAACCTAATTGAAGAAGTGATCAATTACTTAATCAAAGAAAATATGTTTTCAGTTCTATTTAGGAGAATCCATCCAATTGGATTAGAAAGTGAACCAGTATTTGAAGGAAAAGATTGGACAGAATTATCACTTCATTTTGGAGTGATTGATGAGAAGTATAATGGTGAAAACGATGAAGAAATACTTAGAAAAACAAAGAAGTTCTTAGAATCCATAATAACCTCGAGTAGAGAAAAAGAGGTTGCCGATAATATTAGACAATTTTTGAACCTGCTTTATCAAAACACAGAAGGATACAAAGAAAGTGCATATATTTGGAAAGGTATGTTGGAGATGGAATACGATTTTAATCTAATAAAGTATACAGTAAAATTGCTTGAATGTATGTCCACGTAAATCAATTAAAAGAGTCGAGTCAACTTTATTAAGGAGGTATAAGTATGGATTATGTTGATTTGATAAATAGATTGAAGGAAAAAGGAGTTCGTTTTTCTGATGGGCTAACTGAACTTGAGTTTAGGGATATTCAACAGAAATTCCAATTTAAGTTTTCGCCTGATTTAATGGAGTTCTTGTCTAATGCCCTACCTACTTCCAACAATTTCATTAATTGGAGAGACAAGAGTGAACCTGATGTTGTACACATACAAGAAAGATTCAATTGGTGTTTGAAAGGTATGTTATTCGATGTAGAACATAATAATTTTTGGTTAAAAGAATGGGGAAACAAACCTAACGAATTACAAATAGCCAAGATAAAGATGCTAAAAGTGATACTCAAGATTATTTTGTTAATGTTCATTGTCCTTTCCCTTTCATCCTGTCAAGATCAAAAAATAAAGCATTCATCAGGTAAAGATACTTATAAATCTTTTGGTGATGGAACCGTTCAACTTTTACATGGTAATAATGAACATAATAAAAAGGTGAAGGTATTATTTAATTTGCAGGAGACCCAATACATCGATCTCTTGATGAAGATATATCAGCTTTTAAAGTAGAGGACGCTTGGGGTTACTTTATTGGACAGCGTGGGTATACTCTAGTTAACCTTAAGTCCTATGAAGTTAAACAATCAAGAGATTTAAAAAGTTTTGATGATGTCCACCAACGAAAATTTCTATCTTTCAAGTAACTTATCTTTTCTTCCACTAGAATCGCCTTGCAAGGCGGTTTTTCTTTTTCTACCATATTATTTTAGCCGCGAGTATATTGAACGCAGAATAGGTTTAAGCAAATAGATAGGTACATATCGTCTTACAATATCGTTTGGTCATTAGAACCAATTAATCTAAGAGGGTATTGACTTACCCACCCCATGAACCTATAAAAGTAAACTCTGTTTATAAATATCGAAGATTAAGTTTATTCTCTGTATTCGCCTATCAACAAAACAAATAATGAAGCAAAAAAAAGGGGATAGTAACACAAATTCAATCAAGAGGTGAAAAAAGCGTGGATTCTACCTACGAGCATACGTTTATTCCGTTAACTACCTTATCCAGTGGCGAAAGCAAAGAAGTGGCCATAGATATTTATAGTTATTGTATTCAATTTGTGAATATTTGTTTTCTGGGTAATGCGACGAGCAAGGAGAAGGAGTGGTTCTTGATTGATGCGGGCATGCCTCGTTCTGCGGACAGCATCATTCGTACAGCAGAGGATCATTATGGCACTGGCCATAAGCCGCAGGCAATTATTTTGACACATGGGCATTTTGATCATGTTGGGGCTATAGAGGATTTGTTGGAGCATTGGGATGTTCCTGTGTATGCACATGAACTGGAGATTCCCTATTTAACAGGGAAAGCCGATTATCCAAAGGGAGATTCGACAGTAGACGGGGGACTGGTAAGCGAGCTTTCCCCGTTTTTTCCTAATCATGGGATTAACTTAGAAAATCATGTGAAGCAGCTTCCTGCTGACGGGAGCATTCCAGGGCTGCCGGATTGGAGATGGCTGCATACACCGGGACATACGCCCGGACATATCTCTCTTTTTCGAGAAAAAGATCGCTCACTCATCGTCGGTGATGCCTTTGTAACCGTAAAACAAGAATCCTTATACAAAGTATTCCTTCAGACCAAAGAAATAAGTGGGCCGCCTAAGTATTTCACGACGGACTGGCAAGCGGCAGAGGAATCGGTGAAGAAGCTGCGAGCACTTCATCCCTCATTAGCTGTATCCGGTCATGGCACTCCGATGCGCGGCGACGAACTGACGAATAAACTAACTTATTTAGTTGAGAATTTTGAGAAGGTGGCTATACCCAAAGAGGGAAGGTTTGTTCATTAGTCGCTTATTTCGAAAAAATTTCCACATAAAAAGGGGGTTAAACATTGAAATCGGTGATTGACAGAAGGTTAGAGGTGCAAGGGGTCAGGGCGGTCGGATCGTGGAGCCGTTATTAAAGTGTTAAATGGCTTATTAGGAGGTTAGCGGACATCAGCGCCTTTATTCGAGAAAAAAGGTGGATATCTAGGATTTCGCTGCCCTTAACGGAACGCATGTCCGCAGGGCAGGTTAAGGGCAAGTAATAAGGACAAATAACGGCTGCCGAGTCCGATTGCCTATCCAATCGTTCTAAAATGGCAGTCAAGATGAGTGATCCAAAATCCATTCGTACTTGATTGTTTTAAATCCAAGCACTGATTCTAACGATGAGCTAAAAAAGGCAATGAATCCCGTGTGGATTCATTGCCTTTTCCTCTATGTTCAAGCTAGGATGCCGGATAAAACAGGTTCTCTCTTTGTCTCAACAGCTTCAGTTTCGGCGGGCTGTTTCTCTATCTCTATCTCAATCTCTTTCTCTATCGCTTTCTCTTTCTCTTTCGCTTCCCCATTAACGGATGCATCATGATCAGAATCAGGCACCTGAGTCATAATGATCTCTGTTTCCGGCTCGACGAACAGAATAGGTTGGCTTTCTTCGATCATCTGAATTTCCAACTGCTCCTCATTCAGAGGAGGGGCATAATCAGGGTGAACAGAAAGCTTTTCAATGGGTGTTTCCTCCAGCATGCTCACCACAGGAGCGGCAGAATCATCGTTAACCTCATTGCTGTCAATTTGAAACTTACTAATCTCAGCAAACAATTGTTGGGCGAGCTCTAGAATATCATCCGATTCTTCGGCAATGCGACGGATGGAAGCATCTTGCTGAATCGAGGTTGAGTTAACCTCCTCAACACCTGCAGCCGTTTCTTGGGCTATTGCGGCCACGAATTGGACCGAATCGACGAGTTTATCATTTTTGGATCTTGCTTGCTCAATTTTCACATGAATTTGTTCAATTTGTCCTTTAATGCCACTCATTGAACGTTCGATGCCTTCGAAGGAACCAAGTGTCTCGGTGACGCGGTTGTTTTGCGTAACGGTGGATTCACGGGCTTGGAGTAAAGTGGCTTGCAAATCGCCGATTTGCTTCTGCAGCGCTCCAACGATGCTGCTGATCGTCTTCGACGATTGGTTCGTCTGTTGTGACAGGTGGCGAACCTCCTCAGCGATGACGGAGAAGCCTCTGCCGTGTACGCCGGCTCTGGCCGCTTCGATCGCGGCGTTCAAGGCAAGTACGTTCGTTTGCGTCGAAATTTCCGTGATCGAGTGAATAATGGCACTGATCTGCTTCGAACTGGCAGCGAGTGTATTCATAGCTCCATCGACCTTGTGCAGGACCGCTTGCGATTCCTCGGACGATGCTTTCAGCGCACGAACGGAATTTGTGCCTTCTTGCGTGCCTGCCGCGGCTTCATCGCTGGCACGCTTCATTTCATATGTATATTCTGTAATGTCGCGAATTTCCGCTTCCAGCTCCGCAATGATGAGCGAGCTTTGCTCTGTCTTCATTGCTTGCTCGTCTGCGCCGGAAGATATTTCGGTGATCGCCTTTAGGATGTCGCTATTGGCTGAAGCCGTGAGCTGAGAGAAACGCTGGAACTCATGCGAGTGTTCGGATAAGGAAGAGGCAATGTGCATGGTGGCGCCAAGCATTTGGCGAACCTGGATAATCATATGGTCGAAGCTGTTGCTTAATGAGCCTAGCTCGTCCTTCGACTTGGAATTTATCGTTTGCGTGAGATCTCCCGCTGCAATCTGCGTGACCGCTTTCTGCAGAATGGAGATCGGTCTCATAAAGGAACGAATAAGGAAATAGGCAATTACAATGATAATGAGCAAAACGAGAATGGAGGCAATCATCATGACCTGGCTAGTGCTATTCAGAGCTTCGGTGGAACGAGCGATAGCTTGATCGGATGATTCGGCATAGGTGACATAAAACTTGTCGACCAGTTCAAATATCTTATCTTTTAAATCTTGGGACTCATTATACAAATAAAGCAGATTCATTTCTAAGTCTTTAGGACTTGTCCCATTCCCTTGAATCATTTGTGCAGCAGAATCAAAATTGTTTATGTAATCTACGGATGCTTGGATTAATTGGCTGCGCCATTTTTTTTGATCATCTGTGGTAGCTGTATCTCCGATTTTTTTGATGAAATCATTATAGGGCTGACGTTTGCTATTGTATTTTAGAATAAATTCCGGCTTTTTGGAGATCTCTAAACCAGAGGCAATGATGTTCATTTCCTGAACCATTTCTTTAAGCTCCAATGCCAGAACCTTGAGCTCTACTTTGTCATTCTGATTATTCATATGTTGTTTAATTTGACTGACCTGATGCAGATTGAAAAATGCGACTGCCAGAAAAATAAGAAGTACCCCACTAAAACTAGCAATTAATTTCAAACGCATGGTCATGTTTAATTGTATGTTCCTCATTGTCTTCCCTCCATTTAATAGACAAGATTCGACTTGTTTCCTGTTCTTTCCTTATTAATATAGGATCCATCTATTAACTGAAACATCGAACTATGTTAATGAATTGTAAATTTAACCATTAATCTATCGAAATTAATATTCAAATAAAATTTTTACATTACGTTTACGTTTCGTGGGTTTGGAGTTTACATTCACTTGTTACGATGTATAAGTAAGTTAGTTCGACGGACGATCAAATGGTCATCGGTACTAATGAAACAGGAAACATACAAATCAAAGGAGGACATGCTAACTATGTTTAAGTTCATGTCGAAAAAAGGGATTACATTTACACTTTCCGCGGTTTTAATGATGGGGTCATTAGTCGGTTGCGGCGCTAAAACAGACACAAAGAATGCTGCCTCAACAACACCTGCTGCTACTACAGCTGCATCAGCTTCTGCTAAACCAACTGAAGCTCCAAAAACAGATCTTAGCGGTACAGTAACAGCTTCCGGTTCAAGCGCACTTCTTCCATTGGTTAAACAAGCAGCTACAGAGTTCATGGAAAAGAACCCGAAAGTAACGATTAACGTTACAGCGGGCGGATCAGGTACAGGGATTAAAAACGTAGCGGACGGTACTTCTGACATTGGTAACTCCGATGTAGAACCAGCTGCTGAATATAAAGATAAAGGCCTTGTAGACCACCAAGTTGCCATCGCTCCATTCGCATTGATCGTTAACAAAGATGTGAAAGTAGACAACGTTACAAAACAACAAGCAGCAGATATTTACACAGGTAAAGTAACAAACTGGAAAGAAGTTGGCGGAAATGATGCGAAAATCGTTCTTGTCCACCGTCCAGAAAGCTCTGGCTCCCGTACATTAGTTAAGCAAATCATTCTTGATGGCAAAGATTTCTCCAAAGACGGGATTACACAAGAAAACAGCGGCGCTATGAAAACAGCTGTTGTAGGTCAATCCAGCTCTATTGGTTATGTTGATACACCTTACATCGATGACACTGTAAAAGCATTGAAAATCGATGGCGTGGCGTTCTCCGAAGATGCAATCAAAGCCGGTACTTACAAATTGTTTGGTGTTGAGCATATGTATACAAAAGGTGATGCTAAAGATCCAGCTAAAGCTTTCATCGATTATATCTCCAGCAAAGAGTTCCAAGGCAAGCAAGTTCGTGAGTTGAAATTCTTACCTGCTGATCTGCTTAAAAAATAATAGTTTTTCATTCACAGAGCGCTCGCATACATGCAGCGCTTTTTTTTGCTGCATAAAAAAGTTGAAATTTTTACATTCCCTTAACAATTCATTGACGATGCAATGACATTCATGGCCTATCATTAAAGTAATGTGTGATTAAGAGAAAGGGGATTAACCCATTGAATTCCGTAGCAGACAAGCTAATGAGCACGACCCCGGACAAAACGCGTCCAATTGTTACCAAATGGACCCGAGGCCAACATCGACAAGATAACATGATGAGGTGGGTGTTTGTTGGGAGTGCGGCGCTGGTAACAGCCATCATTTTTTCTATTATTATTTTTGTAGGGATCCAAGGCGTAAAGACTTTCCAGGGAGTTAGCCCACTTGAATATTTCTTCTCCACGGATTGGACACCAAGCAATAACAAATTCGGAGCTTTTCCTTTTCTATACAGCACGCTTATCATGACACTTGTATCCGTCGTTTTATCTGTTCCGCTAGCATTATCCGGTGCTTTGTTCATGGCCAAAATTGCACCTAAATGGATGCGCGAAATCATGCGCCCCGCAACGGACCTTTTCGTAGGTATCCCTTCCGTCGTATACGGATTGATCGGTATGACGGTTATCGTGCCTGCTCTTGGTAAATTTACGGGAGGTATTGGTTACGGAATTCTACCTGCTTCCATCATTCTGGCAATCATGATTTTACCAACGATTCTCTCCATATCGGAAGACGCTATCCGCTCCCTTCCCGGTCGCTTAGAAGAAGCTTCACTGGCTCTTGGCGCTACACGCTGGCAAACATTGTGGCGGGTGCTGCTGCCTGCAGCAAGACCCGGCATATTGACAGCCATCATTCTTGGTATGGGACGTGCAATTGGGGAAACGATGGCTGTGTTCATGGTCATCGGGAACTCTCCGCAAATGCCGAAATCTCTGCTTGATTCAACAACGGTACTAACAACAGCTATCGTGAAAGATATGGGAAACACGAATTATGGTACAACTTGGAATAACGCGCTTTATTTAATGGCATTGCTTTTGTTGGTCATCTCTTTATCTTTAATCCTTATTATTCGTATCGTTGCCAAAAGGAGTGAGCTCAAGTGAATAGTAAAACAACAGATCGCATAGCAACTATTTATTTCTGGGCTTCGGGGATTGTAATTATTATGATCTTAGCTTGGTTTCTAATTCGAATATTGGGAGAAGGGATTCCCCATCTGTCCTGGCATTTCATTTTTGGCAAGCCAGAAGAGATCAAAGCGGGAGGCGGCGTAGGCCCTCAATTATTTAACTCCTTCTATGTCTTATTCTTATCACTATTAATCTCTGTTCCTGTCGGTTTATTCTCAGGTATTTACTTGGCTATCTATGCACAGAAAAATTGGTTTACAGATCTTGTTCGGATCTCCGTGGAAGCTTTATCTTCTGTGCCTTCCATCGTTTTTGGACTTTTTGGATTCCTCTTATTTGCGAATTTGCTCGGTTTGAAGTTCTCAATTATCGGAGGAGCAGCAACGGTTGCTCTACTTAATTTGCCAGTCATGGTTAGAGTTACAGAGGAATCGATTCGCAATGTTCCGGATTCCTACTGGGAAGCAAGTTTGGCACTTGGTTCGACAAAATGGCAAGCTATTCGCAAAGTTCTTATACCAGCCTCTCTGCCAACCTTAATCACAGGCATTACGTTGATTGCAGGCCGTGCCTTGGGCGAATCCGCGATTTTAATTTATACAGCAGGTTTATCGGTTTCTCGCTTTTTCCCGGATTTCAACCCACTTAAAATGGGGGAGACGTTATCCGTCCATCTTTGGTATATCGGTGCGGAAGCATTGGTTCCGGATGCCAAGGAAATCGCCAAAGGAAGCGCCGCGCTGCTTCTGCTTGTCGTACTTCTCTTTAATTTACTAGTCAGCATTCCAAGCCGTATTTTACAAAAAAGACTTTCCGGGGGGAAATAATCGTGGTGACCAAGCATAAAATTAAAGCGGACAAATTAAACTTATTTTATGGAGATAACCATGCGCTCCACGACATCGAATTATCGATTGAAACGGGCACAATTGCTGCTTTAATCGGTCCTTCAGGCTGTGGGAAATCTACATTCCTGCGTACTTTGAACCGGATGAACGATCTGATTGATAGCGTCCGTATCACAGGTAATGTCGCGGTAGACGGACATAACATCTATGGATCGGATTCCGATGTGGTTTCTCTACGCAAAAGGGTCGGTATGGTGTTCCAGCGTCCGAACCCTTTTCCAATGAGCATTTATGACAATATTGCCTACGGTCCTCGTATCCATGGAACCAAGAAGAAGGCCTTGCTGGATGAAATTGTGGAACGCAGCCTTCAGCAAGCGGCTTTGTGGGATGAAGTCAAAGACCGTTTGCATAAGTCAGCATTAGGTTTGTCCGGTGGACAGCAGCAGCGTCTTTGTATAGCCCGTTTGCTTGCCGTAGAGCCTGATGTATTGCTAATGGATGAGCCTACTTCAGCGCTTGACCCGATCTCAACGTTGAAGGTGGAAGAGCTGACCCAAACCCTGAAAGAGAAATACACCATTATTATTGTAACTCACAACATGCAGCAAGCCGCACGGATATCCGACATGACTTCTTTTTTCTTAAATGGGTATTTGGTGGAAACGGACAAGACGGACAAAATCTTTACCAATCCGAATGACCAACGAACGGAAGACTACATTACAGGAAGATTCGGTTGATCACATAACAGGAAGGGGAAACGTGTATGGATGCAAGACCCGGTTTTCATCAATCACTTGTGCTATTACAAAAGGAATTGCTGGATATGGGGGGAAGCGTACAGAAGTTGATTCTATCTTCGGTCGAGTCCCTTGCTAAGCTGGATGAGAAGCTAGCCCAGCAGGTCATTAATAACGATGATTTAATTGATGATTATTTGACCAACATCGATGAGCTTTGTTTACGCTTGATCGCCCTGCAGCAGCCAATGGCAAGCGATTTGCGAATCATTGGCACAGCGCTAAAGCTAGCCATCGATTTGGAACGTATCGCGGATCACGCGGTCGACATCGCCAAGATTACCATTCGATTTGCGGGGGAAGAATTGGTCAAGCCATTGGAAGTGATCCCTCAGATGGCTGAAATTGCTATCGAGATGCTGCATGAAAGCTTGCTTGCCTACACGGAAAGAGATGTACACAGAGCAGCTGCACTTGCCGAAAAAGATGATCGTGTAGATAAACTGTATAGTACGGTCATGCAAGAACTAATGGGTTTAATGAGTTCTGATTATAACCGCAATCGTCAGCTGACGCATTTGCTCTTTGTTGCTCATTACCTCGAGCGTGTAGCTGACCATACGACGAATATTGGCGAAGGCGTTATTTATATGGTCACAGGAAAACGTAAAGATTTAAATGTATAGTAAAAGGCTGTCTCAAAAGGTCTAAAAAGACTTAAGAGATAGCCTTGTTTTTTTAAGTAACAAAAAGAAATCTCTCTTTGGTAAAAATGGAGGTGCCACCCAACCATTTAACTAAAGGAGAGATTTCTTTGTTTCTTACATATATCATGGATCAAATTTGCCCTGCCAATGGATTTAGAGGAGGACATTCCTCAAAATCACCTCGTTCGAGTAGTTAATATTGCAGTGAATCGTCTGGATGCTGCCATTTTTGATGCTGCTTATCCAGGAGGCGGACGAAAGAGCCACCATCCTGAGATGCTCACGAAAGTTATCATTTACGCTTACACTCAGTGCTTGTACTCTTCCCTCCAAATTGCAAAAGCTGTTCGCTACAGCAGAAAAGCATGCAGTTCTCCTAGAACTGCGCAGCCCCTGATTGGTCAGAGCACGGAAGTGGGAAGTGAACGGCAAATGTCGTTCCTTGGGGACTGGAATCGACTTCAATGGAGGCGCGGTGTCTGGCAGCTATACTGTAACAAATAGCTAGACCTAATCCCGTTCCACCATCTTTGGTTGTGAAGAAAGGTCGTCCGAGGTTTTCCAAGTTTTCAGTTGTAATGCCTTTCCCTTCATCAGCAATCACAAGAACAACCTTATTAAAGGCCATATAGGTTTTTATATGAAGATTGCCACCAGCTTCCATGGCCTCTAGGCCATTCATGCACATATTCAAAATAAGCTGCCGCATTTCTTTGTCATCAACATGAATTTGAGGGCAATGGCTGGACTGGAAAATAACATGTTTCCCAGACATCGTGGCTTCTGCTTGAATTAAAGGCAGCAAAGCTTCAATAATTCTATTTAAGTGTTCGGGGTGCTGATGGGAGCTTTTGTTTTTGGCCAAAGTTAAATACTCGGTAATAATATCATTGGCACGGTCCAACTCTTCTAACATAATGGGAATGTAATCCTTTTTCATTGGATGATTATTCTCTAGAAACAACTGCAAGAATCCACGAATGGTTGTCATCGGATTACGAATTTCGTGGGCAATCCCTGCTGCCATTTCACCGACTAAGTTTAATTGAGCTAACCGAGCCATCTCGGTTTCGTATCGCAAGTTTTCTGTAATATCAATCCCTACTTGAAGTAAACAAGGCTCGTTTTCGATATCAATGATTTCTGTTGAGAGGAGAACTGTGCGAATTTCTTTGGACTTTGTTTCGTATTTGACTTTGCAATTCCGCATCACCTCAACGCTTCTATCCCAATCCTCTAACTCCATGAAAATAAAATTAGCGGCTGTGCCAATAATTTCGTCACCGTATCCCGTATATGCCTTCCAGCTTTCATTAACTTCCATATAGGTATAATCGGATAGACGACAAATAGCCATTAGACAGGGAGATGCGATGAACATCTTCTTGAAATGCTCTTGCGATTTCATCAGCTTCTCATGTGCATCCACCAGTTCGGATGTACGCTCTTCCACCCATTGCTCCAATAAATAGTTTTGCTGCTTCAACTTCTCTTCGGCTTCCGCCAGTTTGCGATTCGTCTCTTCAAGATCCAGCGTTCGCTTATGAAGGAGATCGCTTTGAAGCTTGTTATTCTGATGACTAAGATGCAAATGAACAAAGGTTTCGACCTTCATTTTTAACAGCTGCGGATGGACGGGCTTGCATAGGTAATCGATAGATCCGACAGGATACCTCTTCAAGGACTGATTGAGAGAGGCGCTAAGCGATGTCAGAAATATGATAGGAATGTTTTGACTTGCCTCCCACTGCTTAATTAATTCAACGATTTCAAAGCCGTCCAGACCCGGCATTTGCACTTCCATAATAATAAGCGCAATGGATTCAATTGGCCCTTCGTGTAAATAGGTCAGTACTTCTTCCCCTGATTGAAGTGAGATGATGTCATAGTCTGAAGATGAAAGTATGTTATTCAGATCCAGCAAGTTTTCGTAACGGTCATCTACCGCCAAGATTTTTACTTGTTGTTCCATTTCATTTTCATTTCCTTTCTGTGCTTGTACGAAGTGCGTACGCACCAAACGATCGATTCCGTTTCTTCTTCGGGAGAAAGAGGCGATTCCCTCTTTTTTATTTAAACTCTTTACATAGATTTTACATATGGATGATAAAGCCTGCTATTATGTTTGATAGACTATACATACAAGTAGAATAAGTAAGGGATGATGGACATGAACGATCAGTCAGAGGTATACACACAGTTTCATGATATGATTGAACATCAATTAATTTATTCTGTCTATCAACCTATCGTTTCTTTGCAGGATGGTCAAGTTCTGGGTTATGAAGCGCTGACTCGCGGTCCCAAGGGTAGTCCGTTCCATTCTCCACTCGCGATGTTCGAATTTGCAGAACAGCTAGGGGAGCTTTATGCACTGGAGAAGCTAGCGCGTGAGAAAGCGATCCAAGGATCTATTTTGGAGCATACACAGCAATTATTATTTATTAATATTTCTTCTCAAGTCCTCTATGATCCTGGATTCGTCCCAGGTAAGACACTTGAGATTTTACAAAAGTATAACCTGAGGCCGAGCAATGTGGTCTTTGAAATTACAGAAAGAAGTTCGATCGAAGATTTCACTCTGGCTCAAAAGATTTTGGAGCATTACCGGAAACAAGGGTATCGTATTGCCATTGATGATGCAGGAGCGGGCTATTCTTCTCTGCAGGCTATTGCAGAGCTACAATCCCGATTTTATCAAAGTCGATCGTTCCCTGATCCAAAACATACATGAGAATAAAGTGAAAGAATACATATTGGAGACATTCGTCACGTTTGCCCAAAAAATGAATATTTACCTGATTGCCGAAGGGATTGAGCACCCCGATGAATTGATCAAGCTTACGCGGCTGGGGATTCATTATGGGCAGGGATACTTGCTTGGAAAGCCGGAATCGGTTGCTGCAACCGTGCAGGAGAAACATAAAATGTTGATTTGGCAGCATCGTAAAGCGCAAGGAAGCGGAATGACCTGGAGCATCGGGGACTTAAAAACACCTGTGAAAGTATTCGATAGGAAGGCGATCATTTCGGAAGTAGCTGACTATTTGAAAAAAAATCAAGAGGCTGTCGGAGTTGTCATTGTGAACGAGGACATACCTGTCGGCCTCATGATGCGTGAGCACTTATTCCAGCAATTAGCGGGGCAATATGCGTTCTCCTTATTTTGGAATCGAACAATTGAGGGGATCATGAACAGTTCGCCGCTTATTGTAGATGAACTCGCTCCTGTGGAGCAGGTTTCTCAGATGGCAACCTCTCGCTCGATTCAACATTTATATGATCTTGTTATTATAACAAGCAATGGAAAAATGGCCGGAATAGCTTCGATCAGAACGATACTTGAGAGTATTACGAATGTTCGGATGGAGACAGCGCGTGTGGCAAATCCATTGACAGGATTGCCGGGAAATCTGCAAATTAACAGAGAGCTGAACAAGCGGATTATCGAAAGCAAACCTTTTCATGTCGTTTATGCCGACCTGGACTATTTCAAATGGTTTAATGACCGGTTTGGATTTCAGAAAGGGGATCAACTGATTCAATACACCGCGGATATTATGCAGCAAGCGATTGCCGTTTGCGGAACACCCCATGATTTTGTCGGACATGTAGGAGGAGACGATTTTATCGCAATTTCTTCTACCTATTCACCGGAATTGTTGTGTCAAGAAATGATACGTCGCTTTGAACAAGGTGTGGAAATGTTCTATGAAGGCGAAGAGTGGGATCATGTGCGGGATCGCAGTGGGAATCAGGTGAAGAGCAGCGGCGTCACGTTATCCCTTTCACTCGTCGTTTGCAGTTGTGATGCTGCCATTTCTCTGGAACATATCTCTCAAACGGCAGCCTTGCTCAAAAAGAAGGCAAAGGCGCATCAAGGGAGCATTTATTATTTCCAGAACATTGGTGAAAAGCTGAATAACAGGGTTTAGAATGTAAATTGCAATTGTCTGAAAGAGCGAATAATAATGACTTTCTGTTTGCCGATGCGGCGTTCCGATATTTTTTTGATATTCCCCGGATGTATCCAAATGGCATCCATGCCACTTGAAGTGGCCCCCACGACATCGTTTCGCCATGAATTTCCTACCATAACACTTTGGCTTGCCGCTGTACTCATCGTCTTCAGAGCTCTCTCGAAGATGGCAGGATGCGGCTTCCGAGGTCCATCCTTCTCTGAGCTAAACAAGCGATCTTGTTCAATCCATCGGTTCAACTTCATTTTCTCCAAATTGTGCTGCAGCCTTTTCCGATTCCCATTACTAATGATAGCCAGCTTATAGTTTTGCGATAAGGCCTCCAGCGTGTCTTCGACACCAGGAAATAGAGCGACAAAATGGTCTTCCTGTTCTTCGATCTGCTCAAAAAATGCGCTTGTGAAAGCTGGATTGACATTCACAGGCAAGGGGAGCAGGGCTTTGCGTAAACAGTTGTGTCTTAGCTCATCGGGAGATAAGGGACTTCTTATCGGCGTCTTGCGGTGGCGACTCCATTCCAGTTTATAGCTTTGCAAAGCTTCTTGGGGGGAAAATAAATTTTCATCCGTCTCCCACCTTGCCGTGTAGTCATTCATAACCTCTAGAAAAGCGGAATCGAAGCATTGTCTGCGATCTAAAATCGTATTATTCATATCGAAAAAAATAATTTTTTTGCGTGTTGGGGAAAAAAAAGGGCTCATTCGGAGAACCTCCTTCTGAAAACCGAACCATGGTTGAGTCGCTTCCTTACATGTTTATGTGCACAAGTGTTTTTTTATTTTTATTTCGTATGCTATGATGAAAGAAGTATGTCAAAAATCGGGGTGTGTATGGATGAACAAGCTAATTATTATTGATGGAAATTCGATTGCCAATCGCGCTTTTTATGCTTTGCCGCTGCTAAGCAATTCAAATGGATTGCATACGAATGCGGTGTATGGATTTACAACGATGCTGCTTAAATTAATTGAGGAAGAAAAACCTACTCATTTTCTCGTTGCTTTTGATGCGGGGAAAATAACGTTTAGACATAAAGAATACACCGAATACAAAGGTGGACGTGCAAAAACTCCACCAGAGCTTTCGGAGCAATTTCCGTTGATTAAAGAGCTGCTGAAAGCTTTTCAGATTCCGCAGTTTGAATTGACAGGCTATGAAGCGGACGATATTATTGGGACTTTGACCAAATTGGCCGATGAAAAGGGCGAAAAAGTTCTGCTTGTATCCGGTGATAAGGACATGCTGCAGCTGGCTTCTGAACAAGTTACCGTAGCAATCACACGTAAGGGAATTAGTGAGGTTGAGCTGTATAATCCGGCTGAGATTAAAGAAAAATATGGTCTTACGCCAGCGCAAATTATTGATCTCAAAGGTTTGATGGGCGATACGTCGGATAATATTCCGGGGATTCCGGGAGTTGGTGAAAAGACGGCGCTCAAGATGCTTCACGAATTTGGGTCCGTTGAAGAAGTACTGGCAAATACAGCAAGTCTCAAAGGCAAGATGAAAGAAAAAGTGGAAGAGCATGCGAAGGATGCTGTGATGAGTAAAGAACTCGCCACCATTTTTCGCGAAGTCCCGATGGAGACGGAGTGGGACAGCTTCCGTTACGACGGTTTTGATGGACAAGCGCTTTCGGGCATGTTTCGTAAATTGGAATTCAAATCTTTGTTGGAAAAGATGGATTTTGGTCCCTCGTCCCTTGCTGATGAACAAGCGGCGGAAACCGTTGAAATTATCGTTGTCACGGAAGAGACGATTGAAGAACTAGTCCGTTTGTTAGGTGATAGCGCACCTATTCATGTTGAGATCGTTGGGGAGAACCCGCATCATGCTGAAGTTGCTGGTATTGCCTGGTTCGACGAGAAGGAAGAAGACAAGTGTTATTATGTTCCGTCTGAATTGTTGAAGAGTAAGGCGGGGGAACCTCTGCGTCAATGGCTTGGCGATACTTCCAAGAAGAAACAGGTATTTGACCAGCATCGCGCTGAACTGGCGTTGCTTGGCAGGGAATCCCGCTTAAAGGTGTCGATTTCGATGTGCTGCTGGCTTGTTACTTGCTTGACCCAACGGAGTCGAACCTCACGCTCAGCGGTCTATCTTACAAATACGGTCTGCCAAGCATTAAGACCGATGAGGAAATTTTCGGCAAAGGCGCAAAGTTTCGCTTGCCGGAGCTTCCTGCGCTCAGCGATCACCTTGGACGCAAAGCTCTGGGGATTGCGCGCCTTGTACCGGTGCTGCGCGAAGAGTTGGAGAAGAGCGGGATGAATCAGCTCTTCTACGAACTGGAGCTGCCTCTCGCGGGCGTGCTCGCTGAGATGGAGCTGCGCGGCATCAAGGTGGATGCCGCGGATCTGAAGGCACTTGGCGTGGAGCTCGCAGAAAAGCTCGATGCGATTATGACGCGCATCTACGACCTTGCCGGCGTGGAGTTCAACATCAACTCGCCGAAGCAGCTGGGCGAGATTTTATTCGAGAAGCTGGGCTTGCCAGCTTCGAAGAAAACCAAAACCGGCTATTCCACGGACGCCGAGGTGCTGGAAAGACTGGCACCCTATAACGAAGTGGTAGGGGAGATTTTGAATTATCGTCAATTGGCCAAGCTGCAATCGACGTATGTGGAGGGACTGCTCAAAGAGGTGCGGCCAGAGACGGGGAAGGTGCACACCTATTATCGTCAAACGATTGCCGCCACAGGCCGACTGAGCAGCCAATTCCCGAATCTGCAGAACATTCCGATTCGTCTGGAGGAGGGACGCAAGATCCGCAAAGTATTCGTTCCGTCTGAGCCTGGATGGTACATTCTTGCTGCGGATTACTCCCAGATCGAGCTGCGCGTGCTTGCGCATATTTCGCAAGATGAGAACCTGAAGGAAGCCTTCCTTCAGAATATGGATATTCACACGAAGACAGCGATGGACGTTTTCGGTGTTTCAGAGAGCGAGGTCGACGCGAACATGCGGCGTCAGGCCAAAGCTGTCAATTTCGGAATCGTTTACGGCATCAGCGATTATGGCTTATCTCAGAACTTAGACATTACTCGTAAGGATGCGGCCAAATTCATTGAACAATATTTCGCCGTATTCCAAGGGGTTCGCACATATATGGACGAGATCGTAAAAGATGCTCGCAGAGACGGATACGTCACCACGCTGCTGCAGCGTCGGCGGTATCTCCCAGAGATTGCCGCGTCCAACTTTAATGTTCGTTCTTTCGCTGAGCGAACGGCTATGAATACGCCGATTCAGGGGACTGCAGCAGACATTATTAAGCTGGCTATGGTTCAGATGGACGCCAGATTGAAGCATGATGGACTGAAGAGCCGAATGCTGCTTCAAGTACACGATGAGCTCGTCTTTGAGGTTCCGGAGGAAGAGTTGGAGATCATGCGCCGCATCGTTCCTGAGGTTATGGCTGAGGCCCTTAAGCTGGATGTTCCGCTTCGTGCCGATGTTGACTATGGGCTTACTTGGTATGATACCAAGTAAGGTACAATGTACGAATTAAATGAACTGAAGAGGTGAACAACCGTGCCTGAACTACCCGAAGTCGAAACAGTCAAACGCACACTAAACAACTTGGTTACCGGCAAAACAATCGAACACGTTCAGGTCAGATTGCCACGAATTATTCAAAAACCGGATGATATTCAAATGTTCGAGGTTTTGCTCCAAGGCCAAACCATTGAAACGATAGAACGAAGAGGGAAATTCTTGCTCTTCGTATTGACCGATTATGTGATGGTATCGCACTTGCGCATGGAGGGCAGATATGGCGTTTATCAAGGTGAAGATCCACTTGAGCTTCATACCCATGTCCTATTTCGATTTATAGATGGAAGTGAGCTGCGATATAAGGATGTTAGGCAGTTTGGCACAATGCATCTGTTCCCCAAAGGGGAAGAACTGACACAGCCTCCACTGCAAAAGCTAGGGCTGGAACCTCTAGATGAGGACTTTACCTTCGAGGCATTTCGGAAGCGGATCGCTCATAGGCCAACGAAAATAAAACCGTTATTGTTGAATCAAGAATATATTGTAGGGATAGGGAATATTTATGTAGACGAGTCCCTCTTTTTAGCTGGCATACATCCGGAACGCGAAGCGTCATCGCTTAGTCGCAAGGAGCTTGTGAGTCTGCATGGGGCTATTATACAAACGTTAAGTGACTCCGTTGAAGTCGGAGGTTCATCGATTAAATCGTATGTCAATGGTCAAGGTGAAATTGGACTGTTCCAGCACCAACTGAACATTTATGGCAGACAAGCGCAACCTTGTAAAAAATGTGGAAGCGAAATTTATAAAACGGTTGTTGGCGGCAGAGGCACGCACATATGTCCAACCTGTCAACCATTGAAGCGTAAGAGAGTTCGCAACGATCATACTTAGGAGAGATCTGCTCATGAATATCGGGTTAACTGGTGGTATCGCTTGCGGAAAAAGTACGGTTAGTGCCATGCTGGTCAGCCGCGGCGCTTTATTAGTGGATGCAGATAAGCTTGCGCGTGACGTTGTTGAGCCTGGCAGCCCTGTTCTTGAACAGGTTGCTGCGCATTTTGGACAAGCCGTACTTCAAAAAGATGGGTCGCTTCATCGAAAAAAGCTTGGAGAAATTATTTTCGGTGACGCAGCTGCCCGTAAGCATCTTGAAAGCTTGCTGCACCCACCGATCCGTGCTCGTATGCGAGAACAGATGGAAGCCTTTGAAATACAATATCCTAGCAAGCTGGTTGTTGTTGATGTTCCTTTGTTGATTGAATCTAACCTCACCTTTATGTTCCAAGAAGTTATGGTCGTTTATGTGCCTCGTGAAGTACAACTGCAGCGTCTGATGCTTAGAGACGGTCTAAGCGAGAGTGAAGCGATGGGTCGTATAAATGCTCAAATGTCTATTGAGGAAAAACGAAAACAAGCAGACATCGTCATAAACAACAGCGGGACGTGGGATGAAACGAAGGCTGAGGTAGAAAGGTTCTGGTTAAGGAAGGGGCTCTCATGACATTTTTACGCAAAAAGCGAGTTTTCGCTCTTCTGCTGATCTTTTTCGTGCTTGTTCTCTTCATGAATAGCGCTTATATAGGTAGAAAACTATATCCGATTTATTTTAAGCAGGAAATTCGACAGAGTGCGGCGAAACATCATATAGACCCTTTTCTTATTGCTGCTATTATTCGAGTCGAAACCAATTACAAGCATCATCTGGAATCCAAAAAAGGTGCCTTAGGTCTCATGCAACTAATGCCGGAAACCGCAGAATGGATAGCGGAATCTACAAATTTGAGTTCCGATGAAGCTAAGGACTTGTTACAAGTGGATGTTAACATCAATCTTGGTTCTTGGTATTTGAGTTGGCTGCAAAAGCATTATAACGGTAATCTGATTTATGCTATTGCTGCTTACAATGCAGGTCAAGGCAATGTGAACAAATGGAAACAAAATAACATTTGGGACGGAACAGAAGCGAATATTAGTCAAATTCCGTTTGGAGAGACAAGGCATTATGTACAGCGTGTCTTGTATTATTACGATAAATATACGAATCTGTATGCAGATCAATGGGATGGAAACCGTATAACCATAAACAAAGAAGCATTGGACTAGCTCCTTTTGGGGGCTTAGAGTCCAATACTTCCTGTTTTGCAGATCAGCAGCTAGGATTCAATTACTTGAATTGACCAGCCAAAGATTGTTCTGCGATTTGTACCAGGCGACGAGTAATGTGACCACCGATGGCACCAGTGTCACGAGTAGCCATATTACCATAGTATCCATCTTGTGGGATGGAGATACCAAGCTCTTGAGCTACTTCGTATTTCAACTGATCCAAAGCTGCGGTAGCTTGAGGAACGACTAAAGTATTGCTGTTACGAGATTGTCCTGCGCCCATGTCTGTTCACCTCCTTGTCGTTGGTAATCCTATTATGTGCGTTTCTGCAAAGTTCATTACATGTAAGAATTGGTAAACCACGAACCAGAAAAGAAAGGAGAGATAGCGAATGAAGTGCCCGTTCTGTGACTATTCCGGTACTAAAGTGCTCGATTCTCGACCCGCTAACGAAAATAAGTCTATACGCCGTCGTCGCGAGTGTGAAAAATGCACAAGACGATTCACGACCTTTGAAATGGTGGAAGAAACACCGCTCATCGTGATTAAGAAAGATGGAAGCAGGGAAGAATTTAGTCGAGAGAAAATGTTAAGAGGCTTGATTAGAGCTTGTGAAAAACGTCCCGTATCTATGGAACAGTTGGAAATGATCGTGTCAGAGGTTGAAATGCAGCTTCGTACCACGGCACATGCCGAAGTAGATAGCCTGCATATTGGAGAAATTGTCATGGAGCAGCTGTACCCAGTCGATGAAGTGGCGTACATTCGCTTTGCCTCCGTTTATAGACAGTTCAAGGACATTAACATGTTCTTGAAGGAGTTAACGCAAATTTTGGGAAAGCATGACACCGGACTTCTCCGGGACAAATAGACCCTAATGAACAAAGCTGCTCCGGTTCGTTCAGCGTAATGAACCCGTGTAGCTTTGTTTGCTTCGTCAATGACATCTTTCCCTAGTTATGGAGAACGAATATGCAAATACAATGGATGAGGAAAGTTAGACTCAATCCTCCACAAGTTTTGGCTCTTGGTTTTATTGTTATTATTTTTATTGGTTCATTTCTCCTTTCTATGCCCATGTCTTCTGCAGAGGGAGTCAGGAGCCCGTTCATCGATTCATTTTTTATGGCGACTTCGGCTGTATGCGTTACAGGCCTTTCCGTTTTGAATGTAGGTTCCCATTATTCGTTGTTTGGGGAGATCGTCATCCTGCTGCTCATACAAGTAGGGGGATTGGGATTCATGACAATGGCCACGTTGATCGCCCTTGTGTTTAGGCGGCGCATTTCCTACAAGGAACGGCTTATTCTCAAAGAGGCGATGAACCATGAATCAACCCAAGGCGTTGTAGGATTAATTCGCAAGGTTTTGCTTTATGCGCTGGTTATTGAGGGCGTTGGAGCCTTATTGCTTTCCATTCGTTGGATGTTTGAAATGCCCATGGGAAAAGCTTTGTACTTCGGAATTTTTCACAGCATTTCGATATTTAATAACGCGGGATTTGACCTTTTCGGAGGAGAGCCGAAACCGGAAAACGGTTTCTTTCATTATGTTGATGATCCATTCGTGAATCTAGTGTCTATTGTTTTGATTATACTAGGTGGTGTTGGTTTCATTGTCATCGCTGATCTAATTAGCTATCGTACGAATAAAAAATTAACACTTCATAGCAAAGTTGTTCTTACGGTATCAGGTGGGCTTTTGGCTGTGGGCGCTTTAGTTATTTTCATCTTTGAATATACGAATCCAGCAACTTTCCAGCCATTATCTTTTATGGGTAAAGTATTAGGTGCTTTTCTGCAGTCTGCTACGTCTAGATCAGCAGGGCTGCTTACAGTAGATGTAGGATTGTTAAGGCAAGCAACTCAGTTTTTTCTCGTTATTTTAATGTTTATTGGCGCGGCGCCGGGTTCGTCCGGAGGTGGGATTAAAGTGACGACCTTTGCTATTCTGATGGGCGCTCTGATCGCTATGATCCGTGGTAAAGAGGATATTGTCATGTTCCGCTATCGGATTGCAGGGGATCGCATCTATAAAGCTATTACCTTTACTCTTTTTTCATTTATTATTATCGTTACTGCCACGATGCTGCTATCAGCAACTGAATCTTTTCCTTTCCTAGGTATTTTGTTTGAAGTTACATCGGCGTATGCGACAACAGGAATGTCGATGGGTTTGACGGGGCAATTGACATTGTTCGGTAAAATTCTGATTACGACATTGATGTTCGTTGGTCGATTCGGACCGATTACGATGGCCTATATTTTAGTGCCGAAGCCGGAGAAAGTGAAAATCAGGTATCCCGAGGGTAAGATTACGATTGGTTGATGAAGCTGGTGAAATAGCCTTAATAACAAAACAATCCGCGAACCTATTTGGTTGCGGATTGTTTGTTTTTAGAAACGCACGTACGATACCGTTATGGTTTTTAAACCATGATTTTGCAAATATCGTTCGTAAATTCAACTGGATCTTGAAGCGGCAGGCCTTCAATCAAGAGGGCTTGATTATATAAAAGAGCCGTATAGAGATTCAGTTTTTCTTTATCTTTTTCAAAAGCATCTTTTAACGATTGGAACACATCATGGTGGATGTTGATTTCCAATACTTTATCAGCTTTTACATTAGGGTTATTCGGCATAGCGTTTAGTATTTTTTCCATTTCAATGGTTACGTCGCCGTCCGTAGAGAAACATACGGGATGCGTCTTCAACCTTTTGGATGCTTTTACCTTTGTTCCTTTGCTCGATAAGAGGTTTGTCATATAGTCAAACAATTCTTTGTTTTCATTCTTTTCAGCATCTGTTTGGTCTTGATTTTCTTCTGCTTCAATACCCAGATCGCTGCTTGATACGGATTTGAATTCTTTCTCTTTGTATTTCATAATCATTTTGATGGCGAATTCATCAATGTCGTCCGTGAAATACAAGATCTCGAAGCCTTTATCGGAAACTAGCTCAGTTTGAGGAAGTTTCTCGATGCGTTCATTCGAACCACCGGAAGCATAGTAAATATATTTCTGATCTTCCGGCATTCTCGATACGTACTCATCCAAAGTAACCAGTTTTTTCTCCTTGGACGAATAGAACATTAATAAATCTTGCAAAACGTCCTTATGACTACCATAATCGCTGTAAACCCCAAATTTCAATTGTCGGCCGAAGGATTGATAGAACTGTTCGTATTTCTCTCTTTCGTCCTTCAACAAGCTTTGCAGCTGGCTTTTGATTTTACTTTCAATGTTTTTGGCGATCAGCTTCAACTGACGATCATGCTGCAGCATTTCTCTGGAAATATTCAAAGATAGACTCTCTGAATCGACCATCCCTTTGACAAAGCTGAAGTAGTCAGGAAGCAGGTCCGCACATTTATTCATGATCAATACGCCGTTGGCATAAAGCTCAAGTCCTTTTTCATATTCCTTCGAATAGTAATCAAAAGGAATGTTTTCGGGAATAAACAAAATAGCTTGATAAACAACGGCACCATCGGCACTCACATGAATGTGCTTGAGAGGCTTGTCGAAGCCGTAATGCTTCTCCACGTAAAATTTCTCATAATCTTCGGTTGTAAGCTCTTTTTTATTTTTACGCCAAATCGGTATCATGCTGTTGACATGCTGTTCTTCCTGATAATCTTCAAACTCATTCTCGCTGCCTTCTTTTAACCTTTTACCGGAAATGTCCATCTTAATCGGATATCGGATGAAATCGGAGTATTTCTTGATAATGGCTTTTAAGCGATACTCGTCCAAAAACTCATCAAAGCTTTCATCTTCCGAATTCTCTTTAATTTTCAAAATGACTTCCGTACCGACTGTATCCTTTTCATAAGGTTCTATGGTGTAGCCATCTGCGCCGTCGGATTCCCATTTGTAGGCCGTATCGCTGTTTAAAGCTTTACTTATAACAGTAACGACATCCGCTACCATGAAAGCCGAATAAAACCCAACGCCGAATTGGCCGATAATATCATGACCGTCTTTGGATTCATTTTCTTTTTTGAAAGCTAAAGAGCCGCTTTTGGCAATGATGCCCAGATTATTTTCAAGATCTTCTTTCGTCATGCCGATCCCGGTATCACGAATGATGAGTGTACGGTTAGTCTTGTCCGCTGTTACTTTAATGAAGTAGCTTTCTTTGTCAAACACCAAGTTGTCATCGGTTAAAGCTCTGTAATAGATCTTGTCAATCGCATCGCTGGCATTGGAAATCAGTTCTCTTAGAAAGATTTCTCTTTGCGTATAAATGGAATTGATCATCATTTCCAATAAGCGCTTGGATTCTGCTTGAAACTGTTTCTTTTCCATTCCAATCTCTCCTTTTACTGGCGAACGTTGTTTATTGTGTGAAAATTGTCAAAGGGGCTTCTATTAGCACTCTCCATCTTTGAGTGCCATTCACTACTTTTTATAACACTAGTAGATTTTTATGTCAATACATGCGTTGTTTTCTTTGAAAAGTCCCTTAATATTTCATTTGTTTTCTCAGGATCTGTTGTGCTGATGTTGAGTTCAAATCCATCCCAATCGATCGATTTAATATTAATTCCGGCATCATGAATGGCACGGACGATTTCACAAATTTGATTCATAATCCACCCTGCTCTTGGTCATTTTAGACAGCTTTAAAAGAGTAACATATCCCTAACAGAAAGTTCGTCGAATAAGGGTGTAGAAATATAAGAGTTTTTAGGTGCAGGTATTTTGGGATGATGAGACGGAAGGAGGAAGGGCAATGTCAGACTATTTGCGAGGAGAAATTGCAAAATGGCGAAAGTGAATGTGGAAACTTTGCGATATTATGAGGCTCATGGGCAGGAAATACCTTTACTTTCGCCACTAAGAATGGCCTTGGATGGGCTGCCTGAATTCATCCAAGTAGGTGATCACGAGGTGCTGCTATCTGATGCTATCCGATTCACGGCTCGTCTTCATGCAGCAGGTGTTGTAGTGAAGATTGAAGTATGGGAAAACATATGGAGTGTATTTCAATTTTTAGCTTACATGCTGCCCGAGGCGCAGCAAGCCATTATGAATATCGGGCATTATGTGCAAGGGAGGATGCAATAGACTTTTAAAGCGTTAGCTGTCCGCAGGAGGCGCGAGTTGGCTGCATAAGAGCTATTCCTAGCCGTACGAAGCCGCCTGCGGTTAGCATCGCGCCAACAACGGACATGAAGGGTTCAATGGCACCTGCAAAGCTTCCTGAAGCAAAGACAAGGGTTCCGATGATCAAGAGCAGGCCGCCCCATCGCGGCAGTACTTTTGCCAATAGTACGGACAAACCGAAAACGACCATTCCAAACACGAACATAAGTGGCCCGACTTGGTTAATAAATTTTGGAACACCGGCGTTAAGAATCGCGCTTATGTCAGCGCCGGAAGAGAAGCTCTACATAAACAATCGCAGTGACGAAGATGGTGCCAACCACCCCCAGCAGCATGCCTGATGTTCCAAGAATGCCATTACGTCCTGCTTGTTCCTCATATAGTCCGATGAACGCAAAGACGAGAATAAGGTGGGCGAATAGAACCAAACTTTTCCCCAATTCAGTTACAAGATCATTTTCACTGAAAAATAGAAGAAGATGACCGAGAAACAGAAAAATCCCGGATGCGATGGCCCCCACCCCTCCATAAATTTTAAATGCGTTTGATGATGTTATCATATTTTTTCCTCCTAATTATAAAACTAATATCATTAGTATTAATTTAACTAATTACATTAGTTTTAGTCAATAGTTATTTCTGAAACATTACGAAGATTTTGGTGAAATTCATATCAGCTCAGTTTCTCTGAAACAAGGCGAATATGAAGTGAGGTGGCAACGATAAAGTAATTGTGAAAGCGGGATTGACAAATGCCAAGCCGTTGTAGTAAATTCATTTTAGTTAAGTGCTTAACTATTTGATGGTGGTGAGTTTTCTATGAAGGATTTACAAGAATATGTACTTGAGTTACCGCTGCATACGCAAGCTTTTTTTTCTCTGGTTGAAACCACGGCCAAATTAGTTGATGTCTCGGAAAGATATTGGCAATCCAAAGGTTTGAATGGTGCCAGAATTCGGATTTTGGTTGAAATTATGAAGGAGGGAGGCACAATGCTGCCTTCCATGCTAGCAAAGAAAATTGGCGTTACGAAAGCGAATATTAGTCTTTTGCTTACCCCTTTGGAAAGAGAAGGACTCATTCGTCGGGGAAATCATCCGTTGGACGGAAGAAAATCCGTCATTTCAATAACAAGTGAAGGTCAAAGTATCCTTTTAACTCACTTACCCGAAAATCGCCAGGGAATTGCCGAAAAAATGAAAGTGCTAGAAGAACAAGAATTGCAGCAGCTCCTTTTCTTATTGAATAAATTAAAAAAGACGTAAGACGTCTTTTTAGTCATTTAGTTAAGCACTTAACTAAAATGAGTTATGGGAAGGATGAGCACCTATGTCGATAGTCATTACAGGGGCTAATGGTCAGCTAGGAAGTTTAATCATAAATTATCTCCTACAGAAAGTATCAGCCGATCAAATCATTGCCTGTGTGCGTAATACGGAGAAAGCGAATGTCTATGTTGAACAAGGAATTGAAGTGCGTTTCTGTGACTATGACCAACCTGAATCATTGGAACAAGCATTTGCAGGAGCTTCCAAGCTTTTATTGATTTCAAGTTCTTATCCTGATGATACGATTCGTATGCGCCAACATGCTCATGTCATTGAAGCAGCAAAAAAATCGAAAGTTGAGCATCTTCTTTATACAAGCTTTGCTTTTCTTGGAATCGGTACAATCTCACCTTCGCATTTGCATTTGGCAACGGAGCATGCCATTCTTACAACGGGAATCCCGCATACGTTTCTTCGAAATGCTTTGTATACTGATTTTGTTGGTGTGCTTGGTCTTGATGCAGCTATTGCTGCAGGGGAACTGATTATTTATCCCGGGAATTGGAAATTTAATACGGTGACGCGGCATGATCTCGCATTGGGCATAGCGACTGTTCTCTCTGAATCGGGTCATACGAATAAGACCTATGAGCTTACTGCGCCCCGTTCATGGAATTTCGAGGATCTAGTAATGGCTATTTCTGAACTAACCGGTACAAACGTTTCACTTCGTCAGGACCCGCAGATCCAAAATTGGATATTTGGGTTTCTACGCAAATTGATACTGCTTCAACATCAGATGATTTGGAAAGATTAATTGGCGGACCCCTTGTTACACTAAAAGAAAGCCTGAAATCTTTTATCGTTACTTCTTAAACCAAACAAAAAGCTTTTCCAATTAAGAGCGGCTAATTGAACGAAAGACGGATCTAGAATTTGCCTTAAAATCAATTCATCATCCAGTATGAAAATGGCAGCATTTTGAGAAACAGCCTTTAAACACGAGGGAATCCTCCTTGTTTAAAGGCTGTTTTTACATTATAACGACTAGAAGGGGAAGTGAACCATACATTACTGTTTTCTTTGATTCATTTGTATGACTGGTGGGACTTCGTACCTCTCCTTCAGCATAGTTGGTTTAGGGGCAAACATTCGCAAAACCAAGTTAAAGTCTCCTGCGGGTGCGGGAAGCCAATTTGACTCTTTACCCGGAGCGGGAGGTTTTTGTTGTATATATAGATCTAATGATCCATCTTGGTTATAGGTTAATCCTTTTGTTAAATTGCCGATGGCATACCGCTTGATCAGGTTTGGTATCAAATAAAAATCGGGTCCGTACAGGGTAAGTGCCCAAAATCCATACACCTGAGGTATCTGGTTCTTATTAAAATGCAGCACATACGGATTGGCCCCGTTTAATGGCTGGCCGCTTCCATCTACGAATGTGCGAGCATATAGCTCTTCCTCCGGAATATTCGCACCTAGCCCCGAGTATGCGACGATAGCACGAAGGAGGAATTGATTGCCGTACGTCCCGATTCCATATCCGATAAGCCAGCCGTTTACCGTGGGAAGATTAGTGGTAGCTTTCTCGATGATACGCTGTGCGTCTTGGGCTGCTCGGGTTAATCCGACTATTGTAGCCGCGGGCAAGGTGTTTGCATCAAATCCTTTTTGCATATCGATGCCAATAAGCTTGAATTGATCCAGCAGGACATTATCACAGGGGGGCGGAGGATTTTGTTGGATCTGTTCGGTCATGATCTGGAAGAAGCTTAAGGGGTGATTAAACGGATTGTCCGTTTTGTTTCCTGTCTGGGCCAGTTGAGGAACTTCCGTTTTTTGCGGAGCAGTCAAAGTGAATTGCTTTTCAAAAGCAACAGCAGGGGACAAATCTTCTTCACCGTCCACCTCCACACGACCAATTAGCCAGACGGAGGGGGTAGGCGCGTTCACTCTCTGCCCAGATATCTTTCCTTTCCAGTCCGGACCAACAATCGCGTATTGCCCCTGCTTATCATGAGTCGATCGGTTAGAGACATTGTGAAACGTATTCGTATAGACATCGAGCATTTGAACGGTATAATAGCGGCCGCTCTTGTTTTCAGGAACATGCAAAACGACCGGACCATTAAAAAGATCCAGCCATGCTGTGAAATAAAGCGTATTGCTGTTGGGCGTTACAATGTCTTTAAATTCAGGTGAGGCTAACGTTTGGGCAAAATAAAAATGGTTGATAGGCGCCCTTGTTTGCAGCATCATATCTTCTGTCTGCTTCGTTACAACAAGCGGATAGCCATAGATGTAAGCTTGAACGCCCAGAGAATAGGCTAATTGCTCCAGACTCCCCGAGCTTGTACTTTCCTTTTCTGACAAAGTACTCATCTGAACGTTGGATTCATGGTGTTCCTGTGCCTCTAAGGGGATGCTAACCACTGAGAAACTCGCCATGAACAACGCCGCTAGCGACGTAAATAAGACCCATTTCTGTTTTTTCATCTGGCACTCCTTGTCATTGCTATGTATTCGGCTTATCTTTTGCCCTGGATCGGTTGTTTATTCTAACTGAAGCATACATCTCCAGGTGTAGTAGAGTTGATCCTTTTATCCATCTAGGGGTGGACTTCTTTTTTTCAACGATGGCTTATGCTTGATCTATAGAATTTAATAGAAAAGAGGAGTCGCCATGCATACAACGTACGTCTACTTCATTGTCCTTATCATCGTTCTCTTACGAATGGGCAGAGAAAAAGAAATTCAGCCTTCACGGATGTGGATTACACCTGTACTTTTTATTTGGTTAGCTTATTCAAGCATTTCCCAATCGTTTAGTCTGACAATCGCTAGTTTCCTTCTGTATATTGTTTTCCTTGCGGTCGGTCTTGGTGTTGGCACATGGAGAGGAAAGATGGATAAGGTTCGTGTGAATCCCGCGTCGGGAAAAATAACCTCACAAAGCTCAATTGGCAGCATCATACTTTTTATGAGCGTTATGTTTTTGCGTTTATTGGCGGGGTATTGGGGAAAGGAACATGCTCTGGTATCATTAAGCAATGCGCTGTTATTTTTCCCTCTAGGTAATATTATCGCTCGCCGTTATGTGCTCTATAGCAGATACTTGCTGATGCAGGGGCAGCGCAGATAACCAAGGCCCTGTCGCTCGGGCAGAAAGTGTGATTGGTCAGATATGCCGCACAGACATTGGTTTGTAAAATTCATTCAAAAAGTGTCCAACCGCTCAAGGACAGTCGCCTTAAGCATGATCTTAATTGTTGTGCTTGCACAAGATATAACGAGGACTTCGACGCTCGCGGTTGCCATGGATGTTTTGCTGGGCATCGGTTATTTAGCTCTCTTTTGGACATCAAATGGATGGCTCGTTCGTAATCGCGAACGTGCGGCAGCCGTGGCCCTGCTCTGGCTGCTGACCGCATTTTCCTGGATTATATTCGGTGGATACAAGAGTACGGTTGTGCTTGTCTTCTATCTTGTTGGATACATGGCGTTAAGACTGTCAGGGAGCCTTTCGGTAGGTATGGCTGCTGCCGTCATATTGGCGGATTTAGTCATCTGGTTGTATACACCACAAGCGGATCTGAGAGAAATTGTGATGTACGCAATTATTTATACGGGGATGTATGGTTTTCTATGGGGTACTCGAACGCGACGTGAAGCCAATGAGATAAGGAAACAGCATTTTAATGAGCTCAGTGAGATGCATGCACAATTGGAGCAAGCTCACCAAGAACTTCAACTAACGCATAAGGGATTGGAAGAAGCCACAGTTCGCTCTTTGCGTTATGCTGTCCTGGAAGAGAGAACACGAATCGCTCGGGACATCCATGACAGCATTGGACATGGGTTGACTTCTGTCATCGTTCAGCTTCAGGCTTTACCATATATGATAAAAACCAACCCTTCAGAAGCTGATAACACGCTCTCCAATGTGCTGGATGTATCCCGCCGCTGTCTGACAGAGGTTCGTGCCGTTGTCCACCAAATGGCAGCAGATGATGCAGGTCTCGGCCTGCTGGCTCTAAGAAGCCTCATCCGATTAGTTCAGGAGCAAAGTGGGTTACGTATCTCGATCAGTATCACCGGAACGACTGATCCTTGGAAGCCCGAGATTTCGGAATTATTGTACCGTGTTCTACAGGAAGCGTTAACTAATGTGATTCGTCATGCGGAGGCAACGAACGTTGAGGTTTCGGTCACTGAAAGTAGGAAGGAAATTGCAATGACGATAAAGGATGATGGCCTATTTACCGGAGAGGCTCCGCCTGTGGCCGGTTTCGGCTTATCGGGTATGCGGGCGAGGTCTGAAAGAGCGGGAGGCTCCTTCTTCATGCAAACGCGGCAGCCCCATGGACTGATGTTAACCGTCAAAGTACCACTTGATAATGAGGGAAAGGAAGATGAGGCGGTTGAAAAGTAATGCGATCCGGGTAGCCATTATAGATGATCAACAGTTGGTCAGACACGGTTTGAGTTTCATCATAAATGCCCAAGAGGATATGGAAGTCATAGGTGAGGCTGCGAACGGCCGCGAAGCTGTCATTTTAGCCAATCGCTTTCGTCCTCATGTTCTGCTTATGGATGTGCAAATGCCCGAATTCAGCGGGATTGATGCTACCCGTGACATTTTGTTGGCTTTGCCGGACAGTAAAGTTGTTATCCTTACCACATTTGATTTGGAGGAATATGTGTACAATGGCATTCGTGCGGGGGCTGTCGGTTATTTGCTTAAGGACGCCGCTCCTAACGAGCTCATTGATGCCATTCGCGCCGCGTATCGGGGAGAGGCCATTTTCCGTACAGCTACTGCCGCTAAAGTCATTTCTCAGGCGATTCATTCAGCGAATGTCATTCTTGATCCAGAGTCGTCCCAAGGAGAGATGCTTGAATCCTTTACGGAGCGGGAGCTTGAGGTCCTGCAGCAAATGGCATATGGGCTGCGTAACGAAGAAATTGCAGGGAAGCTCTATATTAGCGAGAGTACGGTCAAAACCCACGTGCATCGTATCCTGCAAAAATTCGGTGTAGAGGATCGCACACAGGCTGTCGTGTATGCGATACGCAACCGGATTGTTCGATAAAGTTGAGTACACCTGAACGGCTTTGCCGTGGATGAATCGAATGGCACAAACAGGAGTCCATTTCCTTAACATCACAGCTGTCCGTGGAGAACTGTCATCGTCTATGTTCCGTATTTCGGCAGTGATACAAGGCGAATAAGAGCCCATTTGCGTTCGCGCCTCTTTATACCCCAATCGATCCAACTCTAAAAGCACAAAACCGGCAGTTACGCCGGTTTTGTGCTTTTTTTATAAGGCACGGTTATACTTTGAACGATATGGTCAATAATCGGTGTCATTCTTGAATCGTCAACAATGACTAGCTTTTCCGCTTTAAATAATTGAATCTTTTTGAAGATGTAATAATCATGCAGAACTTGTTGGAGTGATACCTGATTGAGCAGCAAATATTTAATGTTGATGATTTCTCGAAGCAGGACATCGTCTTGCAGCAAAATAAATTTCTCATTGATTTGGTTGAAAATACCACTGGTCATACCATCCTGATAGAACCCTATGGTATGCAATTCACGTTGATATAGGGCACCTTTTAACCGAGCATAGGCATCAGGATATATGACTTGAAGTTCCTTTAGAAAGACATCGGTAATATAGCCGGCAAGAATGACTGATTGCTCAAACAACTGTTGAAATCGACTTCCAAATGAGGACTCGTTATCCTCGGAGGGTTGAATGATTAGTTTATTTATATATTCCACAAAAACGTTTACAACACTCTCAATAACTTCCTCTTTTGAAGAAAAATACTTGTACATGGTAGCTCTGCTGACATCCATAGTTTTTGCAATATCATCCATTCGTAATTGTTGAAAACCTTCTTTTATGATGAAAGATATAAGCTTTTTTATTAATTTAGTTTTCGTTTTATTGTGATTGTCGTTGTATTCATCCATGGGGTTCCCTCCCTACCGCTGCCTATTATTATACACAAATCATAAAATAAAATATACGATATTTACATAATAGACAGAAAACGTGTTTTTTGTTTACTTCATCTTGATTTGGTGTTATTCTTTTTACGAAGTTAGGAATAGGGAGTGGATAACTCATGATTGATATAAAAATAAAATTGGATAGAAAGGAAGTATGAACGTGAAACTAAGCTTTAGAATCGCTTTGTTATGCTTAGCTGTAACCGCCACTTTTGCCCCTATGATTGCTGCACCGGCAGTCAAACTACTGATGGTTGATTTTCCGGATACCAGCGCGCTGCTCATTCAATGGGTTGTAACGTTATCTTCTTTATTTATTTTACCGACCTTATTTATCGCAGGTTATTTATCTAAAAAGTTTTCCAGAAAACATATTCTGCTTGTTGGGCTAATCCTCTATATTATTGGTGGAATTGGACCGTCATTTATGAACTCAATTTCCTGGATTTTAGTTTTTAGGGCCATTCTCGGTCTGAGCATCGGTTTAATTTCTCCGACCTTTAATGCCATGATTGCTGAAAATTTCCAAGGCCGGGAACGATATAGAATGAATGGCTTTGTCGCATCTGTAAATGGTATTGGGGGAGCTCTTTTCCTAACGATTGGTGGCGTTATTGCTTCGTATGGGTGGAGAAGTGTATTTTTAAGTTATTCTTACGCAATTATTTTACTTATTTTAGTAGCATTGTTTATTCCAAAGATTCCGCCAGCTCAAACAAATGAACAAAACGGCATCCAACCAAGGGCCAAAATACCCCTTATGTTCTATACCATTGCCTTGCTGAGCGGACTTCACGTCATGTTATATTTTATAATTCCAACCAGCCTCTCTTTATACTTAGGGGAGAACGGGATTGGAACGGCATCGACAGTCGGTTATTTATCGGCCTTATCGTTAATCGGTGTTTTTGGGGCTGGACTTTCCATCACTGCAATAACACGACTTTTTCAAAAAGCCCTTGTTCCTTTTGCATTGCTGGTTATAGGTCTTGGCTTTCTGCTCCTAAGCCTTGCACAATCCATGTGGATGCTTACCATTGCTGTGATCTTGATTGGCTTTGCAGAGGGAATGTTTTTCCCGATTTCCTTTAATAAAACAGCAGAACTTGTGCCTAAGCAGCGGATGACAACCGCTATCTCCTTGCTGCTTGGTTGCAACTATGTCGTCCAGTTTATTTGTCCGCTTTTCATGAAAGGCATTCAAGCTCTGTTTCATTTTTCTTCATACAGGGAAACGTTTATGCTTCTGGCCATGGCAATAGGCGTGTCCATGATCGCCTCTCTGCTTCTCATGAGAAAAGTAAATGAACAAAGTGTGCTAAATAATTGATTAAACATGCCAACAACACTGGCTATGGCAATGTCTCTTCCATCGAAGAGACGGACTACGAGGACTTCCGCGCCCAGATAGAGACTAACCTATAGGGCGTTATCAATCTCACGAAGGAAGCGAAGTTCTTTCCAAAGAGGTGACTCCACTGGGCTTGAAAGTTACGATAATTGAGCCGGGCGGCTTCCGTACCGATGGGGGAGGAGCTTCCATGAGTCATATCGAGCCGCGGGAGGAGTACCAAGACACGGTAGGTAAATTCGGTAGCAATGGCCCGATCGGCTCTTCCACAGACTATGAGGGCTAAGGCATTGGATAGGCATGTTTCTGATCTTTTCGAAAATGAAATCATCCTGTTGAACGGAAGAAAATAAGGGCAGCTCAAACCTATTCGTTAGGTTTGGGCTGTCCTTTTTAATAATCCGCTCTTCTCCTAGTTTGCTAAGAAAGATTCAGAAAAACTTCAGAAAATCCTCCCCTTTATCCGCAGATTTTTTAGATAACCTAAGAATCAGCAACCAAAGGAGGAATTTGAATATGAGTTCACTTATCGTAGCAAAGGCTCAAGAGATAGCATTGTTTCTATCCCGGTTTCTCAGAAAGCCAAACCAAATTGGGAGTGTGCTCCCCAGCTCGAAGTTCCTGGCACAGAAAATGATAGCTTCCGTTTCATGGCATCAAGTGGATAGTATGGCCGAGCTTGGCGCAGGTACGGGCGCAATTACCCAATACATTCCAAAGGCTGTGAAAAAAAATACGAAGGTTTTACTTTTTGAAAAAGATCCCTATTTGCGATCATTATTAGAAAAACGTTATAGCAATTTTTATTGCTATGAGGATTGCTGCGAACTTCAGCTTGGTATGCAGAACGAAAAAATCGAACAGCTCGATTGTATCTTATGCGGACTTCCTTTTTTTAATTTTTCTCAACCGATTCGGGATCAGCTTATGGCTCAAATTTATAAATCGCTTAAACCAGATGGGTTGTTCATTGCTTTTCAATATTCGCAGCAGATGAAAAAACAATTGAGCCAGCATTTTGATATCGAAGAGATCCTATTTGTTCCGATGAACGTCCCGCCAGCCTTTGTTTATATTTGCCGTAAAAAGGAGAGATGTTAAATGAACTATGATACGTTGACATTTCTGATTCAACATTTTGGCTATGCGGCTTTATTTTTCTCCTTATGGCTTGGGATCGTAGGTATGCCTATTCCGGATGAAGTCGTTGTTATGACAGGCGGGGCTGTAACTGTTAGCGGCTCATTAGCCTTTCTGCCGGCTTTTTTACTTACCTATTTAGGGGTTATTTCTGGGTTGTCACTAGGGTATGTACTGGGACGATTTGTAGGGACACCTATTTTCGATAAGCTTCGAAAGAAAAAGTTGGAAAAATATATTGCATTCTCGGAAAATTTAGTGCGAAAATATGGGAATAAGGCACTTTGTATCGGTTACTTCCTTCCCATTGTCAGACATGTCATGCCCTATCTGGTGGGCATTAATAAAATGAGCTTTAAACAATATGCCATGATTTCTTATTCGACAGGTTTGGTGTGGACAATGCTCTTTTTTATGGCAGGGCGATTTGTTGGTAACTATGTACATGACGTAGGATACTCGGTTTATAACTATGGTTTGAAGCTGCTATGCCTTATTATTGTCGTATTTGGATGTGTCTTCGTCATTCGAATGTTATTTCGAAGAAAACCGTCCACGGGAGGAGAATGAGATTGATGGTGAGAACCATTTTAGTTGTTGATGATGATCGAGAAATTCGGGATGTTCTTCATATCTACCTTCAGAATGAAGGATATCACGTTTGGGAAGCGGAGGATGGCACGCAGGCATTAGAAATTCTCGGGCGTGAGAAGGTCCATTTGATCATTTTGGATGTCATGATGCCCAAAATGGATGGGATCAAAGCCTGTTTAAAAATAAGAGAGGAATCAAGTATTCCGATTATTATGCTTTCTTCCAAGGAAGAATATTTGGATAAGATTACGGGTCTCTCAACGGGCGCGGACGACTACGTGACGAAGCCCTTTAATCCGCTCGAATTGATCGCAAGAGTAAAGGCTCAGTTAAGAAGACAAAATTACCTCACCGCTAATCAAGCTTCAGATGTTTCAGAAATTTGCATTGAGGATCTGATTATTCATAAGGACCATCATCGGGTGACAGTAAGAGGGAAAGAGATCGCTTTAACCCCTATTGAATTTTCCATTCTCGAATTGTTAGCTTCTTCTCTGGGGCAAGTGTTCAGTATAGATAAAATCTATCAAAACGTTTGGAAGGAGCATCACGCCTACTATTCTGAAAATACGGTTATGGTTCATATTCGAAATATTCGCGAGAAAATTGAACTTCATCCACGTGAGCCTCAGTTTATTAAAACCGTTTGGGGAGTGGGGTATAAGATTGAGAAATAAACTTTGGGGCTTTATCAACGGGAGGACCAGTCTTCGCAGTCAACTGCTATGGACTTTTGTGCTAACGCTTATGCTTTCACTTATTTCGAGTAGTCTCTTAAACAACTGGGTTATCTCATACCTCTTACCTGACCTTTCATATAAAATCATCTCGCTCATTGTTTATTTTATGTTGTTTATCAGTTTTTTCTTTTTACTGACACGCCATATTGTTCGCTATTTTAATGCAATTACGGACGGATTGAAGCATATTGCCAGTGGGAATCTGAGCTATAGACTTCCAACATCCAGATATGATGAGCTGGGGCTTGTTGCGCAGAACATTAACGAGATGGCCGAGCGCTTGCAGCAGCAAGCAGAACGTGAGCGTCAACAGGAAAAGTCGAAAATGGAGTTGATAACACATGTTTCTCACGATCTAAGAACGCCGTTAACGAGTATTATGGGCTATCTGGATTTGTTAAGGACCCGTACATTCAAGGATGAAAAGGAACAAGAACGCTACATCGAAAACTCGTTTAATAAAACCCAACAGTTGAAAAGGCTCATCGATGATTTGTTCGAATATACGCGACTAACCAATGAAGATGTTCAATTATCGTTTCAAGAAGTCAATTTCAGCAGCTTACTCGAACAAATGATTGCAGAATTCGAGCCTGTAGCCAAAGAACATGAAATCTCGATCAGCAAAAATATAAGTGGCTTACCTGTCTTGATTCGCATGGATATTGAGAAGATGGTTAGAGCTATTGATAATTTACTCATGAACGCATTGAAATTTTCTGTTAAACCAGGAGAAATTAAGCTGCAATTGCTTGTGAAGGAAAAACGGATTATCTTATTTATCGAAAATGATGGACTTCCGATCACGCAGGAGCAGGAAGTTCAATTGTTTGAGCGATTTTTTCGAATAGAGCCCTCTCAACTCGATAAACATATGCCATCTGGCTCAGGATTAGGTCTTTCTATTGCAAGAAATATTGTTGAACTACACGCGGGACGCATTTGGCTCGAATATGAGGAGGGCCATTATAGATTTGCAATTGAATTACCATTGAGTTGAAAAATGCCGGAAACCACTAGGGTTTTCGGCATTTTTTAGATTTAATGCGGCAGGAGAATTTGCGGTCAGCAAGCTAAAATGACAGTTGACATGAATGAATTTTATGTGTTACTGTATTAATTAATTAATACAGTAGAGTTGGCGGTAACATTGACATTATGTTGTTGCATGGAGGTAACAATGGAATTTAATAAGATCGAGCCGATTTATTCCCAAATTATTAACGACATTAAAATAAAGCTTTTCAATGGCACTTACAAGTTGGGGCAAGAAATTCCCTCACGCCGTGAGCTTGCGAAAACACTGGGGGTTAACCCTAATACCATTCAGAGGGCCTATAGGGAGATGGAGGAGATGAACTTGATCGTTACGTCTCGTGGACAGGGAAGTTTCATAACAAGCGATGAAGTCATACTCGAATCCCTTCGTAAAGAAGCATTCAATGCCGCGGTAAGCGAAAGTATTGAAAGCCTTAGGTCTTTTGGGCGATCAGATGAAGAAATATTAGCCATCATTAAAAGTATTTGGAGAGGGGAAAGCCGGAATGATTAAAGTGGATGACGCCGTAAAAATTTTTGGAAATAAAAAAGCTTTGAACGGTATATCTTTTTGTGCTGAAGAGGGTCAAATCATAGGATTGTTGGGGACGAACGGGGCAGGAAAATCGACGATGCTTAAAGCTATTGCAGGATTAGTGCGTTTGGATCATGGGAAAATCACTATTGACGACCAATCACACAGTCAAACCACAAGAGCGATGATGACCTATTTACCAGATGTTGATGTCTGGTATCCTTGGATGAAATTGTCCGATGCGATACGTTACATGAAAGATATTTATTGGGATTGGGACGATGAAAAGGCGCGTCATTTATTGAATTTTTTTGAATTAAAGGAAGATTGGCTTATTCACCAAGCATCCAGAGGGACGCGGGCAAAAATGAAGCTGCTGCTGGCGCTGAGTCGACAAGCTAAGTACCTGCTGCTGGATGAACCTTTTTCTGGCATCGATCCTTTTGCAAGACAGCAGATTGCCCAAGCCATTGTCGAAGATTTCATGGAAGAAGGGCAAACTATCATCATTACCACACATGAAATCTCAGAAATTGATATTATGCTCGATAAGATCCTATTTTTACACGACGGTAACCTGCTTCTTTCAGGAAATGTAGAAACATTAAAACATGAAAGAAACAAGTCACTGATAGATATTTTGAAAGAGGTGTATGATCATGCACGCATTTAGTCGCTTGCTGCTAACCGAACTGCGAAACCGAAGGAATATCATGTTGATTACGCTAGGAGCAGATGTTCTTTTGATTGCAGCAGTTACGATTCTAGCGTTTCACAGTAACTTAGATAATATGGCCTTTATGATGTTTTTAAATATAGCTGTTTTTGTAGTAGTACTTCTTATTCCGTTTATGCATGGTTTTTCTACATGGCGTGAGGAGTGGAAGCAGCATTCGATCTATCATTTATTAGCTCTTCCGGTCCCTAGAACCTACTTGCTGATAACCAAATACATCGCTATTCTAGTGGAAATATTGCTTTTATTAGCCGTAACGATTGTAGGATTATGGATCCAGCACTGGCTAAGCGACGGGGTATTATTTAGAGCTGAGCCTTTGGTCACGTTTGAGTGGTCTAAGGTGATTTTAGTCGTAAAGCTTTTTCTTACCGCGACGAGTCTTGTTTTTTTATGTTCGATGAGTACGCTTCTGGGAAAATGGATCGGCAAGCTTTCTCTTCTGGTAACCTTTCTTGCTTTTGTTGTCGGATTGTTAGTTTGGATTATCGTATTTGCGAATTGGCCTTCATTCTTAACCTTACTCATGCTTAGCCTCGTTTTCTTTGGGATAAATGTGTACTTGTTAGAAAAGAAGGTAGGTGTCGAATGAAAAAGCCATCGTTCTTCGGAGAGTTTCTCATACATGCCGGCCAAGTGGGCAGCATTATGCCCAGTTCACGGTTCTTAACCCGTAAAATGCTGCCGGTCACATTGCCATGGCACAAAATGCAACAAATCGCAGAGCTCGGTCCGGGAACAGGCGTGTTCACCAAATATATACAAAACAACATGACTTCTCAAAGTCAAATGTTCCTGTTTGAACAAAACGGTAAATTCCGAGAGGATTTGAAGCAGCGCTTTCCGGAGTTTCGCATACTTGATGATGCCTGCAAACTCAGTGAAGTCGTAAAAGAAACTGGGCGTCCTTTTGACCTGATTGTTTCTGGGCTTCCTTTTGCCAACTTTTCCGATGAATTGCAAGAACGGTTGTTTCAAATCATCAATGAGGCTTTAGCTTGTCATGGCGTTTTTATCGCATTTCAATATACACTTCTGCTGAAAAAGAAATTTCAAACGAATTTTTCTATAGCAGATGTGGGGTACACGTGCATGAATGTACCGCCTGCCTGGGTTCTTAAATGCAAAAAGATGAGGATGTAGATGCAAACGATCCAATGAGACTATTGCCTGATTGGGATGAATCCGTTCATTTAACAATCCCAATTACGAAACCATCATATCCTTTACTGCCCACAGTTTGAATGGCCGTTGCGGTAATTCTCGATTCTTCAGCCAACAGGTCAAAGAACTTTCTTACGCCATTTACACGGGGATCAAGGCTATTTTCGTTGATGACCTCGCCTTCACGGATAACATTATCTCCAATAATAACAGTTCCTGGGTGTGAAAACCGTAGAGCCCATTTTAAATAGTTGGGATTATTAGGCTTATCGGCATCAATAAAAATAAGATCAAAGGACCCCATCTCCTCTTCTTCCATTTGAGCCAATTGCTGCAAAGCATCCCCGACTCGAAGCTCCACAACACCATCCATTTGAGCAAGGGATATGTTGGCTTGAGCTACTTTAGCATGAAGCGGGTCAAACTCGATTGTGATTAATTGTCCGTCAGAAGGTAGTGCTCTCGCTAACCAAATTGTACTGTAACCTCCTAATGTACCGATCTCCAGTATGCGCTTGGCGCCTTGCATGTGGGCTAATATATGCAATAATTTCCCTTGGCTTGGCGATACATCATAAGGGGGTAACCCTGCTTGCTGATTGGCTGCCAACACTTTTTCCAGAATAGAATCATGGGGAATGAGGTGCTCTGAAATATATTGATCTACTTTATCCCAAGTGCTCGTTTGATTCATGATCATCACATCTCCTCATTCATTTTTAACTTCTGAATTAAGTGTAAATGAAGTATAATCATAAGTATAATATATCTTTTTTCTGTATTTATACTTTAAATATATGAATGGGTGCAAGGAGAAGTTAGGATGAATCTGCATGCCTTACGTTTATTTCACGTGATCGCCTCCACGGGAAGTGTGACACGCGCCTCAGAATTATTAAATATAAGTCAGCCAGCTATTACGGCTCAAATTAAAAAGTTCGAAAAGGAATTATTCCTCACGCTGCTAAAGCCTCAGGGCAGAGGGATTGCTTTAACTGATGCCGGTGAAAAAATAGCTTTGCTTGCAAAGAGGCTCTTTGCGGTAGAACAGCAAATCGAACAATTCTCACAAGATTACCGTAACGGAACGAACGGATATATTCGATTAGCTGCAACGTATTTACCTGCTCATTTTCTGATCCCTACTTGGATTGCAAAGTTCAAACAACAATATGAACAAGTCGAAATGACGATTACTACGACCAATTCAAGCGATGCCATGAAAAAGCTGTTAAATGTGGACGTAGATTTAGCGATTTATGGAGGATTACCCGAAGAGTATCCCGATACGATACAGACTGAAGAGCTGTTTCAAGATGAATTATGGTTTGTAGTTGCTCCAAATCACAGATATGCGAACCAGCAAGTCTCATTACTCGAAATGATGAGGGAGCCTTTTGTCATGCGGGAGGAGGGAAGTTCAACACGCGAGAGATTATTTGCTCTGTGTCGAACGTATAATTCATCGATACCCAAAATCACGCTGCAATTCAATGGATTGCATGAGGCTATCACGGCAGTTATTGCCGGTTACGGCGCCAACTTCGTTTCTTCATTGGTTGTACGTGAATATGTTGAGCGTGGAGAATTATGTCGCGTCTATGTTGAAGGGATCCATCTACAAAATACAATTGCTATCTGTACGCGGAAAAATGAACCGCTATCTGCAGCGACGACAAACCTCATTCAAATGATTCGTCAGAATCCTTATAAAAGGTCGTTGAGCGTTTAGCGTCCTTGTAAGACAAAGAAAGCCCCCCTTGATTGTTTCATTATTTCAAGAGGGGCTCTCTGCGATATACCAGAGGTATTTTATAAACGGTTGCGTTCGGGAACCTGATACACCTCGGTATACAAGGTTCCTTTATAAAGGCCAAATTCAGATTCCGTAAGAGCTTGAGGATAGCTCATAATGTTGAGCGATAAATCCTCTTGTCCCTCCTGAAGAGGAGGCTGCACATATTCAAAAAAATTGAGATGAAACCCCAATCGCTCATAAAAGCCTACTCTCCGTTGTGCTAACTCTATGACAGGCGGCTCTACTTCCAACAAAACAGGCTTCTGTGACTCTCCGATATACGCGTTTACTAACTTTCCCCCTATGCCTCCACCACGTATGGTGGGATTAACGGCAATATGCTCCACAAAACGGAACAGAGGAAATTCCCATGCGGCTAAGAAAGCGATGATGTTCTCATTGTCATCCATCTGCGTAATAAGGTGGTAGTAGGGGTTGGAAAGTAGTGCCTGTTGCCCAGCATAAGTTCTCATTTCACTATCCGGAAATGAAGATTTCATAATCGCGAAGATTTCATTAAATTGTCTTTCGTCCATGATAAATTCTCCCAACTGTTCTGGTTGTCTATAAACATTGTTATCATACATGGTTCCGACGCTTGCCGGATTCATAAATAAAGGTGAACACCTGATCCAAAATCATAACAAAATGTTCAGACGTTTCCAAGTCGCGCCTCTTTCTCTATCACCGCCGTGTCATCCAATCTTAATTCTGCCATCGTTTCAGCTTAGTTATTTTAGAATATTAGTATGCAAATGGGGAGGGATTTTGAAAAAAATATCGAATATTCTCGAATATTAAAAAAATATAGCAAGACATAGCAAAAAGGGGCTTGATTCATAGGATGATTTTGTTCAAATGGGTTAGAAGACGCTTGGCATTGCGAATTGCTGTCGTAATTATGATTGTTATTCTGCTATTATCATCGGGCTATATGATGTTACAGATAACCAATTCAAAAGTAGCAGCCAATCAGGTAATTACAAGCTATGGCGCGCATATGGCAGAAAGTTACTCTAAGCAAGTTAACTCAGCAAGATTGGAACAATTTTTGAAAAACCCACAGGAGAATGATGAATATTGGACGATTCGACAAGAACTGGATCTGTTCCGTACGCAAATCGGAGCGCTTTATGTTTATATAGTGCGCATTGATGACAGTCAGCATCCACTTATTATGATCGACGGCCAACCTAAGGATTCGGCATCTGCTTCTCCCATAAACGAAGTAACTGATATTCCTCCAGATGCTGTCAAAACGCTGTTAATGGGAAATACGGCAAGCTCTGCGATCATCGACAATCCCCAATATGGCAAATATATTTCTTCGTACGCGCCAATCAAACGATCGGATGGCAGTGTTCTTGGCGTTATAGGAATCGATACGGAAGCCGCGGCAATTGATAGCATTGCTAGCAGCGTTATCCATAAAAGCATACCGTACTACTTTCTCATGATCATACTGACATTTTTGGGCATTGGGTTTCTGGTGTGGATGCTTATTCGTGCCCTTCGCCCGCTGAAATGGATCGTATCTGCTGCAAAAAATATTTCTTCCGGTGAATTCGCAGAGGCAAAAAGGCAGCTTCAGGAACATCCCGTACGAACGGAGGATGAAGTTGGTGCCATGCACAGTGCCATTGTAACAATGTCGAATAGTCTCCATACCATTGTCGGTGGTATGGTTTCAAAAACTGCTCAACTATCCGATCAATTGGTCAGTTCCTCCGAACGCTTCACCTCTGAAGCACAGCATTTGCTTGAGATGAATACCCAACTTAACGGGGCGGTCAATCAGGTTGCTAGCGGAGCAAATGTTCAGCATAGCAGCACCCAGGATAGCGCGCGTGCCATGGAAGAGGTCACATTCACAATTCAGCGCATATCAGAAGCCTCATTTATGGTTTCGGACGCCTCCGTTAAAGCTCTGGAGAATGCTGAATCAGGCCGAAATATGATCGGGCGTATGAATCAACAGATTCGTACGATAGCCTCAGCTACTGACGAAACCGTCAGACGTGTTACCATTTTACGTGACTATTCGAGCGAGATCGAAGAGGCTTTAAAAGCCATTTCCAACATTGCCAAACAAACCAAACTACTTGCATTGAATGCATCCATTGAGGCTGCACGTGCCGGTGAGCATGGTACCGGGTTTGCTGTTGTCGCAGGAGAAGTGAGAAAATTGGCAGATGATGCCTTCGGCTCTACACAACGCATCGCTTCTTTACTGCATAATGTGCAAAATGAGTCGTTGCAAATCAGCGAGGCGATGGATAAGGGGTCAATGGAAGTAAGAATGGGCACGGAATTGTCGGCGGAGGTTGAAGAATCTTTTTTGACCGTCGTGGAGATGTTCCGATTCGTAACCGAACAAATACAAGAAATTTCCGATGCTACGGAGCAAATTACCGCGAGTTCAGAGGAAATATCGGTTACGGTCGATGAAATTGCCGGCATTGCCAAAGCTACGTCAGATCAAACGCTCCAGATTGGAGAATGGACGGATAAACAGCTAAGTATTGCAAGTTATTTTGCCGATTCGGCTGCAGAGATCAGTAGAATGACACATTATTTACAGGAATCTGTTAAAGAGATTAAGGTCTGAGGAGAATCATATATATCGTAAAAGCAAAACGCAGGATCAAATTCGGCGTATGAATTTGATCCTGCCGTTTTGTATTAACTTTTTATTTCATGAAGTGGGATTGCAAGCGTAATCTGAAGCATAAATCTTTCCGTTACAATTGTTATCTAGAAGAATTAGAAAAAAATTAGACCTGCAACTCTTTACGGTCGCAAGTCCAATTCGCTCTATGTGAATAGTGGTAATGGGGTATTTATAGAATAACAGGGGGATATTAACCCAACCTTAAATTCAGATAATTATTACGTGAATAGACAAGTCGCATTTAATCCCCATATGCATGCCCTGCGTGGAGACATTACAGCCGCGGCGGGCTGCTGCACTATTTTCTCCTCACAAAATCATGGGCAAGCTTAGTAGATGCATTTTTATCAAGGATGCATCCATTCTTACGGATGAAGATCATGTTGATCATTTCGCTGGTCACAGGGGAGCGGAAGAATACAATCTTTGAAATTATGCTATACTTGTAAAGTAAAAGGGGGTGCTTACTGATGGAGAATCTCTTAAGATTGTCTGTCACTTCTTCTACTCATGCAAAGCCAATTATTGGGAAAGCGTTACTTTGCATGGGGCGAAACAAATTTTAACGCTGAAAAAGCTTTTCTAATATTTTGGCTTTGCACCTTATTTAAAAAATCAAAATAAGGGGCGGGCAAAATTGAAATATACAAATGCAACAAAGGTTTTACCCGAAAAGCTAATCATGGAAATCCAAAAATATGTTCAAGGAGAGACTCTGTACATTCCTAAGCAGGAAGCGGAATATAAGGATTGGGGAAGTTTGAGTGGCGGGAGGCGGTTGCTTGATCAGCGAAATGTCGCTATCAGAAATGCTTTTATTAGTAACAGCAGTATCGACCAACTGGCTATGGAATATTTCCTCTCAACCGAAACCATTAAGAAAATAGTTTATTCATATAAAAAGTAGGGAACAACACTGGTGAATATTTTTCATCAGTGTTTTTTATGTAAAAAATGAATCTAAGTCATTGTTTTCATTTAAGAAGCTTATTTCACTCTTTAAAATAGGAGTAGATACGTCAGCAACATAAAAAGGACAGCTATGGGGATATACGTGATGGCCAACTTCCGAGTTAGAATCTAAATCTCTTCGAAAGAGTTTACAACAAAAGGGTTTGGATAGGGTCCCGTTTCCTGAATAAAACGAAGGGAAATATTTAATAATAAATTGTGCTTATAACAAGAAAGTGAGGAAACTATTACTATGACGGAGCAAAAAAGCAGAAGTAGACATCTGATTGATCCAGAAATTATCAGGGCAGTTGATTTAATACCAACAAACGATCTTACCCAATCAACGTTAATGGAATCACGTAAGAATCAATCGCAAATGATGCCACAAATAGATGTAACACAGATGTTCCCTGTCACATTGGAAGAAAAGGTTGTGCCAAGTTATTTTGGTGGTCCAGATATTCGAATAGAAATCATTAAGCCCAAACAACCAAAGTATAATAAGATGCCTCTATTTTATTCGATTCACGGAGGCGGGATGGTTTTAGGAAGTCCAGTCGTTGATCGTCCAGGTAATGCGTCACTTGCTGCACAACATGGTTTTTGTTGTGTATCTGTGTATTATCGCTTAGCCCCAGAGCATGTACAGCCAAGTCAGTTGCAGGATTGCTATTCGGGCCTAAAATGGTGTATTGCACATGCGGAGGAATTAGGGATAGATACTCAGAAAGTTGCCATTGCAGGCGGAAGCGCTGGCGGTGGTTTAGCAGCTGGTCTAGCCCTATACATTCGTGATCAGAAGGAATTCGAAATCCATCATCTAAGACTAATGAGGCCAATGCTAGATGACCGTACGAGTATTGCGCCAGAACATCCATATGCAGGTGAGTTTATTTGGACAAAACAAAGTAATTATTTTGGCTGGAAATCTGTATTAGGGCATGAACCAGGTCAGGAGACCGTAAGTGAATATTACGTGCCTGCGCGTGCAAAGTCACTGGCCGGGTTACCACCGACTTATATGAATATAGGTACCATTGATTTATTCATAGATGAAGCCATAATATTTGCCAAACAACTGGTCTTAGATGGTGTCTTAGTGGAATTTCATGTCTACCCTGGGTACCATCATTTGTCTCCCATGTTTCCGGATGCATATTTTTCAAAAGAAGGCGCCAAATCAAGTGAACACGCCTTACTGAAAGCTCTGGAGTTGCTTTGATTTTGATGGTGAAAGTGGATGTTGATAAAATCAGGTTATACAACTTTAAAGGTGTCGATCGTACAATAAAAGCAGCGGCAGTCTAAGACTTTATTTTTCAAGTCCTAGTGCGCCGCTGTTTCATTTTTAGAACCAGTCTAACACTTATTTTAAAAAGGCTGTTATCGATAACAGCACATCTCCTGATTGTTCGCGATCATCCCAGCAAGGTGCCTCTGGCGGGCCTCAGATCTTCGCGACGCCTTTTCCACCAGCTTTTCAAAATAACCTTACAATGATTTTTCGCAGTAACAATCAGCAATGCTTTCTCATGTTCGTAATCAGAAAAGGATCGATCGGGTCTTAGTAATTTCAGGAATATAGATTGAATAGAATCCTCTGCATCTGTTTTACCTCCGATTGAAAGTTTAATAATATCTTATTTCTGGAAAAAGGGGCGTAAAAGCAGGTAGTGAAGCTATAGGATGTAGGAATCCTAATAAAAGTGCTATAATAAAAGAATAATAAATGCCATTCAGTCCACGATAGGGAGGAGAAATATTCATGAATACAAAGCAATTGGATCGAATCCATACAGGAAAGGGCTTTATAGCGGCCTTGGACCAAAGCGGGGGAAGTACTCCTAAAGCTCTGCTGCAGTATGGTATTAAAGAAAATAGCTATTCGAACGAAGAAGAGATGTATGCATTGGTTCACGAAATGAGAACGCGTATTATAAAAGGTTCCGGGTTTGACTCCCAGTACATTTTGGGTGCCATTTTATTTGAGAACACGATGGATCGACTCATTGACGGGCAATATACCGCCGACTATCTTTGGGAGAAGAAAGGCATTGTTCCTTTTCTCAAAGTCGATAAAGGGCTCGCTGATCTTGAAGACGGGGTTCAACTCTTGAAGCCGATTTCCGGTTTAAACGACCTTCTGAAACGGGCGGCAGAGCGCAACATCTTCGGGACGAAAATGCGCTCGCTCATTAAGGAAGCCAATCCTGCGGGAATCAAAAAAGTCGTGGAACAACAGTTTGCCATCGGCAAGCAAATCGCAGAAATGGGACTGGTTCCGATAATTGAACCAGAAGTTGATATCTACAGCGCTGATAAGATTACTTCGGAAAAACTATTAAAAGATGAAATTTCCGCTCATTTATCGACCCTGGGCAAAGACGTAAATATTATGCTTAAACTTTCCATACCTACGGAAGACAATTTCTACAGCGATTTAATGGAAGATCCGCACGTTGTAAGGATTGTGGCTTTGTCAGGCGGCTATACGCAAGCGGAAGCAAACGAGAAGCTTTCACATCATCACGGGTTGATCGCCAGTTTCTCGCGTGCCTTGTCAGAGGGGCTAACCGCAGGGCAAACAGACGATGAATTCAACGCGATGCTGTTCAAATCTATTCAGGATATTTATGAAGCCTCCATCAAATAAAAGAATTCTTGAAAACCTAAGCGTATCTAACAAAAAAATGAATATTTGATTGTCCAAGCATATCCAACAAAATTTACAATGACTCCGAACTTTGTCAAAATCGGAGTCATTTTTTGTTAGTTAATGAAATCCATGACGCAACCTACGGAGTCAGTACTGAGTATTCGTGCGATTATCGGGCTAACTGTCTAAAGCAGGAAAAACACGCCACTACTGGCGTGTTTATATGTTTGATGGAGCCTTTGAGATAAAGTTCCTTTGTTATAATAGCTGGTGTGCGACCAAGTCATAGACACAGCTGAGCCATAAATGGAGGAATTGCTTAGTAGTGTTTACTTGAACTACGTCCGACGCATATATGCACGTACCGTAATAGGTGCAAAGATCGCTACAATGACAGCAGCTCCTATGAGAGAGATAGCAAGATCCCAGCCTATGGTTCCATTGTTGGAAAGCTCTCGAACAGCTGTAACGAGGTGCGAGATCGGATTGATGTTAACAAACCACTGAAGCCAGTGGGGCATGGTTTTGACTGGCACGAAGGCGTTAGAAAGAAACGTGAGCGGGAACAGTACAATCATCGAAATCCCTTGTACGCTTGAGGCTGTGCGGGCAATCACGCCGAAGAAAGCAAAGATCCAGCTAATCGACCAGGAGCAGAAAATAACAAGAAGTGCAGCGATGGCGACGTTTTCCAAGCCTCCATCAGGGCGATAGCCCATGATATATCCCATTGTAAAGGTCAGCACAGTCGCGATGGTATACCGGATCGTGTCTGCCAATAAGGCTCCCGCCAAAGGAGCTATGCGCGCGATAGGCAAAGATTTGAATCGGTCAAACACGCCTTTATCCATATCCTCACGCAATTGGACACCGGTAACGATTGAAGTAGTGATCACGGTCTGCACCAGGATGCCGGGAATGATGACAGGCAAATAGCTTTGCACGTCACCAGAAATGGCCCCGCCAAAGATGTAAGTAAACATGAGGGTGAATATGATTGGCTGGAGCGTAACGTCGAACAATTGCTCGGGTGTGCGCCGAATCTTCAGCAGACCTCGATAGGCCATCGTCAATGTGTTGCGTACCGTTTGGCTGAAGCTCGTGTGGTTTTTTAATTGGCGATCTACACCCGATTTCATTGAAGTGCTATTCATACTTTTACCTCCTCCGCTTCATAGGACACCTGCAACGGGTCCTCCTTAACACCATGGCCTGTGATGGTTAGAAATACCTCGTCGAGAGTCGGTTTCTGCACACTCATTTCGGCCAAGTGAATACCCGACTCGCGGAGGGCGATAAGCAGGTCTGTGACCTTGTCGACGTTCGCCATTGGTGCAGTAATCTTTCCGGCTTCATAGGACACATTGGAATGAATTTTGAGCACCTGTTCAATGGTCTGACGCGCGTTTTCGATGTCCTGTAGATTTTGAACTCTCAAATGCAAAGTTGAGGTACCCACTGAAGCTTTTAGTTCATCGACAGTGCCCTCGGCGACGACTCGACCATGATCGATAACCGCGATACGGTCTGCCAGTTGATCTGCCTCTTCTAGATACTGCGTTGTTAGGAGTACGGTTGACCCGGTCTTCACTAATCTTCGCATCGTATCCCACATCTGTGAACGCGTACGCGGATCTAGCCCTGTAGTCGGCTCGTCCAGGAAGATCAGCGGTGGCTGTGCAATGAGACTTGCTGCCAGATCCAAACGGCGTCTCATGCCGCCGGAGAAGTTTTTCAACGGCCGCCTCGCAGCCTCCGATAAACCAAATTCCTCAAGCAGCGCTTCTGCTTTATGCCGCGCCTCTGAGCGCCCCAGCCCGAGCAGCCGAGCGAAGATGATCAGGTTCTCGGTTGCGCTAAGAGATTCGTCGACCGATGCATACTGACCGGTCACCCCGATCAATTGACGGACAATTTGCGATTCTTTCACCACATCGTGCCCGAAGATTCGAGCCGAACCCGCGTCCGGTCGAAGCAGGGTCGCCAGCATTCTTATTGTGGTTGTCTTGCCTGCTCCATTCGGACCAAGTACGCCGTAGATTGTCCCGGCGCGAACGTTCAAATTTACGCCATCCACCGCGCGATTGTCGCCAAAAACTTTGATGAGTCCGCTAGCTTCGACAGCCCAATCACCGTTGTCCGCCTCTATATTCTTGTGTGTTTGATGCACTGCAACTCCTCCTCCTATATGAATGTTTATGTAGTGATGGTAACTCATGTTTATAAACTGAATGTAAACAATGCATGAGCCGAAATTGAAAGTATATGCTCATTCGAGTGCTAGAATTCTGACCCGTGCTTCTATACGAGGATTCGGCTGCTGGATCCTTCAACAACGGCAAGAATTCAAGTTTGTGCTCAAAAGAGACGAGGCGTTACATCGGCGGGGACTCAAGTCTAAGCTGAAAAGAGACAAAGCCTTACACCACTCATAAAATCAACTGTCACTTCAGGATCAGATAATGCATGCCTATCTGAATTTTGATTCTTTTGGTGCTGCCTATGCTTTTACTCCATGCGCAGCCTATTAATCCCCGCCGATACATCGCCAGAACGATGATTTTAGAAAATCGTTTGGTATGATTCCAGAATGCCAATGGTTAATTTTTGCAGCTTTCAGTCGAATGTAGACTGGATACGTGTACGAGAATATGACAGTTGAAAATGAAAGAAAATATGAATTCATAGTGGGAGTTGAAATATTTTATACATTAGATATACTGAAAATATAACGTTGGTTGTGAAGCACACGCCGCTTTGACACATTCTAAACCTGCTTGTCGGGTTTGATGTCAAAGCGGCGTTTTGGCTTTCACACACCATGATAAGAAAGGATGTGTTTAGCGATTTTAAGCTTTGATCAAGCTTATGAGGGATGGATGCAAAGAATCATTACACTAGAACAAAATAACAGAAGACGCGAATTACTGAATAAAGGGCTCGGCCACGGCACTCTCGAATTTTTACGTTCCGTTTGGTTTCCGATTATAAGAAACTTCGACCATCTGTACCCTGAATGGGAAGTGCGTGATTTTAACAACGGTTATCGTTACCTGGATCTGGCTTTTATGCCTGACGGCAATGTAAAGGGAGGGATCGAGATTCAAGGATATGGATCTCATGCAAGAGATCTTGATGTGAGACGCTTTAAGGATTTATGTTGGCGGCATTGCTTATTAGCATTGGACGATTGGATTTTCCTGCCGATTGCCTATCCTTCCATTACGGATGAACCGAAACGCTGTCAGCAGCTTGTCCTCTCCTTTCTCGGAAAATTCATGGCTACGGATGTGCCCAAGCATTTGACCTGGCTAGAGGCGGAGGCCATCCGCTATGCGAGGCGGCTGCTACGTCCTTTTGCAGCGGCAGAATTGGCAACTCATTTGCGAATTACAGCCCCACATGCGAGGCGAATTCTTCACAAGTTAGTCGAACTTCAGTTATTCATCGTTGTCGGTGGCAAACAGCGTTATCGTTCGTACGGCTTACGAACTCAATAAACCTTATTTGATCAAAATAACGTGTTTTGAGATTCTAACGAACTCCAGAATCGCTATTACCGGCAAATGCCTGCATTCCCTCTATTTTTTTCCTCATTAACGCCGCTGGAATTCGTTAGACTAGCAAAAAAACAATTTAGACGATCATAAGGACAATAGGGTTCGTTAGCAAGGTAGCGGGTTAGCATAGGGGAGACTAAGGTTAGTTTTCTAGCTTGAGATGTCCGAGTATTGATTAACTTGATGACGAAGGAAAATCGACGAAGACAAGTTTAGCGATAGATTCAGACGCCGTGCTCCTGCACTCGAAACTATTTCTTGGAAGTATATTCATCCGTTCCGTCCGCGCGGGCGAACCGCTGACCTCTTCGCTGCCAGCGAAACGCTCTCCCTCGTTGGTTAGTTTCACATCCCGTGAAAAAAATTAACAGGTTGGGTACGATATAGCACAGGGGATCCAGCCACATTGCTGAAGTATTTGGCAGCGGGTGACGTTATTAAATATAATGGTCAATATTGGGCCTCGCCACAATTAGTAAAAATGATATCAACTGAAGAAGTGGTTTATTCTGTAAATATTTCCAAAAAAATAACTAGATCGAGCGTATCCTTCACTTTTAAACGGTATATCTAAATCGTTCTTATCTCTCATAATTCCATAAATTAAAGGCGAGAACCTGATATCAAGCTATTCTTGAAATCAGATTTTCGCCTTTTTTGAGAATTTTTACAATTCAAAAATCGGAACATTGATACTACACTCACATCTTACACTTGGAAAAATTGTGAAAAATAAAAAAAGGCATTATTGACATTATCATATGGACAATAGGGGGATGTATGAATCTATGATTTAATGGCTAACGAAGCGAAATCTACGAAGACAAGCTTAGAGGTAGATTCTGACGCCGTGCTCCTACGCAATCGCTCCCGAGTGAGTCGGTTTCACTACCAAAAAGTTTTTAGAGTAAGCTGCTCCATTGCCTCTTTCCGTAAAGAATCCGAATGATTGTAACGGTTTCTTCTTTTTCTGAGATAACATAGAACACGATGTACGAGTCCACGAGTATATGTCGAATGCCATTCGCTGCTAATCGTTCATCGCGAACTAAACCGTTTCTAAAAGGCATTTGCTCCAATTGAAAAGTGGCCTCAGCGATTCTAGTAATCATTTTTCGCGCTGTCGTCGGTTCCAATAACTCGTTTGCGATATAGTTGGCGATGTCTCGCAAATCCGCTTCTGCCAGATCAGTGATCACTATACGATATTTTTGGATCACTCTGAAATTCCCTTTTCGATGTCTGCAAGTGCCTCATGAAAAGGTCGTACCTTCTGCTTTTTCAATTCATCCATACCTTCATCCAGCAGCTTATAAAGTTCGAACTTTCCAACTATTTTTTCGTATGTTTCAATACTCATTACAGCTAAATCGCCTTGGCCATTCTTTGTAATGTAGACTGGTTCATCATATTTATGGCAAAACTCAGATATCTCGTTGTAATGATTTCTTAGATCTGAACTTGGTCGAATATTTGGCATATTAATTCTCCTTCCGTCAGTATATCGTTATTTTATCAAAATAACGATACGCACTCAAGGTCATTGAGCCAAATTATGATTAAGTTTATTGATGAAAAACTCATTGTGGAAAATATTGAAAGAAAATTATATTATAGAAATAAGTAATTCATTGCGTCAAATAGGACATTAAACTGCACTTATAGAGCCTAAGGGATGTCCAAATCCTGATCGAAGAGGCCTTTTAGCGGTGGATTCAGACGCCGTGCTCCTTCGCTGACGCTACGTCCGCGCGGGCGAACCTCTCAGGGGTTCTCACCCCCAAAGGCTCCAAGAACGAAAAAAAGAACATGTCATCAGAGATGTTCTTTTATCGTTCTATATGGAGCCTAGGGGGATCGAACCCCTGACCTCATCGCTGCCAGCGATGCGCTCTCCCAGCTGAGCCGGTTTCACTACCCGAATCCATATGGATAACGTTTAACTATAACCAAATAAGACCATGAGGTTTCATAATGAAATGGTTTACGATGGAATTATAAAAAACAAGGAGGAATTGACATGAAAAAAATGATGAATTCTATCGTGCAAACATATAAGGGGAAACACTTTCTTAAGTCATAAGCGGCATATCCCTTATATGTGTTTTAAATAACACAAAGAAGGGGAAATTCGATGCGTCCTACAGTCAATAAATTTTTCTCATATTACAAACCGTATTTAAGCATGTTTATTTCAGTATTAGCCTGCTCCTTTATCACATCAGTTGCGACTTTGGTATTTCCGTTACTCGTTCGGTATATTACGAAAGATGTTCTCGAAGGAGATTTATCAATTGCTCTCCATGAAGTGTATGGGGTTGGGGGGCTAATGCTAGTTTTAGTCGCGATCCAGAATATCGGTAATTATTTTGTGGACTACAAAGGCCATGAAATAGGCGCTCGCATGGAAAGTGACATGCGCAGTGAACTGTTCGCTCACATGCAAAAGCTTCCCCATAGCTTTTACGATAAAGAAAAGACAGGTCGGCTCATGTCGCGAATAACGAACGATCTGCTGCTGCTTTCCGAGCTGTACCATCACGGTCCGGAAGATTACATGAAATATCTCGTCCGCTTTGTTGGAGCATTTAGTATTTTGTTCTTTATTAACGCGCCATTAACGATTGCCGTATTCTGTTTTTTACCATTTTTAGGTCTCTTGGCTTTGTATTTTAATAAAATGTTGAATAAGGCAATAAGAAGAAACAAAGAGCGAATTGGGGATGTAAACGCTCAGGTAGAGGATAGTCTTACGGGTATCCGTGATGTAAAATCGTTTGCCAACGAGATCGTAGAGATCAGGAAGTTTAACCAGGAAAATGCCCGTTTCCTCGAAAGCCGTAAGATCACGTATAAAGCGGAGGCGCTTTTTTACAATAGCTTTGAAACGATTATTCAATTGATTACAATTACGGTGATCATCTTTGGCAGTGCCAGTATCGTCAACGCTGCTTTAGACTTATCGGATTTGCTTACTTTTTTACTCTATATCAGTTTTATGATCGAGCCGATTCAACGACTGAATCATATGAGCACACAGCTTCAAGAAGGAGTCACTGGCTTTCAGCGCTTTATGGAAGTCATGAATTTGAAGCCGTCAATCGAAAACAAGTCGAATGCCATAATTCTGCCGGAGATACACGGGGAGATTGAGTTCAGACAAGTTTCCTTCTATTATGAAGAACATTTGGACAGCGTTTTACAAAACATTTCGCTTCGTATCCAGCCGGGTGAGTATGTTGCCTTAGTGGGTCCGTCTGGTGCGGGAAAAACAACATTATGCTCGCTCATCCCTCGCTTTTATGATGCGATAGACGGGATCAACGTCCGTAATATCGACCTAGAGTCATTAAGGAAAAAAATTGGTTTTGTACTGCAAGATGTTTTCCTTTTTGCTGGGACGGTGATGGAAAATATCCGTTATGGAAATCAAACAGCCAGCGATGAAGAAATTATCGCGGCAGCCAAGCACGCCAATGCCCATGATTTTATTATGAACTTGCCAAATGGCTATGACTCCGAGATTGGCCAGCGAGGTGTCAAGCTGTCCGGTGGACAGAAGCAGCGGCTAAGTATTGCTCGCGTATTCTTAAAAAATCCACCCATTCTTATTTTAGATGAGGCGACAAGCGCACTGGATAACGAGAGTGAAAGAATCATAAAGGCATCATTAGAACTGCTGGCAAATGGACGTACAACCATCGTAATTGCCCACCGCCTTTCCACAATCCGCAATGCAGGGCGAATTATCGTATTGACGGAGGACGGTATTGCGGAACAAGGTACGCATGATGCATTGCTTGCGCTAGATGGCGTGTACGCAAATTTGTATGCCAAGCAGTTTTGAATTTTTTATCCAATTGCTAGGGTCAAATGGTCCGGTATGGTGGAGCCTAGATGAATACTGACTGCGCCCAATTATTGGACTGGAAAAACCATCCATTTCGAGTTACAATAGTGTCAACGAGACGAAGAACGTCCCGCTCCATTCCTCAACAGTTGGAGCCGGGGCGTTTTTTTATTAGGGGGGGTTGGCGAAAATGACATTCGAGCAGGCACACGCCACATATATACATTATCACTTGCAGAGACGGACAGGGGAACGAAGAGGTCGACTGGATAGGGGGCATAGGGAAGCGGAGAAAATGTTTTGCAGAAATGTATGGTGGGATCTGTTAGGAAACTTCGACGATTTGCATCCGGAATTCGAAGTGCTCGATTGGCGCGGCTTGTCCTATTTCTGCGATTTTGCCTGGTTAACGCAGGCAGTGAAGCTAATCATCGAAATCAAAGGTTTCGGTCCGCACGTTCGGGATATGGACAGGCAAAAATACTGCAACGAGCTAAACCGGGAAACATTTCTATCCGCAATGGGTTTCCAGGTCCTATCTTTTGCTTACGATGACGTCGCTAATCGTCCCGAGCTTTGCATCACGTTGCTACGGATGGTGCTTAGCCGCTACCAGTCGCAAGCTTCTCCCGTAAGTCTCGGAAGTGTGTCGGAAAAGGAAATCATTCGCCTTGCCAGCAGACTCGCCCGTCCGCTGCGTCCAATCGATGTGGAAGCTCATCTAAATATCAATCATCGTTCGGCGGTTCGAACGCTACGGTCTCTCTGTTCGAAGGGGCTGTTTACCGCAGCTACCGGATCAGCAGGCAAACACATCGTACGTTACGAACTTCAACGAGGCGCATTGCAGCACTTGTAATAAGCCTGCAATCCTGCATCCTTTTACTTCTTAATTCACTCACTGTGTATTATTCCTGCAAAAGTACACTTTTTAGCAGCTCCATCTCGAAGATTAGCTAAAATCAAAGCAATATTCCTGTACATTTGCAAGCTTTCATTCCCCGCATCGGATTCAATCGAAAAATAACTGTATAATCGCAGGATTTGATGAGCACCGAAGGTAGGAGTAGCTAACTCTTTGCATTAAAATCGTGCTCGTCGGCTGACGCTCCGTACGCGCGGGCGAACCCACCGGGGTTCTCACCCCGTAGCTCCATGCAAAAACCGCAATCCCGAAGGACTGCGGTTTTTAGAGTATGGAGCCTAGGGGGATGCCATGGAAATGGCACCCCAACAAAGGGATGTCCGAATCCTGATTTAAATGGCTGACGAAGCGAAATCGACGAGGACAATCTCAGCGGTAGATTCAGACGCCGTGCTCCTGCACTCGAAGTTATTTCTTTGAAGTCTATTCATCCGTTCCGTCCGCGCAGGCGAACCCACCGGGGTTCTCACCCCCATGCTCCATAAAAAAACCACGATCCCGAAGGATCGTGGTTCTATTTGTATGGAGCCTAGGGGGATCGAACCCCTGACCTCATCGCTGCCAGCGATGCGCTCTCCCAGCTGAGCTAAGGCCCCGTGTAATGATGCGGCTTACTTACGCCGACTTTTTGTATTATACATGAATTCATTTATTCAAGCAAGTCCTATTTTCAGTTCATTTATTTCGACGATTTTTCCTGTCAGCGCATTTGACGATTTTGTTGCAATAAGGAGCAAACGTTGTTCCAGCGCTTTTTTCATGCTAACCTAGTAAGATATACTAGTTGAATCGTTTGGGAGTGACCGAGAGTGTCGAATGCTGTGTTGTATTGGGTTTTCTTAGGTGTTGCTTTTGCAGTGCCGTTTTTGATTGGCGTGTGGATGATGAGGAAGACGAATAGACTGGCGTTTTCTTTTTGGACGACAACGGCCTTGAATATTGTAATGACGCTGGCTGCTGCCTTGTGGTGGAAATCGGTGAGTCAAACCCCTTTTCAGATGATGTTCGGAATGGCTTTTTATGGGATTTCGTGTGTCAATCTCATGGTGATTGAATTCTTTGCTTTATTCAGTATGCGTAAGAAATTGAATTCTTAAGGAGTAGGGACCAGCATGCGAAAATCATCTTCGAATCGCTATTATTATGCGTTCTTAGCCGCTGCCATCCTTTGGATGGCTTTTATTTTTATCAAATCAGGGGAATCGTATCAGCAGCAAAGCCTGCGTCCGCTTTTGGAATCAAAGTTTTCTGGCGTTGAGCTGACGAAGCAGTTTCCCAAATGGGAGTTTACCTATGATCATCAAAAAGTATCATGGCAGGATCCCATTGGTTTCATTGAATTTCTCATAAGAAAAGCAGGGCACATTAGCGAGTATGCTGTACTTGCCCTGCTTTGGTCTCTGGCGTTGCTTGTAAAACAAGTGAGAGTTTTCATAGCGCTGCTTGCCTCCTTTGTTATTTCAGTGCTTTATGCAGCATCGGATGAATGGCACCAAACGTTCGTAGGCGGCCGAACAGGCCATGCCATTGATGTGGTCGTGGATGCAAGCGGTGCGCTGCTTGCCCTGCTCGCGGTGCTGCTCGTTCTAGGAATCAGAGCAAGGTTTAGACAAAGAAGAGCAAGTTAGCTAACAGCACGTAGACTTTTCGTTTTTTAAGGGATTTCCATTTCCAATGCTCGCGGGCCTCGAATTCCAATTCTTGCTGCTGCCATTGCATCAATTTCTCGGATACATATAAATCAGTGGGTTGCATATGTTTCACCTTCCTTATTTTTCTTTTGTCTTAAGTGTACTTCTAGAATAAGGGGAACAAAAAGAGTATAATTCACTTTAACTATTTCCCCTTTTATAGAAAGGAAGTGAATGATGCAGATTTTAACCCATTATCTAGAGCTTCGTGCTACCTTTGAACCTGGCGTGGAGAATGAACCGCAGCCGATTACATTGGAAGAGTTAGCCAATCGTTTGTACTGCACTACGCGAAATGTGAAGATTTTGTTGAAAAAAATGAGTGAACAGGACTGGATTATTTGGAAGCCCGGAAGAGGAAGAGGTCATGTGTCCGAGCTGACTTTTCTTGTCACAGTGGAGGATATGATCTCGAAGCAGGCCATGGCATTAGCCAGCCGGGGCGATTATAAGGGAACGATTGAACTGATTCATCAATTGGGTAGAGGAGAGGCACTGCAGGACTCTTTTATCGATTGGTTGTTCAGTTATTTCGGTTATCGTGCAGTCGAAAATGAGGAGCGCTACAAGGATATTCTGCGATTTCCGGTCTATAAATGGCTGGTGTCTTTGGATCCGGCGCTTTCTTTTTTTGCGTTCGATTGCCATCTGATTAATCAAATATTCGATACGCTTGTCCAATATAATCCGCAATCGAAGGTTGTAGAACCTCATCTGGCTCATTATTGGGATATTAGCGAGGATGGTTTGCATTACACCTTTTATTTGCGAAAAGGGGTTTTGTTCCACCACGGCAGAGAAATGACGGCTCACGATGTTCATTACTCCATACAAAGATTAAAGGAGTCGGGACGACAGGTAAGTCAAAGATGGATGACGGACTGTATAGAGAATATGAAGGTGCTGAATCGAAGCGCCATTGCCATTGAATTAAAGCAGCCGAATGTGCTTTTCTTACAGCAGCTAGCTCAGTCTTCGTTAGCCATTATTCCGGAAGAAATTTGCCGGGACAATGAACAGATTTTTGGGCGGATGCCGATTGGGACGGGACCTTTTAGACTAGAGAGCAATGATGACTACATTTGCAAGCTCAGGGCGTTTGATAACTATTTCGGAGTTAGACCGCATTTGGATCAAGTCGAAATCTGGCTCTTGCCCCATGATTTGTCCGAGGTTGGTCCGAGCTGGGATACCGTTCAGGTGCTTTGTGATGATACGAATTCCCGTAAGCCTGTCGGTGCCCTAGGTAAAGATTCGGAATGGCATCAGATCCAGCAGTCGATGTTGGGTTGCAGCTTACTTACGTTTAACAGGAATAAAAAAGGACCTCAGCAGCATCTGCATTTCCGTAAAGCGGTTGATTTAATTTTGGATAGAGAGCGCATGATTGATGAATTAGGCGGTCTAAGGGAAGCTCCGGCCAGCAGTTTCTTGCTCACCAGGGGCCGTAATGGCAGAATGAGGGAACATTGCACGGATTTTGACGAAGCTAGGCGTCTTCTTGATGAAATGGGGTATAACGGTGAACCGCTGCGGATGTTTATTTACAGTTACAATAACGATGATGCGAATTGGATCATCAAACAATGTGCCAAAGTGGGAATTCAGGTTGAACTGATAACCAAAAGCAAGTCAGATATGATGCATCTGCACACAATTTTGGACGCTGACCTTATTTATTACCATATGTGTATGGAAAGCGATTTTGATCTTCATGTTATCCAAACCTTGAAGGAAAGCAACAGCTATGTACGGGCCCATTTGACTGACGAACGTATGGCATGGATTGATGACGAAATCAATCAGATTCTGCTCAATGCTAATCAAGAGGAGCGCATGAGCAAGCTAAATGAAATTATTGAAGAGCTCCAAGATGAGTATTCTTTTTTGTTCGTCTACCATCGTTCCTTACAGACAACGTTTCATGATTCGATTCGGGGCGTAACGATTAACGATTTGGGATGGGTTGATTTTCGCAAAATATGGTTAGCGCCGAAAGCTTGATAAATGGATCCAAATCTGGAAATACTCCTCGTATCTACGTTGATGTGTAGAAGAGGAGGGTATGGATATGAATAAAATCAAACAAGCAGCCATCGTTCGGTTTACAGAACGCAATGATGTTCGCTGCGCAGATATCGAGGTTGAGGTAGAAGGTAGAGAAGGTACGCTGTTAGTGGAGTTCAAAGCTTCCGAAGGCTATGACTTTGATATGACGCACGTGTACATGAAAGACGCTTCGAATGAAATAGACTGGTATGACAACAACCTGCATGAGGCATTCCAGGATGTCACTGAGCAATTATTCCAAAGTGAATCACATGAAAGGAAGCAGCTTGATCGTGAGACTTTTAAGGAAGATATACTTTCCTATGGTTCCATTGGGGAAGAGCTTGAGGCAAATTTCAAGCTTATTCATCCGGCAGCGGGTATCTCACGTACGAGTGAAATCGATCAATGGACATAAGCTGCACGAATAAAAAAGACAACCCTTAAGGTTGTCTCGTGTATGGCTCATAACGGCTTTCCATGGAGTGCCAGCGAGCGTTGGCAATGAAAAAGCCAATAAATACGAAAACGAGTAAGCGAATAGGAATCCAGACCCAGTTGATTTCTTTAAAGCTGATCAATTCGATAACGCTAAATAGGATCGTGAGTCCAATACCCCAAGGCAGCAAGCCGAAGAGGATTAAATATTTGGATCTTCCTAATTGTTTTCTTTTTTGCCAAATGTCCTTGCGTGGATCGCTCATATGTAGGCTCCCTTTTCTTTTTATTATAACACCGCTATCGTGAAATCACGAATGGTTCAGAAACGCTATATCCTAAAAGTATTCGACTTTATGCCGAATACTTTTTTCTTGCGAAAGGGATGACCAGACTAACCAAATTATGGTAGTATAAGGGATGTTCGCATATAGGATGTCAGTTGGTTTTTTGGGCAATGGGAAGGAGAATTTGTTGTGCTGATCAAAATACTTGCATTTGGTTTACTATGGCGCCTTGTTGGCAACCCGTTTCTGGCTCTTCTCATTTTAGTAGTGGTTCTATATTTGCTGGATCGGAGATTTGTAGGATTAACGCCAAACATATTGAAGCCTTTTCAATTAAATCGCAGAACATCCAGATTGCGAAGTGACTTGCATGCTAATCCACATAACATTTCAGCGAAGCTGGAGTTGGCACGGATACTATTAGAACGCAAAAAGTTCAGTGAAGCCCTGCCCTTATTGGAACAATCACTCCATGTAATGGAAGATTCGGCAGATGTTCACTACGAAATCGGACTCTGTTACTTGAAGTTGGGCGATCTTGCAAAGGGTGAAGCCTTCATGCTGAAAGCGGTAGACATGAATCCTCGGGTTAAATACGGTGAAGCTTTTCTTCGCTTGGGAGAAGCAATGGCAGCTGTTTCCCCGGAGAAAGCTGTTTCCTATATGGAGCGGTTCCGAGATCTCCAATCCTCCTCAGTTGAAGCTTATTATCGTCTTGGCCAGTTGTATCAACAGCTTAACCGCAAAGAGGATGCCAAACGCGCTTATCGTGAAGCGTTGGACATCTATAAGGGTTTGCCGCGCTACAGCCGAAGACAGCAGCGGCGCTGGGCACTTTTAGCCCGCTTTAAATAAGTGTATAAAGAAAGAAGGACCTGGGCCTTTAAGGCTTTAGGTCCTTCTTTGTGCTTTGATAAAGTCGAGCGATGAGCCATGAGCCAGATAGCCCGAAAAGTATGGACGCCATCGTGTGCAAATCATAGAGCCAGATGCGCTCCTTCATCGGCAGGATATGATCCCAAAGCGTCAACAGAGCGGGATGCACCAGGTAGATAGTGAAGGAGGCAATGCCTAAGGAAACCAGCACTTCACCTAACCGTGAACGGCTGGCAAGCAGTCGACGTCCCCCTTGCATGCAGCATACGGCCATGGCCATGCTGTAGACGAGCAGCGCCAACTCAAACCAAGTATTCTCCATAGTTAAGGCCCCATATTGATGAAGGAGCAGCATACCTACATATCCAATTCCTCCAAGCATCATGGTTATCCATATCCACAATTTATTAATGTTCATCCACGCGACAACGGCTTCGTAATAAATGCCGGTGAAGGCTCCAAAAGCAAATAGCGCGACATAGGTTAAACACAAGGAGGTGTATTCGGGAATAGGATGGATCCAATGATTGAAGGCATAGCAAGCTGCTTGCAGGATAATGCCTAAGGGAATCAACCCCATGCGCAGAAAACGATATTTGCGAACTAAGTTCATGATGAGTGGAAATAGCACATAAAATTGTACAATGATCACGATATAATAGAGATGATAGCTCGCATGACCGGATAAAAGCAATTTGAGAAAGTAAAAAGTATCAAAATTAATTTTGCCATGATACATAAATTGATTGTATACATAGTAGAAGAGAGAAGCCACCACATAGGGAATTACAATTTTACGCAACCGTTTTGTCCAAAACAGGAACGACATATGGGGTTTCCAACGATCATAATAGGAATAAAACAAGACAACCCCGCTGATCCAAATAAACAGGGGGACCGTAAACAAACTGGCTTTGTTGAGTATGAAAAAAACGGCTTGTGATCCGGTTCCGATGGGAAGCAGTGTGGCGCTGGCTGTCCCATGAATGACAAGAACAGCTATAATGGCAATAGCTCGAATGACGTCGATTTCTGGTAGTTTGGGCCTTGATGACATGATGGGCTGCGCTCCTTTTCACTTTTTTCAATGTAACATGAAAGAAATGAGAGGACAATAGGGATTATGCGTGTAAGGGTGATGCTTGACGCTCTCATGCCATAGCGATACACTTATAGAAGTTTGAATCAGTTTTGATCAAGAGGGTGAATTTACGTGAGTTATGAGTATGTCATGCAGGCTGTATTGTTAATTTTTCTTGTCATTATTACATTTTTTGCAATGATGATTTGGACGAAATGGCGAAAAAGAGGACGGAGATAGCCCCATGTATTTTATTAACCATGAACAGATCGATCAAAGAATTCAGTTTTTGACCAGCTTGGCGAATGCCTGCAATCAGCTTGAAAAACAGTGGGCGGAAGGCACGAACAATCTGGTTTGGCAGCTTGCACAGGAACGAGTGCTTCAATTGGCTATCGAAACGGTGACCGATGTGGGGAGCTTGTTAATAGATGCTTTTATATTAAGAGATGCGAGCAGTTACGAGGATATCGTGGAAATTGTGCAAGGTGAAGGTGCATACTCAGCCGCATTAACGGAGACATTGCTTCAATTGGTGAAGCTGAGAAAACCACTTGTGCAGGATTACGCGACTTGGGATCGTGAAGGGATGCATCCCCTAATTCCTTTAATCCCAGCGGCATTAGAGGAATTCGGTACAAGCGTTCGAGCGTTCATTAAGAAAGAAATGGAATAACATACATAGTTGTTTCTTAATTTACTTATTGTACGGGATGCTGTAAAATGAGACTTAATTACAGTTCCGAGGGTAGGTGGACCAATGAATCATGCACTTGAGACATCCACGCGCAAAGTGATTCTTTCCATGCTCAAAACTCAGGGACCGCTTAGTGTTCACGATATTTCCAAACAGCTTGGCATTACTGAAATGGCTGTTCGACGTCATATTAACTCCTTGGAAAAGGATGATCTGCTCCAGACGAAGCTTGTACGACAGGCGATGGGCAGACCAACCAACGTATACACCTTGGCTCCGCAAGCAGATGAGTTGTTTCCTAAGAAATATTTGCAATTGACGCTCGATTTACTTGGTGAATTATTGGAAGACGAAGGTCATGAGAAGATCGAACAATTATTTGAAGGCAGGCAAGGGAAACTTGAATCTCGTTATCAACCTAGGATGATTGACAAAAACTTGGAAGAACGAGTAGCGGAGCTTGCTCTAATCCAGAACGAGAATGGCTATATGGTAGATTGGTCACAGCTTGGGGATGATGAGTACATGTTCAGTGAACATAATTGTCCAATCACGCAGGTGGCGAATACATTCCAGCAAGCATGCCGCTGTGAGCTTGCGTTATTTCAGAATTTGCTCGATGCGAAAGTGGAGCGAACAGAATGCTTGGCCAAAGGCGCAAGTAAATGTGTCTATATGATTCGCCCAAATAAATAACCATCACCCTCACGATTGATGAGGAGGATGGTTTTTTTGTTTTCTTTACACGGATGCTGCTATCAAGCCAGCTGCTTTTTCTGTAATCCACTCGAAGTTTCCTGCTTCGATTTCTTTCAAATTAATCAAAGAACCGCCAATACCCAGTCCGTAACAACCAATTTGAAGGAACTGTTTAATATTTTCTTCGGTTACGCCACCGACAGCCATCATCGGAATGTGATCTAACGGACCCATCAATTCTTTGATATAAGGCAGACCTAGGCTTGCGCTGGGGAATATCTTGACAGCTGTCGCGCCGGCTTTCCATGCTTTTACGATTTCAGTCGGGGTCATGGCACCTGGGAATATAGGAATGTCTTTATTTTTGGCCCAGCGAATAACTTCCTTATCGGTATTGGGGGTCACCAAAAAGGATGCTCCCGCATGAACGGCTTTTTTGGCATCCTCCAGATCAAGGACAGTACCTGCCCCGATATACATGTGCTCTCCAAACTTATCCTGAAGCTCTTTGATCATAGGTAAGGCCCCGGGGGTATTCAGTGTGACCTCCATCACGGTTACTCCGCCTTTAAGGAGGGCATCCGCAACAGCTGCGATCTGAGATTGTTGAACGCCACGCACGATGGCAATGATACGCGTACGTTCGATTTGGTTCATTCCTTGCTCGCGATTCATGAGAATTCCTCCTACGTGGAAAGGTTGTTTTGTTTTCATTATGACAGGTCCCAGAAATTTTTCCAGTTTTTTTGTGTCAAAACAGTCCGCTCCTGCCTATACTGTAGTAAATCATAGGCATTCGTCTAGAAGCTGTCATCAACGCCCAGGTAGTAAATTCTGTTTGGCAAGCATTTCAAGGCAAACACACAGGAGGTACCCTTCATGACATGGATAGAAATAAGTGTCGTTAGCGCAGCTGTTGCTTTTATCCTACTGGTCGGCTTTACCCTTCGGGTATTGCTTGCAGCTACACATACCTTGAAGAGCTTAGGTGAAGCCATCGTTCAAGTGAAAAAGAGTGTAGAGCTGACAGCAGAGCAGGCCGAGCAATGGATAAGTCAGGCTGCACAGCTCACGGAAGAAGTACATGACCAAGTAAGGGTACTACAGCCATGCCTACGCACCATTGAACAGGCAGGAGCAGCTATAGGGGATGTGGCTTCTGCGCTTGGTAAGGCATCGCGGGTGATGAACCAATCGGTTCAAGGTGTGGAAAAGGTTGTGCATACCCACCAGAAACGATTGCAAGATGCTTTGGAATGGGCCACAACAGGCTTTGAGTTATGGCAAAGATGGCAGGCTAATCGAATGGCCAAATCAGACAAATAGGAGTGGATTTCATATGTCCAATGAAACAAGAGGAAAAGATCTTCTCATCGGAGCGGTTGTTGGAGGATTACTCGGAGCGGCGACAGCACTGCTGTTTGCGCCCAAATCCGGTCGTGAACTGAGAGGCGATATCGCCGATCATGCCCAAACGGTTAGTGATAAAACGGTGCAAATCGCAAGTACAGTGAGCCAAAAGACGCAAGACGTGGCAAGAACAGTAGGTGAAGCAACATCAGACCTCTATGGTAAAGCTAAAGATGCTGCGGTTACCGTTGTGGAAACCGTTCGCTCGTGGAAAGACGTCAGAACGTCCGATGCATGTGCCATTGACATAGAAGCTTCTGAAGCAGCAGAAGATTTGGTTATTGTAGGGAATCGCTAATTGCTTAGCAATGCAAAAGAAGGAAGCCCGTATATAAGTGGGCTTCCTTCTTTTTTAGTACTACCACTTAGATGGATCAATTTTGCTTATATCCAGGCCTTCCCATACATTCTTAATCACAGCCGTTTCCGGATGATCGAAAAGAAGCCAGGCTGTAGGCAGATAGCGTTCTCCATATTCACTTGACGGTTTGTTGACGATGACATTGTTATGGACAAGTACAGTAGAAGCCCCACCGTCTAAGTTAGCGGCAGTAACAGCTCCGTGCTCTAGGAAAATTTCCTGAATATCATAGAGAGTAGCACCAATGCTGTTTTTCTGTCTGCCGTCGATTATGGCAAAGAGAATGGAGCCGTCCTTCGTTTGAGCCATACTTGTGCGTGGCGCGATACCCCAACCATCGGCTTGGCTCTTGATCTGTCCGACTCCATTGACGATGAAGCGCGGACTGAACGAGACCGCTTCCTGAACGCCCATGTCTATAAGTTCAGAAACCTTGTATTTCCCCGCTATCATGCGCCCCTCTTTATCAATCCCAACAACCTGCACAGTCCCATTCATGCCTTTATCATTATAGAAAATTTTGCCGCCGGAGATAACGATCCCTTCAGGTTGAAAACCGTTACCTTCCCAATTCGGGTCGATGAAACCGCCGCCGTTTACGCCGAGAACAGCTCCTGTTCTTTTGACCATGGAGGAGACTTTCTCTCCTTTGCCAGCTTTCTCAGGAACAGCAATTCTTAATTTTTTGGGATCTGATATCGTGACCAGCTGTCCCTTGAAATTCGTTCCGGAGATCGGTTCTATCGTGACCAGCTCTTTCTTTTCGATGACAGGTGTCTTCGTGTTGTGCTCGATTTCGACAATACCTTTATCCTTTTCATCGCCCATTTCATCAAATTTTTTCCAATAGGCTTCAACGCGGGTCTGCAGCTCGGTGGAGCCGATCAAATATTTGGCCCAATCTCGGTGTTGAGTCGTAATCAACGTATCGGCCATCATGTATCTGACGTTAGAACCCGATAAGGTAAGGAAAAACCAACCCATAACCCCCATGAAAAGCACAACAAACACAAGTAACGTGTACATGATGAACCGTATAATGCCGGAGAGCTTCGATTTCATTTTAACTTGTTGACGAGAAGGCAGCTGGGAGGCTGTTTGCTGTAACGCCATTTGTTCTCAACGCATCCTCTCTACACATAATTAAACCCACATTAAATAAACGAATAAAAGGAGGCAAAAGTTTCAGTTTTCGCTGAAATTTCCTCCTTTATTTGTAAATGTAGTCAAATAGGCCGTTTCAGAGGTGAGAACAGAGAATCCGAGGCTGCTTTTCGATCAAATTGAAAGTTTAAGCCCATACCGGTGTTGCGGGCTACACTGCTTATAATCTGTTCATGATACTTCTTCTGACGAATAGCGGCGATGACGACATATTTGCCAATGCCTAAAGAATCAAAATATAGTTTCCCTTCTCTTTCTATATATTTTTCAACGAGATTCAGATTGACGAATAAGTCGGTATCCATTTTTTTAAACCCTTGGTCCTCTAAGTTATCTAGAAAATGACTGAAATCTAACAAGGAATTGACGCTTCTGTTCAATTTCTCGGTTTGGGTATGGTAGGTTATTTCTTTGGCACTGACTTCGATATAAAGGACATTATGCACAGGTAGCTGATCCTCTGCAAGAGGAAGGTCTTCTTTTTCAAGATAACCTGCTTTTTCCATGAGCTCTGTATAAGAGAATTTATAGGCATCTGAAAGCTTTCTCAAAGTGACGGGAGAAGGTTTTATTTTTTCATTCGTCGAGCGGTTTCGCTGTAATTCCAAGTCACGAATATAAGCATGCGAAAGTCCGCTTTTATGAGCAGCTTCACGCAATGACATTTTACCTCTAAGGCTTTCTAAAAATTTTCCGAATCCTTCAAATTGCTGCATAATGAATCCCTCCATATGTTACATATTGTAATCGAATTATGATGATTTGAACATGGATAAAGCATAAATTGGTAGCAATTACCTCGATTACTCTCAAAGATGATGTCATGCATATTTAAGCCTCTTACAAGGTAAATTAGAAGCAACATCTTGGTTGGAAAGAGGTTGATGATATGGCAAGAGATTTACCGATTGGGAATGGGAATGTCCTTATTAATTTCGATGCTGCTTATAATATTCGTGACATGTATTACCCTTTAGTAGGTCAGGAGAATCAATCTAGTGATCATCTCTCACATTTTGGCGTTTGGTGTGAGGAAGAATTTTTTTGGATTGATCATCCGGAAGTATCTCAAAATCTTAATTACTTGGAGGATTCGCTGGTAACGAACACGATCTGCAGTCATGACCGTTTAGGTTTAAGTCTTAATTTTCGCGACGGTGTTGATGTTCAACAAAATGTGTTTTTACGTAAGGTTAGTGTGGAAAATCGCTTTGATACGGAGCGTCAGATCAAATTATATTTTCACTTGGATCTGCAAATCTATGGAAATGGCATTGGAGATACCATATTTTTTTGACCCGGAGCTGCATTCACTTATATTTTATAAAGGTCATCGGTATATGTCATTATCTTGCTTATCTCCGGATACGGAAAAAGCGATGCCAAGCGGTTATGCAACAGGTCAAAAAGGAGTTAACGGTCTTGAAGGAACTTGGCGTGATGCAGAGGATGGGAATCTGGGCGGGAATCCAATTGCCCAAGGCTCAGTCGATGGTGTTATCGAATTAACGATGATTATTCCTCCAAAAAGCAAGAAGGATGGTTGGTTTTGGATATGTTTTGGACGTAGTAAAGCTGAAGTTGAAAGACTGGAGAGATTGCTTCGAACCGCCACTCCCCAAGCCTTATTACAGCGTACCCATGATTATTGGTTAAAGTGGGTCAATCAGGATGCTCATCAACTGTCTCTCTTGAAGCCGGATATAGCGTCGTTTTACAAAAGAAGCCTCTTGATAACCAGAACAAATATTGATAATCGAGGCGCTATTATCGCTGCCAACGATTCGGATATCTTGAAATTTGCCAGAGATACATATTCTTATATGTGGCCGCGTGATGGTGCGTTGGTTTCTCATGCTCTAGATCGAGCAGGCTACTATGAATTATCCAGGAAATTTTTTGACTTCTGTATGAAGGTGCTGACGCCCGAAGGTTATCTTATGCATAAATATAACCCGGATGGTTCAGTGGGTTCCAGCTGGCATCCTTGGGTGAACGGACAAGGAAATAAACAGCTGGCCATACAAGAAGATGAAACAGCACTCGTTCTGTATGCCATGTGGCATCATCATAAGTTGGCGGGCACGATGGATAAATCGCTTGAGGATTACGAGAAATTCGTCAAGCCGGCAGCCGATTTTCTTGTTCATTATCGCGATGCGTCAGGACTCCCTTTGCCTTCCTATGACTTATGGGAAGAGCGATATGGCGTATTGGCTTTCACTGTAGCATCCGTGTACGCAGGACTGATTGCTGCTTCCAGATTCGCCGAATATCACCAAGATAAAGCGCGCTCCATCTATTATGCAGATACCGCGGCTCAAGTAAAGAAGGCTGCAGAACAGCAGCTTTATGCAGAAAATGAGAAGCGCTTTTTGCGTGCTTTATACTGGAATGATGAAACAAGCGCTTATGTACCTGACTATACATTAGATATGAGTATGTATGCATTATTTGATTTTGGATTATTTGAACTGGAAGATCCCCGCATGGTGGTGACGATGCAAATTCTTAAACAAAAATTGTGGGTAAATACCGATATCGGAGGTATCGCCCGTTATGAGAACGACTATTATCATCAGGTAACGAATGATATTGCTAAGGTACCGGGTAATCCTTGGTTTATATGTACGCTTTGGTATGCTGAGTGGCTTGTGGCCTCCTCGAAAACAGTTCAAGACTTAGTAGAAGCGGAAAATTTAATGCGTTGGGCTATTCAGCATGCTTCGCCTTCAGGTGCGATGGCTGAGCAAGTGCATCCTTTCACAGGGGAAGCCATGTCGGTTTCACCACTAACGTGGTCCCATGCTTCCTTCATCAAAGTGACGCAGGAGTATTTGTCCAAAATCAAACAGTTGACTTCGAAGGGAACCAAACAAGCCGTGGATGCAAGTGAAGATAAAGTACTTGAACCTGTTGTTCAGTAATTCGTTAATTGGAAGGAGACGTATCAGATGAAAGCGATTCGACTGAAGGACCTCAGGCAGGGGAATCCTTCCATCAGACTGGAAACAATAAATAATCCCCTACTTTCACATCCACAAGAAGTGATTGTGAAGGTATTGGCTGTAGGACTAGATGGTACGGACAAGGAGATATTGCAGGAAAAATATGGCGTGCCACCGCTGGGCGAAGATGATTTGACGACGGGTCATGAATCCCTTGGCGTTGTTGCTGAAGCTGGGGCTGAAAGCGGCTTTACCGTAGGAGATCTCGTCACCGCAATCGTTAGACGGCCTTGCAAAAATCTTGTCTGCGTTAATTGCCGCAATGGTCGCGCGGACTTTTGCCAAACAGGGGAGTATGTAGAGCGGGGAATTAGAGGGGCTCACGGCTTCCTCTCTGAGTTCTATAAAGAAGAGGGACGATATCTTGTGCAGGTCCCGACTGAGCTGCTGAAACATGGTATGCTGGCGGAGCCGCAAAGTATCGTTGAGAAAGTGTGGGATCAAGTCCTGAGGATTCAGCAAAGGTTGATTTGGGAGCCGCAGACCGCGCTGATCCTTGGCTCAGGGCCGCTGGGATTGCTGGCTGCGATGACCTGCCGATTACTGGGACTGGACGTGTATGTTTGGTCCATGTCACCACCCGAGAGTCTGCAAGCGCAGCTTGTGAAGGACACCGGAGGCATTTATCAGCAAGCCGGCGCAGCAGGAGGCCCAGAGACGTTGACGGCGTATGCGAAAGCAATCAACAAGCCGTTTGACTTAATCCTCGAATGCACGGGCTACAGCCCGCTTGCTTTCGAGGCTATGTCCATTCTAGCGCCTAATGGAGTGTTGGCGCTGCTCGGTGTGACGCCGGCGGACCGGAAGCTGGAGATTGGGTCAGACAAGCTGAACCACAGCATGGTGCTTGAAAACAAATGCGTGATGGGTTCCGTGAATGCATCACGCAAAGATTTTGAGACGGCCATCTACCGTCTGCAGCAGATGGAGAAACAAGTGCCTGGCTGGTTGGACCGCTTGGTTACCAATCGAATGAAGCTGGAGGATGTGCCGCAGCTGGATTTCAAAACGATTCCCATTAAAGCGGTAGTGGATATCGTTCCTGTTGAGCAGTGGAGCAGTTTAGTCAAACAAACGAAAGAAGTCGCTTATAGCTTCTCGGTATAACGCTCATAAGTGGTTGTGCAGGTTATCTGCTCAGCCACTTTTTCATTCCTGCTCCGTAGAGAGTCTCACTCCTCTTCATAGACTTCCGATCTGAATTTTTCTATAATAAGGGAGAAGGGGAGGACAAGATCACATGTCGAAAAAATGGTTAAGAGATAATGGGATGCATCTATCCTGGTTAATTGCTTTACTTGCTACACTAGGAAGCTTATATTTCTCGGAGATCATGCATTTTTTACCTTGTAAATTATGTTGGTATCAACGTATTCTGATGTATCCACTTGTGATTATTTTAGGGATCGCCGCGGTGCGCAGAGACTATAAGCTTACGATTTATGTTCTGCCGCTTACTATTTGGGGAGCTTGTATTTCAATTTATCATGTTTTACTTCAAACCGGTGTCTTCCATGAATCAGCAACTTCATGCGGACCTGTTCCTTGTGATACGGATTACATCAATTGGTTGGGCTTCATTACGATCCCTATGCTAGCTGGGACAGCCTTTATTCTGATTACGATTCTTCAATATTTGACATATCGCGCTACGAAATAATGTGGCTTGATAACAATTGGGCAGGTAATTTGTCCGGCACTGTCGAAATGAATACGTGAGTATTCAACATAAACGAGGTGCTAATTATGACTCCAATTACCAAAAGTGCTGCACTGCTGATCGCGCTTAGCGCAACATTGATCGGTTGTGCAGACCAAAGCCTGCTTTCCTCACCATCCGATAAGTCTGTTCCCGCGGCAGCAACTGCAACGCCCGGGCCCACCAGTAAACCGTCAACGCCAACTCCTCAACCAACAGCTACAGCTACACCTATACCTACTCCTCAACCAACGGTTATTCCAAGTGCTACACCGAAGCCATCGGCGCCAACGAGTTCGACATCAACCCCGAAGCCTGTTGTCGTAGGGGATTACAACAAAACGAAAAACACCACTGCCGACCGTGTCCCGTACTCTTGGTATTATATGAAAAAGAAGACAGGGCAAGTCCCTGATTTCCCTAAAGAAACTAAATCCTTCACAGAAGATCAGAAGGCGGTTTGGGTGGGAACAGGAAAGAAGGTCTATCTCACCATTGATGCTGGTGGACCTTTGATTGAAGTTGACCTTATGCTCAAATCACTGAAGGAAAATGGTGTAAAAGCAAATTTCTTTATTTCCGGAAATAACATTAAGAAAAATCCCGATTATTTAAAAAAGGTCGTCGCAGATGGCCATTTTATTGCCAATCATACCATGACGCATAATGATTTCAATGAGATGACCGATGATCAGATTCGCAAAGAAATTACTGATTTCGAAGCGCTGTATAAACAGCTCACAGGCAAGGAATTGGAAAAGTATTTCCGGTTTCCATTTGGCCATTATAATATGCATAATTTAAGTCTGGTGTCCTCAATGGGTTATACATCCGTTTTCTGGTCTACGGCAATGAAGGATTGGGAGCCAAGGAAAAACGGGGCTGAAGATCCATATAATGACATCATGAATAATTTGCACGATGGCAATGTCATTCTGATGCACCAGGGGTCTGAAGAAAACATGCAGGCGCTGGACCGCATCTGTAAAGAGATTAAGAAAAAGGGATATGAATTCGGACTTGTGAATGAACTCGAGTCTAATAAATAGAATCTGATTAGTAAACCTAGGTACCTTTGAGTTTGGACGCTCATATTCTAACCATGAGGGTTTCGAACTCATTAATCGGCAAAGGAAGCGTATATGTGTGCAGCAAGCGATAGCCGTACTGGACTCCGGAGTCGGAGGATTAACTGTAATCAAAGAAGTCATGAGACAGCTTCCGCAAGAAAAAGTCATTTACTTCGGGGATACTGCCAGAAGTCCCTATGGACCTCGACCGGCTGAGGAAGTTCGCGCATTCACCATGCAAATCGTTGATTACTTAATTCAATATGATCCTAAAATGATTGTCATTGCGTGTAATACGGCGACAGCTGCTGCTATAAAAGAAATTCGCACACATGTGTCAATACCAGTGATCGGTGTAATTTCACCAGGAGTCAGAGCGGCTATTAAATCTACACGAAGCGGTGTGGTTGGGGTTATCGGAACAGAAGGTACGATAAGGAGCAGGGCTTATGAGCAAGCATTAATGTCGATTTCACCTTCGATCCAGGTATTTAGTGAACCCTGTCCCTTGTTGGCTCCTCTTGTAGAGAAGGGACTTTTCGGTGAGGATCGTACGCAATCGGTCGTGGAACAATCGCTCAGAAAGCTTATTGGCAAACCTATTGATTGCTTGATCCTGGGCTGTACCCATTATCCATTTCTTGCGAAGGAAATTTCACGTGTTATGGGTCCCCATGTAGCTATAATCTCTTCCGCAGACGAAACGGCTAGAGAGATCAGCACCATTTTATCCGATCGTGGCATGTTGGCCACGTCAGGCCAGCTTCCTATCCACCAATTTTTTTGCAGCGGAGAGCCTGAATTGTTTAAGCAAATCGCTAAAGATTGGCTTAAGGAACAAATGTTTATAGTCCCTGTTGTTTGGCAAGTTCCTCGAATTATTTGAATCCTTTACCAAGTACCCCCCTCAATTCGAGGGGGGTTTAATATTTGCCATTTTTCATTCGAATGTGTTCAAGCTGGCGGGCATACTCATAAAGTTACCAATACATTTTCTGGGAAGTTGTGGGGTGGGGATAACTTGGACGGGTACGATTATGGCTATGATCATGAAAGATTGTGTGGGGAACTGAACCGTTTAGGCAAGATCTATCCTTTACTTCGGATAGAAACGATTGGTGAGAGTGTGATGGGCAAATCTATTCCTCTTGTTTGCATTGGGGCAGGAACGAAGCACATTCATTTTAATGCCTCTATGCATGCCAATGAATGGATAACAACACCACTTCTCATGCAGTTTGTAGAAGACTTAACGTGCTCATATGCCAGAGGAACTGCGTGGCAAGGCAGCAATATCAGGCGGCTGTTGTCTGAATATACGCTTTGGGTTGTGCCGATGGTAAATCCGGACGGTGTGGATCTCGTGCTTCATGGGGCTACAGAAGAGTATTCCCACAGAGAAACGTTGCTGGCGTGGAACAAAGGCTCAATGGATTTCAGCCAGTGGAAAGCGAACATTCGTGGTGTTGACCTCAATGACCAGTTCCCGGCTCATTGGGAGGAAGAAGCTAAACGAAGGGGAGAATCATATCCGGGTAGGCGTGATTACGGAGGCGAGGCCCCGCTAACGGAACCAGAGGCTATCGCCCTGGCACAGTTTACGGAAAGTATTTGCTTTGAACTGGTGGTTGCGCTGCATACACAAGGCAGAGAGATTTACTGGAATTATCGCGATTACGAGCCTCCAGAATCGGAATGGATGGCAGAGCGATTAGCGCTAGCCAGCGGTTATCAAGCAGTGAAGCTGACGGAAAGTGACGCGGGTTACAAAGACTGGTTTATTCAACAGTTTCGTCGACCGGGATTTACCGTTGAAGTCGGTTTTGGTGTTAATCCCTTGCCCGTCCAAACTTTTGCCGCGCTGTATGAAGAAATCGTCCCTATTTTGCTCACAGCAATGGAAGTGTAGCGTAATGTCACTATATTGTCTTTAGACAAGTCCAAACAACTTGATCTTGCTGTCCAAGAACCGTTCCACCCACGTTTCATATACTAATGACAGGAAACTGTTGGGAGGCGTGGGTATGGCACCTAAAGGAAAGAGCAGCAAAGTATCCAAAAAGAAAGAGCTTTCATCCAGAGCGCAATACACGATGCGAATTGTTGAATCGTCAACTTGTGCGGTTTGCAAGCAGCAATGCACAAGAGGGCTGCGATATTTAGCCATGATGTCAGAGCCCGGAGCCGTTGGCAAAGGAGTTCCGTGTATACTGACCAGAAGAAAAATCCATTAATTGGTATAGAAGAGGGTACTCTTGTAGGTACATACAAGAGTACCCTCTTTTTAACGTCCACATATTCCTTTTTTTAGTTGGGAATATTATTGCTGTTGGTATGAAATCCACAGAAAGGGCGGTTGATCCATTGAAAGGCACGGTAAAAATGATTGTTTTGAACATAGTGCTCCTTATCGTTCTCGTGGGGGGAGCCGCACTTGGTTACTATTTCTACAATCGATCGATTAATTATTTGTCGACGAATAACGCCCAAGTAACTGGTGAGCAGATTATTGTTGCCTCTTCCGTTGCCGGGAAGTTAACCGATTGGTATGGTGAAATAGGTAAGAAATATACACAAGGAGAACGAATAGGCACTGTCTTGACATCGACAGGCACAGTAGAGGTAACAGCGCCTAAGAGTGGTACCATTGTCCAGCAGAGTGCTGTAGTGAATGCTGTAGTGTCACCGGGCAGTCCGCTTGCTTATTTGTACGATTTCGATCGTTTATGGGTGAGCGCGAATGTCAAAGAAACCGATCTGAATGATGTCAAGATTGGACAAGCTGTAGACATTTATATCGATGCATTCCCTGGGACAACATTGAATGGGAGAGTGGAGAAGATGGGTCTGACGACAGCTGGCACCTTTTCGTTAATGCCAGCTTCGAATACGAACGGGAATTATACAAAGGTTACCCAGGTTATCCCCGTTACCATTTCATTGGAGGGCAATCGTGGGTTAGGCATTATCCCGGGTATGAGCGTGACGGCTCGCATCCATAAGTAAGGGAGCGATTACATGAATGCTTATATGATTGGCTACGGACTATTCAGCCTGCTAATATTGTTTGTGTCGAATTGGCTGTTCGTCCGCCAAAGAAGGCATAAGGTCGCTACTCCGGCCGGGAACTATACCCCGATTGCTGAGCCATCCAAAACGCTAGTGGAAATGTCAGAGGAATTGAGCGGCCAATTTCATGAAGAGCTCGGATCAGACTCGCCAAAAAAATCGACGCGAGGGGCGGAAATCAAAGTCGGTCAACTATTAACCGTTTTGATGCTTGGGGCGTTCGTCTCCATCTTGAATCAGACGCTGATTAATGTAGCCATTCCCCATATCATGACGGATTTCAATGTATCAGCGAATGTGGTTCAATGGCTCACAACAGGATATATGCTGGTGAATGGGGTCATGATCCCGATAACCGCTTTTCTAATTGAACGATATGGGTCACGTTTCATGTTCCTTACGGCGATGGTCTTATTTACAGCCGGGGCACTTATCTGTGCGCTTGCGCCTAATTTCTCCATTCTCATGGCTGGCAGAGTTGTACAAGCCTCGGGTGCTGGCATTATTATGCCGCTCATGATGACGGTATTCTTGACTGTGTTTCCGCCTGAGAAACGGGGAAGTGCAATGGGGACGATGGGGATTGCGATGATTTTCGCCCCAGCGATCGGGCCTACCTTATCCGGGTGGCTCGTACAAACTTACACATGGCGGCTACTCTTCTATATTGTGCTGCCGATTGGCATTATTGATATCCTTTTGGCGTTTTTCCTAATGGGGAATGTGACGAAGATGTCAAAAGTGAAATTCGATTTCTGGGGCTTTTTGTTTTCAACCGTTGGTTTTGGAGGGTTATTATTTGCCTTTAGTGAAGCCGGATCTGCCGGATGGCTGAGCATTCGCGTCCTAGGAACGATGCTGCTGGGGATTGTTAGCTTAATTCTCTTCGTTTGGCGCGAGCTCACTGTCAAGGAACCGATGATCGACTTACGCGTTTTCACATACAACATCTTTACACTCACCACTATCGTTAGCTCGATTATCAATATGGCGATGTTCGCCGCCATGATTCTGTTACCGATCTATTTACAAAATATCCGCGGATTTACACCACTCGCCTCAGGCCTGCTGCTGCTGCCGGGAGCGATCCTAATGGGAATCATGCAGCCGATTGCCGGAATGATTTTCGATCGAATTGGCGTTCGGTTACTGGCTATTGTTGGTTTGCTCATTACAACCGTCACCACGTGGGAGTTCAGTCAATTGACCGCGGATACGACCTATAATCATATTCTGCTCCTTTACTGTCTACGGATGTTCGGTATGTCCTTCATGATGATGACCATCATGACAGAAGGGATGAATCAGCTGCCGAGGCATTTACATAGCCATGGAACGGCGATGTCGAATACCTTGCGGCAAGTTGCAGGTTCTCTGGGGACTGCTCTCTTAGTAACCGTCATGAGTTCACGCGCAGACTTCCATTTGGGAAATAAAAGCAACAGCTTCATCTCCACAAACCCATATATTGTAGGTGAAATAAGCAGGCTTGGGCACGGAATAGCGGCCATGGCTCACATTCCTGTTGAAGCAGGGAACAAGCTGATATCGACCCTTTTGTACGCAACTGCGGTCAAGGATTCAACGATTAATGGGATCAACGATGCCTTCTTGATTGCTACAGGGATTACAGTGGTTGCGCTCGTATTCTCTTTTTTCATTCGTCGCGTCAAGCAGCCTTCGTAGAGCGAATAGAAAAGTCCAAGCCCTATATAGTAAGGGCTTGGACTTTTTTCAATGGCGGATAGAGCACTTGTTTTCAATAAAATGAACTTGGTTTTCGAGCCGATTGAGTTGCTCTTGTTCCTCTTGGGTAGTCGCTCCGCGACTATTGAACTGCTCAATCTCTTGCTTCAGGCTGTGCAGATCGGAGCCTGCATTCGCACAATCATAGTTGCTTTCCAAGTGATCGATCATAGGCCCGTTTCCTCACCTTCATTGATTATTTTTATTTTCTTACTGCTTCTGTCATCAGTGCGAGTGGTTGTATTCTGATTGGCATGGCCTTGCTGTTTGTGACCGGACATAGGATTTTCACTCCTTTTCATTTCACATTTTAAGGTGCGAGTTTATTATGAGCATCTGACTTTTTTGATACGGCAAAAATAAAAGCCCCGAGCGATTATGATCAACATAATCGTTCAAGGGCTAATCCGTGGTCCAACAATTATTAATGGTTGGGAGCCAGCAATTTATCTTCTAAAGTTTGTTTAAGCTTCTTGATGGCATCCGTTTCTAGCTTGTGATTTTGGTTGAATTTAGCACCCGTCAATGCAAGCGCTTCCTTAACAGTCATCTGAACATTAATAATTTCTTCGCCTTGTGGGAAATTGTTGCTCATTTTCATCACTCCTATGTCAACTTTTTGAAGTGGAAACCTTGATTTGTCGCACTTTCAATATAACATACCATGTAAGGTTAAGCAAGGGTTAATAAGACCTAATTTATTGGAAACTATGTCGGATTTTATGTTTGAGGATCACAGATGAGGGCCTCCATATGGCCGTGTATAGCCGTCTGTTGCAGCTCGCTCGGCAAGATCCCTGTCGCTGTGCAAAGTGCCGCTCCTGCGCCGGCAGACTCGTCAGTGGACGGCATACGTCGCCATGACGCAGTCTTCGAATAATTCCTGAGCGACGACATCATGGCCCCATATCGATTTATCGCAAAATGCATCGTGTTTAGAAACGAAAAAAACGCTGAAATCCGATTTGGATTTCAGCGTTTTTTAAGGTCCGTTATAAGGAGGTCTGCCTTCGACATACTCATCTTCCGGTTTATGAATCCAGCGTTTCAAATAGCCTTGTGTGCTCAAAGCTTTAATTAAAATGATTAAAACAGGAGATAGAATTACACCTGCAAAACCGAATAACGAGAGCGATACAATCATAAAGGCTAACGTAGTGAAGGCTGATACGCCTAGTGATTCTCCGGTAATCTTCGGTTCCATGATCTGTCTGACGAGAATAACAACGGCAAGAATGACGCTGAGCCAAATCGCAAGTGTCGTATTGCCGACTATAAACAGGTAGATGATCCAGGGAATGAACAATGTGGATACGCCAAGCAGCGGCAGCACATCGAAGATAGCGGATAAGAGCGAAATCGAGAAGGCGTTATTGACGCCTAAAAGAAGCAGGGCGATAAAGATGACAATAAACGTCAAGGAAATAAGCTTTGCTTGTGCTTTTATGTAAGAGACAATTCCTTTTACGACATTTTCCTTCAGGAAGAAAAACATGTTCTTGAAGGTTCTTGGTGTTTTTTCACTGGCAAGACGTTTCCAAGAATCGATTTCAATACTAAGGAAATACGCCAAAATGATACCGACAGCGAAATTAAACATAAAGGTTGAAAAGGACGTAAGCGAGTTAACCAACCCTAATAACAAAGTAATGATGAATCTTGAAGCATTGCCTGCAAATTGCCCTGCGTATTCTTTGGTTTTCGTAATCACATCAGGCGGCAGTGTTTGGAATTTATCATTCAGGTCGCTAATTCTTTGTACAATTTGTTCATTGAAAATCGCTTGATAATCATCTATTTTACCAACAAAACTCATGATCTGGCTGGTGAAAATGACGACTGCGCCGGCAAGCGCACCAAGGATAACAAGGACGAACAGCAGTGTGGAAATCGCCGAGGCAATTGACTTTCTCATTCCCTTGCGATGTAAAAATCCAGCCAAAGGCTCGATCATCATGAAGATGATCAGAGCCAGGAAGATAGGCGTGGCTATGCGGTATAAATAGCTGAATGCCAGCATGAATAAATAAACTGTGAGAACGATAAGCGCAATATCAAAGACTGTCCTCCAATATTTCTTATAAAAAGAAATCATACGGCCCCCCGAGAATGTTTATTGTTCGGTTAAAATAATCGGTCCTTGACTGGTAATGGCGATCGTATGCTCATATTGAGCAGATAGGCTGCCGTCAAATGTTCGTGCAGTCCACCCATCTGAATCCACTTTGGAATGGTATTTGCCTACATTAAGCATAGGTTCGATCGTGAAGACCATACCTTCTTTGATGCGAGGTCCTTTGCCCGCAGGTCCATAATGTGGGACTTGTGGTTCTTCATGCATTTCCGATCCAATCCCGTGACCGATAAAATCTCTGACTACAGAAAAACCTTGCGATTCCGCATACACCTGAATAGCATGGGAGACATCTCCGATACGATTGCCAGGGATCGCTTGCTCGATGCCTTTGTACAAAGATTCCTTGGTCACTCGCAGTAATTTCTCGGCAATTGGCGAGATTTGTCCAACGGCGTAAGACCAGGCAGAGTCTGCTAACCAGCCGTCGATGCGCACGACCATGTCGATGGTCACAATATCTCCATCATTCAGCGGCTCTTTTTTCGGAAACCCATGGCAAATCACATCGTTGACAGATGCGCAGGTTGCATAGGGATAACCATGGTATCCTTTTTGCTCTGGCGTTGCTCCGTGCTTAGTAAGGAAAGCTTCAACGAATTGATCAATTTCCCAAGAAGTAATTCCGGGACGTATCATGTTGGCGATCTCTTTATGGCAATCGGCCAAGATGCGGCCTGCTCTGCCCATTTTTTCAATTTGCTCTTTCGTTTTGATGGTGATCATCAAGTTCCACTCCTCTGATAAAATCCTTAAATAATCATTATGTCCATTTGGCGGACCACAGCTTCATCTCTTTTAATATTTGATGCAAATCCTCGCCTTTAGGTGTCAATGTGTACTCTACGGTTACGGGTACCGTCGGATAGGCCATCCGCTCCAATACACCATGTTCTTCAAGATGGCGAAGCGTATCGGTTAGGGATTTAGGGCTGATTCCTATGATTTGACGCTGCAGCTCACCGAATCTACGGGTTCCGGAAAACAACTCACGCAGTACAAGAAATGCCCATTTTCCGCCAATAACCTCAATGGTTCGTTCAATTGAGCACGCAATTTCTTTAGGTACTTTGGGTACATAATTGCTAAGTGGAGCGACTTTCTCATTCTCTAGGGTAGACATAAGATCGCTTCCTTTCAAATAGGGTTTATGTACACTAACGTACAGGTAAGTTAGTTACCTGCTTGTAGGTAGTGGTAATTATTCTCACTACTATGTATTTTAAAGTTCAATGGTCAAATTAGCAATAGTAAGCACAGGAGGTTGATTTCGTGCCTTAGATTCTTTACAATGAAAATAAAAAATGTTTCAGGAGATGTGTACATATGAACGTCAAAATTTCTCGTAACGCAGCAAAAGTACTTCAATTAGAACTTGAAAAAGAAGAAAACAAAGATTTGCTAGTTCGCGTACAAGTGACTCATTCACATGGGGACCATGCTCATTATGGATTGGGTCTTGACGATAAATCGGCTAACGATGTCGTTGTAAGCACAGATAAAGGTATTGATGTGTTGTTAGATAAGGACGAGCCGCTGCTTGATGGCATCCGTATTGACTATTTCTACACACCAGAAGAAGGTTTCATGATCACAAACCCAAGCAAGGGGAATCACGGGGATCACTAATGGCGAATGATATTCGCATTTGTGATAAATGCAAACATATGAAAGTGAAGTCTGCCCTTTCAAAAATTAATGCTATTGCACCTGACGCTGATGTTAAAGTTGCCTGCAAATCCTATTGTGGTCCATGTTCCAGATTTGCTTTTATATTTATTAACGGACGATATGTTACTGCAGCAACGGAAGACGAAGCGATTGAAAAAGTCAAAAAATATGTTAAATAACATAAAAAGCATCCTACCACGTAAATGAGTGGTATGGATGCTTTTTAGTTTTAGGCATGAACGGCTGATTTCTCCAGCAGCTTGCGCACTTGATTCTCTAATTTGCTTGGCGATGTTGTCGGGGAGAAGCGTTTAATCACATTGCCTTGCTGATCGACAAGGAACTTGGTGAAATTCCATTTGATGCCTGAGCCGAATAGTCCGGAAGCATGCTGCTTTAAATAACGGTAAAGTGGATGGGCGTCAGCACCGTTCACATTAATTTTGGAGAATAAGGGGAAATTAACGCCGAAATTAATTTGACAAGCTTGCTCTACCTGAGCGTCATCTCCGGGCTCTTGGTCTTTAAACTGATTGCAAGGAAATCCAAGTACCGTAAAGCCCTGATCCTTATATGTGTCATGCAGCTCTTGAAGTCCCTTGAATTGAGGAGCAAATCCGCATTTCGTAGCCGTATTCACAATAAGCAATGCTTGACCTTTGTAATCGGCAAGGGACTTTTCTTCACCGCGGATCGTACGAACCGTAAAATCATGAACGTTCAAAAGGATCACCTCTTCTATAATTATTTCACACAAATTAATTGTACACAATTTTTAGTGTGTTGAACAGAAGTTTTTTGTTTACGATATATTTATGTAGACCTGATATTCCACGCATATATAAACAGTATGCTGATCCTTAAGCAAGTTTAAAATAATGGAGGGTTCCTATGAAAAGATTTTTTAGAAGAAAACGGCTGCTTGTTGTGCTTGCAGCACTTTGTGCTGTCTCCACAACAACGGTCGTTTACCCAGGACAAACAGCGTCATAAGCAATTGAAGTCGAGTTTCAGACGAATGATTCTCTGCATAAGCAGATATGCAAAACCCAGATCATCGAGGGGATCTCGAAGCTCTAGGTTTCCTTTTTGTTTATACGATATCGATTAAAGCTTGATCAATCTGTGCGTAATGAAACGTAAATCCATGCTCTAGCAGCTCACGCGGAAGTACTTTCTGACCTTCCAAAAGCAGGGTGGATAACTCGCCGAAAATCAGTTTCATGACGAATGCAGGAAGCGGGAAAAAGTTCGGCCTATGCATGACTTCGCTAATACTCGTCCGAATTCTTTATTCGTTACAGGATTCGGTGCTGTTCCATTGACAGGACCAACAATTGCCTCGTTTTGGATACAGAAATCAATCAGTCTTACCATGTCATCGATGTGAATCCAGGAAAGCCACTGTTTACCGTTTCCTATAGGTCCACCGATTCCTAGTTTGTAAGGCATTGCCATCGACGGGAATGCGCCTTCTTTGCCGTCGAGAACAAGTCCTACGCGGACTTTCACTATGCGCGGCCCCTTGATCCCATCTGCCGCACGCTCCCATTGCTCAACAACGCCTGAAAGAAAATCAACGGACCGATGCGGGCTTCGTTCGTCAAAAGTTTCCGTTTCCGACGTTCCATACACAGACATGCCAGAAGCATTCACAACGACCTTTGGCTTGACTTCCAAACTTTCTACGAGCTGTGCCACTTGCGCGGCAGCTTGAGTGCGAGACTGTACGATCCGTTCCTTGGCCTTCGCCGTCCAACGCTGATTAATCGATTCTCCAGCTAAATTCACGATGGCGTCTAAGCCTGCCAACTCGGAAGGATTTGTCTTTAATTGCTCCCAAGTCAGGGTGCGTGCATGTTGAATAGTCTTAGGGGAGCGGGAAATATTGATCACTTCATGATTTTGCTGATGGAAGTAGGCAATCAATCGTTTCCCGATAAAACCACTGCCCCCTGTTACGGCTATTTTCATCCTAAAGCACCTCCTTTTCATCATTATAGGGCTCCATACAATGTTTTCCAACTTCCGTTATTCTTCCCCTAACAGTTATGTGTTATATTGGAAAAAGGGAGGGATTCATATGTTTCGTTTTTTATTTCGAAAATCACCCAAGCCAACTAAACGCCATCGTTTCGGGAATTCCAAAGCTGCCTATCGCGCTTCGGATCTGCCCCAAGGTCTTGGTTTAATAGATGATATTCCATTGGAACCTGTGGTGGCCAGACTTCACCAATCACTTCCGCCAGATTATGTGGAAAGACTCCACTATCGTGTGAAAACAGCGAATCCAGCCATGACAGATGATGAGTTTGCCTGTAAATGGTTTGAACTAAAGCGATTTTTTCTTATGAATATTATTTTGAAAAGAACTCCGATGTTTAGCAGTGAGATCGATGACATATGGCATGAAATGCTGATGTTTACGAGAGAATACCAGCGATTTGGCGATCAGTTTGCCGGTGGTGTGATCCATCACTCGCCAGAACGCGAGCCCAAACAGATGCCTGGCGAACGTGCATGGTTTGATTGGGTGTATGCGCACTTGTTTACATTCGCGCCATCAAGTGCACGCTGCTGGAATGGTTTCTTTCGTAATCCACTTGATACGGAGCGAACAGATTTACTGCGAGTGGGCAATGAGGCAGAGATTGCAGAGCGTTGGTTTGATATGGAACAGGCAAAGCGGTACCCTGAAGTCGCAGAGACGATTCAAATTCTTGTCGCACAAGCTATTCATGAAGCCAGGCATGCAGCGAGCAGCCGAGACTTTGAGGATACGGGCTGGAGAAATCCAGTCTCAACGCCTAACAGCATGGTGTATCTTGCTGGAGCGATGATGTTTTTCTCCATCACAGATAATAACGGCTACAATCAGAGCATGAATACAATATTTCCGGAGAGCAATCCGGATGTGCAGAGACAACAGGAAAGCAATTGTTCAACCTCCGGATGCGGCAGTTCGGGAAGTGATAGCAATGGGGATCAGGGGGGCAGCACTGGAGATACCGGCTCAGGGAGCAGCTGCAGCAGCGGTTCTTCCTGCTCGTCTGGGTCCAGCTGTTCTTCGGGATCCAGCTGCGGATCTGGTTGCAGCAGTTAGGTGACACAGGAACAGTGGTTATGGTTGTTACATTCAGCTTATGTATGCAATCACGGCAAGTGTGCTTGTTAACGCTCTAATCGCTGGTTTATTAGGTTATCAAACATATGGATGAATGCTGTTCGGCGTTGGGACACTAAGCTGGCTTATTCTTGATTCTGTGCTCTTACAGCAGCTTATGAAAGAATCGTGTGATCAGAGAGCTTATATGTATGACAGCTCCTATTTGCAGTGGCGCAAAATTGGTCGAAAATAAAGAGGTCAACCTAGGAGGTTGACCTCTTATTTTGTTTTGCCCGTTGCAGTTACATCAACTTCTGAAAGTCCCCTTGTTAAATCTGGAGGGTGAGGCGCAGGAAAATTTAAAATAAACAAGGTGAAATCATTTTATTTGGGCTCAACATCGAATCGGTGTTGGTGAGAGGAAAGAGAGTTCGATGAACGGACTATATAGCCGTTATTTTAGTTTTGGATGACCTGTTTGGGATTGAGCCGGACATCAGTGACGCTATTTGAGGAATAAGGGGCGGATATTTACAATTTCACTGCCCTTAACGGCACGTATGTCCGCTTACAGGCGAATTTGGGGATTTAATTGCGAATAACGGCTGCTGAGTCCGTTTAACTATTCAATCGTTCTACCAATCGTAGTTGAAACGCTCAGATCGGAATTCTCATGGAGCATTCGTACCTAATTGCTTAAAGTTAAGCAATCTATTTAAGGGGATCCTTTATTACTGCAGGAATTCATACAAACTGACAAAGACATAAACAATCTGGCGTTATTTTAGTATTTTGGACACGTTTTATCCATTTTCGTGTATAATTGGGCTTCGAGGTTTTTTTTAAACCTTCGGTTAATTAAATCATTGACAGGAGTTCGTTTATCATGAATCGGTTGCGTGGTTTTATTGGATCCTATCATCCTATCGTACTGACGTTAATTCTCGGTACCGTTATGGCGCGAGCAGCATCGTCTATGAGCTTGCCCTTTCTTGCTATTTATTTATCCAGACATACATCGATGAGCGCTGTAATGATTGGTGTTGTGATAGGCATGGGGGCTTTGGCAGGAACAGTAGGCGGATTTGTCGGTGGCACACTATCAGACCGATTCGGAAGACGGAGCATCATGCTTATAGCGCTTTTTGGTTGGGCGTTTGTTTTCACCGGTTTTGCATTGGTTACGCTGCCGGTCTGGTTTATGCTGCTCAATATGATGAACGGGCTGTGCCGTTCATTCTACGAACCTGTATCACAAGCTTTAATGGCTGATCTCACGGAACCGGCCAAAAGACTTAAAGTGTTCTCCATGCGGTATATGGCGATCAATGTAGGTGTTGCGGTGGGGCCTCTCTTGGGCGCCTTCTTTGCCACTTTGAACGGGTCATTGCCTTTTCTTCTAACAGGAGTCATTTATTTTGTTTATGCGGTTGCTCTTTATATTCTTCTCATCACTTTCGGGATCAAAAAGATTGAAGGCGAGAAGAAATCACCGGTTACTTTCGGTTCGGCTATAAAGGTGATTCGCAGCGATATGACGTTTCGGTTTTACATCTTCGGAGGAATCATTGGCGCCATCGGCTATTCTCAGGTTATGGTCACTCTTTCGCAGTATTTGGAACACAGCTTCACCGATGGCGTGAAAATGTTCGCGATCCTCATGAGTGTGAACGCCATTGTGGTGATTGCTTTTCAAATACCGTTTACGCGTATTGCTGAGAAGTATACGCCGTTTATGGCCATCGCGTTCGGCAATCTCATGTTCGCATTAGGTGACATTGGCTTTGCCTTCTCTCATTCGCTCGTTTGGCTGATTCTGTCTATGGCTATATTTACCCTCGGAGAAATATTAAACTATCCGGCAGCTAATATGCTCATTGATAAGCTTGCCCCCGAGCATATGCGAGGCACCTATTTTGGGGCTCAAACCTTGACCAATGCAGGACACTTTATGGGGCCTTGGATTGGTGGATTTTTGCTTGCTTCTTACGGGGGGAACACGCTTTATCTGTGTATGGCTTTACTGACGATGGGCGGCACCTTGTTTTATTGGAACGGAACGAAGCGATTATTTAGGATGAAGAAAACATTAAATGATAGGAATATGTGAAAAATGTCGAAAAAATAGTTCTCTAGAACTATACGATTTCAAAACCACATACCTTATCCTTGAGAGTATAGATTTTTTCGATACTACTTGCCACAAATATCGACAAAGGCAAACCTGGCGAAAGCCAGCGACGCAAAGCTATAGGGGCTTCTTTGTCCTTAACTGGACATTCAGCCAGCCAGCCGCCCAAAGATTGGTTCTTCAACAACTAGAATCCCTCCGGTCGGTCACAAGGTGGGTTTTTTTTCTGTCATAACCAAAAATATAAGAAACGTAAGGAGGTTCTTGCAGTATGCAACCTGAATGGATGCTACATGAAGAACAAAAAGTTACTTCTCTTTGTGGAAATCATATTGCCCGGTTGGTGCCATCCTCGGATGGACCGAAGCTCATGATTAATCGCGAAGAGTACGCCCTCAATGAATCTTGTTGGGATGTTGAAATGTTTCATGGAAGAAGCAACAGCATCTTAATTTTCTATTGGAAGGGCGAAGTTAAGCTTTCTGTGAAAATACCGCCTATCTCGCAAATTGAAGCTTTTTTGAATCGACTATACCAATGTTTAACTTCCAAACTAAGAACAGTTCAGCCCATATAGGCGAACTGTTCTTTTTTTTGTAGATAAGAAAGGATAGGTCTATACGTTTGCTTCGTATCTACCTTGACAAACTCGTTCGTCACTGAAAGACGACGAAGTCGTTAATCCTTTGTACAAAGCTGTAATCAGAATGTAAAGACAAAAGCGTTGTCACAAATCGACAGTAGCTGATATAATAAAATGGTTTAGATTAAGTAGTGCTTAAGAACTACGAATTAGGGGGATACCAGAGCATGAGATTAATCACACGTTCGGATTTCGATGGTTTAGTATGCGCGATGCTGTTTACAAAACTAAACATGGTGGATGAAATGAAATTCGTCCATCCGAAAGATATGCAGGACGGTTTGGTTGAGGTTAATGAGAACGATATTTTGGCTAATGTGCCTTATGTAGCAGGCTGTGGCTTATGGTTCGATCATCACTCCAGTGAATTGGAGAGGATGGGAGAAAAGGTTGACTTTAAAGGGGAAACACGGATTGCTCCAAGTGCGGCGCGAGTCGTTTACGATTATTATGGCGGACAGGCAACGTTCGGAGATATCGATGATATCATGCAAGGTGTAGATAAAGCGGATGCTGCACAGTTCAGTAAAGAAGATATATTGAATCCAAGCGGATGGGATTTACTATCGTTCATCATGGATGCCAGGACTGGACTTGGACGTTACCGTGATTACCGAATTAGTAATTATCAGCTTATGGAAGAGCTTGTCGAGCATTGTGCGACGAAGTCGGTTGCAGAAATCATGGAGCTGCCGGATGTGAAAGAGCGTGTAGCGCGTTATTTTGAATTGGATGTGTTGTACCGTGATATGCTTCAAACGTATACCCGTACGGAGGGCAATGTTATTATTACAGATCTTCGTGATGTGGAAACCATTTATCCGGGGAACCGATTCATGGTTTATGCCCTTTATCCCGAGCAAAATATTTCGATTTGGATTGTCGACGGACGCAATAAACAAAACTGCGTATTCGCCTGCGGTCACAGCATCGTAAACCGTACATCGAAGACGAATATTGGTGCTTTGATGCTTCAAAATGGCGGAGGCGGTCATCATGCAACTGGTACTTGCCAAGTGTCTTATGAACAATCCGAGGAAATTTTGAATAAAATTGTGGAAACGATGAGAGCAGACGGCTAAAATGAAAAAAACATGCCGCAGGAGAGGGAGTTTCCCAGAAATGCGGTTCTAACTAGATGAGTTAAAGAAAGGGAGGAAAATGACTATTCAGCGAATTCACCACGTGGCTGTTATTAGTTCGAATTATGAACGATCCAAGCATTTCTATGTTGATCTGCTTGGTTTGACGGTCATCCAGGAAACCTATCGAGCCGAGAGAGATTCTTACAAGCTCGATTTACGCATCGGGGAGACCCAGCAGCAAATCGAATTGTTTTCTTTTCCGAATCCACCCCTAAGAGTTAATCAACCTGAAGCTCGGGGACTCAGGCATTTGGCCTTTGTTGTATCGAATATGGAAGCAAGCGTTAAAGATCTTGAAAGTAAAGGCATAGCTGTGGAGCCCGTACGAGTTGATCCTATAACTGGCGATTTGTACACTTTTTTCGCAGATCCGGACGGCTTGCCACTGGAGTTGGTGGAACATGGGGACAAATAAGCGCATTCGTACAGAACGAGAGCCGAAGCTGCGTTTCGCCAAAGGCTGCCTATGGAGTGTTGTTATTTCTATCCCGGTATGGGTCTTGTTGATCTGGTTCTTTTTCTTAAAATAAAACCCTCAATCGCTTAACCGAATGCTGGCAAATAGCCGGCATGTCGGAAAGGCGATTGAGGGTTTTGTTGTGATTACTTGATTTCAACCGGCTTGCGCGGCGGGAGTGGGCCAAGACTGGAACAGGTTTACATGCTATATATTACCGATTAATGTTCTCAGAAAACAAAGTCATGTAATTAAGCAAACAGGGCGGGTACTTGAATAAACCTACGGGCAAAATACCTCAAAAAGGAGGTTCTTATTTATGTTTTGGAGGGGATTAAAGAAGCCCATTAAGCTACAGCATTGCGTATTTTTGATTGTACTTATTACTGTTATGTCAGCGTTTAATGAATCTGTGGTAGCAATTCCTAACGTAGGGGAACTAAAGAATATAAGCCCATATGATCCGTATGTTACCCCCCAGGAGAACATAGCTTTGATGAGCCAAGCAATGTTGTTCGATCTTTACACACGAATAGAACGAGCTATCACTTTGAAGTTTGGAGACATTAGAGCTTCATCCTATGACATATCCGGTGTAAGAAAGGATGCACACGGTGGTTTCAATGTAAAGGTAACAGGATATGTGGAGCATGGAGCAGTCGTTGATTATGTTGAAATAGTCTTAGGCTCGCCGCACTTCGGCAGGGGATTAGTAGTAGAAAATATAATAATTACTGGAACTAAAAAAAAAGTAGAATAACAAGAGAGCATATCACGCGGCAACTGCTCTTTTTTTCATTGAGGCAATGGGCAGTTTAATCTGAATTTTCGTGTAATTTATTAGGAATTTTATAAAGTATACTTTATTGGGTGATGTTTAATGGATTATTGATCTTCTGGGGGCAGTTTTTAGCGTGACTGGGGACGTTATTGCATATCTGTTTGGAAAAAATACAAACTAGTTAAACCTCCCCGCTAACGAGGAACGTTTGTTCAATAAACTCTAATGGAAGGCTGCCAGAACAATAGGCAGCCTTTCGCTCACCTAACGGGAGTTTAGTGTAACTACAGTTTTAATCGATTTGTTTTTTATATTGTTATTTTTGTATAATATAATAAACAAAAGGAGGTTATTTCTTGGAAGCGATTCACATCAGGATAGGTCACAACTTGCAACGTGTGAGGAAGCAAAGGCAGTTAAGCTTAGATAAAGTGGCAGATTTAACTGGGGTTAGTAAAGGTATGCTACATCAAATCGAGCGAGGGGACACACAGCCAACAGTAACCACCGTTTGGAAAATTGCTACGGGACTTCATATTTCTTTTTCAGCCCTAATTAAAGACGACGAATCTACAATAGCAATCGTTAATCGAAAAGAAGTACCAGATATAACGGAGGATAACGGTAATTGTCTAGTCTATTTATTATTTCCATTCAATCCGCAAACTCAAATTGAAATTTTCACAATTGTATTAAAACCTAAAGGAAACTATGTTTCCACACCCCACAATGAAGGTGTCCAAGAGTACATTACTGTTGTTACAGGGGAATTTAAAATCATGGTTAGGGATGACGAGTATACCCTGCATACAGGAGGTGCTATACAGTTTGCAGGAAACGTTACACACAAATATATAAATGACACGGATGAAGATGTCATCCTACAAGTTGTCATGCATTATCCAGAATAGTAAAACTGATATGTAATTCATGATGTGATAAGGAAGTGCTGATATGGTTGAAAAAGTATTTTGGACAAACCCATATGTAATAAAACTAGATACTCGCATAGCCAGTGTAAATGGCAATGACATTACAGTGGAACGAACCATCTTTTATGCTTTCTCTGGAGGACAAGATAGTGATACAGGATTGATTCATGGGTATTCCGTACATCAAGCAAAAAAAGATGGTCATGAAATCATTTATACAGTAGAAGAAGGGCATGACTTAAAAGTTGGTGATCAAGTGACGATGACCGTAGATTGGGAGCGTCGTTACAGACTTATGAGACTACATTTTGCAGCGGAGGTTGTATTAGAATTAGCTTATAAACATTTGAAAGGTATCGAGAAAATAGGCGCTCATATCGCTCAAGATAAAGCCCGAATAGATTTCGTATGGCACGAGAACATTTCAAAATCATTTCCTTTGATCGAGAAAGAGTCCCGTGAGATCATTGAGGCAAACCTAGACATTATTAGTGCCTTCAGTGACGAAGGAAATGGAAGAAGATATTGGGAAGTTAAAGGTTTTTCAAAGGTTCCCTGCGGTGGAACTCACTTGAAGAAAACAGGTGAAGTTGGAGAAATTAAGTTGAAGCGTAACAATATTGGGAGAGGGAAAGAAAGAATCGAAATCTATTTATGTGAATAAGCGGCAGATAAGACTTTTATTTTCAAGTCTTATCTGCCGCTGTTTCATTAAGTAGAAATTTTGGTGTGATATGTTCCTTATCTACGCGGCGGTAATGGGCCAAGAAACTGATAGAGATTACACTCAATCCGTCCGTTAAATAGCTTGCGCTTCTTATCTGCGCGGCGGTTCATGTAGTGCTCAAGCTGCAGACTTGGACTGAGGATGAATGTGCTCCAAGAAGGCATTGGGGCGATAAGCGCCCCCAGTTGGCGCAGCGCAATCTCGACATCGTTCTTCTCGCCAAGCCGTTCACCATAAGGCGGGTTGGTGATGATGCAGCCATAGTCGCCACGCGGGCGCGCTTTGGCTGCGGGCTCTACGAGAAGCTTGAATTGCTTCGTTAAGCCAGCGGATTTGGCGGCTGCTTCGGCAACTTCAATGGCAGTTGGATCGATGTCGCTGCCAATAATGTTCAACGGAACATTATCGCGCACGGCATCGAAGGCTTCATCGCGCGCTTTGTCCCACAGCTTGTGAGGGACATTGCCCCACGCTTCGCTGGGAAAGCTGCGCCGTAAGCCTGGGGCGATATTCCAACCGATCATCGCAGCTTCGATCGGAATTGTTCCCGACCCGCAGAACGGGTCGTAGAGCGGTCTGTCGACCTTCCAGCGGCTCAGAAGGATCATGGCAGCAGCCATGGTTTCTTTCAGCGGCGCTTCGGTCACTAGCTTACGATAGCCACGCTTGTGCAAGCTGGCGCCGGTGGTGTCAATCGTCAGCGTTGCGATATCGTTGAGCAGTGCAACCTCGATGACGTAACGGGCTCCGTTCTCAGGGAACCACTCCGTTCCGTAGCGGAGCTTCATTTTCTCAACGACAGCTTTCTTCACAATGCCTTGGCAAGCAGGCACACTGGATAGTTGTGACTTATGGGAACGCCCTTCGACAGGGAATTCGGCATCGTTGGGAATCCAGTCGGGCCAAGCGAGCGCCTTCGTGCCTTCAAACAGCTCATCGAAAGTCAGTGCCTGGAATTGCCCCATAAGAACCAGGATACGATCAGCCGTTCGAAGCCAAAGATTCGTCCGGCATATGGCCAGTTCATCTCCAAGGAAACGAACGCGTCCATTCTCAACGGTTACCTCGTTGTAGCCAAGATCTCGGATTTCACGAGCAACGATTGCTTCAAGTCCCATCGGACAAGTGGCGATTAATTCAAATTGTTGTGACATCATTAGATTCCTTCCATCGGGTTGTGCATCCCTCATAAAACTCATACAATTAACAAGTATAGGACAAATAGGTTACACTTACAAACGAAAACCTGAAAAGACAAGGCTTAGGTCGAAAAATTTCAGGAAACATGGGCCAGCTTGTTGCTGTTTATAGGACTTGTTTTCTGTTCGAGCCTAAAGTGAAGGAGGAAATAAAATGGAAACCATGACGGCTGAAGGCTATATGGAGGGCTTATACGAAGAAGATGCGGTACTGGAGCGGGTGAAGGAAGTTATTCGTTCCCATCACATGCCGGAAATCTCGATTGCTCCGGGGTATGGCCGATTGCTTACGATGCTGGTCACGATGATTGGGGCCAAGCAGGTATTGGAAATCGGAGCTTTAGGCGGCTACAGTGGGATATGCTTGGCGCGCGGTCTTAGCGACGGCGGCAAGCTGGTATCGTTGGAGCTGAAACAAGAATTTGCTGATGTGGCAAGGCAGAACGTAGCGGAAGCAGGCCTTGGCGAGCGAGTGGAATATCGGATCGGCGAAGCGCTGGTGCACCTACATCAACTGATTGAGCAGGGAGAGCGTTTTGATTTCTTCTTCATTGATGCAGACAAGGTTAATTATCCGAATTATTTGGAGCTGGCTATCCAGCTTGCAAATCCAGGCGCTATTATTGCGGGAGATAACACTTTGATGCGAGGAAAAGTTGTTGATGTCAATCAGAATAAAGCTTCCGTTCAGGCCATGCGTCAATTCAACCAGCTTATTGCCACAGATCCACGGTTGGAAAGTACGATTCTTCCGGCTTATGACGGTTTGGCTTTGGCGCGTGTGAAGTGAGATCTAATGTCTACGCAGTCGCCATGCGGCTAGAGGAACATCTGAATTTAAATGAGCGATAAAAAACGCACGAAGGCTAATTAGCCTCGTGCGTTTTCATTTATCGGTAAACAATTTTGGACTCCGAAAAGCAGCATGTCTGGAATGAAAACTAACTGGCTTTTCAAGAGGCTTTCTGATCTATGATTCGTAAATCAGGCTCGACTTGATATGGCTTTGTCGGTTTAAATTGTGTAAGCGGTGGAACCGATTGCGGTGATGTTATAGGGTGAGTCGTTGTTTGCTGTTTCTTGAAAGGAATAGCGCTGATGCTGTTCCAATAAATAAACAATAATTCGGCACATACAACGATTAAAACGATTTTGCGCCAGTTCAACTTCATAGTTGGCATCCTCACTTTCATAGTACATTCACATTACCATATTGTGGAATTTATTTCCATGATTATTTGGTAAGTTACTTATGAACAAGTGCCGTTGTGATTTCCAACTCGTACCTTTGACACTCCGGCATATTCGCCTCATAGGAGAGACGAACAGCAAGTTCGAGGTCATAAGGGACACGGATGAATTGAATCCCGAACCCAACTTGTACATGACAATCGGTTTCACCCTCCACAACACAGTAAGAGGCTTGAGGAATGCCATCATAGGGTGTGCCCACGCTTCCTGTATTAAACAGGATGAGACCGCCAGAGGGCGGGGTTTCTGTGCGTTTCTCGGAGGGATTCTTGATAGTCAATAAATAAGGAATATGAATATCCCCATAGCCAACGATGTCCGGTTGTCTTTGATCCGTCGGTGTTCCTGTCATTTCTGTGTTTTGAAACATAGCCAAACGATCCTCTTTGGAGGCTTTGCGTTTCAATCTGTGAAAGACGCTCTGTGCAGAAGCATGGAAAAATCGAAACAATTTACCGCTTAACCGCACATCCACGGAAAAAGGCAGCTGTTTCAAATAAAGCAGCCTTTCTTCGCCTAATTGCTGCTGATGCCATAAACCGGCCGGTTGCTCCTGCGGAAGGGTAATGCCCAGATCCCAATTGCCTTGAACAACCGCTTCACATGTTTCCTTGACGAGGTCTACTGCAGCGGCGGAATCAGGCCCTTTGCCCACAAGATCTCCTAAACAAATAATTCGCTCAATTCCTCTGCGCTTAATATCTAAAAGAACGGCGTTCAGCGCCGGCATATTGCCATGTATATCCGAAATAATTGCAATCTTTTCCAAAGGACTGTTCCCTTTCTTTCTTAGCTTTACATGATCATATCAATGCTTCTGTTATACCATACGAAATTAGATTCTGGAAATCTGTCGACCTTTACTATTACCTTTATAGGGATATTTCTGCTATAATTTGTAGGGGGAAAGGGGAATGTTCGATTGGAATCCAGACAAGCTCGTCACCGTAAACCGAAGAAAGAAGTCTCTTTACGCAGTAAGACATCACTGAAAGTGATTGGCGGACTCACGCTTGCTGCTGTTGTCTGTTTCGCCATCGGAATTGGCGCCTCTTATTGGACTTCAAATAAAGATCCTAAGGGAACGCCGCCGACTACAGTATCGTCCGCAGCATTGCCTACAGCTGCAATCTCACCAAAACCCTCAGCACAGACCAATCAGCCGAGTATGCAGCCCAGCCCGGCCGCTACAGCCCCAATGATCGTCAAGTCACCGTCTCCTGCTGTAACGGATAAACCGCCCGGGAATGGCTCACAAGTGAGGCTAAGTTTTGTTGGCGATGTGATGCTGGCCTCCAAAGTTGAAGATATTTTAAAAGCAAAAGGCTATGATTATCCCTATACGAATGTAAAAGACTTTCTAACGAAACCGGACTATACCATTGCTAATTTAGAAACCCCAATAACGACTAGAGGGACCGTACAAAGTAAGGATTATGTGTATCGGTCGTCTCCATTGGTTCTACCTGCGTTAAAGGCTTCAGGCATTGATTTAGTGAATCTGGCTAACAATCATGTGATGGATTATGGAACTGAAGGCTTGTTGGATACGATGGATGCACTTGATCAAGCAGATGTAAAGCGAGTCGGCGTAGGCAAAAATGTGGAAGAAGCCTATCAACCTGTTATCGTGGAAAAGCAAGGCATGAAGATCGCATTCTTCGGTTTTAGTCGCGTTGTGCCTGAGGCTTCGTGGAAAGCCTCGTCAAGCCATCCGGGAGTAGCGGAAACCTATAATTACATACCGCCTGTTGAAGCGATTCAGAAAGCAAGAGAGAAGGCAGATCTAGTCGTCGTCATTGCGCATTGGGGTGTAGAAAGAAGTGATCTTCCGGATAAGAACCAGAAAGATCTGGCTCATCGTTATATCGATGCCGGGGCCGATTTGGTTATTGGGAGTCACCCCCATGTGCTTCAAGGTTTTGAACAGTACAAAGGCAAATGGATCGCGTACAGCTTAGGCAATTTTATTTTTACAACGAATGATATACCGAAAACGTGGGAAACCGTCATTGTGGAAGCTGCCTGTTCCAAGGACAAACAATGCGACATGCATTTGGTGCCGATTCTGACTAAAAGTGCGCTGCCTACGCCAATGAACGCCGAGGATGGTAAGAAACTATTCGAGCGTCTCAGCCAAATCTCGATAGGCGCGCGTATAGATGCACAAGGGAATGTGAGTAAAAAGTAAGCAGAGGAGTATGGACTATGACAGAAACGATACGCAATATTTATTGTGTAGGACGCAACTACCGGGCGCATGCAGCTGAACTGGGAAATGATGTTCCTGATCAACCTATGATTTTTACGAAGCCTACCCATGCTCTTGTCCACATAGACGGCGGAGCTGTAACCCTTCCGGGAGATCAAGGTGAGATTCATTTTGAAACGGAAGTCGTTCTACATATTGCTAAACCCTATACCCCAGGCATTCAAGTTGATGATATTGTGGATCAATATGCGCTAGGCATCGATTTTACTTTACGGGATGTTCAAAATGTGATTAAGAAAAAAGGCCAACCCTGGTTGCCAGCTAAAGGTTTTCTTCAATCAGCACCCATTACCGCATTCAGACCGTTTCCGGGAGCTGCAGCACTTGCGGAAACAAACTTTAAGCTTCTTCAGAACGGTGCTGTTGTACAAGATGGCAATATAAGCAGCATGATTTTTGATCTGCAAACGATTATCGATTATATTGCTTTGCACTATGGTCTGGGTGTTGGCGACATTATTTATACGGGTACGCCTGAAGGAGTAGGTCCTGTGAGCCATGAGGATCGCTTGGAGCTAGTTTGGGGAGACGAAGTATTCGGTGCAGTCACGATTCATATCTAAAAAATAACGGCAATCCCGAAAGGTCCAACACGACCGGAGGGATTGCCTTTTTTACGTTTCTTTAGGATCTTTAGAATTTTCTAATGCTGCATCGGAATAATGTTCGCGGACAAGAAGGATGGCTGGCAGCTGCTCGAAGAAAATATCGACGACTTTGGGGTCAAAATGCTCGCCCCGCTCCTCCTTGAACAAGGTTAAGATACGGTCGAGTTCCCAAGCCTTCTTATAGACTCGTTCACTCCCCAAGGCATCAAAGACGTCGGCAATTGCCGTTATTCGCCCGAAAATATGAATGTCCTCCCCCTTAATGCCACGAGGATATCCACGTCCATTCCATTTTTCATGATGCTCATAAGCAACTGTAGCAGCCGTCGTGAGAATTTTTCGCGTAGATTGCTTAAGCAGGTTATACCCGATAACCGTATGATTTTGCATCAATTTGAACTCTTCATCTGTTAATTTTCCTGGTTTATTCAGGACGCTATCCGGAATGGCAACTTTGCCGATATCGTGCATAGGCGAAGCCATTTTCAATAAATCAGCTTCTTCCTGGCTTAGGCCCAATGCCAAGGCCAGAAGATAGGAATACTCGGCTACGCGCTTCACGTGGTTTCCGGTTTCCTTAGAACGGCTTTCACCGATTTCGCCCATTCTGAAAATAATTTCTTTCTGGGTTTCCTCGATCTCGTTCGTAAGTAAAGCGGATTCCAACGACTTACCGGCATAGGAAGAAGCCAACGTCAAATATTCCATATCTTTATCAGAAATTGCTCCGTCGGAGTCAGCTTATTGATGGCCTGGTAGGCGCCCATAATTTCACCTTGACTATTGCGGAAAGGGATGACCATCAGCGCTTTGGTACGATAGCCGGTTTGTTGATCCGTTCGGAGAGCACCATTCAGCAGATAAGGCTTATACTCTTCATTCGAATAGGCATCATGAATAAATACAGCTTGATCATGAGTTACCGCATAGCCGACCAAACCTGCGTTGCTTGGGATGCGAATTTCATTGAGACCATGAGCTACCTTGGACCATAATTCGTTTCGGCTCGAATCGAGCAGCCAGACTGTGCAACGATCAGAGACAATCATTTCGCGTCCCATATCTGCCATCAGCATAAGTACATTGTCAAGTATTCTTGCATTTGCTATTTTGGCTGCATAGTCGAAGATGACTCGCAGCATTTCTTGCGGATCCAGGTCTCTTTTCTTTTGAGAAGCTAAATCAAATTGATCGTGCCCCATGATTGCCTCCTAACGTTCACCAACGCTTCCTTCCTCATATATTCCTCATTCATCGATTAAATCCTGCCGAATCACCACTAATTTTGAATGATTTTGTCGAATTTTCATATTAACCTTTTAGCATGAAGAACCCTAGAACGGTGTGATACAATGTGAAGGATGATTGGAAATGGAACATAGATCGCATAAGCAAAGGGAGTGTACGCGTTGGTGTGGGTCTGGGGATTAATTGGGAGCTTGCTCATTGCGGGAGCCGCTTATTGGAAGGGGTCTTTATCGTTCTCGGGGCTGGTTGCAGCGAGCCTACTGGGAACATTGATGTTCGCGCTGGGCAGTTTGGCGTGGTTTGGAACACTGATTGCCTTTTTCTTAACTTCCACTTTGCTTTCGAAACTTAAACATAAACGGAAAGCAATTGCCGAAAGCGGGTATGCCAAGGGCGGAAGACGTGATGCAGGTCAAGTGTTTGCGAATGGCGGTCTTGGCTTAATCTTTTGCATCGGGAATGCGATATGGCCGGATTCTGTATGGTGGTGGTTATTCATCGGTGTTATGGCTACTGTTAATGCCGATACATGGGCAACCGAATTAGGAGGCATGAGCAAGTCAGCGCCTCGTTCCATCGTAAGCGGTAGGCAGGTAGCTCCCGGTACTTCGGGCGGTGTGACCGGTCTCGGGTTACTAGCCTCATTGCTGGGAGGAGCGTTCATTTGTTGGGTTGGCGGATGGTTCAATCATATCGGGGAACAGGGGGCTCACGCACCTGATCTTTGGTTTATGATCGGATTAGGAGCCGTCTCAGGCCTGTTGGGTGCACTTATTGATTCCTATCTGGGCGCAACCCTTCAAGTCATGTATAGATGCGAGAAATGTCATAAAACCATTGAAAGACAAGTTCATTGCAGTCAGAAAGCAGTGAGAATTCGTGGGGCAAGCTTTGTGACGAATGATGTTGTGAATGCGGCCTCCTCCTTTGCAGGTGGAGCTATTTGCTTGCTGCTAAGTAGATTTGTATAGGAAAATGAAAGGGTTATTCATCTTTACGTGAATAGGCTTTATTCAAGACCCAAATTAATAAGCCTAGCATAGCAAATACGAGGATGAAGGAAAAAACGATAATAGCAGTCAATACAACCCCGCTCCTTTCATAAATGAGATAAGCCAAATTGCCTTTCATTATTGTATGTCACATTGGAAGACAAAACAACCCTATCGCCGGAGTCGGCAATAGGGTTGTTTTGTCCTCAGTATGCCTAATTCATAGTTGTTGGGAGTGATTCTGCTAAATCTGTTTTAGGAGCGGGTTGTTCGATAGAAACAGGGGATAAAGCTTCTTGAAGTTGTTTCTCTACGTGTTTTAGCTTACGCTGCAGCTTGTATTGACGAACGATCCCAAAAAGTCCGACAATCAGTCCTCCCAATAAGGTTGATGTTAAAATAACTAGGATTAATGGGGTATTGGTTTGCGCAAAAAGAAAGTTAACTTGCACGGGTTCAACATTAATGACGGCAAAGACAGCCGTTAGGAGGGCGAATACTAGAGCGGATATTAGTGTCCATTGCGTTTTCATATTTCTCTCATCCTTTCATGGGGAAAAGGTTGAAAGCTTGTGCTCTCAACCTTCCTTTTGCACGTTACTTCGTCAATTCTTCCATTTGATCAAGGAGTGAACTGAAGACGCTCATGGCTTGCTTGATCGGTTCCGGTGTAGACATATCAACGCCGGCTTTCTTCAGGATGTTCAGCGAGTAATCGCTGCCTCCGCTTTTCAGGAAGCCTAAATAACGATCAACTGCAGGCTGGCCTTCGTCCAGAATTTGTTTCGCGAAGCTCGTTGCCGCCGAGAAGCCAGTTGCATATTTATACACATAAAAGCTGTTGTAGAAGTGAGGAATACGCGCCCATTCCATCTCAATGTCTTGATCGACAACCATGTCATTGCCATGGTACAGCTTGTTCAGACCATAGTAGATTTCACTGAATTCTTGAGGTGTAAGGGATTCTCCCTCTTCCGCTTTCTCATGCGTAATCTTTTCGAATTCGGCAAACATCGTTTGACGGAATACCGTGGTACGGAATTGATCCGCATAATACGTGAGCAAGTAGAGCTTTTCCTTCGGATCAGTAACGCGTTTGAGTAAATAATCCATAAGCAGCGCCTCATTCAGCGTTGAAGCCACCTCGGCAAGGAAAATGGTGTACTGCGCATAGCGATATTTTTGATTTTCGTCCGACAAATAGGAATGAATGGCATGACCCATTTCGTGTGTCAATGTGAACATGCTGTTCAAGTTGTCCTTGTGGTTTAACAAAACATAAGGATGTGTGCCGTATGCGCCCCAGCTATAAGCGCCGTTACGTTTATTTTGGTTCTCATACACATCGATCCAGTGATTGTCGAAGCCATCTTGAAGAATTTTCAAATAATTTTCGCCTAATGGGGCCAAGCTTTTCTTAATCTCTTCTTTGGCTTGCTGATAGGTAATATCCATCTTGAACTCTTCAACAAGCGGTGCGAACAAATCATACATATGTAATTGGTCGACTTTAAGCAGCTTCTTGCGGAGCTTCAAATAACGCTGCAGCTGCGGTAAAGAGTCATGAATGGTTGAAATTAAATTCGTGTACACTTCTTTATTGATGTTGTCGCCAAAGAGAGAGGATTCCAACACAGAAGGATAGTGACGAGCTTTCGCATAAAAAATGTTTTTATTAATATTCGCGCTTAATGTAGCGCCAATTGTATTTTTTTGGCCGCGATAGGTTGCGTAGACAGCTTGGAAAGCATTCTTCCGTACTTCAGGATCACGGCTTTCGAGAAACTGTATGTAGCTGCCATGTGTAAGCTCGACTTCTTCGCCTTTTTCATTTTTGATTTTTGGGAACTTCAAATCTGCATTGTTCAGCATGCCAAAAATGGTACTTGGCGCACCGGCCATGTTGCCAGCTTGTGCTAATAAAGCCTCTTGCTCCTTAGACAGTGTATGCGGCTTCTGACGAATCATTTGTTCCAACGAATCCTTGTAGAAGGAGAGGGAAGGATCATTGACTAGTTTTTGCAGCGACTCATCAGACAAGCTGAGAATTTCAGGTGAAATAAAGGAGAATGCTTCTCCTACTTCAACACTAATTTTTTTGGCTTTATCCGATAAACCCTGGTAGGCAGGTTCTGCTGTATCTTCATGGTGTTTCATGTTGGCGTAGACATACAGTCTTTCTGCTTTCAAAGACACTTCATCTTCCAATTCGAAACATTGCTTTACTGTAGCGGGATCGCTAAGCTTTCCTTGGAAGGCGCTGATTTTGCCAAGCGAGTCTTTCACACTTTGAAATTCCTGATCCCAAGCCTTTTGATTGGGGAATATATCCTCCAAATTCCAGCGGTGCTCGGCCGGTACTTGCTTGCGTTCCAATAATTGAGTCATCGGAGCCCTCCTGTCTTTTTTTTGAAATTGGGGTAACCTGTCTTCCTTTGCTTGTAAATCGGCTGCTGGGATAGAGCTGAGCAGAAGTCCCATTGCCGCAGTCACATAGATCCAGCGCATCACGGTCACACTCCCAGTATGTATCCACTTGAGGTGTTTTTCCTAAACTCCCCTTACATGGTTTTCACCTAGTATGACCGTTAACCTATTCATTTATGATTATATGAAAAAGCTGGAAGGAAGTAAATTTACTTCGCTGCCCCAAAAAACTAATCATGATAAGGACAAAGGATATCGAGACCATGACAATAGCCAGCAAGGCTAAGTATCGTTTCATGTGGGCAGGAAGCGAGTCTCTCTTCATAATCAAAATGATGGCCAAGCAGAAGGAAACGAGAATAAATGTAAGTATAGATCCGGAATCGGTCACTGTAGAATCATCCCATCAGAATAAAGTATGATACATGCTTACTTACGCATGATAATAAATTTCGCTGCACAAGGTGAAAATCCCTTTTTTCATGTTGCTTACAGTACGGACCAGGCTGCGTTATCCCGCATGCGGCATCGTTTTATCGGGATCTTCAGCATGATCAGCTTTCACTAATATATATTGACCGCGAGCATCCATTTGGACGGTGAAATGATCGTTGGGCATAATTTGTGCGACATCGCTTAATTCCTTTGGCAGCATTAACTGACCGCGTTCACCGACTTTAACAAGGAAGCCCAGCATTTTGGACCCTTTACCTGCAGCGAGTATGACCACGATGAGTAGGCCTATGAACAACCACTTGCCAAGTGGATTGGCATCGAAATAAGGGGAAAGGAACTCCTCTCCGGTTATCATTTTTCCAGCAGTTAAAACAAGCACGCCCGCACCGATATAAATGATCCAAGGGTATGTCTCAATCCATTTAATAAACAAGGTACTGCCCCAAACAACGATGGGTACGCTCACGAGAAGTCCGATGACAACAAGCAAGAAGTTGCCGTGAGAAGCTCCTGCTACAGCAATAACATTATCCAGGCCCATGACAGCGTCGGCGATGATGATGGTTCTAATGGCTGCCCACATGCTGTCTTTGGCTGTCACATGCTCATGATTTTTTTTCTCGCTGAGCAGCTTGTAAGAAATCCAGAGGAGAAGGATACCCCCTGCCAACAGAAGGCCGGGAATTTTGAGTAGACTGACGACCACCAAGGTAGCTAACGCGCGAATGACGATGGCGCCGATTGTTCCCCAAAGGATAACTTGTTTTTGGGTATCCTTTTTAAGATTGCGAGCAGCCAACCCGATCACGATGGCATTATCTCCCGCGAGTACCAAGTCAATGAGAATAATGCTGAGCAATGAGACGAAGAAGCCAGTTGTTAACCAATCCATAATCGAACACTCCCTTAAGTCGAATTTTTGAAAAAAAATAGAGCCTGACACCGGTGACCGGTGAAGGCTCTATTTCATCAAAAAAGACCTTCACCAATAAACATGGCAAAGGTCTTGCTAACAACGATTGTCGTTGCCAATAAAGCCGGGATCTGATGAGGATCCGAATTGACGACTTTACTGTATCAGCTACTCCCCTTTGGAGTGGAAACTATGAACTTATGGGTTAAGTATAAGAAAGTCAAAGTTGAAAGTCAAGATGATGAAATCAATTAAACCTGTTTGAAAGCTTCCATAATGGCTTCCCATTCTTCTTCGGTGCCTTGGAAACTTTCCTTTGGAAATCTTTCTTTGGCCCAGTGCATCATGGCAGGTCTCCCGATAAAGGTATGACATTCTTCGCCCCACTGATCCGAAATTTCCGTCAGCACGATTTTGGTTCCTTGGACTTCGACATTCAGCATGTTCCATTTATCTTTTTTGTAAATGACATGTCTCTTGAAAGGTTGATTTGACAATGTTTTTCCTCGTTTCTGTTTGTGCTCTAAGCTATGCAGTCATCGTACCATAAAAACAGTCTTTTTCCAAACAAGAAGTCGTAAATATCCCATTGCAAGCTGGTATGTTTAATGTTAAAATCTTCCTAATCCTTTCCAGAGGGAAAGGGTGTTGAGGAAATTGCGTTTAGATGAGCAGAGCTGAGCTGAGGAGAGATGGGTATGGAACAAAAACGTATTTATGAGCAAGTTGGGGTCGCTATGACCTCAAGATCGTATGCCGAGTATGAGAAAATGTTTGTGTTCAACACAGAAGACTTAAGAGGCAAGCATGTGTTGGATGTAGCGGGAGGGGCGTCTTCCTTTACCGCAGAAGCGTGTGAGAAGGGCATATACGCAAAAGCCTCAGACCCTCTTTATGAGAAAACGGCTGAAGCTATTACCGAGCATGGATTGCAAGAAATAGAATCTGTAGCTGCCAAGATGGCAAAGCTAGTGGATGTGTATGACTGGACTTTTTATGGCTCTGTCGAGAAACACAAAGCAGGGCGAGTCGCGAGCCTACATCATTTCGCAAAGGACTTTGCTGGTGAGAAAGCTGCTTCCAGGTATCACACTTCGATGCTGCCGAATCTTCCTTTTGAAGCTGATACATTTGATCTTGTGTTATGCAGCCATTTCCTTTTCCTCTATGAAGAACAGTTTGATTTTGCTTTTCATATAGCCGCATTGAAGGAACTGCTTCGTGTGTGTAAGCAAGGTGGTGAGGTGCGTATTTATCCCTTACTGAATTTTCGTACAGTGCCATATATCTGGTTAACCGATGTCATAAATATGCTCTCGGAATTAGGTTATATCGTGGAAAAAAGGAAATCATCACTTCCTTTTTTGCCAAATTCCGAACAATATATGTGTATCACGAAGTGAACGTCTGTATCGGGAAAAACGTTGATGTACCAACAAATTTTTAGCTTATCCACATGGGTTTGAGCGTTGATTTCTGCCTTTTTTGATGCTATAATTTTCTTATTCGTCATAGATGGCGATATTTTTAGGAGGTTGTTCATTTGAAAGGTACAGTTAAATGGTTTAACGCAGAAAAAGGCTACGGTTTTATTTCTGTTGATGGAGGCGACGATGTATTCGTACACTTCTCCGCAATTCAGGGCGAAGGATTCAAAACATTAGAAGAAGGCCAATCCGTTGAGTTTGATATTACTCAAGGCAACCGTGGTCCTCAAGCAGCTAACGTCACCAAATTATAAGAAACTGGGATCTCCCACTTATAAATAGTGTCATAGCACAAACAAAAAGACAGTTTTCGGGTTCTCCGAAACTGTCTTTTTTGCTATTCTCCTTTGACCGCAAAGGTACTGAATGGTAAAATAGAGTGGCAAAATGATAAAGGGGAGCGTTTGAACCGATGAAATTCAAATTGTTTAAAGACCGTAAAGGAAAAGCCGATCAGGCCAAAAATAATCAGTTTGTTAAATTGGGACGTGAAATTTATGTGGCTGCTCGCAAAGGCGGCTCTAATCCGGATGCGAACTATGCGTTGAAAACGGCCATTACGAATGCGCGTCAAGTTCAGATGCCCAACGATAATATTGAACGGGCGATCAAGAAAGCCACAGGCGATGGCGATAACGTCGAATACGAAGAAATTTTTTACGAAGGGTACGGACCGGGCGGCGTTGCGATTATGGTCAAGTGTTTGACGGATAACCGTAACCGTACTGCGGCGGATGTGCGTTCGATCTTTAATAAACGCGGCGGCAACATGGGTGAATCCGGTTGTGTCGCCTACATGTTCGATGAAAAAGGTGTGCTTGTTTTGAATCGGGAAGACTTTGAAGTGGAAGAGGACGAGCTGATGCTTCAAGTCCTAGATGCGGGCGCTGAAGATCTGACGACATCGGAAGAAAGCTTCGAAATCATCACACACCCGCATGAAATTGAAGCTGTCAAAACCGCGTTGGAGAAGGAAAGCTTTCGCTTTAGTTCGGCTGCTGTTCGTTGGATTCCGCAAAACACGGTTATGGTAGAAGGCGAAAACGCTGAAAAGCTGCTAAAAATGATGGATGCTTTTGACGATAACGATGATGTTCAGGATGTTTTTGCTAATTTTGAAATCAGCGAAGAAGAAATGCAACGAATTGGTTAACTACTTGCACGTACTAACGTAATTCTAATAAAAAGGTTATACCACTCTTTTTGGAGTGGTATAGCCTTTTTTTATTGCTGATCAATAAACCGTATCCCAGAAATTCGCCGTACAGCTGAGCAAACGTTAAAAAAGGCTGGGATGCAGATACCGCAAATATGTGTTGGCGGTGAGACAGCTACCCAATACGATACTAAAACGGTGGTAGAGCGTGACACGCGCGTAGTTACTTCCACTACCATGCTGCTGGGGAAAGCTGCATTCTGGCCTGGGAAAACGGAGGAATAACCACAGAGCTATTTACAGAAGAGCCGCTAATCGGGATATTAAAAAAAGAAGCTGTCGGCTTGCGACAACTTCTTTTGATGAACGTAATCATGGGGATGCGTTTGTAAAAAATCATAAGGAACATAATGGCCAAATGTTCGCAAGGAAGTACCCAAATTGAACGCTCCATGGAACGGGTTTACACGCTTAGTCTGTGAAGGATGTCATGACATCCGAAGAGTCCCACAAGGAAATGGCTCCACAAACGGTATGTCTAGAAAAATAACACTGTTTTTCAGTGTTACAGCAGTCAGTAGAAGCAACAACTTCACTATAACGCTGAAAAGCGTGCTTACAGATAGAAAAGTAGATCAAAAGTGACATATTTGGAATTGTAACACTGTTTTTCAGTGTTACAGCAATCAGTAGAAGCAACAACTTCACTATAACGCTGAAAAGCGTGCTTACAGATAGGAACGTCAGGATTTTCTGGCGATTTTCTTGTTAGGACATATCAGGCTTTAATCAATGATTTGAAGAATATCGTCGATTTCTTTGCGTGCCAATTTACCTGGGCGGTCCTTGGGATATCCAAGCGCGATGACCATGTTAATCTGACATTCTTCAGGAATGTCAAGGTAGGCTCTAATCTGATCCTGTGCAAGCAGCACGGGACCTGTCATCGGACAGTTGCCAAGCCACGGGCGTGAGCAGCTAACATCAGGTTCTGGGAGGCCAGGCAAGAGCTCTTGATGCCTTCTTCTGCCCAGACAGCATCGTCGACGAGCTCGATAGGGTCAAAGATCCGATCGCGGAACTTGGACTCATAGGGTGTCGCCAAACAAATGATCAACACAGGCGCATCGGAGAACGCTGTTGCATAAGGCCCAAAGGATCTGACCAGCATGCGGGCTTCTCTCGAAAGACCTTTCTCCTCGGCGGCCGCGGCACGGAGGTGAAGCTGATCCCACGTCAATTGTTCAATATGTTTAATCTTCTCCGTGTTTCTGATCGCAATAAACTTCCACGTTTGGGAATTCGTATCGCTGGGCGCATAACGGGCACAATCAATAATTTCACGAATATCTTCGATTGCTACTTCTTGCTCTGTAAAATTACGAACGCTGCGGCGTTCAAGTACGATTGTTTTGAAATCTTCATAATTCATGAAACGTATTACCTGCCTTTACAACTTCAATTTGGACATAAGATGCGAATACTTGACGACGATTGTGATAGGGTTCTTGGTGCAACCATTTATCACTTGGTACTAAGACGTTATCCTTATTATAAGGCACTACTTATTGTAGCACAACCGTGTCGCCAACGTTCAGTCCTTTGAGCACTTCAGTTTTCTCCGGAGTTTCCAATCCAATTTCAATATCTCGGCGCTCTGTGCCTTGAGCCGTTTGCAGCATGACATAGTAGACATCCTTCTCATGCATCACAGCTAATGTAGGAACGACTATGGCACCAGGACGATTTTCCGTTTCTATCGTCCCCGAGAGGCTGAGCCCTGCGATCAATTGATCATTTGGTTCTAGGGAAATGGTGACTTCAAATTGAGCGGAACCGGACCCTTGTTCGGTCCCTGTTTTGGCAAATTTGGATACTTTCTCAACCTTGCCTTTGAGTTTTGTCTGTTTCAAAGCATCTACTTTTACTTGGACGAGCATGTCTGGCTTGATCCGGAAGACATCGAATTCGCCTACCGTACAAACAAGCTGCAGTTTTGTTAAATCAACGATTTTACCGATTCTTACGCTTTCCTCGACAGATTTAGGAATTTTGGAGGAATCTTCGAATAAGAAAATGCCATTCTCAGGCGCTATGAAAGAAGCCTGTTCGACTTTTTCTTGTTTCTTGGCAAGCTGCAGCTGCGTCGACTCATTGCTGACACTATTCAATTGTTCCTGGATTTTGCGTCCTTCCGAGTCGGCAAAGCGCTGACGCGCTTCGTTTTCACTCAGAGCGCCCGCACTTAAGCTTGCTGCATCATTGGAGGAAGAAGCAGCTTTGAAGTTGGCAAGATCCGCCTCTAATTTTTGCTTTTTTAAGCTCGTTTGGAGATTTGCAATTTCACTCTTAAGCGGAGTGGCGTCGAGCTCAAACATAAGGTCTCCTTTTTTAACTTGAGCTCCGTCGGTCACGTTCCAAGCTTTGATTTCGCCGCTGAATGGAGCGTAAATACGCGTCTCTTTCTGATAGGAAGATTTGCCTTTAACTTCGATATTGTTGACTAAATCTTCTTTTGTCACTTTGAATTGCAATACTTTAAGTGCTGCTGCACTGTCATTTGGATTGTGCGCCGGTTTAGGATGGCTGGATATGTAAAGAAGGGTGCTAATGCCACAGACGGCAACCGCAGCTGCGACTATTGTCCATGTTTTCTTTTTGCTCATCGGGGACATTCTCCTATTCTCGTTTAATTGCGGTTAAAGCATCTGTTCGGGAAGCTTTGACTGCAGGGTACAGACCAGATAATACACCGGTCATAATGGCGAAAAACATGCCGACTGGAAGAATCCATAAGCTGATGAATAAAATTTCCGCGGATTCCCCGCTGGGATTGGAATTGAATTTGATAATAATTAAATTAATTCCCCATATCACCCAATAAGAGAGTAAGATGCCAACCAATCCGCCCAGCATGCCAAGGAGTGAGGATTCGACGATAAACATGTTGCGAATTTGGCTTAAATTAGCGCCAAGCACCTTCATAATACCAATCTGTCTGCGCCTTTGATGGGTTGACATGGTCATGGCAACAACGATTGAGATGGAGGCGACTAACAGTACAAAGAGACCAACACCGGTCAGCAGCAATCTGATAATAGCGAATTGACCTTTCATCCGATCCTCTTGATAGAGATTGGTCTGTGTCGTTAGCTGAAGTTTTTTGATGAGTTCATCGACTTGTTTGATATTCACGCTGCTATCGACTTTGACACGGACTTCTGAATAGTGAACTTGTCCGTTCGCGGAGGATTTGTTGAGTGACTGCAGTATTTTTAGGCCCATCTCAGGTGTTACATAAGCAATTTTGTTGCCTTGCAGCATGTAGTCAGGCAGCCCATCCGGTTTTTTCAGCACCCCTGTGACTCGAAGCGTAAATTCGCTGACCTTGGGGGTGGCGGTACTGGATGGGTTGCCCTGTTGTTCTGGGGAGTTAGCCGATTTCAGCAAAAGCTGTTTCTGGTAAAGGGCGTAAGGTATAGCTCCCATCTGTCTGTAAGTTTCCGTTTGTTCCTTGGTCGGATTTTGCTGCATGAGTTTATTTCTGACTTCCTGCGTTTTCGCATCCATAAGACCCAGTGTTGCTCCGTAATTGAGAACGATACTGCCTTCATGCTCAGCAACACCGCCTTGTTGGAATTTGGAGTCGAAGTCCTCCAAGGTATTTAGTTCAGTCGCAATAAGACGAAGATAGCTTTGTTTGTCTTCATCGACAGTGAGGTTGAACTGACCCAATTCTTGAAAGCTGGCAACAGATTTCACATGCGGAAAAGTACGTATGAGATTAAGCTTCGTAGGCGTTATTTTTCCTTGACCGTTAGGATTGTCGGTTTGATCGACGATCGTAATTTCATCGGTTTTCAAGTAATAGCTCATCTGCTTTTGACTATAATGCTGAATGGATTCGCCAAAACCTAAAGCAACCATGATGGAAGCAGAACCGATGGCAATCCCAACCGTACATAGCGCAGTTACAACCTTACGCCGTTGCAGCTGATCCCAGCCGAGACGAATGTAATCTTTGAGCTTCATCCGGCTTCACCCTCCTGATCGCCTTCCTCCAATAAATAGCCATCGCGCAATTGCAAAATACGCTGCGTGCGGCTTGCGACTTCGTGTTCATGCGTGACAATAACGAACGTAATGCCGGAGTTCTGATTCAAATCAATGAGCAAATCAATGATTTCCGTTTCGGTCTTCGTATCCAGGTTGCCTGTCGGTTCATCGGCGAAGACGATAGCCGGCTTGGTGATCAAGGAACGGGCGATACTGACTCGCTGCTGTTGGCCTCCGGATAGCTGCGAGGGAAACATTTCAGATTTATCACCGATACCGACTTTCTGCAAGAGGGACATCGCTCTTTGTTTACGCTCTTGACCGGATACGCTTTGGAAAACAAGCGGTAGTTCGACATTTTCGCGAACGGTCAAATGTGGTATTAATTCATAAGATTGGAAAATAAAGCCGATGTGAGTTCGCCGAAATTCCGCCAAGCGGTTTTCGTTCATTTTTTCAATGGCATGGCCCGCGATGAGAATACTTCCTTGGGTGGGCTTCATTAAGCCGGCCATCAGATTCAGCAATGTTGATTTCCCGGAGCCTGAACTGCCGAGTAAAGCGACCATTTCACCTTGCTCTACTCGGAAATTAAGCTCATGCAGAACGGGGGTATCTTCTTGGCCTGTTCGGAAGCTGTGAGATAACCGTTCAATGGCTAGCACGCAATCATTCCCTTCCTTTTACGATCTCTGCCGCGCTGGCAGGCTGTCATCATTTTGAAATAAGTGAGTTCCGAGAAACCCTATTGCGGATACGATGGATAAGCAGGCTGCAATGTAATAGACGGTGCTCCCGCCTGAAGAATCAAAAATCCAACCTCCTAATGTACCACTGATTAGTCCCGCAACACTTGACCAAGCGACAGCAAAAATGGCTTGACCCGAAGAGCGATACTCATCTGGAATAATTTGGCTAATATATCGATTAGCCGTGAATAAGAAAATGCCGAAGGTCAAGCTGTGCATCAGTTGAATGCCAATGACCCAAGAGGGATTATGAATCGAGCCCATGATCAAGAAACGAACCGCATACATGACACCGGCAAAAGCGAGCAGAGGCAATTCTTTAAAGCGATGACCTTGTTTACTCAGAAAAAAGAACACGGGAATTTCGCTTAGCGCAGACGTCATCCAGGCATATCCGATCAGAGAGTCGGAGGCTCCGAGCTGTCTCATATACAAGGCTAGGAATCCATCATTGAAGCGGTGGGAGACTGACATGATGATAACTAACAAAAGGAACCAGATAAACCGTCTGGAACGAATAATGTTGATCATCCCGCCAAATTCCATTTTCTTACCGCTTTGACGTGCGTCCTTCAACAGAAATACGATAATTAAAGAACAAGAAATCGTAAGTAGACATAGCATGGGCGTTAGTCCAGTACCATAGTATCTAAGAAGCATGCCAAAGCCGCCGGCAGACACGGCAAAGCCAATGGAACCCCATATACGGAAGGATGCATAGCTCTTGCCGCTCGTACGAATACTCAGCATCAGTTGGCTGTCATTCAGTGAGTTCACCGGCTGTTGAAAGAAGAAGAACATAGCCAAACATATGTAGAGCAGGGAGAACCAACCTGCAGTAAATACGAGCAAGGCTGTTACCAACTGTCCGGCAATGAGAATGATCATGATTTTCTTCACGGTTTGGAATCGGTCGCTAAGATATCCCCAAAGCAAATTTGTGGCAATGCCAATGAGCGGTCCAATCGCATAGAGCAGTCCGATTTGGATCTTGGTGTAGCCTTTGTAATCAAAATAAAGCGGAAAAAAAGTGACGACAATCCCCATCGTCATAAAGAAGGAAAAGGTGAACAGTTTAAGCAGTGAATCTCGTGTCTTCATAGTCATAGACGTATTCATCGCAGGTTATCACTCGATTTCTTTTAAAAATTTGTTGAAGAGATAGTGGATTGATCCTCTGGAGTCGTTCGTTTAAGAACAATAATCACGACGACGAGTTCAGCTAACATACCGAAAGACTGGGCCAGAGCGCCAATCATTCCATTCCAACCGGGTGTGAGCCAGACCGCGATAATGAGGGTCAGAATGGTTATGAAGGCGTTTGCTGATTGGGAAACAACCATAATTTGGGTCTGACCTCTAAGCATAATAATACCATTCATATAGTCTAACCAAGGAAACACAATGGTCATAATCATGAAAATGCGAATGGCGCTCAAACTAGCCGTCATAAGCTCGGCATTGACACCCATCACATGTGTCATAAACCAAGGTCCAAGAGCTGTATAGCCCAAAATAGCAATTAGTGTCCCAGGTATAAAGCTTAGAATGAGGGCGAAGCGCAGAACTCTCCTTGCATCTTTTCGATAAAAGTTTAATACAATTTGATGAATATAGGAGAAAAAGCTCATGACAAGCTGCGTTAAGGAGCCCGCAATGGCATAGGAAGAAATGGCTAAATGAATATGAATGGTTTTCCCCAGCATCGCATTAATAGCAGGTCCAATGACGACGGCGATAACGGAAGAATAGAGAAGCGGCTTATAGAAACTAAATATTTGCTTCTTGGTCTCGATGGGATGATCCGGTACCTTCTCCGGAATCACTTTTCTCAGCAAACTCGTCCCTTCCCATACAGCAACGATTGCCTCAATCACCATACCGACTAGGAAAATAATAGCGCCGACTCGACCGCTGGAGACGTTGTTTGTTGAAATGAAATATAGCGATAGCAAGTACATAGCCATAATTCGCACGCACATGCCGATGGTCAACCACTTCGTTCGCATATTAAAAATAATGATGCCGTGAAATAAGCATCGCAGTCCGGAAAAAATACTGACGTACATGAGAATTCGGTAAACACTGAGCGTCGTGCTTAGCAGTTCGCGTTCAATGCCAAAAAAATAAAGAAACACCCATTCTCCAACAGGCGTGTAACAGATCATAAGTCCGATTAGGATAATGCAAGCGAATACATAAGAACTGACGACAGCCATGGCCCGGAAAGATACCCGGTCTCTCACGAGTGCAGAACAAGCTTGTCTGAGCAGGACAACAGGCCTTTCCGTGATACCAAGCAAACTTAAGGGAAGTGCATAGCTGGCAATGACTATTTCCGGATTCTCAGCCCTAGCCAATGTGCTATTAATAATAACGTGCGAGAGGGTTACTAGGGTTGCCGAAAGGCCGAGGGGTAGAAAAAAGGAGATGAGCTGTTTCCATGCGATGTTTTCTTTTACTGGTGTAGCGGACATCTAAATCCTCCTTGCCAAATTCCGTTCTAAAAACATTGTTTAAGTATAACAGAAAACGAAATCGCATTGACATACAATTTTAACTGGAAACCAAAGGTTTGAAGTGTTACATTTAAAGGTAGAATGTTTCTTGAACAAGTAGCAGGCTGTTTTACTGCAAGGAGGTACACATAAGAATGAGCAGCTATTTTCACTATGATCCAAGATTAGGGATTGAGATTCCCTTTCTGGAAACAGAATGGGAGTCCTTTGAATCCGAAGTACGTGCTCATATATTATTGCGCTGGGAAGAAATCCGTGGATCGATCCCTGACCGCATTATGAAGTTAGAAGCAAAAATCATTTACAAACAAAATCAGCTTGATCGGGAGGATGATTTCCCTACTTCCTGTCACTTGAACTCGGAGATTGCTGATTTGGCTTCAATCATAAACGATCTTCATCTATGGTTCCGCACGAATCAGGAGTTGGAAACCAAAACCCACCATTAAGGGTTGTCTATGAAAGGGAGTGACTGGCATGCAGAGCGATAACAATGAAGCGAATTGGTTGGAAACTATTGCGAAGCCGTTGCTAGAGCATCTACCTGCTTTATATCCGATTGAAGAATGGGATATGAGGATGGATGCGCGTATTGAAGCAGTGTCACCTGCTACAATCACCCAAGGAAACATGGAACAAGAGCCGTATGGACTGGCGATAAAGGCTGGGCTTCATTTATTGAATGAAAGTTTGGATAAATCGCATGCCATTTCCCAAGAAATTACGAATGCAACAGGCAGCTATTGGCACGCCTTGATGCATCGGATGGAGGGGGACTACAGCAATGCCAAATATTGGTTCAATGATGTGGGTCATCATCCTATTTATTCTAATTTAATACCTTGTGTGAGAAATTACTTAACGGTAAAAGATTTGGTCGAGTTGGATAACGAGGCGCTTCGCAACAAGCTCGAAGTCCTTATTACATCACCGGGTTGGAACCCTTACGTTTTTATTGACGCTATAGAGCTGCAAGTTTCCTTAGTCCAGAATCCCATTGTTGATAATTGGTTGCGTCATATTCAGCGTTACGAGATGCAGTTGTTGCTGCAATATTGCTATGAACAAAGTTGTGGAGGAAGTTTGCTTGAAGCAATTGGATAAAAGCAGCCGGAAAGTTCCAAAAGGACCGATGCGACTCATGGTCAGGGTGTATCGCTACATTTTACCGGACGTGAATGTGCAGCTTTCCCTGTGGAAAGCGGCAGCAGAGCAAATCCCCGATCATGAATTGCGAACACAAGCCCTAGCGAGTATCGCAACCAAACAATTTCACTGTCAGGGTGGCGCTGTTTATGCGGCTGCTAATTTGTCGATGCGTCATGTTCTGATCCCATTCATTGTTGCTTTCCAAACGATTAGCGATTACCTGGATAATTTATGTGATCGCAGCACGTCATTGGACCCTCAGGATTTTCGGCAGCTACACCAATCGATGCTTGATGCAGTAGATCTTTCTAAGCCCCTCCATGATTATTATGCATATCGCCCTGAGAAAGAAGACGGGGGTTATTTGACAGATCTTGTCCGCAAGTGTCAATCCTGCGCAAGTTTGCTGCCATCCTACGAGATCGTAGCGGATCAGGTCCGGGAATTCGTTGCGTTATACTGTGATTTACAGGTGTACAAGCATATACGCAAAGATTTACGGGAGCCTGAGCTTCACGAGTGGTGGAACAGACATCATCATGGATTTAGTCAAATTGCCTGGAATGAGTTTGCTGCCGCTACCGGGTCAACGCTAGGCATGTTCATGCTCTTTCTGGCAGCCTGTGATCCTCAGCTAAGTCGAAGCCAGGTTGATTCGATCAAGGAGGCTTATTTCCCTTATGTATGCGGGCTCCATATTCTTCTCGATTACCTAATTGATCAAGAAGAAGATATCCTTGGCGGCGATCTGAATTTCTGCACGTATTACGATACGATGGAGACAACCGTAGAGCGAATCGCTTTCATTGTGAAGGAAGCACGCGAGAAAATTTTGTTCTTGGAACATCCGCGTTTTCATCGTATGATAATCGAGGGTTTACTTGCTTTATATTTATCAGATCCTAAAGTGAATCATCAACTACAAGTTAAGAAAATATCCAAGCGTCTTATGAAAAATAGTCCATTAACCCGGTTATTTTTCTGGCTAAATAGTATGTTCATACGTACGACATCATGAATATCATTCAGAAGAATTTGGAGGAGGAAATGAAATGTCAGCAGTAAAATCAATCGCGGTATTAACAAGTGGTGGAGATTCTCAGGGAATGAATGCGGCAGTGCGCGCCGTTGTCAGGAGCGCTTTGTTCCATGGCCTAGATGTATATGGCGTACAACGTGGTTATCATGGACTCATTAACGATGATATCCGTCAAATGGACTTGCGCAGTGTAGGGGATATTATTCAACGCGGAGGCACAATCCTGCAAACAGCCCGCTGCAAAGAGTTTATGACGTTGGAAGGCCAACAAATCGGTGCAGAAAATTTGCGTAAACGCGGTATTGACGGTTTGGTTGTCATTGGCGGAGATGGTTCTTATCAAGGTGCGAATAAGCTAAGCAAGCTAGGTATTAAGACAATGGCCCTACCGGGTACGATTGATAATGATATTCCTTTTACTGATTTTACGATTGGGTTCGATACTGCTGTCAGCATTGTCGTTGATGCCATCAACAAGCTTCGTGATACGATGACTTCTCATGAGCGTTCCTCGATCGTTGAAGTTATGGGGCGTCATTGCGGTGAAATTGCGCTGTATGCCGGACTAGCTAGTGGTGCAGAAACGATTATCGTATCTGAGGTGCCAAGCGATATTGATGAAGTGGCGAATCGGATGAAAGAAAATTTCTTGAATGGTAAGCGCCACAGCATCATTATCGTAGCTGAAGGAGCGGGGAGCGGAGACGGGGTCTCCAAGCAAATTACAGAGCGCAACGGTATTGAACCGCGAGTGACCGTATTGGGTCACATTCAGCGGGGCGGAGCGCCAACGCATAATGACCGAATTCTCGCAAGTAGACTAGGGGATTTCGCTGTTCGTAGATTGATTGAAGGCGATTCTAACAAAGGCTGCGGTGTCATTAGAGGCGAACTGGTAGCTACTGATATTGAACTGGTTGTGAGTACCAAAAGACCGTTCAACATGGAACTGTATGAGTTGGCACAACGGTTATCCCAATAAGTGCTTATCCTTGGTTGACCCTGGTCTTATCTTCGACTATAATAGCGAATAACGTACAAATCGACATTATGTCTATGAAGAGCATCCAACTCGGAGACGTTCATGATCGGAAAGGCACCCGGATCGTTGTCTTTCTCTAAATAAACCGGCACCGCCCGTTATCGCGGAACCAAGCGGATGATTACATGTTTATGTAGTCATCAAGTTGGGTGGCACCGCGAGCAGAACGCTCCTCGTCCCAATCGGATGAGGGGCGTTCTTTGTCTTTTTATCATAAAAAGAAGAAAGCGGTGACGGGAAATGTTAGAGATGAAATGGATTCGGCATCATCAGAAGGAAGTAACAGAAGCAGCAAGGAACAAGGGAATAGATATTTCGTTAGATGAGCTTCTGCTAGTGGATGAGAAGAAGAGGGAACTAAGCCAACAAGTAGATGAACTGCGTGCTGAGCGCAATCGGTTAACTGCATCAATTGCCGAGTGTTTAGCTCGGAAGCAGCAGGAAGAAGCCGATGAGAAGAAAAAGCAGGTTCGTGCAACCAATCGCGAATTATCCGTTTTTGAAGATGAGCTTCAACATCTAGAAAAACGATATGAGGAATTGATGGACACGATACCTAATTTGATGTCCTCGGAGACGCCTATTGGGGCAACAGATAAGGACAATGTCGTGGTGAAAGTGGTGGGGGAACGGACCACTTTCGACTTTGAACCTCGCGATCACATCCGGATAGGCGAAGATCATGATCTGTTCGATCTTCCCCGTGGTGTGAAAGTAGCAGGGACGCGTAATTATTATTTGAAGGGGATGGGCTTGTATTTGCATCGAGCCGTCCAACAGCTCGCTCTTGATTTGTTGACCGAACGCGGGTTTACCGCCATGGATGTACCCCTGATGGTACGCGAGGATACCTTGCGAAATGCAGCATTTTTCCCAGCAGGGAAAGATCAGACGTATGAGATGAAGGACGAGAATAAGTGGCTGGTCGGAACGTCAGAAGGTCCGCTTGTCTCCTACTACGCCAATGAAGTGGTTGATTTAACGAACGGTCCCATTCAGTTGGCAGGTGTATCCACTTGCTTCCGTAAGGAGGCAGGTTCAGCTGGTAAAGATGTGCGAGGCTTATATCGTGTTCATCAATTTGCCAAGGTTGAACAAGTGATTATTTGTGAGCATGATGAAGAAATAGCGGATCGATTGCTGGAGCAAATCACACGTAATGCGGAAGAGATTCTGAACTTGCTGGAGCTCCCTTATCGAATTGTAGCTGTCTGTTCAGGAGACATGGGGGCTAAAAATTATAAGCAATATGATATAGAAACGTGGATGCCAAGTCGGGAAGCTTATGGAGAGACACATTCTTCCTCGTTATTGCTTGATTTTCAGGCGCGTCGCAGCGGCATTCGTTATCGAGATCAGCATGGCGAGCTTCGATACTGTTATACGATGAATAATACCGCTGTCGCTTCACCGCGTATCCTGATCCCGTTACTTGAAAACCATCAGAGATCGGATGGCACGATTTATATCCCTCAAGCCTTGCGACCTTATATGAGGGGCTTAGCATCGCTAGGTGGTCATTAGATAAAAAATAGTACCTCATTGCTATCGCCACAGGGCTAGCTTTGAGGTACTTTATTTTGCCTAATAACCTTCCGTTAAATCAACCTTGTTCATCATTTCGCTGCCTTCCAAGATAGCAACTAGATTATGATAAAAAATAGAGGAGACACGCTCCGTATACCGAGCCGATGATCCGGCAATATGCGGTGTAAGGATGACATTCTCCATACTCCACAAAGGGGAATCAGCCGGTAACGGTTCCTGTTGAAAAACATCCAGAGCTGCCCCAGCCAACTTCCGCTCTTGCAGCGCAGTTATCAAAGCCTGCTCATCGAGAACGTCGCCGCGTGCCAGGTTGATGAGAAAAGCATTTGGTTTCAATAGCGCGATATGCTCTTTGGTCATAAAGCCTTTGGTCTTTGCCGTACTGGGAAGCAAAAGAACGACGAAATCACTTTGTGAAAGTAGATAGACAAGGCCTTCTTCTCCACTTACGGTGGAGTCATAGGCAGGGTGTGGAACCCCTGAGCGATTCAAGCCAATCACCTTCATGTCAAAAGCTTTAGCTTTGCGAGCGACAGCTTCACCAATCGCTCCTGCTCCAATAATGCCGATTGTTTTTCCATATAACTCGCCTACGGAGAGCTGATCGTCCCACATGTGTTGCTGTTGACGCTCGTGCAGCAGATTGGTTTTACGTACCCACTGCAACATAAGGCTGAGCGTGAATTCGCTCATCTGAATGGTATGTACGCCACGGGCATTGGTCAGTACGATATTTCGCTCTGCCAGTTCTTGAAGAGGAAGCTTGTCCACCCCTGCGGACAAGGTTTGCAGCCATTTAAGATTGGGAGTTTGCTTCATAATGTCAGGATTCATTTTGCCAGCCGTGACGATGACATCGGCATTGGCAAGATGAGCACTAGCCTCTTTGGAAGATTTAAACCAATGGAATTGGATGCGATTATTTAATTCCTTGGGCAGATTTTCCTGTAAATAAGTTAAATCCATACCCGTTATGGCGACAATATTCATCTGTTTCATTCACTCCTTAGCTAATCTTCTATACAAATGCTTTGTTATTCTGGTAACATGAAACCTGATTACATCATAAAGCAAAATGTAAACGAATGTAAAACGCAAACACCCTAAGAACTTTCGCCCTCAGGGTGCCTCATTGATTAGTAATTCACGTTCGGCGTGTAGTTATTGTTAGCATTCCATAAAAGGAATTCATCAACGCCGTTTTCCTTCAGAGCACGAATTTGTTCTTCAACTTCATGTTTGCCGTATTTAATATAACCAGGTATCCATGAGGCTGTGAAATCCTGAATCCAAGGACGTACAATTGGCTTCCAGCCTTTTTTATCAATAGCTTCGAGTTTTTTGTTCGTATCTTTGGAGGCACCGTTAATGGTAGCAAAAGGAGCAGCATCCGGTACTTTGGAGCCGAACCAGCCTGTGCTGTAATGGCTCGGATAAATCATTGGCGCGATAACATCGACATTTTGGGAGATTTTCTCGAAATCTTGACCAATACCCTCAGCGGCCGGAACGGAAGCAGCGTAACCAAAAATATCAACGGATACACGGGCGCCAAGCGGCTGCAGCTGCTCTTTGGCATATTTGACGAATGAAGCAACGGCATCGATGCGCGAGCGATCATCCTTCGTATACTTTAGTACGTCTGCTCTTTTCTCGAACCCTTCCGGGAATCGAACGTAGTCGAATTGAATTTCTTTGAATCCTGCTTTAATGGCTTCTTTGGCAACGGCAATGTTATAGTCCCATACTTCTTTGTTATAGGGATTGACGAAACTATCAGGCGGGTTCTTTCCATTGCCCCAAAGGGTGCCATCTGGGTTGACGAATGACCATTCAGGTTTCTTCTTGGCAAGAATCGTGTCTTTGAACACAACAATTCGTGCGATTGGATAAATATGATGTTCATTTAATGTACTCATTAGACTTGGCATGTTTCCTATGATCTTTTGGGTCGTTCCCATGGCATCCAATTCTGCATTCCCTGTTTCCCAGGTGATATAACCCCAATCATCCTTTACGTCAATAACAAGTGAATTGAGCTCAGTGTCATCCAGCAGTTTGATAAGAGTGTTCAGCCGCGCTCCACCTGCACTATGCGCTGTGGCATAGATCCCTTTGACCTTGGGCGCGTCTTTTGCGGATCTTGTTTATTGACAGGATCTAACGGATGGCTCTCTTGGGAGGGAGGCGTTTGAATGACTACAGCATTCTTCGCATTCAAAGAGGCTTGGACAAGTTGTTCAAAATTAGCATCCGGGTTTGCAGCTGCTACATTGCCCCAGATTAGGGCAAGGGAAGCGATTAAAATATCCATGATGTATAAGTCCTCTCCTATCTATGTTCCTAACTTATATTATAAAGCAAGCGGGTAACTCCGCACAGGGGAAATTTGTTGAGAATTGTAGAAGAAAGGTAGATGGCTGTTGAAAACTGACAAACAAATCGTTTCTTTATCTGGTGTTAATTTTTTTTACTATGCTTCCAGTGCCATTTTATTACCCTATTTGCCGCTATATCTCCAAAATAAAGGGTACTCATCGGGGGATATTGGTTTTTTGATGATGATTGGACCCTTTGTTTCCATCTTCGCCCAACCCTTCTGGGGATATGTAAGCGATCGTTTTCACACTGTGAAAAAAATTGTTTCCATCCTTTGGGCACTCTCCTTGCTTGGAAGTGCTGGACTTTTTTTAACGAATGGTTTTGGGTTAACACTCGGTTTCATCTTATTGCTCTATTTTTTTCTGCTTCCTTCGGTGCCTCTTATTGACAATTTAGTCGTCAAATCAACGGCACAACGCGGTATGTCCTATGGATCGGTTCGATTATGGGGCTCCATCGGTTTCTCGAGTGTTGCTCTTTTGTCTGGCTTATTGTTGGAGCCATTAGGAGGCGTTGCGCGCATTCCTTATTTTTATTGGGTGCTTTGGATATTTCCGTTCCTTCTGCTTGCTTTTATTAAAGACGAGAAGGGGAGCGGCGAACGTATTACCTTAAAGACGATTAGCGTTATTTTCAAAAACAAAGGATTTTTGTGGTTTATGGTTATGATTCTTATCGTATCCATTCCGCATCGAATGAATGATGCCCTATTAGGTTTATATCTAAGTAAATTGGGCGCTACAGATTCGATGGTCAGTTGGGCATGGGCGCTTGCTGCGGTCAGCGAAATTCCTGTATTCGCTTTGTTGAACCGATATATACATCGTTATCATGAACTGACGATACTTGGCATTGTTTCCATCCTTTATGCCGTTCGCTGGGTGGCCTACATATTCATTACAGATCCTTGGGTGCTCATTGGGATGCAGGTTACCCATATGGTTACATTCGCGATATTGTGGATTGTGGCTGTTCAGTATGTGGTTCGTCTGCTTCCGGAACAGTTCGGATCTACAGGTCAATCTATTCTGGCGATGGTGTTCATGGGATTGGCAGGTATTATAGGCGGTTTAGTTGGAGGATGGCTGAGCGATAGGTGGGGAGGAGCAAGCATGTATGTCTTCGCGACAGGGATGTCTGCTATTGCGGCATGTTTGTTCTTGAGCACACAGGCGGTTATGCGCCGTAAAAGCTAAAAAAAACACCCGGCAGCAATAAATGCCGGGTGTTTGGACGTTATTTGTGTACTTGTCCTGATTCGGTATTGGTGACCTCAGGATTGATCTCTTTACGAAGGGTTACCGGAGGCTCTTCCGTAGAAGAATTGCCGCTATTCCCATTCGTTGCATCCTTGAATTCACGAAACATTTTACCAAAACCTCGACCAAGCTCAGGCAGTTTATTAGGCCCAAACAGAAGAAGGGCAACAATTGCAATTAAGATGATGTGCCAAGGAGATAATGCTCCCATTCCAGACACCTCCATTAAGTTTATCTTACTGTCTAGTATAACATGATCTTATCATAACCTATATACCCTAATTATTACAAACTCACTAACATTCTATGAAAAAAGGGATGCGTAACAAAAAAGACGCCCTTTAGTGGTAAAGGGCGTCTTTATGATGTTCCGAAATACTAAATTGTATGATTTCCATGACATCTTCTGCTTCCAACGCCTCAATACCGAATCGGAGGACAATCTCGGAGTCCAGCTCACAGCTGGTTAAGAATGGGACCAATTCGGGTGTTAGTTTCATTACAATCCTGGATAATTTAACTGTCTCCACAAGCATCACCCTTCCAATCATAAGATTAGAATAAGAACTACGCCTGAATCTTTGAGATGAAAACCAGAACTATATGAAATTATATTTATTATAACACAAATTAACTTGTAAGTAAGAGGCTGATTTCACGTTTTGTTAGTGTGTTTTGCGGAATTCACCAAGGACTCCGACCGTTTCTACAATATTGACGAATGCTTTGGGATCGATTTGCTTGATCAACCGTTTTAATTCAGCAAGTTCGTAACGTGTAGTGACTGTCATAAGCATATCATGTTGCTGCTGTGTATATGCCCCTTCCGTTTTCACTAAGGTGACCCCTCTGGGTAATTTCAATAAAGCATTGAGCAACTCTTCCTTTTGTTTGGTAACGATGAAGGCTGTTACTTTCACGTGTCGGATATGAATCGTATCGACCACTTTGCCGCTAATATAAATGGCAAGCATGGAGTAGAGCGCAAGATCCCAATCCTGTTTGAAGTAACCAAGCGCCACGATGACCAGACCGTTCATGGAAGAGAGAAGCGTGCCGAGGGGGAAATCAAATTTCCGCGTCAAGATCAAGCCCACGATATCGAAACCGCCGCTCGAACCGCCAATGCGCAAAGTGATACCGCTTCCGATACCGACAAGCACACCACCGAACACAGCACCGAGAATAGGTGCCTGCGCGACATAGCTTGTTGGGAGAATTTGCATCAGCCACGCGGTTAAAATAACGGAGATAACACTAATAACAATGAATCTTCGGCCAATTGAAATCAATCCCCAAATCATGAGCGGCAGATTGAATAGTAAATATAAAAAACCAATGTTCCAATTCGTGAAATAACCGATAATCATAGCAAATCCAGAAACCCCGCCGCTAAGCAGTTGGTGAGGTATGAGGAACATGTTGAAGCCAACCGCGACAAGCAGTGCGCCAACTAGAATTATGATGGTATCTAACGCCTTTTTCAAACCGATTCACCTCTAAAATAGTATGCAGCATAATGCCAGTATAATTCATTATTTCAAAACTTCAATTATTATTTGACCAATGTATAATTAATAGTGAAAGGAAAATAAAAAAGCTGTGTCCATTGTGTGGACACAGCCGCGAGAACGAGCTATTTGCGTTTGGAAAAGGACCCGGACCGCGAGCTCGTACTTGGTTTATTATTTGTTGAAGGTTTGGAAACAGAGCCATCATTTTTGCGGTTGGTAGAACTGCTGCCATTATTCGGCGCTACGGAACCTGACCCAGATCCAGACCCAGACCCAGACCCAGACCCAGATCCAGACCCAGACCCAGATCCAGACCCAGATCCAGACCCAGATCCAGATCCTGCTCCCGTTCCCGTTTTGAAACTACCGGTCCGATCGGAAGTAGTCGGCGCTTTTTCCTTGGAACTATCCGTTGTAGGAGATGTTGTTCCGTTACCTGTATTGTAAGTAGGAGTCCTTGTATACCCTCTGTAATCCGAGCTTCTATTACTGCCCCAACCACTGCCAAATAAAGATTGAAGAAGTGTGGCTGTTAAATATCCCTGTAAAAATGAGGAGTCGTAATGTGACTTTGCATATTCAATACTGTCGATTTGAACAAGTGTATTCTTCGCTTCTTTGGGATCTTTCTGGATGTTTATCACTTTATCTGCATACACAAGGAACATTTGATCTTCGGATTCCTTGCTCTTTTCTTTTGGCTTTTCTTTGGCGGCAATTTCATTCGTTGCTTCAGGGACGGTTTTGCCCTCAATGGCATAGACCTTGGATAAATTCGTTCCTTTACCATCGACACTGACAAGCGGATATTTGTCCTTAATGTAAAGGCCGGCATCAGCGCCGCAAGCCGTAAGAAGGGTGATGATCAATACGAAAGCAAGCCATGAAGTCCATCTTTTCACTTTGTAGTGTCCCTCCTTTCCTTAGTACGAATCAATGATAGCATCAATTGTGATTAAGGCATAGATTTTAAAAACTTAATTTGATTTCCTGGTGTGCGTTCTCCCTCTAGAGCAATAAATTTACCATCCTGCCATTGGAGGAAGAAGAAGCGGCTGTCCGGTCCGAAATAACGCCAAAATATGATCTCATCATTATTTCGAAAATCCGTATTTCCTTCAATTCGAGTCATATCGTTTCGGTGAAACTCCAACTCAAAGGTAGCTTCTCCATCGAACTCTAGTCGTGTGGGAACATCATTAGGGTCATCCAAAGCGCCTTCCACGAAGCTGCATAGGAAACAATCCATGGTTCGACCTTTTTCAATGATAAGACACTGAATATTTTTGCCGTTTTGTAAATAATAAGCATAGCGATGTGGAGGAAAGCCTCGATCAAAATATTCCACTTTGCCGGAGATAACGTACTCTTCTAAATCCACATTAACAATATCTCCAACACGGGAATCTTCCAGCGGGTTGAATGTAGGCGGCTGAGTTGGTTCTTGTTTTTGACTGCGCAGGATGCTGCTCACGCGTTTAAAAATGGACATATAATTTCTCCTCTGTACCGTTTGATGTTATATGTTCTTATACGCATAGTTTATGCGGAAGGTTTCATTCTCATTAAGGAAAGACGCCTCTGGATATGTGTATACAACTTGTGCTATAATATTTGAGATGTTCTTAAGGGCGGCCAGTTGGATCATGGATGATGTAAATCGAAAATGTATTCCATCAAGAAACTATAGACACGGATAGGAAGTCGTACTTAAGGGTAAAAAAGATACAAGGCATTAGCCTGCCCTGTACAAAAGGAGATTGAATAGATTTGAAAACATTTCAAGAGTTCGGTTTAGAAGCAACTATTTTACGCGCAATTACGGAAATGGGCTTTGAAGAGTCCACGCCAATTCAAGAGAAAACAATACCGTTGGCCATGGAAGGCCGCGATTTGATCGGGCAAGCACAAACGGGAACAGGGAAAACAGCCGCATTCGGTATTCCGCTGGTTCACAAAATCAACGTTAAAGAAGAACGGATTTCTGCATTGATCATGTGTCCTACTCGCGAACTTGCCATTCAGGTTGCGGAAGAAGTTGAAAAACTTGGTCGCTTCAAAGGCATTCGTTCCCTACCAATTTATGGTGGACAGGACATTGTTAAACAAATTCGCGCATTGAAGAAAAAACCGCAAATTATTATCGGTACACCTGGACGTCTGCTTGATCATATTAACCGTAAAACAATTAAATTAGATGATGTGCAAACGGTCATTTTGGATGAAGCGGATGAAATGTTGGATATGGGCTTCATGGATGATATTCAGTCGATCCTTAAATTGGTTCCTGAAGAACGTCATACGATGTTGTTCTCTGCCACAATGCCGACAAACATTCAAAGTTGGCACAACAGTTCTTGCGTAACCCAGAGCACGTTTCCGTGATCCCGAAACAAGTTAGCGCTCCACTCATCGATCAAGCTTATATCGAATTGCATGAAAAACAAAAATTCGAAGCTTTAAGCCGTTTGATTGATATGGAAGCTCCTGATCTTGCGATCATTTTCGGGCGTACTAAACGTCGGGTTGACGAATTGGCTGAAGCATTGCAAAAAAGAGGCTACGCGGCTGAAGGTTTGCATGGCGATTTGTCCCAAAACCAACGTGACAATGTTATGAGAAAATTCCGTGATGGCAGCATTGATGTGCTTGTAGCGACTGACGTTGCTGCACGTGGTCTCGATGTATCCGGCGTCACACATGTTATCAACTTTGACTTGCCGCAAGATCCGGAAAGCTATGTACACCGTATTGGCCGTACAGGGCGCGCAGGTAAAGAAGGTACAGCTTGGACGTTCGTAACGCCAAGAGAGATCGATCACCTTCACTTCATTGAGAAGGTAACTCGTCACAAAATCAACAAAAAACCATTGCCTAGCTTGGCAGAAGCTATTGAAGGCAAACAAAAAATGACAGCTGAACGCATTCTCGATGTTCTACAAAATGAAGCACAAGCAGAATTCAAAGGTTTGGCGATTCAAATGTTGGAGCAATATGATTCCGTTAACCTGCTTGCAGCAGCAATGAAGCTTCTGACAGGGGATAAAAAGGAAACGAACATTGAGCTTACTCCGGAAGATCCAATCCGTGCAAGAAAGAAGAAATTCGACGTGCGCAGCTCAGGCAGACGCGTTGGTGGCGGATATACGTCTGGCGGATCTGGTTCAGGAGATCGTCGTCAAGGCGGTGGATATGGCGGCAACTCGTCAAGCAGCTCCAATTCCCGTTACCCGCGTAAAGACAGCAGAGATTACGGTTCCAACAGAGAAGGTGGAGAAGGCCGCAGTTCTTCTTCCAGAAGCCGTGAATACGGAAGCAACAACAGCAGCAACACCGGTAATAGAGATCGTTCCAGAGCTCCGCGCAAGAGCGAGGACACATTAGTTAATAAGTAAGGGCATGCCCTTCATAAAATAAAGGCGAAGATCCTGAGGGATCTTCGCCTTTGCTTCATAATGATAGATGTCTACCTATATGATCAAAAATAGGCTATAATTAAGTCATTAAGGACAAGTAAGATCATTTGAGTGTAGAAGCGATAATCAACGTAGAAATTTCCTGAAGGAAACGCTAAGGAGGAAACAGTTTTGGAGTTTAGAGGAGTTATGGGTGGACTGTACAGAATCTCAGAATGGGTCATGCGATTATCGGTGATTAATTTACTCTGGTTGTTGTGCTCCATTCCGGTTTTCTTTTTTGGCTTTATGGGCTTGGTCAGTCCATCGCCGGATGCGCTGATGTCAACATTGCCTATTTTGGCTATTTTGGCACCGTTTACTTTATTCCCGGCAACGTCTGCTATGTTTACTGTAGCCAGGAAATGGGTGACAGGTGAAGAGGATGTTCCTCTTTTAAAAACATTTTTTCGCGGATATAAAGAAAACTACGTGCAAAGCATGGTTGGCGGTATATTTTTCGCCATCATCTTCGTTATTATTGCTGTGAACTACTTCTTCTATCTGAAACAGGGAAGCACCTTGCGAGTGCTGGCTGTTTTGTTTATTGCTTTTACGGTCATTGTGACGATCTCTTTATTTAATTTCTTTTCCATTATGGTTCATTTACACATGAAAATATTGCAAATTATGAAAAACGCTATTTTAATTACGATAGGCAATCCGATTAATTCCATTGTGTTGCTGCTATGTAACGGTGCGATTTTCTATATTTGTGTAACCAAATTTAATTTCTTTCTCGTTGTTTTCTTCATGGGGAGTATTATGGCAACATTCTCTTTTTGGCAGTTTAACCGCAGCTTCACCAAGCTGCAAACTAAGCAGCAAGAGCTAGAAGAGAAAGAACAACAAAAGCTGGCTGAAGCGCAAGAGGCAGATGAACAAGGTGAACCTGCAGCAGATGCGAAGGGTTCTGAAATTAGCTTGCATAAAAAAGATGAAAATGTAGACCATAGAGATAACCCAACTAGTTGATAAACAGCCGGTAGGGCACTATAATAAGAACTACAATAGAATCCTGCGATGTTCGTAACGGTTTTAAGTTGTTTTAAACCAATGACTGTTTCTAGGGAGACCTATATTGAAGTGTGGCTGACATGCCCTCGAAAGGGGACCTCAAATACACTTCTGCGGACACCCACCTGCGAGAGCGGGTTTGAAGCACCAAAACCGGACGGCATAGGCGGGTTTCTTTGTGTCTATTTACATGAAAAAAGGAAAAGATCAGCCCATAAATGCAGGATTCTGTCTTCTGTAAATACAAAACCGTCAGAATGAAAATTCTGACGGTTTTTGTTTTATGTTTGTTTCGGGTTAAGCGGAAGCTTAACCCCCTTAATGTGGAGTCAAGCCCTACTAAAGCAGATGCTTTGCGATGAACGTCATCATTGGGATGCGTTTGTAAAAAATCATAAGGAACATATAAGGCAAAAGTTCTCGAGGAAGTACTAAAATTGAGCCGCTCCATGAAAAGGGTATACACTCTTATTCTGTGAAGGATGTCATGACCACAAGGAAATGGCTCCGTAAACGGTATGTTTAGAAAGATAACGTTCAGTGTTACAGCACTCAGTAGAAGCAACAACTCCACTATAACACTGAAAACCGCGCTTACAGATAGACAAGTAGATCAAAAATGACAAATTTGGAATTGTAACACTGTTTTTCAGTGTTCCAGCAGTCAGTCAGAGCAATTACTCCACTTTAACGCTGGAAGTGCTTACAGACAGATAAGTAGATCGAAATTGACAAATTTGGAATTGTAACGCTGTTTTTCAGTGTTCCAGCAGTCAGTCTAAGCAATAACTCCACTTTAACGCTGGAAAAAGTGCTTACAGACAGATAAGTAGATCCAAAGTGACAAATTTGGAATTGTAACCCTGTTTTTCAGTGTTACAGCAGCCAGTCTAAGCAATTACTCCACTTTAACGCTGGAAAAAGTGCTTACAGACAGATAAGTAGATCGAAATTGACATATTTGGAATTGTAATGCTGTTTTTCAGTGTTACAGCAGCCAGTCAGAGCAACAATCCCGCTTTAACGCTGAAAACCGTGCTTACAGATAGGGGCGTGGTTAGGATTTTCTTGCGGCTTTTATCGTGCAAACAGGAAAGGAAAGAGTTTGAGTTTCCCTTTGCAATGATACAGAAAATTACTACTTTCTACAGAAAAGAGTAGAAGCTTAATGTAATTTTTAATGGCCGGCCAGCTCGCTTAATTGGTGAAAGGTACTTTGCAAAGTGCCATAAAGTCCCCGATACACGCTGTAATAAGCGTCATATTGCTGCCGATTATCAGGATTTGGCTCGACACGTTCCGTGACTTGGATCCATTTCTCACATAGTGTCATCATATCTTCTTTCAATACCCCAGAAGCAGCCATAATAGCCGCTCCGTAAGCAGGACCATCTGTAGAGTTGACAGTGACTACAGGAATCCCGAAAATGTCAGCGATCATTTGGCGCCAGAACAAGCTTCTTGCACCGCCGCCACTCACACGCAGTTCGGTGACTTCGATTCCTGACTCTTGAATGAGTTGAAGGGAGTCACGGAGTCCAAATGTAATGCCTTCAAGAACCGCGCGAGTCAAATGCTCCTTTCCGTGTCGGAGGTTTAATCCGATGAAGGCACCGCGAGCCTTAGGATCTGGATGTGGCGTACGCTCACCGGACAGGTAAGGCAGGAACAACAAGCCCTCGCTTCCTAGGGGGGCGGTAGCGGCATCGGATGTCAAGATTTCGTAGACGTCCTTGCCTTCCTTCTCTGCACGCTCAAGCTCCTCGTGTGCAAAGTGGTTGCGCCACCACTGGAAGGAGCCGCCGGCGGCCAGCATGACACCCATGCGGTGCCATTTCCCCGGCACGCCATGGCAAAAGGAATGAAGCCGGTACGCTTCATCAACTTGGTAGGTGTCGTCATGGACGAAGACGACACCGGAAGTGCCGAGCGCTACGGAGGCGATACCTTGGCGTACAACGCCAACGCCTACGGCGCCGCACGCTTGATCGCCGCCGCCGGCGACGATAGGCGTGCCTGCGGCCAGCCCCGTGAGGCTGGCGGCTTCGGGCAGCAGCTGGCCGACGACGTCGCCAGATTCAAATAGCGGCGGCAGCCATTCCAGTGGAATGTCCAGCCGCTCGGCAACGGTCTGTGACCAGCTGCGGTGGGCCACATCCAGCAGCAGCGTTCCGCTGGCGTCGGCGACGTCCATGCCGAGCGCACCCGTCAGGCGCAGCCTGACGTAGTCCTTCGGCAGCAGCAGATGCCGACGCGCGCGTAGTGCTCCGGCTCATGCTGCCGGAGCCAAATGACCTTGGGCGCGGTGAAGCCGGTCAGCGCCCGGTTGCCTGTCAGTCGGCCGAGCTCGGCTTCGCCGACGGTCGACTCGATATATGCGCACTGCTCCGCGGTGCGCTGGTCGCACCAGAGCAGCGCAGGCCGGATAACCTGCTGCGCTTCATCCAGAAAGACAGACCCGTGCATTTGGCCAGAGAAGCCTATGCCGCTAATATCGCTGCCCGCGATGCCTGTCTTCTCCAAAAGTGTTCGAATACCTGTAACCGTACCCTGCCACCAATCCTCAGGATGCTGCTCCGCCCATCCTGGATGAGGCTGCTGCAAGGGGTACTCGACACTATGGCTCCCAATCACGTGCCCGGAGTCATCTACAAGAATGCATTTAACTGCAGAAGTACCTAAATCTAAACCTAAGAAAACGGACATGACGATTCACCCTTTGTTAGTTATAGTTAGTTTTTTCTTCTTTGTTTGTTTATTGAATATACAAAGATATAAACTACTATATTCGCACATCAGGGCAGAAATCCTTCTTTTTATTAATGAATTCTTTGATGTATACCAATTCGTTTAATATTGCCAAATCAAGCTCATTTCGTGCCATTGGATACCCCCATGCATAGAGGAAGAAGGAGATAAGTAGGCAAAGCCTTTATTTTTGTAAAAAGGAATCAAATGCTCTTCGCACATAAGCACAATTCCTTTTAAACCAGCCGTTTTAACGCGCTGGATGACTTGGTCGAGTAATTGAGAGGCAACTCCTTGGCGCTGATAATCAGGGTGTACAGCAATGGTTAATATGCAATAATAGCTGCCGTCGACAGCAGGTTCCGTGGCTTGTTTAATGCTATCATCGGCCAACTGAAAGTGATTCAGTCTGACCCCATTCGTCACTCCAATGATTGTGGCATTCGTTTCTATGGTAGTAACAGGCATTTCGGCCACGAGAAAAAAGGTTCCGAATATTTGCATTCTCATCTGAAAGGCCTCGAACGATGCCGCGGCTTCAGGTATATATACGTTTTTTTCTATTTCGTAAGACGCAATCAAGTCTTTTTCGGTTATGGCTGAGCGAATAAGCACTGGATGATGACTCCTTTATAATCATAATTTTCCTTAGGGAAACAAATTTTTACGTGCACACAACTGTTTGTTTATAGCATAAAATAAACTCATGGTGTATAATAAAAACATAAATGTTTCCCTAGGACAAAATTGTTGTGTGTAAGAAAGAAGGGGTTAAGATGGAAATAGCCTACAAAAAGCCGGAACAGGAACCTAGTGGTTGGAAAAGAGAGCCTTCAATGCCTAGCTTGCCTGAAGTTCATCAAAGTTTAAACGTGCCGAAAAAAGCCGGGTTTTTTCGTAAATTATTAGCTTTCATAGGGCCAGGTTATCTCGTGGCTGTTGGATATATGGATCCAGGAAATTGGGCAACTGATTTAGCGGGAGGTTCCCAATTCGGATATACCCTATTATCGGTTATTCTCATTTCAAACCTGATGGCTATATTATTGCAAGCTTTATCCGGTCGATTAGGGATTGTAACCGGGAGAGATCTTGCTCAAGCTTGCCGGGATCATTATAGCAAGCCGGTTTCATTCGGTCTTTGGGTCTTATGTGAACTCGCTATTGCGGCGTGTGATTTAGCTGAAGTAATTGGGGCGGCCATTGCATTAAATCTATTATTTGGCTTACCGCTCATCTATGGCGTTATTCTTACTTCTATAGACGTACTTTTAGTTCTTATGCTGCAGAAAAAAGGTTTCCGCTATATAGAAGCAATGGTTATCAGTTTAATGGTTTTAATCGCGGTTTGCTTTGTTTTTGAACTCATTTTTTCCAAACCTGATTTTGCGGCCGTAGCAGTAGGGTTTATACCTACGACACAAATTGTAACGAATCCGGCTATGCTGTATATTGCTCTTGGTATTCTAGGAGCTACGGTTATGCCTCATAATTTATATTTACATTCGTCCATTGTACAAACGCGGAAAATTGAACAGACAATTGAAGGCAAGCGCTCTGCAATCAAATTTTCAACGATTGATACAACGATAGCTTTGATGCTTGCATTATTCGTCAATGCGGCTATTCTCATTCTTTCTGCCGCGGCCTTTCATTCAGTCGGTAAAGAAGTAGCCGAAATTCAGGATGCTTATAAACTGCTGGGTCCAATGTTGGGGACAGGAGCTGCAAGTGTTTTGTTCGCTGTCGCCTTATTGGCATCCGGACAAAATTCAACGTTGACCGGAACATTAGCGGGACAGATCGTCATGGAAGGGTTTCTGAATATCAGACTTGCACCTTGGTTGCGTCGATTAATTACTCGATTAATTGCGATCGTGCCCGCCGTTATTGTGATTGGCATCTCTGGCGAAAAAGGAGCGACGGATTTACTAATTTTTAGTCAAGTTATTCTTTCCTTGCAGTTATCATTTGCAGTCATTCCGTTAGTTAAATTTACTTCGGATCGCAAGAAGATGGGGGTGCTGGTTACTCCCAAATGGATGGTCGTGCTAAGCTGGTTTGTGGCTGTAGTCATTGCTATTTTGAATGTTTATTTGCTTTATAGCACTTTTGCCGGATAAATCATTGGATATCAACGTCTTTTCATTTAACCCCTTTTTCTTACGGCTAATCAGTGGTAAGATAGAGAATAGTGTAGAAATAGCAAGTGGTCTATGCACTTCATTGAAGGGGGAAAAGGCTTTTGCTTAAGAGAACTTTAATCGGATTACTTCGCAGTCATGAAACGACTGGAGATAAGGCCAAAGATCCTCTGCTTAAAACAAGATATTACAAATTACCCAAAGAACAAGTATGGGAAGAGGTTACCGCGGTTCTGAAAAAAACGCCAGGCTACAAACTTCTTCATGAAGTTCAAAACGTAGGTGAAATTCTCGCGGAACGCAAAACAATGACTGGCCGAACACAGGATGTTACGTTAACGTTGTTTGGAATCAATCCAGTGAAAACTGCAGTAGATATTTATTCAGCTTCTCGTGGTTCGATGGGAGATCTGGGTTCAAATTATCGAACTATAATAGATATTTACAAACAATTAGACCGTAAACTTGCCGCATATAAAATTGAATCATAACAAAAACAGCAGGGAAGCTAGGCCTCCTTGCTGTTTTATTTGTATCTGACTGTTAAACTAATTGTTTGACAGCTGCTACAGCCGCTTCATAATTAGGGTGTTCTGTCATTTCGCCCAAGTACTCTACATATTGTACAGTATCATTTGCATCGATAACGAAAATAGAACGCATGTCGAGTTGAAGCTCTTTGATTAGAACGCCATATGCTTCGCCAAACGATTTGGTTTTGTAATCAGACAAAGTAACGACTTTATCGATACCTGCCGCACCGCACCAACGGGATTGAGCGAAAGGAAGATCAACGCTGATTGTCAAAACAGCAACATTGTCGCCAAGACCCGCAGCTTCTTCGTTAAAACGGCGAGTTTGTGCGTCACAAACGCCTGTATCCAATGAAGGAACAACGCTGATTAGCTTCACTTTACCTGCATAATCTGCGAGGGAAACCTGGTTTAGCAAATCTTTGTTAATTGTGAAATCAGGAGCTTTGTCGCCGACTTTAACTTCGGGACCTACTAGTGTGATAGGATTGCTTTTAAAAGTAGCAACGCCAGTACGTTCTTGTGCCATGAGTATGTTTCCTCCTTTATTTTCCATGCTAGATAACAACTTATTTATTATAAGCTTTTTGAAGTTGGGTTGTCCAATCGATAGGGGAAGGCTATAATTTAAATAGTTGGCTATTGATTTATCGTCTGTGAAAACGGAACAAAAGTTGGAGGATTTATCCTAGTGGAATTGAGACAGTTGCAGTATTTTGTAAAAGTTGCTAGGAAGCAACACGTAACCCAAGCCGCGGAGGAACTGCACGTGGCGCAATCAGCGGTTAGTCGGCAAATACATTTGCTCGAAGAAGAGCTTGGTGTCAATTTATTTGTGCAAAAGGGACGTAATCTTCATTTGACTTCTGTCGGACATCTTTTCTTAAGTCGGATCGAAGGTATCTTGACGGACTTGGAACGCGCTGTAGGTGAAATACATGAGTTTCTCAATCCCGAAGCAGGTGAAATTCGTATCGGATTTCCTCATAGCCTCGTCGTGAATCTGTTGCCTGCGGTCGTTGCGGCTTTCAAAAAAGATCATCCAAATGTGAAATTTAGACTGCGGCAAGGTACTTATACTTCGTTGATTCGTGATGTGACAAGAGGTGAGATTGATCTGGCATTTATCTCGCCATTTCCGGAAACACACGAGCATGTGACAGGTGAAATATTACTAACGGAAGAGTTGTTTGCCATTATTCCATCCAATCATATATTGGCCGAGTACACATCGATTCGCCTGGAGCAGTTGAAAAATGAGCCTTTTGTGATGTTTAGCGAGGAATATACGCTGCGATCCATCGTGATGGAGGCTTGTTTGAAGGCAGGCTTCGTACCGAAGGTTGAATTTGAAGGGGAAGAGACAGACACGATTCGAGGACTTGTTGCAGCAGGCATGGGAGTCAGTTTGTTGCCTTCCATGGCTCTTATGGAGGGCGGACAACTCCAGCCAACGAAAATTCGTGTCACAGACCCGCAAGTAACCCGAACAGTTGGTTTGATTTGCCGAAGTGGTGAAAAGCTTCCTCTTGTCGCTGAGGTGTTCCGAAGATTTCTTTCCGATTATTTTAAATAAGAAAAAAAGCTCTTCCGCTGTATGCGATTCACGCATCACAGGGAGAGCTTTTTTTGGTTTAATCATTGTTGTTGCGACCGCTGAAAATCATGATATATTTCAAAAGTTCCAGTACGGATATTAATGCTGCGGCAACATACGTAAGAGCCGCTGCACGAAGCACCTTGGCTACGCCACGCTCTTCCTCATTAGAGATGAACCCTTCTGAGAGCATAAGATCTCGTGCTCTTGAGCTTGCGTTAAACTCTACGGGCAAAGTAATAAGTTGGAAGGCGACTGCTACTGAAAAGAAAAGGATGCCGATTCCGAGAAGCCAAGGAATTTGTTGAAATATGAAGCCGCCTAAGATGAGAATAGGCGCTACGCCAGAAGCAAAGTTCACGACAGGGAATATATGATGTCTGGCTACGAGCATCGGATAATGGACTTTATGCTGAATGGCATGACCTACTTCGTGACAGGCCACAGAAACGGCCGAGATGGAGCTTTGATAGTAGACGGGTTCGGATAACCGGACAACCCGTGCAATCGGATCATAGTGATCCGTCAGCGTCCCAGGAACAGCTTCTACAGGAACATCATACAGTCCATTAGAATCGAGCATTCGTCTTGCTGCTTGAGCGCCTGTCATACCCGAGTAAATGGGGACCTCGGACCATTTGTTGAACGTGCTTCGAACACGCGACGATGCCCAGAGTGAAAGTACAAAAGCAACAATAATGACATAATCCAACGGGTGAAAGACGAACATAACACATGCCTCCGTAAATTGTTATGAGAACGGATTTTTACCTAGAAGGACAATAAGCGCTTCAATACAAGCAGCTGTAGGCTGCGTCAAGATACGATAAAGTTTCTTCATTTGATTCGGTTTCAATTGTTGAATAATAGGGTCAAGTTCTTTAGCTTCTTTCATTAACTGTTCGAGGTGCAGTTGAATAGATGTTAGCTTATCTCTCACCGTATCATCGGAGAAACTTTACTCCATTGCTGCAGATTGGCTTTAATCTCTTCTAAGGTATATTTCTCGTTCTTCATTGTTTCAATACGTTTAAGTCGATTTAAGGTTTCATCGCTATAAAGTCGGTAATTCGTATCGGATCGTTTCTCCGGTTCAATCAAACTCAACTTGGTGTAGTAATCGATGGTTCGAGGACTGACATCGGCAAGTTTAGCTAGTTCTCCGATTTTGTACAGTTTCTCATTCCCCATAGTAAGTTCACCTCTACTCCATGTTATGTACAACAGGCAATTAGCATTCTGCCTTTTGCCGTTACTCCTCATGATACCTGATTACAAACCGTACAGTCAAACGTGATGCTTATATGGGCTAAGTTCTATAATAAGGGAGAAATCCTAACATATTTCCTTCTATATGAAGGGAAACACGAATTATGCATGTGAGATGTTAGGTTATTTTTCGTTTTTTTAATGATCTTAGAGAAAATCCTATTGTCAAACCCGATTATCCTCGCTATAATGACAATAAGAGTTTCATTATATGTTACCTAATCTAACATTAAAGGAAGTGGTCGTATGCTTAAGAAATTATTGTTAGCTTTCGGCGTTATGGCATTATTGTTCCCTACTCTTGCTTTTGCGGCAGATGAAGCAACTATCCCTCAATTAACTAGTGCCATTGATGCTGTTTGGGTGATGCTCGCTGCAATCCTGGTTATCTTCATGCAAGCCGGTTTTGCACTATTGGAAGCGGGATCTACGAGAATGAAAAATGCCGGTCATGTAGCCGGTAAAACAATTTTAACCTTTGGTTTATGCGCCATTGCTTTCTGGGCAGTCGGCTTCGGTTTCGCTTTCGGCGATGGCAATGCCTTCTTCGGAACGACAGGGTTCTTCGTAACAGGTTTGGAAGATCAAGCTACTGCAGCTTTCGGCGCTTTATCTGGTTCTGATGTACCTATTGGCATTAAGTTCTTGTTCCAGCTTGCTTTTGCCGGAGTATCCTTGGCTATTGCTTGGGGGGGATTTGCAGAAAGAGCGAAGCTTCCGGTGTACTTTATTTTCGGAATTTTGTTCACTGTCGTTATTTATCCAATTGTTGCTCACTGGGTATGGGGCGGTGGTTGGTTAGGTCAACTTGGTATGCAAGACTTTGCAGGCTCCACAGTTGTTCATTTACAAGGTGCGACGGCAGCGCTTGTAGCGACCATCTTGTTAAAACCACGTATTGGCAAATATAATAAAGATAAAACACCTAATTTAATTCCAGGCCACAATCAAGTATTGTCTGTTCTCGGTGTTATTATCCTTTGGATCGGTTGGTTTGGGTTCAACCCAGGTAGTACACTTAGCGCAATGGGTGACGGTTTCTTCGGCTACATCGCACTGACAACGAATATGGCTGCTGCGGCAGGTGGAGTTGCGGCTCTGATTATCTCTTGGATGTATTTTGGTAAAGCGGATATTCCTAGTATGTTGAATGGCGTTCTTGCAGCGCTTGTAGCGATTACAGCAGCGTGCGCATTCGTAGATACTTGGGCAGCCATTGTTATCGGTGCTGTAGCGGGAATTGTAACGTTCTTCACAGCGCAATGGTTTGAGAAAGCTGGTATCGATGATCCCATCTACGCATTCTCCGTACACGGTATCGCTGGGATCTGGGGAACACTCTCCACTGGTTTATTTGCTACACCTGAGCTTTCCGCGAAAGTTGGTGTTGGTGGCGCGGGATTATTCTATGGCGGTGGCTTGCACCAATTAGGCATTCAAGCATTAGGCGTATTCGGAGCTCTTGCTTTCGTTCTTGTTCTTTCCTTCATCATCCTAGGTATTCTAAAAGCAACAGTAGGTCTTCGTGTAACGGAAGAAGAAGAAATCATTGGTTTGGATTTATCTGAGCACGGTTCTTACGGCTATCCGGAACAAATGAAAAAGGCAGCTCAAAACGGGGTTTCGGTATAAAAACTAACCTAACTATTCTCTACTAGAGTAAAGGGGATGCAACATGAATCATCTCTCCATGGAACAGATCTTGGCACGCATACATCGATCGGAACAGTTCGAGGAGATGCGAATAACCAGAGATCAGGTGCATGAGACGATTCGGGAGCATTCCCTTTTCTCACATTCATATGAGGCTCTGCAGGATGTAAACCGGCTTCACGATGCTTTCATTCGAAGAACGATTAAACTGGCTGAAGATAACCTGGAGCAAGAGGGCTGCGGCAAGCCGCCGGTTCCATATGCGTTTATTCTGTTCGGCAGTGGAGGCAGAAGTGAACAGACGCTCTGGAGCGATCAAGATAACGGACTTATCTATGAGCAAAGTCTACATCATTCGGAAGAAGAGTTGGAAGCCTATTTTGTTAAACTTGTCGATTGTATTCTTTATGGCTTAGGCATTTTGGGGTATCCACCTTGTCAGGGGAATGTGATATCGAGCAACAGACAATGGCGTAAGCCTATTGCGGCGTACATGGATGAAATGACGGCTTGGTTTGAAGAACCGGATTGGGAACATGTGCGTTATTTGCTCATCATGGCAGATATGCGAGCTGTTTATGGTTTTGAGGATTTGGTAAATCGGTTGAAAAGCGAATTCCTAGCGTATATTCAGCAGCATCCAACGATACTTAAGTATTTGTTATCCAACACGCTTCATCATAAAATTTCTCTGGGTGTATTTGGACATCTAATAACCGAGCGATATGGCGAGGATGCCGGTGGGTTTGATATTAAATATGGGGCTTACATACCGATTGTTAATGGTGTGCGTCTGCTTTCTATTCAAGCAGGAATCATAGAAGCTTCAACCTTAGAAAGAATCAGGCTTCTGAAGGAAAGTTCATTCATCCCTGAGTCATTGGCTGATGAATGGCGGGATGCTTTTGGCATAGCGCTCAAATTGCGGGATATGACCCCTTTTCAGCTGGAGGAAGAGATGTATACGACCAGGAGCAAATTATCCGCCGAGCAATTGACGAAAGAAGTTAGGCAGGAATTAAAGCAATGCTTACGCGCGGGAATAGATTTGCAAAAATTTGTGAAAAAATCAATCGATTTGCAAGTAGATAAAGAAAAAGGTTAGCCATGTCGGCAGGAATTGAAATTTGGCGTAGGGAGGGGTGATTGGAGATGAAAGACATGCGTCCCGCTGGTCGTATGTGGCACTTATATAAAATGGGCGGTCTCACACCTGCCCTTACTTCTATGTTTAATGTCCAAAGTGCGCAGCAGATGGCATTTATTCGCTCGATGCTGAAAGAACAGCGGAAAGATTCCTTATTTGATATCCCGCTCCACTCGATGGAACTTGTTGTTTTTGATTTGGAAACCACAGGCTTTTCACCTTACAATGGTGACGAGATCATCTCGTTTGGCGGCGTCTCGGTTATTGGCGGTGAAGTACAACTTCAGGACACCTTCTATAGCATGGTAAATCCTAAGCGTAAAATCCCTGACGAAATTGTAAAGCTAACTGGAATAACGAACGAAATGGCAGCCGCAGCGCCTGATTTAATAGTAGTGCTGAGTGATTTCTTGGAGTTTGTTCAACAGAGGATATTAGTTGCGCATGCAACAGGGCATGATAAAAATTTCCTGAACTCCGCTTTATGGCGACGTCCAAAGTAAGTTTATCTCATCGCGTTCTGGACACGATGATGATTGCCAAGTGGTTGATGCCGAAGAGAAAAAATTTAAGCTTGGATTCGCTGCTCCACGCTTATGATATTCCAGTTACAAATCGCCATCATGCGCTGGATGATTCCCTGATGACCGCCCAGCTTTGGTCAAGATTTATGGAGGAGATAAAATCGCGAGATGTGGATACATTGGGCGATCTCTATGCCTTATTGAGCCATCACTGACCCATCACAAACGAAGTTTGTTGAATGCGGTTGGGGAGGCTTTTTTTATTTGATATAAAAATAATTCAGGCTGTTTGGGCGCTTGTAAGGATAAAATCCAATGTGTCGGGATGGTATGCCACAGGGTTTGAAGATCCTGCTCAGAAGGTATGGGTGAAGCAGTGGGATGCGAATGGAAAATACCGATAACATGGTTTTCTGTATTTACAAGGAAAGGGACCATATCCTGCGGGGCAATATCGAATTGCAATTGCGGATTCGCAGCGCAATTGCGCATAGGGGCAAACGAATGGGCTGTAAAGCCAGCGTCTTGGTCTAGAACTTGTCCTAGAATAAAGCCGCAGGCTTCTTCGGGTAGTTTACTAAAGCTGTATTCGATAAGTGTGCGGTAAAGCTCATTTGTCATAAGTACCTGCATAACTCCTAGACACCTCTCATTGAATCGGGTTGCAATTAGTATAAAGGTTCAAGGAGAGAATGGGTAGATAGGAGCCTAGTGGTGGATCAATTCAGCTCCCCTTTGGGGCGTATGAAGAAAAAAACGAGTCCGAGCGTAAGGAAAGCTAAGGAAGATACGGTTATAAAGGTAGCTTTATGTGACAGATTCATTAGCCAGCCGAAAATAGGTGGACCGAACGCGACCCCGATAAAGCGGAGGCTATTGTAAAGAGAAGTAATCATGCCGCGCTGCTCCCGCTCAGCGGAGCCGGTAATCATCGTATTTAAACAAGGAAGCAGAGCTCCTGTGCCAATGCCACTTAGTGTGAGCAGTCCGATAAAAAGACCGAGCTTGGTACTTAAGAAGATTGTCAGTGTTAACGAAATCGTCATCAGGAGGAGTCCCAAATTGATAATCCAGCGCATCGCGGTCCCATTTTTTTTAATTAGGGCACCTGTCGTATAGGAAGTGATGACCAAACCTAGCAAAGGTATAGCAAGGATGAGTCCCTTCTTGACGCCTGTGATGTTATAAGGTTCTTCTTCTAATATTTGCGATAAATAAAAGAGAACGCCAAACAGGATAAATAAGGCTAGTGAACCTGCAATAAAGGCAGGGATTAACCAATGACCTTTTTCTTGCAATATGTTTTTGATTTGTTTTAAATAGGCACGTAGCGCTTGGGGCTTTTCTTTTTTTGGAGGCTCTTTGATCATAAAGATGACAGCTAGCAGCGCCAAAACACAGAAGATAGGAAAGGCGAAAAATGGAGCAAACCAGGCGATTAGAGCGATTAAAGAACCTAAAATAGGGCTGACGACTTTACCTATGCCGTTCGAGGCTTCAATCAAGCCCAAGGCTTTGCTCGCCTTGCCTCCCTTATAAAGATCTCCGACAAGCGCCATCGCAATGGGGGCTGTTCCGGCTGCTCCTAAGCCCTGTACAGCGCGCGCGATAATTAGGGTTGTGTAGGAATTCCAAATAGCTCCTAGGCCTGCTAGAACGCCGGCTGCTCCGTATACGATGAGCGAAGGGATGATAACTCCCTTACGCGAAAATCGATCTGATAAATAACCGGAGACAGGAATGATTAGTCCTGCGGTGATCGAGAACAAGGTGATTACCAATGAGCTTTGGAAACGGGAAATGCCCATCTTCTCCTGCATATCGGGCAGAATAGGCACTAACATCGAATTGCCCAGTACAAGAACTAAAGGGATTGTAGCGAGAGCAATATATTCCAAGATAGGTTTACTGGTCGATGGACCTGAATGATTCGCTGGTTTACTCTCTGGTTCACTCATAGTTTTGTTCATTGCTTTACCCATTGGTTTACCCATAGGTTTACTCATTGTTTTATTCATTGGTGATTCCTTTCTATACAGATTGGTAGGCTTACTTTTCCCTATAAGAGGAAAGACATGCATGTCCTTTACATCTTCCATGTTGGAAATCCTGGCGAATTGGAGATAATATAGACAGAGTGGAGGTGCAATTTGTTGAGAAAAAATATGATGATACTCGTTCTTGTCGTTTTCCTGGCTGGTTTTGCCGTTTACCAAAATGCCCGGAATGCCCATAAAGAAACGCTTTTGCCTACGGAGCAAGCCCCTAAGGTGAATTTCTTAGCGCCTAATTTTACGCTGAAAGGTTTGGATGGCAACGATTATGTCATAGGAGGGCCGCGGGAGAAGCCGTTGTTAGTTAATTTCTGGGCATCCTGGTGCGGTCCGTGTGAGGAAGAGGCGCCGGATCTTGTTCGTGTTTACAATAAATATCAAGGTCAGTTTGATCTGTATGCGGTCAATGTAACGCCGGGGGATAAGCTAGAGAATATTAAGAAGTTTGTGGAGCGGTATCAATATCCATTTCCTGTGATGTTGGATAAGCAAGGAACTAATGCGGATACATACCGTGTAGTGGCGATTCCAACCAGTTTCTTGATAGATAAAAACGGAGTTATCCGCGAGGTCATTCATGTGCTGTCTGCTAAAGATTTGGACAAGAGGATAGAGAATCTGATTAAAGGGTAAATAAATAAGCTGCATGGAACGCGAAACAGCGCGTTTTCCATGCAGCTTATGTTTATTGCTAAGATTAATGATTGACTAAGCCAAGTCGTCCTTGTTGATCTTTGGACGCTGGTTCTATGCGTTGCCTGCCGATTAGAGCATAGCGCAAGCTGTCTACAAGAGCATACCAGCTTGCTTCGATGATATTGCTGGATACGCCAAGTGTGTTCCAAGTGCTGTTAAAGTCGGTCGTTTCCATTAAAACTCTAACTTTACCGGCCGTAGCATCCTTCTCATCAAGTACACGTACTTTGTAATCGGATAAATGTATGTTTTGAATATCGGGATAATATTGGATAAGCGCCTTGCGTAAGGCATTGTCAAGTGCATTAACAGGACCATTGCCTTCTGCCGCGGTGTAAATCGTTTCGCCATGTACTTTTACTTTGACGATGGCTTCGGAAACGACAGCATGGTTCGCTGACTTCTCAACAAGCATTTTGAACGATTCCAAGGTAAAAATTTCTTCAAGTCCTTCGAAAGCCTCACGAAGCAGTAATTCGAGAGTTGCGTCGGCCCCTTCAAACTGGTAGCCCTGGTGCTCAAGATTTTTGATTTTCTCAATAACCTCTTTGGTTTTCTGATGCTCTTTGTTGAAATCAAGGTTCAGCTCTTGTGCCTTCACAAGCACATTGCTCTGTCCGGCAAGCTCTGAAACGAGCACGCGTTGCTTGTTGCCGACATTCTCAGGCTTGGTATGCTCATACGTACTGGCATCCTTGAGAATTGCGGATACGTGAATGCCGCCTTTGTGTGCAAATGCCGCATTACCGACATAAGGTTGATTAACGGGCATATGCATATTGGCTATTTCACTGATGTAGCGGGAAACAGGTGTTAACGATTGCAACTGTTCGACAGTTATAACCTCATAGCCAAGCTTCAATTGAAGATTAGGGATGATGGAGCTTAAGTTTGCGTTGCCGCAACGTTCGCCGTACCCATTGATTGTGCCTTGGACTTGTCTTGCGCCTGCTTGGACAGCGGCGAGGCTATTAGCCACGCCAAGTTCACAGTCGTTATGAGCATGTATGCCAACAGGTGTGGTGATGTGTAGTTTTACCGCTGTGACGATAGCTGTTATTTCTTCCGGCAAGGAACCGCCGTTCGTATCACACAGAACGATCCAATCTGCTCCGGCTTCTTGCGCCTTTTGGATCGTTTGCAAGGCGTATTCGGGATTGTTCTTGTATCCGTCAAAGAAATGTTCGGCATCGTAAATCACTTCAAGGCCGCTATTTTTCAGGAAAAGAACAGAGTCATAAATCATGGCCAAATTCTCTTCCAACGTAGTTTGAATGGCGGTATGAACGTGGAAGTCCCAAGACTTGCCGAAGATGGTCGCCACTTGAGCTCCTGATTCCACCAGTCTGTTCAAATTAATATCTTCTGAAGCTTGGGAGTCTTTGCGTCTGGTGCTTCCAAAAGCAGCGATTTTGGCATTGGCAAATGACATGTTTCGAGTACGCTCAAAAAATTCAATATCTTTGCTGTTGCTGCCCGGCCATCCGCCTTCAATATAATGAACTCCAAGCTCGTCGAGCTTGCGAGCAATTTTGATTTTATCCTCGACGGATAAGCTTATGCCTTCTCCTTGCGTACCGTCTCGTAGTGTTGTATCGAAGATTTTGACTGATGTTGGCATGGGTTCCTCCTTCAAAAGCTGGCAAACTAACTTTGATTTGTGTTCATTAATGGTGTTAGTGCTTGCTTTAAAGCGTCAATGTATAATGAATAACTATAACATAATTTCATTTGTAAGGACACCATAACGCAAAAATACGTTTGCTTGAAGGTGTGATTTTTTGTATGCTGAAATTGGCTCACATACAACGCAGCTTTACGAATGGGAGGGGATGTGAAGGATGTCGGTTCAACATCATTATCCCAAGCAAGGCAGAGTCATTTTACACATTGATATGAATGCGTTCTATTGCTCCGTTCATGAAGCCGTGGAACCTGAATTATACAAAGGGAAGCCTATAGCTGTTGCCGGTAGTGTCGAGCTTCGCCGGGGGATTATTGTTACTTCATCTTATACAGCACGAGCGAAGGGCATAAAGACAGGGATGCAGGTAAAGCAAGCGCTGCAACTGTGTCCGGATTTAATTCTAATTTCCCCTGATTTTGATCTATATCGCAGCTTCTCCAGACGTTTCATGCAGATTGCTTATAGCTATTCACCTTTGGTAGAATCTATGTCTATTGATGAGTGTTTTGTCGATATAACAGGGTCCAAGCAGTTCGGCACACCGCTGGAAATTGCTTCTACGATTCAACAGCAAATTATGAAAGAGTTAAATCTGCCCTGTTCAATTGGCGTAGCCCCCAATAAATTGCTGGCTAAGATGGGTTCTGATATGAAAAAGCCAAACGGGATTTCAGTTCTCCGACTGCGGGATGTTCCCACAGTTCTATGGGATAAACCTTGTAATTATTTATATGGGATTGGTAAAAAAACAGCAGATAAGCTAACAAGACTGAGTATTCATACCATAGGACAGCTCGCCGTTGGCAATGATGATCTGCTCAGTAAGCATTTTGGGATTATGGGCGCTCATTTGAAACGTTCCGCCAATGGGATTGATCATTCTTTGGTTAATCCGGAGCAGGAGCAAAGTAAGTCTATTGGTCACACCACTACGCTGCCACGAGACTTTTCAGATAGAAAAGACATTCACCGTGTTTTTCTGAATCTGGCAGACCAAGTGGCTAGAAGATTGCGCAAGCAGGATTTGATGTCCTCGACCATCCAAATTACGATCCGTGACCCGGATATGAGAACCATAACGCGATCAGTAACATTACCTACGCCAACCGAGCACATGGATGATATTTTTCGAACCTCTTGTGACTTATATGACCACCACTGGGAGGATGGCAATCCAGTGCGATTGCTGGGCATTACCTTGCAAAACTTAACGATGAAAGAAGAAACCTTCGTGCAATTGGATCTTTTCAATTATGAAAAGCAGCCCCAGAGAGAACAATTGAACCGCATTATGGACGGTCTTCGCGATAAGTTCGGGGAAAACGCGATTCTGACTGCTGGAATGATGGGAAATGATCCTTCAGCTTTAATACGCAACCATAAGGCAAGGGGGACATCCCTGCAAATGGATCATTTGCGGAACAATCCCCTTCATAAGGAAGAGGAGTAGAGAAGTATAATGGCTTACTGCATGGGCTTTGCTGGATATTCAGGAAGTGGTAAAACAACGCTGGTCACCCAATTAGTTGTCGAGATGAAGCGGCGCGGCTTTCGTGTTGCGGTTATTAAACATGATGCGCATGGACATTATAAAGAAGCAGCAGGTGCAGACTCGACTCTCTTCATAGAGGCTGGCGCGGATGCTGTTGTTACCATATCCCCTAACCAGGTTAATCATGTTGTGAAACAGCAAAACACTGACCTTCAAGAGGAACTAAAAGCATACACGCATGTAGACTACATTTTTGTTGAGGGATTTAAGATGGAAAAGCATCCAAAGATTGCTGTTTTTCGTACGATAGAGCAGAGTGAGATTATTCCTAGGCTTGATCCGAAGCCAGTTGCCATCGCAACTGACTTGAATAACCATCATTTGGAATATATAGCTCTGGATTTGAATGATATTTGTTCTGTTGCAGATTTTGTGGAACAATTTTTTGTGGTTAGTCCATTTTAGCGTTTGAACTTTGTCCATTTTTATATTATATTTTAACATGAGGAACAGTTGAGGAGGAGGAGTAAACATGGCAAAGTATACATTTGTTGATAAAGATACCTGCATCGCTTGCGGCGCTTGCGGAGCTACAGCTCCAGACATCTATGATTACGACGATGAAGGTTTAGCGGAAGTAATTTTGATGGTGATGGTAACAAAGGGGTAACTGAAATTCCGGAGGATCTGTTTGATGATCTTCAAGATGCTCAAGATGGTTGCCCGACCGATTCCATTAAAGTTGCGGATTCACCTTTTAGCTAATCATATCCAACCGCAATTTTGTGAAGTCATTCACAGAATGTCGAAAGAGCTCGGTTCCTGCCAAGGGATCGGGCTCTTTTCTCGATACAATTTGTATTAAATTGTAACATTTCATTGCCATTTCGTACGTGCCATCTTACAATGAATCTAGTAATCATAAGGGAGGATCTTATGGGTAAGATGAAGTGGATTCAAACTTTGACCGCTGGGCTTGTCTTGTTAGCTTTATCGACATATTTCTACACGGTGAATTCTAGCGGTTTGTTTTATTTTTTGGAGGATCCCCTGCAGGATAATATGCGTAAAGCCAAGTCGGTTGAAGAGCGCCAGCCGGATGATCGGATCAAGATTGTTAAAATTGATGATAAATCGCTCTCGGCCATCGGTAAATTTCCGTGGGACCGTTCGACTTATGCACAATTAATTGAGAAATTAGAAGAGTCAGGAGCAGCAGCCATCGGTATAGACGTAGTCTTGGCCGAACCTTCGAAAAACCCCGCTGACGATAAAGCTTTAGCTGATGTCTTGGCTAAATATCATAATGTCATTATGCCCGTTCAAATTAACTACCCCTCCAAGCAGCAGCAAGCAGGTGATCTTATACCTGAGAAAGTTGACTACCCCACTCCTACACTCACAACGAATAGACAGCAAATGGCGCATATTAACGTGTTTGTTGACAAGGATGGCAAAGCTCGGAAACTACCGGTCGGTCTACCGGATGAGACTGGAACCTACATACCTGCTTTCAGTGTTGCGCTCGCTAATTTGGTCCTTGATAATGAGGATAAAGTAAAGCGTGATGGAGCAACCGGGCAGTGGAAGCGTGGAAATGTTGTCCTACCGACAAATGATAGAAATCAAGTGACGACAGAGTTTTTCACGCTGCCGAGGCAGAAAGTAGATGCGACGACAGGTTATGAAATGCTCTCTTTCATAGATGTCCTTAACAGCAAAAAGCCATTGCCTTTGCAAGGGAGTATTGTTCTTGTCGGACCTTTCGTTACAGCTATGCAGGATGAATACCCGACTCCGATCAGCTCTGTAAAAATGTTTGGGATCGAAATTCATGCGAATATGATTCAAACGCTGCTGGAAAGCAAGTTTTATAAAGAAACAAGTAAACCGGTAGGAATTGGTATCATTGTTCTTGTTTCTTTGCTTGCCATATTCTTGTTTGAGAGATTCAAAGGTCGAACTGCATTATTCATCTTTTTAGGTGTGTTTATTGCTTATGGAGGCATTTGGCTGCTGCTTTATACGGTAGGGTCCATTTTTGCCCCGCTTGTATATCCGCAATTTGCACTAGGGACCATTTACATATGGTCATTGGTCAGTCATTACATTGAAGAACGCAAGGAACGCAATCGGGTAACAGGAATTTTCGGCAGATTCGTTTCCAAAAGCGTTGTGGACGAGCTGTTGCAATCCGGTGAAGACGTCAAACTAGGCGGAAGTCGCAAAGATATTTCATTGATTTTCGTAGATATTCGAGGGTTTACCCCGATGTCTGAACGTCTCGAGCCTGAGCAGGTCATTCAAGTGTTAAATGAGTATTTGGATGTATGTACGAAGGCGATTTTCAAGTTTAACGGAACGCTTGATAAATTTATTGGCGATGGCGTTATGGCGATGTTCGGAGCGCCGATTGCGTATGATAACCATCCGGAAATGGCCGTTCGCTCAGCCATTGAAATGAAATCACAAGCCAATATTCTCGAACAGAAGCTTATTGAGAAATATGGCATCGGCGTTAAGTTTGGTCTAGGCATTAACAGTGGTCCGGCGGTTGTTGGCAATATCGGTTCAGAAGATTTAAGGCTGGACTACACGGCTATCGGCGATACGGTCAACTTGTCAGCCCGTTTGGAAGCTAATGCGAAGCCTGGGCAGATTTTAATAAGTGAGCAAACCTATGCCAGAGTAAAAGACCTTTTCGTGATTGAGCCCATTGGCGAAATTAAAGTTAAAGGGAAAGAAAAGCCGGTCATGGTGTACGAGGTTATGGGGAATTTATAGACAACGATATTGCTAGGGAGGAATTCTGTGTGCGTGTAACCAAGAAATCATTCATTTCATTATTTTTAAGTTTTTGTTTAGCCTTTAGTTTGATTTCAATTTTACTGGTCAAGCCCGTAGAGGCAAAAACCGTCCGTGTTGCCGTAATTGGCTCCTTAAGCGGCGATGTAACCGTCAAAAAGGGCGGAGGTTCCAAGACGTACGATGGTTATGAAAGCATGAGTTTAAACCAAGGGGACACCATTTATACCGGAGCCAGTTCATCGGTTACCCTTCATTTAAGCAGTGGGGATGCCGATGTGACATTGGGTGACAACGCTGAAATTAATGTTTCGGACCTCAATACAACGGATGGCAATAAGAAATCCAAGCTTAAGCTATGGGCGGGTTCGATGTGGGTTAAAGTAAAATCATTAGCTGGTTCTAATGATGAATTTGAAGTGGAAACACCGACTGCAGTCATGGGTGTGCGCGGAACGCAATTTTTCGTAGGGATTGACCCTGAAACCGGGAAAATCAAGATGGCTGTAGGTGCGGGGAACGTATCGACAACTACGGTAACCAATACGGAGGGTTCCACGCAACAATCGTCGATTACATATTTATACCCAACACAACAAATTACGCTGGATGCCAGAGATGAATTAAAAGACTTATCATTGAAAATCGAATTCCTTGATTTAGAAGATTTCATTCGACAAGCTTCTCCTGAAGTCATTAAAGAATTGATCAGAAACAAGGCTGAAATCGATAAAGAGAACGAAGAGTTCATAGCCAAGAAAGCGAAGGAAATGGCGAATGGCGTAACGACGGATGGACAAACATCACTGGTATTGAAGGATCAAGCTGAATTAGCTAATGTAAAGCAAAACTTAGAAAATTTGATTGGCAACATTGCTAAAACGGCTGTAGCCGATAAAAAAATCGATAAAGATTTGATGGATAAAATCATTGCTGAGGCTAATCAAAAAATTACGGATCCAACCAGAAAATTAGATCTGGATAAAGTCTTGCCTTTAGATAAAACTGCGGGTACGGATGCTGAAAAAGAAAAGCAAAAACAGGCAGAACTCAAAAAGCTCGAAGAAGCGAAGAAGCTTAAGGAAGCCGAGCAGCTTAAGAAAAAAGAAGAGGCTAAACTGAAGTTAGCCGCCGCTCTTAAAGCGCTAGAGGAAGAGAAGGCGAAGATAGACGCAGCGAATAAACAGGCAGAGAATGATGCAAAGGCTAAGGCGCAAGATGCTCTTGATAAGCAAAATCAAGTTGTGAATCCTACACCAACCCCATCAAACAATGATGGGAACGAGTCGACAACACCATCGCCTTCCTTAAGTTTAAGTACAGCCAAGACAGGGACGAACGCTTTTAATCTCGCTATAAACTTAAGCAACTTTATAGGCAATAATGATATTTATGGCGTTGAAGTTCATCTGCTATATAGTTCTAATGTATCTTACAACACTCCAGCTGGTAAAATCGGAACTTCTGAGATTTTTCAAGACAGTAACAGTGCTGATAATATGAAAGAATTTATAGGTGAAACGAAAGAACTTATTTATTCTGTAACGAATTTCGGAGCTGGCAGTTCTAATATTGCGGTAAATGGGACGAAAAATTTGGTCACTTTACCGTTCACCGGATATGGTACAGCTACTGTTAAGGTGGATAAAATTATGATCGTTCGTAAAAATGGCACGGCTGTGCAGGAAATAATCGTACCAGCTGCTGTGCTGCCAGGTTCTGTGTCTTTAAGCCCCGGGTTTGTAAACTAAACCATTGACCATACATAAATAAAAGGAGAGACCTATGAAACCTTTCAAATATATTCTTGTTTCCTCCATCGTAGCTACTGCGGTTCTGGGGAGCTCATCAGCTTGGGCGGCAGGCCTTTCTTCTGATGCTTTGCTCACAAATAGCGGACAAATTCTGGCTGATGTAACTACACTTGCCGGTACTGGAGATTTTGATGAAAAGGACGGGGCTGCACGAAGTGCGGCTTTCCGTTCACCGGGCAGTATGGTTCAGCTTTCGGATGGAAGCATTGTTGTAGCGGATACGAGAAATCATGTTATTCGTCGAATAGCTGACGGAAAAGTTACGACTTTTGCAGGGCCTGATGTTGTCGTGAAGACAAATAGTCAAGGTTTTCCTATGGGAGGACTTCTGAATGGGAAATCATCAGAATCCTTTTTCAATGAGCCTGCCGGTTTGGCGGCGGATGCCAAAGGGAATATCTATGTAGCGGATTCGGCGAATAACGCTGTTCGCATGATTGCGACGAACGGACAAGTGACGACTTTGGCGGGGAACGGAGTTATCGGCAGTAAAGACGGAAAAGGTTCAGAGGCAAGATTCAATCACCCTACCTCTGTTGCAGTCGACGCTGACGGTACGGTGTATGTGGCTGATTCCTTGAATCATGTCATTCGTAAAATTGCGACGGATGGTCTGGTATCTACGTTAAATGCATCCTCCAATCGCGTTATTCAAATTCGACCAGGCACAGCTTCTTTTGCCGGCGATTTTCTGGATGGCAATTTAGCAGCGGCGAAGTTTAATGAGCCTTCAGGTTTGGTTCTGGATAGCAAAGGGAATTTATATGTGAGTGATACTGGAAATCATCGCATTCGTTATATCGATTTAAAAGCTGGAACCGTTACAACGGTTGCAGGAACAACGCCGACATATGAGAAAAATGAGTTGTATGCCGGTGGAGATTTCAAGGATGGCGACGCTTTACAAGCTAGGTTCGACTTTCCTAAAGGACTGACTGTAACTTCAGAAGGCGGACTCTTAATCGCAGACAGCTTAAATCACTCGATTCGTTATTTACGGAATGGGAAGGTGTCGACAATTGCTGGAACAATCCAAACGGGTGAAACGGATGGGGTAGAGCAAGCGGCTCAGTTTTATAATCCTACGGATGTTCTCGTAACGGCTCAAGGCAACATCATCGTTGCCGATTCTTCAAATAACAAGATTCGCAAAATTACACCCTATCAATTGCCGAATGATATAGCAAAAGGTCAGCCGATCAAAGTGGTCAATGATAGTCATGTGATTACTTTCGATGCGCAACCTGAAAATGTGGATGGGCGAACGATGGTTCCTGTTCGTGCAATCAGCGAAACTTTTGGTTATGAAGTCAAATATGTTGAACAGGCTGGGGAGTCAGTCGTACAGCTGATTAAAGGGGATGTCACCGTTGAGCTGACTATCGGCCAAACGGGAGTTAAACGCAAACAAGTGGGGAAAGCTGACATCAATCAGACGACAGATGCGGCTCCGTATGTGAAACAAGATCGTACCTATGTGCCTGTACGCTTTTTTGCAGAGCAGATTGGCTTGGATGTTCAGTGGGATGTTGCCCATCAAACGGCAATTCTGCGTACAAAAACATTTGTGAAATAAGCAAAAGACCGTCTTTGGCGGGCTTGGCAGGGGAAACCCTTGACCAGGCTCGTCTTTTTTTTACTTCAACTTCCAACTGGTAATGCCGATAAATGAGAAAGAGCCACAACCTGTGTAAAGGAGATTACCAAGTTGAAGGATAACCGGCGCAATGATCAGTTGGAGAAATTTTTTCAACATAATCCTATTGAAGATCCTCTTTATTTAAAAAAATATGTAAAAGAACATCCTGATCATAAAATGGCCTGGTATTTGCTGGGGAGGGAATATGCTGCGAAGGGGAAGGAGGGTAAAGCTGCTTATTGTTTTGCTCAGTCCGGTGAGATATACGAAGCTTTTGAGCGGCAGAAAATTACGCTGGATGGGCCATTGCCAACATTCTCTCCTCCTGTCCTGGAGAAAGAAGCGAAGAATTCTCCTCAACGTAAATCAGGGGTACTAAGTAGATGGCTGCCACTTCTCGCATTATTGCTGCTATTCGCTGTTCCTGCAGCGATTGATGTAGCCAAAGAACAAGTGAACGACTATCGCGGAAAGAATGGTGCGTCGGGTTCTCTCCCTACAAGTTCAGACATATCCCCTAGCCCTACTCCACAGGAGCCGGATGGGTTGAAATTGTATGTGACCGAGGGTGATTGGGGGAAGAAGCTCCAGCAAGTCCTTTCCTCGTCGGGAACGGATTCTGGGGAGTCTGTTATCATGGAAGCGCCTCGGAGTAAGGATGGCAAATGGCAGGAGTGGAATAGATCCATGAGGCCGCTATTGGGTGTCGTGAAGCAGGCTGGCGGCGACAGCAAGGCTGATCTTACCTATTACCAATCTCAGGTATGTTCGTGTCAGGTAGCAGATAGTTCAGCGCTTCTTCCTGTCATTTCGAATTGGATGAATGAAAGGGAGCAAGCGATTGTCTTGCAAAGCGCAATCCAAGCTTATCAGCAAAGGAGCGGGGGACTTCCTGACAAGGCCGAGCAGCTGACTCAACCTTATCCGGATAATTTGCTGCCAGGACTAACGCCCACCATGAAGGAGACGTTCCCGCAAGCTGTAAGCATGCTGAAAGAGAAAGCCAAGACCGGTAATGCGGTAGCGGCTTCTACGGATCAGAATGAACAGCAGAAGCAGACCGCAGCGGAGCAGAATAAGCCGGTCAATACGCAGCCGAAAGCTTCGGCTGATCCGCTGCGGGAACCCCTTCAAATTATCATCGATACGGACAAACATCGCTTAGTTCTGGTAAGCGGCAATTACGTGATTCGAAGTTATCCTGTGGGCTTAGGTGGGGATAAGACGCCTCAAGGGGAGTTTAAGATTTCAGAAAAGGTGCGTAATCCCAATGGCAAATCAAATGGGGAATTCGGCAGCAGAGGGATGACATTGTCCGATACGTTATACGCGATTCATGGAACGAATAAGCCAACCAGTGTAGGCAAGGATGAGTCCCATGGCTGTGTCAGAATGCTGCAGGCTGATGTTGAAGAACTGTACAACATGGTCCCTCATGAGACAAAAGTAACCATAGGCAAAGGCGTGCTTCCTCCTGATTCAGATCCTGGCAGTGGGGGTGGAGATGGCAATCAGGGCTCTGGGGCCGGAAGAGGCAATCCCAATCAATCTTTTGTTTTACCCTTGCAGACAAATGACAGTAATCCCGCGAAGAAATATAAATGGCTGGATTAGATGGAAATCAGGCTAAATTGGTTGAACTGGATAACAACATAATAAGACCTAATGGCATACCCGTTAGGTATATTTTATTAATATGTTTTTGGTTTTGGGATATGCGAAGCTTACCCCTTTTATCCTGTGGAACTCTCTGAAAGTCCGTATGGGTAGCGACATTGCTCTAACGAACTGTATTGTCTTTATGGAAGAGAAAACAGCATGATTATAGATCTAACGAACTGAATAAGTGTTATGGCCAAGCGAATAGGCGTAATGATAAGCTTTTGCTAGAAGTAACGTCTCTGGAGTTCGTTATCCCATCGAATTGATTATTTTTGATCAAATAAGGATGATTGAGTTCGTTAAGGATATGAACGATGGGTATAAGAATTTCATGGCTGCGTTGACCGTCGAAACAGGTATGAAATCCTTGCCCGTAAAGTTGATTTGCCATATGCAGTGTGCCCTGATCGCCTTAACGGGACGAATGGGTTTACACGCAAAAAGACCGTCAGGATGATCTGACGGTTTCTTTTATATCCAAAAATTTAGAAATTTTAGTATTGACAAGGAAGAGGAAAGCGATTACAATTCAAAATATGAACAATTCAATCATTTCGAATATTGTTATTTGTTCAAAATGAGCAATAAAGTCATGGCAATAACAACTGCAAGTAAAATGGAACCTGTCCAAATGATAGCTTTCTTGTTTATTTCATCTTTGGCTTTACGATTGGCTAAGGTTGGTTTGCGTTTGGACATAGGATTCACCTTTTTCTTTAGAGTTAACAGATATATACTATCTTATCACAAGTGTGGCAGTTCGTAGAATATGCTGTTGAAAATTTATGTTGACGATCATGTTACGATATTGTAAGATTTAATCACATTGAGCACGAAAAACAATTAAATATGTTAGTTTTAATAACATGTTACCGTAAGGGCATTAGTTATTGGAGAATGCAAGTCTTCTTCTATAACTATGCCCTTTTTATTTTTGCCAAAATGACATTTCTGAAAGGGGCTGATCGCACAAACGACTGGCGAAATGAGTGACACTGTAACCACCTAATAAAAAATTGATGAACAGAATTATTTAAAAAAGGGAGAAGATGAATACATGAACATGAAAAAATGGTCTACTTTAGGCTTGGCTGCATCAATGGCACTTGTAGCAGCAGGTTGTGGTAAAGCCGCTCCAGTTGAAACAGCAAAACCAGCTGCAACGGTCGCTCCAACGACGGCTGCAACTGCTGCACCAACTACCGCTGCTGTTAAAAAATTGTCTGGTGATTTCGAAATCCAATACTTTGTAGGCGGTTATGGCGACAAGTGGTGGAAAAAAGTTATTGCTGATTTCTCAGCAGCTAACCCGGATCTGAAAATTAAAGAAAGTGCGGGACCAAAAATCAACGAACAAATGAAACCCCGTTGGATCGCTGGTAACCCACCTGATTTCGTATATATCGATGGACCTGAATTGTTCGACCGTCAATTGGTGACAGATGGCCAATTGGAAGATCTGACTGACTGGCTGAAAGACGCTAAAAACGTTGATGGCGATAAAATCCTAGATTTGCTTGCTCAAAAGCCGCAAGACTTTGATGGCAAAATGTACAATATTCCTTTCGTAATGAGCTCATGGGGGATTTTCTACGATAAAGCGCTGTTCAAAGAAAAAGGTTGGGCTGAACCGAAGGACTTCGAAGAATTCTTAGCAGTAAGTGAAAAAATTAAAGCCGCTGGCATCAATCCATTCATCCATACAGGTAAATATCCTTATTACATCAATGGCGGTGTCCTCTACCCGGCAATCGTATCGGCTAATAACAACGATTACAAATTGCTGCAAGATATGTCTACAAACAATTTGGAAGCTTGGAAAAGCCCAGCCATCCTTAAAGGGTTAAATAAAATCGTTCAAATGCGTGATAAAGGTTACATCGATAAAGCTTCCGTACAAATCAATCACACGGATTCCCAATCTTTGTTCCTACAGCATAAAGATGCATTTATCCCGAATGGTTTATGGCTCCCTAACGAAATGGCAAAAGACGTTCCAGCAACATTTGATTTCGGATTTATTCCTTCGATCACACAAGATAAAGGTGGAAAAGTTGTAGCTAATACGTCCACATCCACATTCGCTATTCCGAAAAAAGCGAAAAACAAAGATGCTGCAAAAGCTTTCATGCAATTCGTATTCTCGAAAACACAAGCTTCTCAGTGGGCTGAGCTGAGTGGCGCTCCTTCCAACATTAAAGGTGACATTTCTTCCTCCAAAGCACCTAGCTTCGTTAAAGACGCAGCGAAATTCTTGTCCTCCCCGGACACTATCGTTGTACCAACGGTATCTTTCACAGCAGACGTTGATAAAGCGATGCAGGATGCAACAGTGGCTCTGACTATTGGCACAATTACACCTGAAGAGTGGGTCAAACGTGTAACGGATGTTGTTGCAAAACAAAAGAAGTAAGAACTGAATGAATAAGAGCGGGGAATGAGTAAGGCGATCGCCTTGCAGAGTTCTCCGCATTTTGATACAAGGACGGTGAAGATAGAATGAAGACCAGCACAACGAAGTGGAAACGGAATCTGTTCATCGCTTCATTCATCATTCCGACATTTCTGTTTTTCTGTGTATTCACCATGTACCCGGCTTACCAGGCGCTGCAGAAGTCACTTTATGATTGGTCGGGAATGTCAGAGAACAGCACCTTTATCGGATTAGATAATTTTGTTGAGATGTATAAAGATCCTATTATTTGGCAAGCCATTGGGAATGATTATTTTCTTGTAGCGGGCAAGGTTATTGGCATTATGATTCTTGCCACTTTTTTCGCAGTCGCTTTAACCCGATTTAAATTGAAAAGCTCCGGATTTTTCCGTGCGATATTTTTTATTCCGAATGTGATCTCTGTCGTTGTAATCGGCGTTTTTGTGGAACTTCATTTATAATCCACAAATCGGATTTTTAAATGCTTTTTTATCCCTCTTTACAGATAAAAAAGTAGATATTGCTTGGTTAGGATTTACCCAGCATACGATATGGATGTTACTGCCTCCAACGATTTGGGCTGGTATTGGGTTCTATATGATTTTAATGATTGCCGCAATCGTGAATATTCCTGCCTCCTACTACGAAGCAGCTAATATAGACGGAGCGGGGCAATGGTCGCAATTTCGCAACATTACCATGCCGCTCATCTGGGAGCAAATTCAGGTTTCCATTATCAATATTGTTATTACCACGTTGAATGGTTCCTTTGTTATCGTGCAATTAATGACGAATGGCGGACAACCCGATAATACAACACAGGTTATGGGATCTTATCTGTATCGAATGGCTTTTCAGCAATATCATTTCGGCTATGGTGCAGCCATTGGCGTATTGATTTTGGTTCTTTCGCTCATTACTACGCTCGTCTTGCAGCGAATATTGCGGCATCAAACCATCGAAATGCATTAATGCCATCTAAGATATGGATACTGAAGGAGGGAGCCCGTAATAATGAGAGTGCAAAATCCGGTTGCTAAGCTAATCGTCTGGTTTATTCTACTTTTATGGAGTGTTGCCGTACTATATCCGCTGATATGGACGCTCCTGGATTCGTTGAAAAACAATCAGCAATTTTTTCTAAATATGCCATGGGCTTTACCCAAATTTCCACTATTGTGGTCGAACTTTTCCTATGTATGGGACAAATATAATTTCAGTACGTATTTTCTGAACTCCATTGTCGTTACAGTTGGAAGTACAGTGCTTGCGATCATTCTTTCAGCAACGACAGCTTATGTCTTAGCCAGATATGCCTTTAAAGGAAGTAAAGTTCTTCTGACCATTTATATTGCTGCCTTGACGATTCCATTTGCATTAGCTTTAATTCCATTGTTTTTCTTGCTCAATGATCTACATTTAATCAACACTTGGTGGGGATTAATTCTCGTCTATGCTTCATTAAATTTGCCTTTCGGTATTTTCCTGCTTGTAGGTTTCTACAAATCATTACCTAAGGAAATTGAAGAAGCTGCGATTATCGATGGTACCTCGCACTATGGGACATTTTTTCATGTTATGCTGCCATTATCTCAACCCGGTCTTATAACGGTCATGATTACGAATATGCTCAATAACTGGAATGAGTATTTCCTTGGGGTAGTTTTGACCAATGAACCGACGAAATACACATTACCAATCGGTCTTGCGGTGATGCAAGCCGAAATGCAATATCGTGTAGAGTGGGGACCGCTATTCGCTGGTCTGCTGATAACGACTATTCCAACCTTGATCGTCTATATCATCTTCCAGCGTCAAATCGCAAGCGGGATTACAGCAGGAGCAGTTAAATAACCCGATACATGATATAGAAAAAACACCTTATCCTAGAGGATTTTATCCTTTCAGGAGGGTGTTCTTTCTACTATAATTGGGATATAGAAGAGCAAACAAGAAACGGCCAAACTTGTGGGCTATAGGTGAGATGACATGAGATTCATGTATTTATTGCAGAAAATAGGACGTTCCTTAATGATTCCGATTGCCGTGCTGCCGGCAGCCTCGATTTTATTGCGAATTGGAAAAATGACTTTTGAAGATCCGTTTCTCATGCAGGCAGCTCAAGTTTTCGGGTCTGGCGGAAGCGCGATTTTTGATAATTTACCCTTGATATTTGCTGTAGGCATTGCTATAGGTCTTACGTCAGGAGACGGGATAGCCGCATTGGCTGCTACGGTGGGGTATCTTGTATTCGATAACGTCTTGAAGCATTTTCAAGCGGGTACAGAAGCTGCCTCCCGGCTGGATATGGGCGTATTAGGCGGAATGCTTGTAGGGCTGCTGTCTGCCGCCTTTTTTGACAAATTCCAGCATGTTCGTCTTCCTAAGGCTTTAGGTTTTTTTGGAGGCAAGAGGTTCGTACCCTTGATTACTTCTCTAGCCATGGTGGTTTTAGGCGTGTTGATGGGCATTATGTGGCCTCCTGTCCAGAAAGGAATCAGCACCGTCGGGTTATGGATCGTAGAGAATGGGAATATCGGAGTATTCATCTATGGGATAATGAATCGCCTGCTCATACCCACAGGATTGCATCATATCATTAATAATATAGCTTGGTTCCAAATCGGCGATTTTGTTACACCGACAGGCAAAGTGGTACACGGCGATATTTCAAGATTTTTTGCTGGAGATCAGGAAGCGGGATTATTCATGACCGGATATTATCCAGTCATCATGTTCGGTCTTCCCGCCGCCGCCCTTGCATTGATCAAAAGCAGCTCTGCCGCCAACAGACAGCTTTTCGTCCCTGTCATGCTAAGCGCCGGTTTGACGAGTTTCTTAACCGGTGTAACGGAGCCCATTGAGTTTGCCTTTATGTTTGTAGCACCTGGATTATATGTGATACACGCCATTTATACAGGATTTTCAATGATGATTATGAATATTTTACAGGCGAAAATGGGTTTTGGCTTTTCAGCAGGTTTTATCGATTTTGTTCTGAATTGGAACTTATCCACGAATCCTTTTTGGATTCTCCTTATCGGTGTCGGATACTTTTTTCTTTATTATTTTACATTTCGGATCTACCTGCATTATTTTTCAGCTAAAGACTCAGGAAAGGATGAATCGTCTGTGCAAGCTGTTGATGCAGCAGGGGGAATTGTGAAGATCAAAGAAGATCGCCCTACTCGTATTTTGAGGCATATCGGGGGAGCTACCAATATCCTTTCGATCGATGCCTGTATAACACGCCTGCGTTTGTTGGTTCATGAAGAGAGTCTTATTAGTGATAGCGAGCTTAAAGAGCTCGGGGCTATTGGGGTAATCCGACTAGGCAAAGGAAATGTGCATGTTGTCTTCGGAACGGAATCTGAACAAATTCGCGAAAGTATTCAACCTATGCTTCAAATTCATAAAGAGAAATCAGGACAAGCCTAAGATCGCGGAGGTGTCTCATGATTGAACGGACGATCATTCACGTACTTTCTCACAATGTGGTGATGGCACACCTAACATCAGGGAAAAACTCGATCGCCTTCGGTAAAGGAATCGGATTTAAGAAAACACCGGGTATGTCCATTGTTGAAAGTGAAATCACCCAAGAGTTTCTGCTCCATACATCGGAAGTTCTCCGAAACTACGAGCAAATATTGAATGCCGTTGATGTGAAAATTATTGGGATCACCGAGGAAGTCATCGCCTATGCGCAAAGTATGCTGGAAGGTGATTTCTCTGAGACCATACATGCCTCCCTTGTTGATCATATTAACTTTGCCGTAGAACGGCAAAAACGCGGCATCTTCATCACGAACCCCTTCGCTTACGAAATTCAATATATGTACCCAGAGGAATATAAGGTAGCCAACAAATCCGTAGATTTCCTTAATGACCATCTGGACGTGAAGCTGCCGGACGATGAAGTTGCCTTCCTGGCGATGCATTTCAACGGCGCGCGCAAGAAGGAGAAGGCTTCGGATTCTTTGGTTGTCGTTCGATTAGTCTCTCAAACGATTGAAGCGGCGAAAGAGCTAGGTTTCAACTTTGACGATTCTTTCTCCACAGTTCGATTTATCAGTCATTTGAAGGGTGTTATCGAGCGCGTTAAGCAAAAGAAGACTTTGCAAAATTCCTTGCTTGAAAAGATTAAAGAGGAGTACGGCGATACGTATGTAAAAGCAAAGGTGTTATCCCTCATGTTGAGCGATTCATTGCAATTAGAGGTGCCGGATGATGAAACGGGCTATATCACGATGCATCTGGAACGACTGCTTCTTCGCACAGAAGCCTAGGGTCGTTAAATAGATCGAAATGATTCCCTTGCGACCCTTTCGGAGCAGGGATTTTTTGTTTGAAAAACAGCTTTAAGGGCTGCTTTGGATTGCATATTTGCACAATGTCAGCTAAACTGACTGTTAGAGTCATTAGAGAACGGAGTGCATAGGACATGCTTTATAAGAAGTTAGGTAAGCCCATTTTGTTCCGAATGGATCCAGAGCGGGCGCATCATCTTACGATTGACGGATTAAGCGTAGTAGGCGCTTTTCCTGGAGGCAAACGCTTGTTGAAGTCGATGTATGGCGTATCGCCTTCACCGCTCATGGCCCAACAATTATGGGGAATTGATTTTCAGAATCCGATTGGATTAGCTGCTGGCTTGGATAAAAATGCCAAGGCCGTCAAAGGATTTTCACAACTAGGTTTTGGCTTTATGGAAGTTGGAACGATTACACCGAAGCCACAACCGGGCAACGAGCTGCCGCGGCTATTTCGCCTTCCGGAGACCGCGCGTTAATCAATCGAATGGGTTTCAATAATGTAGGCACAGAGGAAATGGCAAGTAATCTCAAAAAGACAGGAAAGCGGGATATTCCCGTAGCTGTTAATATAGGAAAGAACAAAACAACACCGAACGAACAAGCAGAAGAGGATTATCGGGCTTGTATTCGTGAATTGTATACATACGGCGACTTCTTTGTCGTCAATATTAGCTCACCAAATACTCCGGATTTGCGTAATTTACAACATGGGAATGACTTGCATAGATTGCTCGAAGCCGTTACGGAAGAAATGAAGATTCAACAGGAAAAAAGCCATCAGCCAGCTAAACCGATCTTGGTCAAAATAGCTCCTGATCTTACGAATGAAGAGCTTGAATTAACCGTGCGCACGATCCAAGATAGTGGCGTTTCGGGTATTATTGCGACGAATACGACACTCAGTAGAGAAGGTCTTGTCCACCCCAACCGTGAGCAAGCAGGCGGACTGAGCGGTATCCCTCTTACAAGCCGATCAACGGAAGTCATAAGCCGCGTTTACCGACTGACAGAAGGTAAGCTTCCGATCATTGGGGCTGGCGGCATTTTTACGGCTCAAGATGCATATGACAAAATACGGGCTGGCGCAAGTTTAATTGAGGTATATACGGCTTTGATTTACGAAGGTCCGGGACTTCTAGGCAACCTAAATGAAGGGCTGCAAGCCTTATTAAAAAGAGACGGATATACACATATTTCCCAGGCAATCGGAGCAGATCAGAAGTAACCTCATTGGAATGGAGGACAAAACGATGGATGGACGAGACTGGAAGAAATTTCTCCTGCCTTATGAACAAGCGGTGGAAGAGTTAAAGGTAAAATTCAAGACATTGCGCGGTGAACTCAAGAGTCGGGAAGAGTACTCTCCCATTGAGTTTGTAACCGGACGTGTCAAAAAAATATCCAGCGTGCTGGAGAAAGCTAAGCGACTAAATGTTCCAATGGATGAATTAGAATCAGGCATCGAGGACATAGCTGGCCTTCGCATTATGTGTCAGTTCGTAGAAGATATTGAGCGTCTGGTTGAGCTGATTCGCAGCAGGCAAGATATGAATGTTGTTTATGAAAAAGATTATATAACGAATAAAAAGCCAAGCGGTTACCGCAGTTTTCATATTATTATTGAATATCCCGTCCAAACGGCTTTGGGCATGAAACGCATTTTAGCCGAAGTGCAGATTCGGACTTTGGCCATGAATTTCTGGGCAACTATTGAGCATTCGTTGAATTATAAATATAAAGAGCAGCTCCCTTCGGATGTGCGCGTACGCTTAAGCAAAGCCGCTGAAGCCGCTTATTTATTAGATCAGGAAATGTCCAGCATCCGCGGTGAGATTGTTGAATCTCAGAAAATGTTTGAGGATCACGCCAATTTGGTCACGAAAGTGCTTAATCATATTCAAGAACTCTATTTTTATCATCGCGTAAGGGAAGCCGCTCAATTCCAGCTTAGATTTAACGAAATATGGGATTTGGATGACGTATGGGAATTAAGTGATTTGTCTTCAGAAATTGAAGCAGCCATCACTCGGGCCAAAAAAGGAGATCAATCCTAAGCTATGGGTGCTTATGATCGTTTATATGTGGCTTACTTGTATTATTTCAATGAAAAGCGAGATTATTTTGAATGTCATGAAGTGATGGAGGAGCTTTGGCTGGAAGAAGGTCGAAGTCCCTTATACCAAGGTCTACTGCAGGTTGCAGTGGGCCTTTATCATCATGCGAATGGAAACGTAAGCGGTTCTATCAAGCTCTTTAGCGCAGGATTGAACAAACTATCGTCATATCCGGATGATTCGCTAGGGATAAACTTGGGGAAAATCAAGGAAGACAGCCAAATCTACTTGGATAAGCTTTTGCTTTTTAAGGAGCGGCCATTTGAAGCCTATGATCTGGATATCGAAATCTTGGATCATAACCTTGTGGAACAGCTTGAAAAAGTGAAACGCAATCCACCGAGTCCAAGTGAGGAAGAAGGCCATGATTAAGGTTTGTTGGTGTAAAAGAAAGGACTTTCACGCCTAAATGGTGTGAAGTCCTTTTTGGTATGGCTGTTAACCTTTATATTTTTGGAAAAAGGCTTTGAATACTTCTGGTGTATTACCGCCAGTCGTTGCGGATTCAGGCACTCCGCCGACAATACGCTCTACCTCTTTCCCGTCTTTGTAATAAACGAGGGTAGGCGTTGATTCGATATTGTATTTTTGCCAGCCTTCCTTGAATTCTTCTAAATTGTATTGTTTCACATCGATACCTAATTCTTTTTCCATTGGAACTAGAACTGGTGTCGTTACTTTACAGTGTGGGCATGTGGAAGCATAGTAATATTGGAAAAATGTTTCTTTGTTTTTCAATCTTTGGTCCAAATCTTTTGGTAAAATCAGGTTTTGATAGTTTGGATCCGTTAGTTGCTTCACGGTTTCCGGATTTAATTTGGATGCGGCTACGCCATAAGGGTTGCCTGCATTCGCCTTATCCGACGCTTTGGTCGACTGTTGATTAACCAAATACAAACCACCAAATAAAATAACTACAATGCCAAGATAAATAAGCAGCTTCTTCATTATGCACCTCATTGAAATATACTTTCTTCTATCTTCTATCAAAGTATAGCATATCCTGTTCGTATTTTGAAAATAATTGGCTGTTTAGTGACAGTTCGGCTATAATACCGATGAGATGAAGAGTTCATGATGAAAGAGAAGATAAAAAATGACAAAACAGCTGCCTGCTTTATTTAGGGAGAAAATGATTGACTTATTAGGGGAAGACGAATTTGCAGAGTATGTAAAATCCTATGACGAGGCAAGGTTGTTTGGTTTGCGGGTTAATAGCAATAAAATCGATAAGGCTGATTTCTTGGCGAAAAGTCCGTTTACTTTGACCCCAGTACCTTGGGCCTCTGAAGGCTATTATTATCAAGAGGGAGAACGGCCTGGCAAGCATCCTTACTATCACGCGGGTCTTTATTATATTCAAGAACCTAGCGCCATGGCGCCTGTTGAACTGCTTCATGTTCGGCCAGGGGAGCGGGTATTGGATCTGTGCGCTGCGCCGGGTGGGAAATCAACTCAAATTGCCGCGAAGCTGAAAGGCGAAGGGGTACTTGTCGTTAATGACAATCATTCGGACCGGGTCAAAGCTCTCGTCAAGAACCTCGAGTTGTTTGGCGTGCGCAATGCCGTAGTTCTGAATGAGCGGCCGGAGCGAATGTTAACAGCGTTTCAAGGCTTTTTTGATAAAATATTAATTGATGCCCCATGCTCAGGTGAGGGAATGTTCCGTAAGGAAGAAGATATGATGGTGCAATGGGAACGTCATTCTGTCCAAGAGTTTGCCGCTATGCAGAGGGAATTATTGGGACAAGCTGCTCAGATGCTGGCGCCTGGGGGAACGATTGTTTATTCAACATGTACCTTTTCTCCCGAAGAGAATGAGGCTCAAATTGCTGAATTTTTGGATAAACATCCAATCTTTGAGGTTGTGCCGATGGCGTCTTTGCATCAGGACGTCCGGATTGGCTGCGTGAGCCATGGTGCCATGAATCCTATTCGGCGCGTGCTGTTGAAGCTGTCGCGGGAACGGCAAGACTGTGGCCTCATAAGCTTAAGGGCGAAGGGCATTATGTGGCTGTGCTGCGATCGACAGTGACTGAGGGGCACGCAGATGCCGTGGCTGGGAGGCGCAGCGGACGTGAAGCGCCGCGGGTTGGGAAAGGCCGTGCGAAGGTTGATCGTACGGCGGTTGTAAGCTTGGAGCCGCTGCAGGCATTTATGGGCGAGCTGCTGCACAGCACGCCCTTCGCCGCGGAGCGGCTCGTATGCTACGGCGAGCACGCGTATGCGTCGCCGGAGGTCATGCCTGAGCTGCACGGACTGAAAGTCGTGCGGCCAGGTTGGTACATCGGCGCGCTGCACCGCGGCCGATTCGAACCGTCCCATGCGCTAGCCATGGGACTGCGCATGCGCGAAGCCAAGCGAGCGCTGAGCTTGGCTGCGAGCGACGAGCGAGCCCTTCGGTATCTGAAGGGCGAGACGCTCGAAGTCGCGGAGAGCGAGATCATCCGCGATCCGGAAGTGAACCAGGCAGCCAAAGGCTACTGCCTGGTCTGCATCGAAGGCCATCCCGTCGGCTGGGGGAAATGGCATGACGGGATGCTGAAGAACGAATACCCGCCCGGTTGGAGGTGGACCTAGTCGGTCATGAAACAAACACAACGGCTCGATAAAATACTCGCCCACGTTGGCATTGGCACGCGCTCTGAACTCAAACGCCTCGCCAAAGGCGGTGCGATTATCGTCAATGGCGTGAAGGTGAAAGATAGCGGCATGCAAGTAAATCCGGATACTGACCTCATCCAAGTAAATGGAGAAACGGTTGTATACCGTGAGTTCGTTTACCTGATGATGAATAAACCGCAGGGGGTCGTGTCTGCGACGGAAGATAATCGTGATCGCACGGTTGTTGATCTTTTGGATGCCGTCTACAAACCATTTGACGTGTTTCCAGTTGGACGTCTGGATAAAGATACGGAAGGTTTCCTTTTACTTACCAACGATGGGAAGCTGACCCACAATCTTCTCTCGCCGCGCAAACACGTTCCCAAAACGTACTATGCCAAAGTAGAGTGGGAGGTTAGCGAAGCTGATCGTGAAGCCTTCTCGCAAGGCGTTACCCTGGATGACGGCTACGAGACACTTCCGGGCGTGCTGAAAATATTAAAGACTGGGAGCGAACCTGAAGGGATTGTCTCTGAGATTGAGCTAACCATTATGGAAGGCAAGTTTCATCAAGTTAAACGAATGTTTCAAGCCGTAGGCAAAACAGTTGTTTATTTGAAACGACTTTCTATGGGCCCGCTTGCACTTGATCCGAATTTGGAATTAGGGCAAGTTAGAGAGCTAAGCGCAGACGAACTTACGGTTTTGCAAAATGCGCATGAACTTCAAAATTAGAGATTTACAAAAATACGAATACATGGTATTTTCATAAAAGAAGAAGTATTGCAACGTGCGGAAGAACCGCCCATGCAGTCGCTAAGTAAATGGCGATTGCGGGGCGGTTTTTTTTGCTTTTATATGGATTGATATGGATAAAAAAGGTAGACATTAACAGGAAAAATATGACATACTACCGATAATGATGAAGTCACGTTTTGGATATGAACAGATAAACAAAGGAGAGATTAATGATGTTAAAGAAACTTTTTACTGTATTAACGATGACGACCATCCTAACTGCTTGCACAAACAATGTGAGTGATGCGGCAGTTGAAATCAACTCCAGTTCGCCGATGGTTGCAAAACAGCTTTCTTTTTCCGATATTTCAAATCATTGGGCTAAATCTTCTATAGAGGGCGCTGTGAAAAAGGGTTATGTGGACGGTTACGAGGATGCAAGTTTTAAACCTGAAAAAAATGTGAGCCGAGCTGAGTTTGTAAAAATGGTGGTAACGGCAATCAAAGAACCGGTTAATGGCGCAGCAACGGGATCCGAGTGGGTTGTACCCTATATAGCAGCTGCGAAAAACAAGGGGATTTTGAGAGATTTAGATTTCCCGGCTGATTCACTAAACGAACCTATTTCGCGTTTGGAAATGTCCCGAATCGCATTACGCGCGTCGGACAGTGCTCTTCAAAACAAAGCTGTTCAAATCGATGATAAATCAGTTATGTATAACGCGGCTAAAATAGGGCTTATTCAAGGTCTTAGCGGTGGTGAATTAGGATCTGGGAAGCCTACGACAAGGGCTCAGTCTGTAACAATAATAGAGAGAGTCATGACGGTAATTAGCGGTGGAAAGTTGGAAGTTGATAAAGCGGCTGCTAGCTTTGCGGAAATCGATTTACGGGGCAGTAATTTTGATACCATGTGGGGAATCAACGTAAAGGAATTCCCTTATACTCATCATATTGGCGAAGGACTTGACATGTTTATCAATAAGGTTGTTGTTATAGATCATACCGATAGTAATTCTGCTTATTACGATCTTTATAAGGATGGCCGTATAAGCAATGGTCAAAACTCATATTCCATAGCATTTGATATAACTATGAAAAATTCTACAAAGAAAGATCACTTTAGCTTCTATCCTAGACAATCAATTTCAATGCTAGATTTTGTGGGTTCCTTTACACAAAAAAAATGATTTGAAGTCCTTTGAGATGGATCAAATAGGCGATACCCAGGGTTGGCTAGGATTCAATGCTAAAAAGGAATATATCGATAGAATATTAAGTCTAGGGAATACGCCAAGGATTGATTTAAAGGTTCAATCAGAGCAGATTAATTTTATTATAGGGAAGTGAATTTAGTTGAAAAAAGCGAATAAACAAATTAATTTAATAATTTTATTCATCTTTTCGATTCAATTACTAATTCCATTATTCGAAACTTCCATTTTCGCAGCTTCCCCACTGACAAAAAGAATATATATTAATTTTAATTCAAACACCGCTGATTCTAGTCAAAATGAATATGTATACCCTGAGAAAACTAAATCTTTTACCTTTAAATTGGATGGTCATGTCACAGGTGAAATAAAATCTTGGAAATTATTCGTTAATAATTTAGATAAAACTTCCTTGGCATCATTACAAGGTTATAACCTAAATGTTAACAATTTACAGGGGCAGATTGGACTTCTTTACAGTCAACAATCAACAAATCCTGGTCACCATATTTACAGATTGCCAAGTGGAACAGCTTGGGAACATACAGGAAAATATACTCCAATTATGCAGTTTGATGCGGATAGTTCGACTTATGATGGTAATACTTTTTCGCAATATCCGGGACTGATTCCGACAGAAGGACACGCTAGAAATAGTAGCACAATGATTTCTTATCCAGAGGATTTAAGATATGACGGTTTAAAAGGAATTGCCCCAAATTGGAATGGATATGGTGCAGGTGTCACAGCTTCATATGACCCTACTCCTCCATCTATTTTTTATCATAGTAAACAAGATTTTTTAGATAATAGCAAAAATACTATTAGCCTTAACCAAATCGACAATGCATCTATCCGTATTACAGGAGGATTTGCTAAACCTAATCTTTATTCAAATGCCGTAATCCCTTATGACTGGGGACGAACAAGCGGAGGAGAAAATTATATAAAGATTTTCAGAAAGTTTGAAAAGGGACTTTTAGATGATGGTGTTGACTATTACGGTAAACCCGATACAGGCAAAGGTGAAGATCGAAACTATTTAATGGAGGTTCAAACTGAATGGGCTGCTAATGCGTATTTTTATTCTGGCTATATTGATGTAACCTATCTAGAAATCGATAAACCCGATCTCGTAGCAATCGACATCGTTCCATCCGTTTCTTGCTTCCAACAAGGCGAAACCGTTCAATTCGAATATCAGTTCAGAAACATCGGTCCCGACACTTCAACGCCGTTCAAAGTTGAAATCAGAATCGATGGCGTCCTGTTAAAAACAGACGATTGGACTGGGGCAACGCAGGATACACCACTAGGTAGAACTTTCAGTTATAAGTTCACATCACCGTTGGAGAAGTCAATTACTGTCAAGTTAGATTCAACTAACGCGATTGACGAAGAAACAAAACTGAATAACACTATAAGTAAAGTTTTCATCCCATCTTCAAGCTGCGGACCAGTTATTACACCAGAGAAGGTTGACGGCGCCTTTACTATTGAAAAGCCCCGACTTAAGTTTGGTGAAAGCAATTCCGTTAGCGTAATTAACGTTTCCGTCACTGGCGGTGATTCATGCGCTTACTTAAACACCACCGCTAAATTCACACAAGACAATAAATTACAAACTTCAAATACGAATGGCAAAATACACTCTTTTAACGGACTGCCATATCCGAAAGGCATGGGAGTCGGATTTGTACAAGTCAGTGTCACTATCAAAACAACCTGTGGAACCGTGAAGGACTTAGGCACTAAATCATTTGAAATCTATATCGATAATTCAAAGCCAAATAGCCCTCCTGTATTTACACCGGGTTTTGTTAATCGGGGAAATGTGAATGCGATTCAGCCCTTGATTAACGTTCAGGTAGGTACACACGTAGATTTGCAAATTCTTCATACACCCGAAATACTTCCAGATACGAAAGCAACGCCTTATGATCCGGACGGGGACGCTTTCATTTACATATGGGATTTTGATAATACGAATGCAGATTGGTTGAAAACAAAATATGTGGACATGGGATGGTGGCAATACGACGAAAGATATAGCTACTTTATTCCAGACAAGCTAGGTACATTTCAGATCCAAGTCACAGCCATGGATTATCGCGGGGCATCATCGACTAAAACGGCTACAATAAACGTTGTTCCTCCCAATCCTGTACCCGTTATCAATGTTCCTTCAAGGATCGTTGAGGGTAGAACCTTTACACCCGACATTTCAGGCGCTAACAGCTATAGTCCTTTCGGATACAGCATTGTCCAATATGTATGGGGGAATAAAAGAACGATTTACCCAACATCAGGACAAGAAATAGTCACACTTGATGTAGTTGATTCCAACGGTTTACATGCCATTACTCCAGCTTCCACGACTATTAACGTACTCCCAGATTTGCCTCCCATTGCTCAAGCCTTCGTTCCACCTACAGGATTAAGAAATAATCAAATGATCATCCAGGATTCCTCGTATTCGCCAGACAATGACCCCATTCTAATTCATACCGACACCATAACCTGTGATTCTAACAATAATGGCAGTTTCGAAGATGAAACACCTGTTGCCGTCACGCGGGATGCCAATGGAAATATTTATTTTTCGGCTTCAAGAGTAGGCAAGTGCAAGCTGCACATTTTTATTCAAGAAGCAGAAGGATATAAAAAATCGGACTCGAAGGATTATTATTTTGAAATTCTAAACGATCAACCTGTTGCTACATTTGCGATGGCAGGACAAATTCAACCACCGCCTTTAGAGCTGCCAAAAAAGATCGCAACCGATACGTTCTTACAACCCAATTGGAAAACAAGTACGTTAGATGGCGATGTACCGCTAAAAGCTGCTTGGTTCAAGAACTCTTCCGGTGAGTTACAGACGGCTCCTTATTTTCAAAATTCAGATAAGTATGCCGGGCAGAGTTCCCCCTACAACGCACCTAACCCGTCTACGTTAACGGCTCGTGATGTAGCCAAAGGTGATTACGAAAAAGCCCTTCTAGGCGAGGATATCACCATTAACATGGATGCTGCATTAACACAATGGGAAATCCGACGGAACGGAACTATGATTAAGACAGCCCCTTTAGAACCAAAAGGAAGCTACTGGTATAACCCTCGACCCGAGCTTTATTCTGTAACAGAACAATATCTCTATTTATATTCCTTTACAGCATTTAGTGGGGATTGTGATGGATACGGAAATAACTGGTGGTCGATACCTATCGAAAAAATACTTGATCCCAGCTATATTCTAACATCTTGGGCAGGTGGTAATGGTCCTAAAACCTGGTGCGGCGGTTCGCCTGTTAATTCGATGCTTCCTAATACTCAATTAGGAAATCCAGTGATTAACTGGTCTTCGCCTGATAATAGTCCACTGACTATAAGTAAGGTGCTTGATAGTCGCACGCTTTGGACAGTGACCGAACCAAACACTAACTCATGGTGGACAAGTTATGACCGTACGATTCCATTTAATAGTGATTTGTCAAAGTTCGCGTACATGTTTAGATTTGGCAGTAATGATTCTTATCATCTTGAAATTAGAGATGCTAATTCGACATCTCTACTCAAAGATATAACCATAGCAACAACACCATTCTCAAAAGGAGAATTCATAGGTTATTACAAAGATATATTTCTTTTGAGTTTGGATTCGAAGGTATATGCGTATGACTTTAACGGAACATTACTGTGGTCTAAATCATCTGTTGATAAAAATAGTGCTATTTCAAAAGACGGATATTTAGTAGGTATGACAGCTTCGATTTCCGGTACATTTAAAGGAATTTATAGTTTGCAAGTTGTAGATATAAAAACTGGAAATTTAATATCTGAAGCTCCATTTATTACTGAATCGGGGCGTGATTATTATCGAGATTTTAAACCATTTACCCTTAATACTAGAATTCTTGATAATGGAAAAGTCTATGTCAGATATGGTTACTATGAGACAGATTGTTGTGAGAGTACTACAACTAACTACAAAGAGAAAATTTTGGAGGGAAGCGTCTTAAATACTGCAATTAAGGAACCATATCGCTCATATGGACAACTATACGACCCGCAAGTTACTAATCAAAATGCTGAATTCACGTACGCGATTACGTTTAAAAGTGGGACTTCCACCAAGTATTTCTCCCAAGAAACGGCTGGATTCTCCTTCCGAATTCAAAATGCAGGAAATATGTATCGGGTGGAACATAACCGCTATTCGACGAAATTAGTATCTTATGTGAATGGTAATCGTACAGTAATAGGTTCTATCGATTGGCCAATTAGTGAAAACACGCCATATAACATTAAAATCAAGTTAAATGGCACCCATATCAAAGTCTATATGAATGGCTCACCGGTATTAGATAAAGATGACACCATATTCACTGAGGCTGGCTCCTACGGGCCATATGCAGTGAAAGGAAATGTGCAATTCAAGGGAATTTCAGTATTGAATTACCCACCAACAAAGTTTATGGATAATGTGGTAGTCGTCGGTCAACCGATCGTCTATAACACGAGTTATTCAGATCCGGAGAATGATCCTGCAATGCCATCAAGAGCGAAATGGATCTTCACAAATCAGCAGCCGTATAAGTACCTAAATAATGGTGATGGTTACTCTGAAATAGCGCCAAATAACAGCTATAACAATTTGTTAGTGACTTCACCGAATCCTACACTTAGTAAGGTGGGTTTTTACAAGGTAGACTATCAAATTCCCGACGATCCATCGCCACCGGGTTACAGTTATGCGGACGGAGTATTTTCTAGTTACAGTCAATATTCAGATCCATATACCCAATTAGTTAAAGTAGTTCGAGTTCCTATCGCCCAATTTACAATCCAAAAGAACGCTAACAATACTTTAAGTCCAATTGATGCAAGTTTTGATCCTGATCGTTGGCTGAGTGCTTCAAACTACCAAGCAGGGTATGGAACTAACCGCGGGATATTCGATCAAAAATGGAAGTACACTGCCCCCGATGGAACGGAAGGTTTCGGTTTCCCAACAAATCCCAATCAAACGGGAACCTATATTGTAAGTCTAGTTGTGATGCAGGAAGATGGCATTTGGAGTGAGTGGTATGAGCAAACGGTCAATGTGCTAATACCTGTACCTAATAATCCGCCAACGGCTGTTCTCACGTTTCCAAATGGAACACAAGCGAGCCCATCCTATGTTAACACCTTAATGCCTACTATAAAATGGAATCAAAGTGATCCCGATGTTGGAACTATTTTTGCATCATTTCATGTTGTCATTAAAGATGTAAATGGAAATGTCGTTATAGACTCAGGGATTCAACCTTTAGGTACATCTGCAACGTCAGGACAGTGGACATTAGATCAATCGTTAGTAATTGGTCAAGCCTATCAAGTTCAGGTAGCTGTAAATGATGGAACTGTGTGGTCAACTTGGTCGAATATCGGATGGATGATTACCAATCGGCCACCCAAAGCGACAATGACTATACCTGATGGCACGCAATCTAATCCAACGATGTTTAGCACCCTTCGACCCACGTTGCATTGGATTCAGACGGATCCTGATCCTGGAACAACGTTTATCTATTTTCAGATTCAAATCACAAATGAAGCAAACGATACGATCATTGTGGATTCTGGTCAACAATGGCAATATACAAGTGCAACATCGGGCAATTGGACAGTCCCTACCAATCTGCCTGCTAGAGAAAAATTACGTGTGAGAGTCAGAGTTAACGACGGAATTACGTGGTCCGACTATTCTCCTCAAACCTGGTTCTATATTAATCGAGCACCCGTAGCAGATTTTGACTGGTTTCCTAAGCCGGTTTGGGAAGGTGATTTTGTTCAAATGAGCAATGGGTCGTTCGATCCGGACGGGGATGCTTTAACCTATGATTGGAAATTGGAGGGGCCTAATGGAGCCATTAGCCATTTTTTCACTAAAGATATTACCCATAGGTTCCTCTTAGTCGGTATTTACAAGGTTACACTAACCGTGTCCGATGGTATTCTTTCAGATACACGAGTTAAAGCAATAACGGCCAAGCCGCTAACGATTCTCTCGGACGTCATGTATACCGAGGATTGGCGGCTTCTACATGAGCGAAGCGGCCATCAAACGTTAATGGCGCCTAGGGATTTTTACTCTGGAGAGATATTCATGGTTTCTAGTATCAGTGCGCCTGCTGCGGTTGATGAAGTTACAGCTTGGATGGATACTGTGGGTATGGATGGGAATTCCTTATTTGTTTCTGTCAAATTACTTGTATCGAACGAAGATGCTACCCTTTTCAAGGGGGAACTTTTTGATCCGAAATTCCAGTCACTTACGGAGGGATTGCCACGAGGTATACAACATATTCATTTTAAAATTCAGTATCATAATGGTCGGGTGAAAACAGAATCAGTTCCTGTTCAAATTATTGGTAATGTGAACCAATCGGTTGGTGTACATCGTGTTCAATAACTGTCTTTTTTGTAAAACCGATGAACGGACGATAGACCTATGGTACAATAAGTCGATGAAGATGAGAGACAAGGGAGACGAGAACCTTGAAATTTAAATTGATAGCATTGGATGTAGATGGGACTTTATTAAATGATGACCATGAATTAACCGAGAGAACCATAGAGACCATTCAGGAAGTACATGATCAAGGCTGCCATATTGTGCTTTGTACGGGAAGGGCACCCGCCAGTACGCTGCCTATTCTGCAGCAGCTTGGGTTGGAAGGCACAATGATTACTCATAATGGCGCTGCAACGGTTCATGCGGACGAGCGTGGGCAGTCCTTAGTCAACGAGTTTTCATTCACACTTTCGGAAATTCAGCCTATGTTGGATTATGTGAGACGTGAGGGGATTCATTTTGATGTATGCACCTCTTTTAATATGTATATCGAACGAATTGGTGAGTATGAAAAAGAGATGTATAAGAAGTTTTTAATTAGCCCTAAGCTTGTGACTGATGTATCCGAACTAGGGCTGCCGATTGTGAAATTCACATTGTTTGGCCAACCGGACGTATTGGATCGTGTTCAAAAGGAATGGGAAGAGCAGAAACTATATGGTCATTTGCGGATGATTCGCAGCGGCGATCTGTTTATTGATGTCATGAGTGCAGAGGCTAATAAAGGGAATGCTTTAAAGGCTTTGGCTGCAACCTTAGAGGTGAATCCAACTGAGATAATGGCAATCGGCAATTATTATAATGATTTGGAAATGATGGCATTCGCGGGGCTTGGCATTGCGGTAGCCAATTCTCCTGAAGATGTGCGGAACGCCGCCGATGCTTTAACATCATCCAATAATAATGAAGGGGTTCATGAAGCCCTGTCTAAATATTGTTTACACAATTAGTGAAAAACAGGGTTGCATACCGAGGCTATCGTTCAGGCGCACAAATTCCTCATAATTTGGTCGATGTTGGGACACTCTACAAAAGAATGATACAAGATCTGTAGAGGAGGCGAGTAAGTGGTGGCCGATATCATGCTTAGACCCGATTTGAAAACAGCAGGCGGTGAAGTCTGCGATATTATGTACAATGGTGAGTTTGTCGGTACGTTAACGCTAGTCTACAGGGAATCGCATCGGCTTAAGGGCTCAATCCAACTAGAACGGCAGTCCATAACGATTGTGAATAAACAGAAGGTGTATGAATTCGTACAAACATACATTCAGCAAGTGACTGATGCACTGGCCATTGAGGAATGTGAGGTGCTTGTCAGTTATAGTGATTTTGACCTGATTATTGCAACAGGAGCTAACCTACAAACAACGGAGACCGCATGGGATTCCAGTGCGATGTCCTCTCACTTTCACGATGATGAAGTTGATTATGAGTGGGTGAGGGATGGTTCACGATTCGATGATACCGATCCGGATGGCGCAGAAGAAATGGATATGAGGGGTGGGCTTAAGAAGGAGAAGGGCTATGAACTTGTGATTGTAGGTGAGAAGAGAAACCGTGTGGACTATCACGTATATGATAATGAAGCAGATTTAATAGCTGAGGTCATGCTTCAAGTGTATGGCTCGGAAGTTGTAGGCAATATAACCTGGAAGTTTGATCCTTTTGATGAAGAAATGGACACGGTGACTGAATTAATTGTGGCTGATTTCAACGAGGATGAAACAGATACGTTTATTTTCAACATGAATGTTAATGGGGAAACGATAGATACTGTCGAACTCACACATATTGATCTTTTGGATCTGGCAGATCTACCTAACCAAGCAACGATGACTCCTCTTGATCCCAATGATTATACGATTGTTATGGCTAGAGATGATGGGGATACGCTTACGTATGAAATCTACCAGCAATCCTACGGCGGACTGCCTATCGGTACGGCCACGGTTGATATCAGTGAGCGCCAGCTAACGGGATTTATTGATTTCCGTGAACCTGGAAATTCGGATGACCGAGAGCTGATAGCTTCATTATTGATGGAAGAATTGGACAAGGAAAAAGAGTATGAAACCTTCAACGTGTCCATGCTGTATAAGAATAAGTTGATCGATGAAATTTGGTTCGAAACAGATCAAATTCATTAGTAAGGTTTTCTTCGATAAAAAAGGCATGTGTTCCATCTTCCGATGGAACCATGCCTTTTCGTTGTTTTAGAAGGAATTAGAGACGGTGATTTGATCTAAGGATAGTCGGCCTGCAGATCTTGCAGGTGAAGCTGCCAATCCAACGCTAATCAGCATGACAGGAAGGTAACGTTCAGGTACGTTGAAAGCTTCAACGAATTTGGCCGCGTCATAACCACCCATTGGACAAGTATCATAACCTAAGGCTTTGGCGGCAATCATCAGCTGCATCGCAGCAAGAGAAGCATTGCGAATGGCTTCATCACGAGCGACTTGCGGATATTGATAAGCACCTTCGATTTGTGCAACGAGGTTATCTTTCAATTCTTTGGGCATGAAGCCTGCTTCAACAGCCGGCCCGAAGACAAGCTCAGCATTTTTGTTTGCTTGAAGATCACCCAGAATAGCGATAACAACAGAGCTTTCAACGATTTGCTTTTGGCCGTACGCGATAGGGAGCAATTTCTCTTTTTGAGCTTGATCTTCAATAACGAGAAGCTTCCAGTGCTGAAGATTCCACGCAGATGGGGCTTGTGATGTCGACGTCAATAATTGCTTCAAAACCTCTTTTGGTATTTTATGTCCGGTTTGATATTGCTTAACCGAGTGACGATCTTCCAGAACTTGTAATACATCCGATTGCAATTGTGTGCTCATTATGTTCCCTCCAAGTATGAAAATTCTTTTTAGTGTGTATCTACGACAGATTTATATCCTTTCCGATAAAAGAAAAATGCTTCCATCTTCGCTAAAATCAGAACGTGATAAAATAATTAGTTTCTGTAATAATAAAAGTTATAGTTTCCGTTGTCAAGATACTCTTTCCCGATGTCTAAAAATGTTGGATAATGGAAGCAGGAAAGGGGATGATCCTCTTGAAAATGACACAAGCAGAGTTGAGTCACCTTGTTTTTTTGTCGGAAGTTGTTCTTACAGGTAAAAAGAAGAGCCTCATGGAAGAGACGCTGCAGTGCTTGCTCTATATTGTGAAATCACTTGAGGAAATAGAACTCCCCGATATGGTAGTTGACCAAATCGAACAGTTGACTGCTTTAATTGAGTCTGATCTGCGGAGTGAAAATGAGCGTATTCAGGAAATTCGTGGACACTTGGACTGGAATCAAAAAAATCGAAAAAACCCCTAACATTCTTCGCTTCCTATATCTCCTTACAAATACCAATGATTCATCCCATGCAGTGGATTGTGAGAATCGCAATCGACATGATATAATAGAAAGTACTGTTTTTTATATAAGAGGTGATAGATATGAGCTACCAAATCCCTAGAGATGTACAAATATTGGGACGAGACATCAAAGAAAATCAACTAAAATATCATCACAAATCCGTCTTGGTTTCCAAAGAGTTTACGTTTGACAGTGCCCACCATTTGCATTGTTATGAGGGGAAATGTAAAAATCTGCACGGCCACACCTACAAATTACAAGTTATTATGCGGGGGAAAGTGGATAACCGGGGGATCGCTATAGATTTTGGGGATATTAAACGGATTGCAAAAGAACGTATAATTGATCGGTTGGATCATCAATATTTAAATGATGTTTTGCCGGCGATGAATACAACAGCTGAAAATATGGTAGTCTGGATGTATGAAGAGATTCAACAAGCTCTTCTTGCTGAGCAGCTTTATCCTGCCATCCTGCTGGAAGAAATTCGGCTTTGGGAGACACCGACAAGCTACGCGGCTGTCACTCGAGCCATGATGGAGGAAGAAGCTTGATGCGAGATATCCGTATTCCGATGGTCGAGATTTTCGAGACGGTTGAAGGCGAGGGGACACGAGCAGGGTTCCCGACAGTCTTCGTCCGTCTTTTTGGTTGCAACCTGCGTTGTACTTGGTGTGATACCAAATATAGCTACCCCCCTACGGAAGCAGATACGGTCATGACGATTTCCGAAATCGTCAGCAAGGTCTGCACATTCCATTCGCGGCATATTTGCCTTACCGGTGGTGAGCCGCTTTTGTATGGAGAGAAGTCACTGGCTCTAATCGAGGCGCTTGCAGAACTGGATCATATTGATGACCTGCATATAGAGACGAACGGGGCCATCGATCTCTCCCTTTTTGCAGAGCGCGTGCTTTCGCCAAAGGTGCGATATATTATGGATTATAAGCTGCCTGATTCCGGTGAGATGGAGCAGATGATCGTTAGCAACCTTGCGCTGCTCCGCGAGCAGGATGAACTAAAATTCGTTATCGGCTCCGATCTGGATTTCCGTACCGCGGTTGAAGTGTTGGAACAGTATCCGACGAAGGCGCTTCCGATGTTTAGCCCAGTGTGGGAAACGATGCCGCCGCGCAAGCTTGTGGAGCTTATGCTGGAAGCCGGCTTGTCCAAGGTGAAGCTCAACATGCAGCTTCACAAAATAATTTGGGACCCTGCAATGCGCGGTGTATAGCTAATTAGTCAATCGAATAAAAAGAGGTGGCTTTCAATATGAATGCAAGCAATAATCTAGAGAACAAACGAGCTGTCGTTATTTTGAGCGGCGGTTTAGATAGCACGACCTGTATGGGACTGGCCAAAGAGGCTGGTTATGAGCTTTACCCGTTATCCTTTGATTATGGACAACGTCACAAAATCGAGATCGAGAATGCCAAGCAAGTTGCTGAGCATTACGGTGTCGGTCGTCGCCACAAAATCATTAAGCTTGATTTTCTACGTGATTTCGGCGGAAGTGCACTGACCGATGAGCGGATTGAGGTGCCTCAAATCGTGAATGGTCAAGCTCCTCATTCAGAAGAATCGGAAATTCCGGTTACCTACGTGCCTGGTCGCAATTTACTTTTTCTTTCTATTGCGACTTCATATGCAGAAGTAACAGGCTCTGAAGCCATTTATATCGGTGTAAATGCGCTTGACTATAGCGGTTATCCGGATTGTCGTCCGGCATTTATCCACAAAGTCGAGGAAGTCATTGCGTTAGCGACAAAAGTAGGCGTCGAGGGAAAAGGGATTACCATTGAAACGCCTTTGATGGAATGGACCAAAGCTCAAATTATCGAAGAGGGCTTGAAAATTGGTGTTCCTTACGAATTAACAACCTCATGCTACAACGGAAAAGCGGAAGCTTGCGGTGAGTGCGATAGCTGTCGACTGCGTTTGAAGGGTTTTGAGGAAGCGGGATCGACGGATCCGATTGCTTATATGGGCGAGAGATAACACAGTAAGAGAGAGGTGAGTGATCCTTGGCCAAGATCCTGGTTGTAGATGATGATTCAGATATCCGTGAACTGATTCGTGTTTATTTGGCCAGAGAGGGCCTGGACGTGATAGAAGCAAGAAATGGGCAAGAAGCATTGACGTTTCTGGAAACGGCGCAGGCTGATCTTGTCATTCTGGACATTATGATGCCGCTCATGGATGGCTGGGAGTTGTGCCGTCAGATTCGTTCCCAATATAATGACCTACCCATACTCATGGTAACAGCCAAAGGAGAGTCAACGCATAAAGTGAAAGGGTTTCAGCTTGGAACAGATGATTATGTCGTAAAACCATTTGACCCAGTCGAACTGGTTATGCGAGTTAAGGCTTTGCTCAAGCGTTACCGAATTGCGTCCTCCCAGAAGGTGCAAATGGGTGATATCGTGATTGATCGAACGACATTGGCGGTTCGTGTTCAAGAACAATTAATTGTTCTTCCACTTAAAGAGTTTGAGTTATTGTATAAATTGGGCAGCTATCCGGCGCAAATTTTTACAAGGACCCAGCTTATTGAACAAATATGGGGAATGGATTATGAAGGCGATGAGAGAACCGTTGATGTGCACATCAAACGTCTTCGCGAACGCTTCGAACCGATAACGGATCAATTCCAGATTACAACCATTCGTGGATTAGGCTATCGTCTTGAGGTAAGGCTATGATCAAAACCTTATATTTACGAGTTGTACTCGTTTTCTCAGCAGTTGTAGTGATAAGCGTTCTACTAGCTTTTCCCATAGCTATGCTGTTGTACACCGACCGAATTACAACGGAAGTCCAAACTTCACTTTTGAAAATTGGTCGGCAGCTTGTAATGATGAGCGATGAGTTTAAACCTCAGGATTTGAATACCTTTTTGGAAGCCAGTACAGAATTGAATGATAGTTATTCCTTGACCCTCTACGATACAAACGGTAACCACGAATCATTTGGAGTGGCAAAAAAAGGCGATTACGTTCATATCGATCCGCTTGAGGTTAGAAAAGTATTGAGTGGCGATATCTACAAGAGTGTTAATGTCAAATATGGGATATTCGAGAATGCGGTAAGTGTAAAAATTGGCATTCCACTAACGGTGAATGCAACGAATTATGCCATATTTCTAGCCCCCAAGTTCACCGAGGAAGCCAGAAGACAGAGCCAAACGGCGGTTGCATCCGTGCTCTTTATTGTTTTATTAATAGGTAGTTTTCTTATTCTTATCGCTTCCCGTTACATTGTAAGCCCCGTAAAAAGACTGACGTTGGCAACCAATCGTTTGGCCCGAGGTAATTTTAACGTGAACATCAAGGTGAAAACGAAGGACGAAATCGGCTTGCTGACCGAGAGTTTCAATCATATGGCCGGAGAACTCAAACAGCTTGAGCAGATGAGGCAGGATTTCGTGTCCAACGTGTCCCATGAAATACAATCACCTTTGACGGCCATCCGCGGTTTCTCTAAAGCGTTAAGACAAAATGACATTCTAGAGGATGATCGTCTTCGCTATTTGGAAATCATTGAGCGTGAAAGTGAAAGATTGTCTCGATTAAGTGAGAATTTATTAAAGCTTGCTTCGCTGGAATCTGAGCATCATCCTTTTCATCCCACAATCTTTGATTTAGATGAGCAGATTCGAAGAATTGTTGTTTTTCATGAACCACAATGGTCAGAAAAACGGATTGATATGGATTTAGCTTTACCGAGGGTGAAAATATCAGGGGATGCGGATCAATTAAGTCAGGTTTGGATGAATATCATCGGCAATGCCGTCAAATTTACCCCTCAGGGTGGGCATATTTATGTAAAGCTCGTCCCTTTAACTGACCGAGTTGAGGTGCGTATTCAGGATAATGGCATTGGTATTCAGGAGGAAGACCAAGGAAGGATTTTTGATCGATTCTATAAAGCGGATCAAGCTAGATTGCGTGAAACCGGTGGAAGTGGTCTGGGTCTTGCCATAGCTCGAAAGATTATCGATAAACATCAAGGCACTATTGAAGTTCAAAGCGAGTGGGGAAAAGGCACCTTATTTATTGTGACCCTACCTGTAATGACGTTTATGCCGAAAAAATCATAAATAATGAACACCTTGGAAGAGAACTTCCAAGGTGTTCATTATTTAAATTCTGTAGATTAGAGAAACATGCCCCCAGAAGCCTCGATACGCTGCGCGTTCACCCAACCCAAATCGGCCGTGCACAAGGACGCGACAACCCCGCCGATATCGTTGGCTTCTCCAACTCTTCCTAATGCCGTTTGAGAGCCGATAAATTCCTGTATCCCCTCATTATCTCTCACCGCGCCACCGCCGAAATCCGTAGCGATCGCTCCCGGGGCGACGGCATTGACCCGAATGCCTCTGCGTCCCCATTCTTTGGCCATGTACTTCGTCAATATTTCGATTGCGCCTTTCATGGCGGCATAAGCTCCGTAGCCTTCAAGCGCAAAACGAGTTAAGCCCGTTGAAAGGTTAATGATCCTTCCGTTATCGGCAATACGGGAAATCAGCTTTTGTGTCAGGAAAAACACACCCTTGAAGTGAACGTTCATCAAGTTATCGAATTGTGCCTCTGTTGTTTGCGCAAGAGGAGCATTCAGTCCAAATCCAGCATTGTTGATCAAAAAGTCGAAATGCTCTTGATTCCAATTTTCTTTAAGTATGTTTGACAGTTGAGATTCAAAAGCTTCGAAAGAGGATACGTTACCCGTATCTAGTTGCAGTGCAGCAGCTTTTCGGCCATTGCCTACGATTTCTTTGACTACCGAATCTGCTTCTTCTTTTCGGGTATGATAAGTGACGATGACGTCGATTCCTTTGTTGGACAGCGCAATGGCAGTATTCCTGCCTAGACCTCTGCTACCTCCTGTTACTAACGCGATCTTTTGAGTTGTTTCCATTGTCCATTCTCCTTTAATTATGTGATTGACCACTTGATTTTTCTAATTATGTGGACTAAAGTGATGATATCACTTCGAGTTAACTCTAAGTCAAGGGGAAGGTGAGGAAAATAAATTTTACCATTAACGAGGTAGCCAATAAATTCGGACTATCCGCACACACGTTGCGATTTTATGACAAAGAGGGTCTTCTTCCCTTTGTTGAGAGGAACAAATCCGGTAACCGAACGTTCACCGAAGGGGATCTTAAATGGATAGCAATGATCTGCTGCCTGAAAAATACGGGCATGCAGATTAAAGAAATCAAGCAGTACAGTGATTGGTGTACGCAGGGAAGCGGAACGGTGGACGCACGCAAAACGATGCTCACTGCGCACCGTAGTCAAGTATTAATGCAAATTGACGACTTGAAGAGAAATCTTGAGCTTATTGATTCGAAAATCGCGATCTATGAAGATCCTGATATGGCCCGAAGGATGGACGACCATCTGGATAGATAATATCCGAACAAGCAGCCTCTTTTAGGCTTTCCAGTAGCCTAGGATATGATCCTAGGCTTATTTATATTTTCTTCACAGTTGGTTTTTCTTATTTGTTCATATTGGGTTCATATTTCACGTGTATCTTGTAGTAACGAACATTTGATGAAAATGTTGCAAAGCTATGGTTACGAAGGGAGTGCAAGAATGAATCGACTTACACAGTTTTCCATGAAAAATGTCTCGGCATTATTCATCATCATGATCATGCTTTTTGTAGGCGGATTTTATTCATCGACGCAGCTTAAAGTAGAGAACATGCCTAACGTTTCTTTCCCGGTAGTTGCTGTAACGACAACCTACACGGGAGCGCCCAAGGATGTCATGGATCAAATTACGGATCCGATTGAGAAGAAGTTGGCTAACATAGAGGATTTGGACTCTATGACTTCAACATCGAGTGACAATTTCTCCATGATCATTCTGATGTTTAAACAAAACGTAGATACAGACAAGAAAAAGCAGGCCGTTCAAGATCTATTGGCCGCGGTGACCCTTCCGGCAACAGCTGGACGCCGAAAGCATCCACCTTTGGTGCAGCATCCTTTCCGTCCAATTACTTAGTCGCTTATGCGGAGAATGGCATTAGCCAAACGGAGCTCGACAAGAGCTTTAAAGATAAAATTAAACCAGGACTTGAAGGCATCAAAGGCATAGACCATATGAACATAATTGGCGCCCGCGACACCTCGCTCGATATTGAGCTGGATGCGTCAGCACTTGAAGTTTACGGTCTTTCCCCGTCCCTCGTCAGCAACGCGATTAATTCGGCTGCCACGCAAAGCCCGATTGGCAGTGTCGAGATTAGTGGCAATAATAAGATGACGCGTGTAACAGGGAATATATCCAGCTTGTATCAATTAGAACAGGTAGAAATTACAACTCCTAAGGGCGACATTGTTACTTTGGCCCAAGTTGCCAAGGTTAAAGCAATTACGGAGTCTAATTTTAATGGCAGACTGGATGGCAAACCGGCAATTGGTATGATTTTGTACAAAGCTGGAAGCGCCAATGCCGTAGAATTTTCCAGTTCCATCAACAAGCTGATTCAGGAATGGCACACTTCGCTGCCGAATATCATGTTCAAAAACACCTATGATAGTGCGGATCAGATCAAAGAATCGATCTCAGGACTCGTGCGTGAAGGCATTATTGGCGCTGTTTTGGCATCACTTATGATTCTTATCTTCTTACGCAACGTTCGAATGACACTTATTGTTCTCGTTTCGATTCCACTATCCATTTTAATTACTTTACTGCTCATGTCACAGCTGGGCTTAACACTTAATACGATGACACTCGGAGGTATATTCATTGCCGTAGGCCGTGTCGTCGATGATTCCATCGTTGTTATTGAAAATATTTATGCATCGCTGGAAAAAGCGCAGGAACGCAAAGAATCCGTCATTGCGCTTGCCACAAGCCAAGTTTCTATGGCCATTACATCATCAACGTTGGCAACAGTAGGGGTATTTGCTCCGCTCGCTCTGGTAACAGGGGTGATCGGCGGTTTCTTCAGACCTTTTGCCTTGACGATTGCTTGCGCATTGCTATCTTCCTTAATTGTTGCCCTAACGGTTATTCCGATGCTGGCGAAACTGTTGGTACTGCGCAGCAAACCTGGAAAAGGGCATCATGATGAAACAAAGCCTACGAAATTAACGACTTTTTATGAAAAAGTGTTAACATGGAGTCTGAAAAATCGCATTAAAACTTTACTTCTGTCACTACTTTTGCTGGTAGTGAGCATTGGAGGAACGATTCCGTTCCTATCGGTCTCCTTCCTACCTAGCTCTAAACCGCCTACGACGATGTATTTCCAATTGAAAATGCCTTATGAAACTTCCTTCGAGGCTACGGACGCTAAGACAAATGAAATCGAAGGTGTTTTGTTAAACACCAAAGATTCTAACGGCGAGCCTGTGTTTAAATTCGTTGAAGCCTTAGTGGGCTATGCAGGTAAAGATGATGAACGAACACCTTATGCTTCACAGATTTTCGTTCAATTAAATGATAAAGTAGATCCGAATAAAGTGAAGGATGACATGAAAGCATTCATTCTCTCCGAGTTGCCAAATGGTTCAGAAGTTCAGGCAAAATCGATGGAAGGCGACTTCGGCACTTCATCCACTGATTTTGCATACACGCTGCAAGGTGATGATCAACTTCAGTTAGAGAAAGCAGCCAAGTTAGTCAAAGAGAAGCTGAGTACATTCCCTGAGCTTGCCGAAGTCGCAGACAACCTTAGCGATGCTAAAACGGAGATTGAAATTGCTGTCGATCAGAAGCAAGCAAGAGCTTACGGGTTAAGCGCATCGCAAGTTAGAGACACAGCACGAGTCTGGATTCAAAAGCAAAAGCTGGGTGACATGAAATTTGATAATATCGTCTATACCACAACGGTATCTTTGGACAAAACAGATAAAAATACGCTTGAGAAATTAGGCAATATTCCGTTGGCCGGACCGAATGGATCGACGATTTTGTTGAAGGAAGTTGCCAAGATCAATGAAATTAAGGGAGCTGCTTCCCTTTCCCGTGAAAAACAGCAGCAGCTTGTAAAAGTAACTGCAAAAATCAATGCAGCTGATAAAACCGGCGTAAGTGCCAAACTGAGCAAGGCGCTCAAAGAAGTTGAAATGCCGCAAGGTGTAACACCAAAAATTAGCGGTGTATCCTCTGACGTCAATGACAGCTTCAAACAATTATTCGTAGCTATGGCTGCTGCCATATTCGTTGTTTACTTGATCATGGTTCTGGCTTTTGGGAATGCGAGCGCACCTTTCGCCATCTTGTTCTCATTGCCGCTTGCTGTTATCGGTGGTCTCCTTGGCCTTGCCATAGCGAGAGAGCCTTTAACGGTTACCTCGATGATTGGTTTTCTCATGCTCATTGGTATCGTAGTTACCAATGCGATTGTCTTGATTGACCGCGCTCAACAGCTGCGCCATGAAGGCTATACGGTGAGGCATGCTTTGATTGAAGCAGGAAAAGTAAGGCTTCGTCCGATTATTATGACAGCCGGAGCTACCATTATGGCATTGGTACCCCTTGCTTTAGGGATTTCGGGAGAAGGTGGATTGATCGGTAAAGGCCTTGGCGTAGTCGTAATTGGCGGTCTGATAACTTCTACCCTCTTGACACTCGTTGTGGTTCCTATTATTTATGAGTTGATTGAAAGCATAAAAAATCGGTTCGGTCGTATGTTCAAACGCAATAAAAATAAAGAAACCATAACAACAAGTTCGTTAGAGGTATAAAGGGAGGCACACAGATGATCAACGGTAGTACGGAGAAGCGTAAATTCAAATATCGTTCAATGGGCGTAATCGTCTTATTGACAGCAGCAGTCGTTATGGCTGCCGGCTGCTCAGCGCCGGGAGCTAAAGGTGCGGCAACTGTGCAGTTAGCACCAAGAGCGATTAAAACGGATGTCATTAAGAAACAAAAAATCAGCAATCCTATCGAGCAGGTTGCAGATGTAGCTGCAGGAACAGCGCTTGATGTTGTTGCAAAGGCCAATGGAGAAGTAATCGAAGTATTGAAAAAACGGGGAGAGTACGTCGAGAAAGGAGACGTTCTGTTCAAGATTGATAACAAAGATGCGCTTTCGGCAAAAAGTAAGAGCGAGCTCTCTGTGCGAAGCGCGCAAGAATCGCTTCAACAAGCACGCGATAACAAAGTGAACAATCGGAAAGATCTGGCTGACAGCGTGACTAGATCCCAAACAGCTCTTAAGAACGCACAGCAGGATTACAATAAAATTCGTAATGATTATGATGCGGGACTTGTCACTCAGCATCAGGTTGATCAAACCAAACAAGCTTTGGACAGCGCTCAGATGAATCTGGATTCCGCGCAGAGCAAGCTATCTGCTTTTGATAACACGGATTCGATATCTGCGGCGCAAACGCAAGCGCAATCTGCCACGCTTTCCTTAGAGGATGCAACGCGTTCTTTGGATAATTATAGTGTGAAAGCACCGGGAAGCGGTGTGTTGACCGATTTTAATATCGTCGTTGGTCAAACCGTCAATGCAGCTGCAGGTAAAGTCGGGCAAGTGCAGCAGATTGATCCAATCAAATTTAAAACAGAGTTATCCGAAACGAACTATCAACTTGTGAAAGGCAAGCAAGAGCTTGTCTATTACAATCCGGACACACCGGATAAAAAAGGGACAGCCAAGATTAGTTATTTGGCGCCTTTGATGAGTGCTACCACAAAAACATTCACATTAGAGCTGGAAGTTCCGAATGCGGATCATCAGCTTCAACCGGGTAAACGATTTATGGTACAGTTAACGACAGATAAAGAAGAGCAAGTTGTTGCGATTCCATCACTGAGCGTTATCCGTGAAGCATCCGATACGTTTGTCTTCGTTCAACAAGGCGATCAGTATCAAAAGCGCAAGGTAAAACTTGGACGTATAAGCGGTGAATACCAAGAAGTGCTTGAAGGGCTTAAAGACGGCGAACAATTAGTCATCACTGGTCAGAATACATTGAAAGACGGACAAAAAGTAGAGACTACGCAGCCAACAACGACACCAGCAGCTAAGTAACCTTTTGCGAAATCTCAGAATGAGGAGTGTACGAACATGAAAAATAAACCGTGGAAATCAGGCTTAACCGCTTTGATGTTAGGGACAATGTTAGTTCAAGGAGGACTGCCGGTATTCGCGGCGGACGCGGTGCCAACCGTCGTCTCCGCGCCGACTGCCAATTACGGCTTGACGAGTGATATTCGAGCAGCAGTTAAAAATGTTGCTGTGACGCCTACTGCTTTAGGCTCGCAAATCTCTGTTACAGTTCGTCTATATAACGGGGGTACCACACAAAATCGTGTACCGGAACATGAGCTTCGTGTTCATACAGCAAGCGGTATCGTTTATACCCTGAAGCCAAGTGCTGGCAATAAAGATACGCTGCAACCTAGAGAAATCGGCGAACAAGTCTATATGACAACCGTAGATAGTAAAGAAATTACGCAAATTGATGAACTTTCCTTCGTAAATGTAGATATATATGCCTATCCGAAGCTTGAGACAACGCTGCTTTCGATACCAACGTCTTCGGTATGGTATGGAGATAGGAATCCAGCCTCGCAGAATCTGACTTTGCTGGATTGGAAGCAGGCATTCACAATCCCGGGAGTAAATTCAGGATTAGTGTATACCCCTGTAGAAGTTTCTATCCAAAATACGGCTGCGGGCCGCAGTGCGGTTGTGACTGTGCTTGCAGATAATCCGGGGGCAGGCCGCGAAACGGTTCCATCCTTCCGACTGGATGCGCAATCGGCGCTGAAGACCTATGAAGGGAAGCTGGCCGAAAAAGACGCTGTGGTCTTGGAAGCAGGTGAGAAGAAATACATTCATTTTGCGATACCTTTAGAAAATGGCGTTACGTTGTCTAATCTATTGGTCGTCTCCACGGATACTTTTGTGCCAAAAACACCAGGATCCCAAGCTATTACCCTAGCGACTGGAAAGCTAACGATGGCTTGGCCGAAAACTGATCAAGAGCAATCCGCCGCAGTTCCTTATTCAATCGGTCAACCGATTGCTTTTGATGCCTTAACCAAGGTCGTAGATAAGAAAACAGAAGTGTCGTTAATGGAACTTCATTTACACGAAAATCCAGGCGAAGGCTACAAGACGGCAGTTGCTAAATTTAAATTAACGAATACAAGCGATGTACCGACGGCGACGCCAGCCTTTTTGTCGGAGTTGACGAATGCGCAGGGAATCACATATCAAGGTGCTCGTCAAACGAATGTCACAACAATGTTAAATCCTGGACTCAGCTACGTAGTGAGTTATTCTTATATCGTACCGCAATCCGAAACAGGCAAGGATTTCTCCTTGAAGCTGCTTGATGCGCAAGCTGCGGCTCCATTTACGACAACAATCGCAGCTTTACAAACGAGCTTACAAGATGAAGCGACGGATGGCACAATTTCGTTGTACCCATTTGACTTGAAAATTAAAGAATTCACAGTGAACACCCAAACTACGGCACAACTCATGTATACTTACAAATTCCGTATGGATTTGGATATTACGCAAAAGAGAATGTGGTTGTGGATAACAATTTCTCTAAAATTAGATTTGAAATTGTTGATTCGGCAGGACGAGTTGTCGGTTCCAAAGATTCTGCATTATCAGGAACAAACAAATTGATTAGTGGCGTACAATTCGTAGATGCGAGTAATATTAGTTCTGAACAGTTCAGCTATCCCTTTACAGTCAACGTGTATGAGATCTTTGATACGCCAAATGGTACAGCTAAACGTTTATTGAAGGTTATTAAATAAAGATTTGCCAGTTTGACATAGAGGATTCAATCTCTTACTTAAGGGATGAATCTTCTTTTTTTTAATTGAACATAATTTCTGAGAAATACTTCCATCCATATAGTTCTCTTGGCTCATTCCATGTTAGAATAGGCAATAGGTTGAAAGCGCTGTACTACCGAAATCGTCTGTTGTTGAAGAAGGAGGCCGGCATGAGTAGGAAGTTATGGATACGTGGAGCAGTTGGATTGCTGCTAAGCGTCATCCTCATTATTTGCTATATGGCATGGGGGCGAACCATGAACGTCTGACGAGTGTATGGCCTGGTGGCCAAGCGACACTCAACCCACAACCAACGCCAACGCCATCCGAGTTGTTGTCTAGTTCGATTGAGCAAAGATTGAATGATATACGGGAGTGGAAGACAGCGGATCACCGTTTCACAACAGATGCGAAAGAGCCTCTTATTCTTTTACAGAATGATAAGCAAATTGTTTATATGCAAAATAATCAAATCCGGTACGAGTGGATCGGCGGCTCTGGTTTTCAAAATAATCCTTTACGATTCCCGTCAACAAGAACAGGCTATATATGGAGAAATGACAAAACCGCCTATATTGGGTTCCCTTTGACGAACGGGGAGCGCAAGCAGGGCGAATGGTATGAAATCAATCTCACTACTACTGTAAGCAACCCGCTTAAGCGTGTGGGGGATATGCAGATTGCTCCTGAAGGAATTCAGAGCATCACGTTTTCGAACAAACCGGCAGGAGCTTTATTTCTCGAAAAGACTGTCGACCACTACCAGGAGTATTGGATGAACGGACAAGGCAGAGGTCAGCTTTTCGTAAATGATTACTCCGCATCGCAAGATCGCACAAATATGAAACCTCCGGTAGTAAGTGAGGCGGATCGAACTGTTTTAACAAAGGTAAAAGAATTCGATAATTTAACCATTATGGAGGATGAACGAGGACTTCTCATCTATCAGAATGGTTCAGTCAGCCCAAGCATTTATAGACTATCGGGATATAAATTAGGAAGAACGCAGCCGATCAACATCGATACAGCTCTCCGCTCGCAACCTCCGTACACAGGGCCTAATGCACTTTTATTAAGCATAAACAGTATGGAAAACGGAACAGAGAAAGGTCTTCTGCTGCCTTCCACCCATCCAACTCCCTTCATTTTATCTGTCAGGTTAATGGAAGAAGGTTGGACATTACTCAGCGGTCTGAATTTGGTTCGCATGAAAAATGACATTCTTCAGACGATTTCTTATCCTAGCACTCAAGGTATGAAAAGCTTGGAGCCTCATGAAGTGGATTTATCGATGAAAGGCGTCACAGCTATAACACGCGACGGTTCGATGATGCAGGGAACCAAAGATGGAATAAAGCAATACCTATCCTTGTACGATTTAATGAATACGAGAGGCAGCATGCCAGAAGAATCTCTCTGGATGAGTACCTTGGCAGCAGGACGGATTTCGAAGAGCGAAAAGTCAGAGGGTCCGACGAAGGAAGTTATGCTCTTATTTCCTAAACGAGAGGCTCTCGAAAAGGAACAATCACTTAACGCAGCTATTCCTGAGCAATTGCAAAATGCGCTTAAACAGCGCGATTATTCAGGTAGCGGAGATGCTTCCAACAATCGGACCGTACGCCAAGTGGGAGAAGAATGGTACGTGTTGACTGGGGATCGCATGGAGCGCTGGGAAGCATCAGGCGGGTTGAAGGATATGGGCAAACTGCCTGTAAAGCAGCATTGCTCGATAAGCAATTATATGGTTTGCCAGTCTGCGGCAGATTTTATAAGCAAAGATGGTTATTGGTATGTGGCGGATACGTTTGGCAATCGCATTCTGAAGCTGAGTAAGAAATGGGAAATTACAGAAGAGTCCCCCATTCCGATGCCATGGAAAGTAGGCACTAATGAAAAAGGGGAGATAGAAGGATATGGTCTTCAGGGCATAACCTTGTTTACGAACGAATTGGAGAAGCTCTCTACGACCGCGGCACTTCCCCAATCAGTAAGCAAACTGCCTAAAGAAGAAGTGGCTGTGTATCCGGAAAGTTTGTATGAGGATCCAATTGGAGTGCAGTGGTTGTATGAGTCCAGTCGGCTCTACGTGTATGATCCGTTGAAGATGAATCTGCTTACGCATCATGTCGGATCGATGACAAATGCAGTAGGAAAGCCAAAAATCCTTTTATATATGAATAAGATGTTGCTCGTTTTTGACGATCATATCCATGTATTTGACACGAAAGGAAATTGGCAGAAAGAAATTACTTTCCCGCGAACGAAGCCGGACGGCATCTATGATGCAACACCCAAAGGTGAAAATTCGTATGTGTTAGATCGGGAAAAAGGTTTATTGTACATGATTCAAGGCTTCAGGTTATTGCGAATCGATTTAACCAGCGGTGCTGTAACCCCTTTGTTATGGCAACTAAATACGAATATGGGCAATCTCTTGATGGATCGAGAGAAGCTCTATGTAACTCTGCATACTGGGCTTGGAAACGAACAATCGGATTCAAACGAAGAGCTGATTATGATAGATGCCAAAAGTGGAGGGCTTGTGAGATGGAAAATCGGAGCTGGCTTCACAACGGATCACATAGGGAAGGATCACGAGCTTATTTTGTCGAAACCATCCGATTCAACTACTGGCAGTATCGCTAGCGGAAGCTATATGAGCTATAAGCTGAATGAGCAGGGCAGGCCTGAATAAGGGGACTGTTGACAAGATCCATAGATATGACAAAAGACCCGGCCGAAGTGGGGGGCCACTGAAAAATCTCCTTAAAAAAATAGTGAAAAAAGGTTCATCGTTAGAATTAGGGATTGACTTTAAACAATCAGGTTTGAATGGTCCTGTGAATTCGGATTCACCCGTTTTGACTGCGATGGTTGAACGATTGGATTAGGCAAGCGGACATAGCGGCCGTTATTTGCCCTTCATCCCTCGCCTTGCCCTTGCTTGCGGACAGAGGTTCCGTTAAGGGCAGTGAAATCATAGACATCGGCCTCTTATCGCTCGAATAGCGGCGGTGATGTCCGCTAAGCTCCCAAAGAGGTCATTCAAAACTACAATAGCGGCTCTAGAGTCCGTTCATCCTTCGGTTCGTTCATCATCCCAGCCCTCTTGCACTCTGAATCCTTTCGTTAAAATGTTGAGCCTAAAAAAGACGACTCTAAAATTCGAAAAATGAATTTGAGTCGTCTTTTTTGATACAACTATTTAATTCCTTCAGAAAACGGAAGTTTTTCAATAGCCTCCCGAAGTGGCCGAGTCTTTTGTCATTCTGAGGCATATAAATCCGTTTTGGTACTTTGACGGTCTTTCCAAAATAGGACGGTCAGCATGCGCTCGACCCATTCTTTATCTTCCGGTGTGAGTACGAAGCCATCGAACATCAATTCATTTTCCCGAAGGAAGCGGCGCAAATTAACGGGATTACTTTGGAATTCCTGTGTTGATGGTGAAGATTCCAGATATCCGGCAATTTCCATGAGTTCGGAATAGGACGTATTAAGCCCTTCGGATAGTTTCATTAAAACATCCGGCGATGGGATACCCCGATTACCGTTCTCAAGTTGGGAAATATAAGCGGCTGACACCCCAGAACGATCCGCTAATTCACGGATGGTGAAGCCTTTTAGCTTGCGCATATCCTTTAATTTATCGTAAAAATACATGAATTCCCACCTCACGCCTAAAAGTAAACATTAGTAAACATTATTATAGTATCAGTTTACTAAAGTAATTACAAGAAGACGAAAGATAGGATGGATCCGTTATCTGTATTTTTTGAAAATCAATACCGCATTATGCCCACCAAAGCCGAATGAGCTGGATAGCCCGTATTGCAGCTTGGCGTGGCGAGCAACTAAGGGGACATAGTCCAAATCGCATTGCGGGTCGGGATGTTCAAGATTAATGGTTGGCGGGATAATGTCGTTCTGCAGCGTTTTAATTAGGGCGACGGCTTCTACTCCGCCGGCTGCACCCAACATATGACCAATCATCGATTTATTGGCGCTGATCGGTACATTGTAAGCGCCAGAACCAAGCAAACGCTTGATGGCAAGGGTTTCCGATAAGTCTCCTGCAATCGTACTTGTTGCATGTGCATTAATCGTGTCGATTTGCTCTGGCACGAGCCCGGCATCAGCTACAGCATCGCGCATGGCTCGATACGCGCCCATGCCTTCGGGATCGGTCGCCACGATGTGGTAGGCGTCCGAGGTAGACCCATAGCCGACGAGTTCGGCATGGATATGGGCCCCTCGCCGCTCGGCATACTCGAGCGACTCAAGCACGAGCACGCCGGCGCCTTCGGCGGCGACAAAGCCGTCGCGCTGCGCGTCGAACGGGCGGCTCGCCTGCTCCGGCGCGTCACAGCGCGTCGAAAGCGCTGTGGCGTTGCCGAAGCCTGCAAGCGCTAGGTCGGTGACCGTCGCTTCAGCGCCTCCGGCAATAACGACATCCGCGCCTCCGCGCTGGATAAGCTTAAATGCCTCGCCAATGGCATTGTTCCCCGTGGCGCAAGCGGTCACCGGCGCCAAGGAAGGACCTTTGGCGCCGAATAAAATGCTGACCTGTGCAGCCGCCATGTTCGCAATCATCATCGGCACAACAACGGGACTGACACGGCCAGGTCCGCGCGACATCAACAACTTATAGTTATCGAGGATTGTGTGAATCCCACCGATACCTGATCCAATGTAAACACCCACGCGTTCCTCATTGTGTTCATCAATGACAAGCCCGGCATCATCAATCGCTTGCTTGGCGGCAGCAACAGCGAATTGGCAATACCGATCCATCCGCCTAACATCGCGGCGACCGATCGCTGCTTCCGCATCGAAATCGCGGACAAGCCCAGCGAAATCCGTTTTGTAGGCCGAAACATCCATCGTATCAATCTTCCGAATACCGGATTGTCCTTCGACCAATCGATTCCAAAAAGTATCTACATCATTACCCAGGGGTGTAATTACCCCCATACCCGTCACAACAACACGTTTCATTATAGGTTCCTCCTCAGAGTTTTCGAAGAAAACTTGCATCGTAAGCATGAACTTCAGAGTTTTCAAAGAAAACTTGCATCGTAAGCATGAACTTTAGAGTTTTCGAAGAAAACTTGCAGACTCATAGCTAACTTGTGCTATTAGCATGTCATAGGTATTATCCTATTACAAGTAATCGTTTATACTGGTATAATGACTTCTAGGATGAAGGTTAGGAGGCGTTAAAGAATGAAAACGAAGGAACGACTTCAGGCGTTGTCTGATTTTCTGACGGCACACCGAGCGAAGATTCAGCCCAATGAAGCAGGACTGCTAGGTGGAAGCCGCCGCCGAACGCCCGGCTTACGAAGAGAAGAAGTAGCAGCTATAGCGGGAGTAAGTACGACTTGGTACACATGGCTGGAGCAAGGCAGGGAAATTAAAATGTCAGTCCAAGTATTGGACCGGATCGCACTAGCATTGAAGCTGAATGAGGACGAACGCCAATATTTATTCATGCTGGCGTTGGAGCAGCCGGCACCGACCACTTTTATCGATGATATACCAAGTATTAGTCCCGCGCTTAGTCGGATACTTACCGAATTGCACGATTGTCCGACCATTATTTCGGATCGCAGATGCAATATTGTCGGGTGGAATCAAGCGGCAGCGGCTATATTTCTTGATTTTGCGATGATTCCTCTCGAACAGCGCAATATGATATGGCTACTTTTTACGCGCAAAGAATTGAAGACCCTCGCAGTGAATTGGAGCGATTTCGTAAAAGGATTTTTGGCGATGTTTCGTTCTTATTATGGCCAATATTTGGGAGATAATTGGTATAGTGAATTTATCGAACGAATCAGCGAGAAAAACGAAGACTTCCGCACATTTTGGAATCAAAGCGATGTCAGCTCGGCTCCGGAAGTTTTTATTGAATTCCGTCATGCCAAGGTCGGGAAGATGTTGTTTGATCTGACCACGCTTCAGGTGCAGGGTCGAACGGATTTGAGGTGCAGCGTGTATACACCATCTGTTGGGTCTGACACCGATTCGAAAGTAAGGCAGCTAATGAGCAAGCTAGAGGATCAAGATACAGAGGCGAAATAAAGCTGAAAGATGACGTGATTCCCAGGAAATGACTCGCAAGTCAGGAGTAGAAAGAGGAGGTTAATAGTCATGATAAGGTGGTGAGGGAGGTATAAGGTTTCGTCAAGAAAAAGACTTCATAATACGATGAATGAATAGGAGAATAAGGGGAGCCGACGAGATGTCGGTTGTTCTTTGTATATCGCGAATTGTAAACGCTTGCAATAGATTCAACTCTTCGATATAATCGGTTTACAGATAGGTGTTTACACTGTGTAAATAGAGTTGGCTTTGTAGTTTGTTTCTTTGTCGAGGAGTGTTATCGTGAAAAGCAGATGGGAACAAGAATTAGATAAATTAAGAAATAAACAGGCGGCAGGAAATGATACTAGCTGCACAAGAGCTTTTTTTGGAAAAAGATTTGTCAGGTGTAACCATGAAGGACATCGGGCAAAGATTGGGGATTAGTCGTGTTACACTTTATAAATATTATAACTCGATTGATGAACTAGCGTTTGAGGTTCAAATGAAGGTTCTTGAAGATTTATTTGGATTTATTGAGGCACAAAAGAGAAGCGGATCAGCCATAGAAAAAATGCGGAACTTGTTTTTAGCTTGGGAGGATTTTACCAAGAGAAGTCCCAGCCATTTGCGCTTTATTGGACTCTTTGATCACTATTATCTTGAGAAGTATCCAACCCGTGAGTTGGAGGAGAAGTATAAAGAATTCATCAAGAATGTCTTTCCATCACAGGTTTTGCTGATTAGGGAAGGTATTCAAGATGGCTCCATCCGATCAGATCTTGACCCAGCCAAGACTTCGGCCATGCTTGCAAACACGATGATGAGCATGACGCAGCGGATGGCATCTCGGGGAAACATCCTTCGTGTTGAGCAAGAGATTGATCCAGGTGATATGATCTTCCAGTTAATAGACATGATTATGGCCTATTTGAAATCCGAAGCGCCTTCGATCTGATTCAGCTGTATTTTCATGTGAGGGGAGTCCGTCAGCGTGCAAATGCGTACATTGCCTTTCTTAAAGTCACTGCGCTTTAAGCTGATATTCGGTTTGTTCAGTATTGTCATCCCCATTGTGGTTTTTATGATCTACAACAATTTGTATGCCATCAAGGTTGTTCGAAATCAAGTAGCTCAATCGAATAAAAATTTAATCAGCTTATACATGGGGCAAATCGACCGGAATTTGGATGAGGTGGACAAGTATTTATTTACTATCGCTGCGCAAGAGACAGGATTGCTCGTGCTGGATGTGCCTAGAGATCAAAATGCCGATCGATACTCTTTTGCCAAAATTCAATTAAATAATAAGCTCCTAAAAGACCTCCCGAATTATAAATCCATGGATATGTTCTTTGTTTACTCAGAGACGAATCATGATTTATTGACCGTCATGGGTAATCAAGTCAGTTATAGCACGCAGGAAGCCATAGAAAGTAATATGAATCAACTTTTTCAGGAGCAACGTGAGGGTACAAATCAGATCAACTTAACAGAATGGTTCATCCATAAGCTCGGAGGGCAATATTATTTGACCCGAGTGATCAAATATGGGAATGTCTATATCGGAGCGTGGGTGGATGAGAACAAATTAATGGTGCCGCTGAACCTGGTCGATCTGGGGAACAACGGTAGGGCACTGCTGGTCACAGACCAGTTTGAAGCAATGGACAACCAAGCATTTGTGCAAAAAAATCAAATTAACTTGAAGGATGTTGGAACCGATTACAAACTAACCGGAAATGATGAGAAATTTCTAGTCGTAGGTGAAAAATCCACAAAAGGTCGTTTCAGTTTAATGGCTGTCATACCGGACAGCATCATTCTGGAAAATCTTCCTTTCCTTCGCCGAATGGTATCTATCATTTTGATGGGGTCCATCGTTTTGCTTCCTTTCATTTTTATTGTTTTAAGAAAAATCATCTTGGTTCCGATTAATCGGATTATGATGGCTATGAGAAGAATTGAGGACGGAAATTTGGATGTCCGTATCACCTACCGTCCCTCTGTTATTGAATTTGACCAGATGAATCAATCATTCAATCGCATGATCTCGCAAATACAGGAATTGAAAATTAACGTTTTGGAAGAACAGTTAAATCATCAGAAGGCTGAACTTAAGCATTTACAACTTCAAATTAATCCGCACTTCTTTTTAAATGCCTTGAACATTATTTATAATTTGGCGCAGGTAAAGGATTTTACATTGATTCAGGAAATGACGCATTGTCTTGTACAATATTTCCGCTTTATGTTTCGAAGCAACTTGGCCTTCGTTGCTCTAAAAGATGAGATCCAGCATACCCTTAACTACTTTCGTATTCAGGAGATGCGGTTTCCGCAAAATTTAACCTATGATCTCTCTGCGCCTGACAACGTGATGGACGGCTTGGTTCCACCGCTAGTTATTCAAACCTTTGTGGAAAATTCGATCAAACACGCGGTTAGCATGGACAAACAGGTTCATATTGGTATTACCGTTGAAGCGAGAGAGGATCATAGAATCAAAATAAGGGTTCAGGATACAGGCAAAGGATTTCCCGAAGACGTTTTGGCACAGCTGCAGATGGAAATGGAAATCTGTAGCGGAGATGGTCATCATATCGGGATATGGAATGTGCAGCGTAGATTGCGCCTATTGTACCAGGATCAAGCGCAGATTACATTTTCAAATGGAGCAGTTCAAGGGGCCGTGATTGAAATTCTTATCCCCCTATGTGAGAAGGAAGGAGGCGACCACGATGCTTCAATTGCTGGTCGTAGACGATGAAATTCATGCTGTTCGCGGGATAAAAGCAGGGGTACAGTGGGAACTTCTAGGGTTTTCAAAGGTTCATGAAGCTTTTAACATACGACAGGCAAAGGAAATCTTTTTGAGCCAAAAGATTGATGTCCTAATATGTGACATTGAAATGCCGGAAGGTGACGGGTTTCAGTTGTTAGAATGGGTCAAAGAACATGCCATGGAAACCGAAGCTCTCTTCTTAACTTGTCATGCTGATTTCGGATACGCGCAGAAAGCGATTCAATTGGGAAGTATGGATTATATGCTCAAACCGGTCCGTTTTGCGGAATTGGAAAAAGCAGTTCGAAAAGCAATCGAACAATTGGAAAAGAAAAGGGACTTGGTCCAATTTAATGATACCTATAAGCATTACTATCAATTATGGGAATCGTATCAACCCATGGTTGTTGAGCGTTTTTGGCAGGATCTGATTCATAGGTCTATTCCTTCTAATAGGGCTCAAATTAAAGAAATTATGGCGAAGCAAAATATACCTTATTTCGAAACCGTTTCATTTTTGCCGATATGGATCAGTGTACAGCGCTGGCATAAAAAATTGACGCTTCGTGAAGAAAAAATAATGGAATACGCTTTACGCAATTCTTTGGAAGAATTGGCTGTAAGGAAAGAGGCCGGAGGCCAAATTGTTCAGGTGAAAAGCGGAGGATTGCTGGTCATTTTGTCCGTAGAACCTGATAGTAGGATGGATAAAGGGATGCTTAGCAGCGAATTGCAAGGTTACATCCATGCTTGCAACCAATACTTTTTCTGTGATCTTTGTTGTTATATCGGTGACTCCGTTCCTACGGAAGGAATGTTAGAGATGTTCGAATTATTAGTTACGATGGAATCTAACAACGTTACGCAAACGAATAAAGTATTTTTCTTGAGTGAACAACGATGGAGCTTCGATACGTTACCGCTGCCCAAAATGAACAGTTGGGCTGAAATGCTCAAGAATGGCTGCAAAGCCAAGCTGCTGAAAGAAATTGATTATAGTTTAAACGCGATGAGGCAGTTGGAAAGACTAGATGCTAAATTGCTGCGCGAATTTTACGAGGATTTTTTGCAAATGAGTCATCATGTCTTGCATTATAAAGGATTGAGGGCACATCAGGTTTTTTCAGAACAACTCCTGTCTTTGCAAGCATCGTCTATTACCCGTTCCATTGCTGATCTTAGACATTGGCTCACTACGATGGTAGAAGAGGCGACGAGTCATATTCACGCCAATGAGGAATGCCAAACTGTTGTTGAAAAAGCAAAGCAATATATCCATCAGCACATCAACGAAGACGTTTCTCGCGAGGATATCGCTAGTCATGTGAATATGAACCCGGATTACCTGACAAGAATCTTTAAAAGAGAAACGGGCTTGACGATTTCTGACTATGTTCTTCAGGAAAGAGTAGAGTTGGCAAAAGATTTGTTGATGAGGACGGATCTTCCGATTGGCAGTATTGCCTCATCGGTGGGCTACAATAATTTTTCGCATTTCTCTAAAATGTTCAAAAAAGCGACGGCGATCAATCCTCAGGATTATCGTAAATTAAATGACGCTTAACCTTTTCATGGTAATTGAAAAATGAGGTCGTTCCCTTCTCGGATTCGATCTTTTTTTGTTCAAAAAAGAAGTCGGAAATGCGATAACAGGAAGTCGTCAAACAGGTAGAGCGCACATCGTTAGTTAGATATGATGAAGATATAACGTAAGAGAGGGGAACAGTATGGGGACAACAACAACAAGTTCTGTGACAACGACAGCTGCAGAGATTTCGGTGAAGAAATTAATAGCCCGAAAAAAAGTGCGTAAAGTATGGAGGTACGCGCCTTTATTTGTCATGGTCCTACCCGAAATTATTTATCTGATCATCAATAATTATTTACCGATGTTTGGCTTGATTATCGCGTTTAAAGACATCAACTTCACGAAGGGGATATGGGCCAGCGATTGGGTTGGATTTAAAAATTTTGAGTATTTGTTCAAAACCTCCGATGCCATGCTGATTACCCGTAATACGATCCTGTATAACTCGGCATTTATTATCATCAATTTGGTCATCGCAGTCGGCGTAGCCATTTTGCTGAATGAAGTGAAAAAGAAGTTGTTTGCCCGTTTTTACCAAAGCGTGATTCTCATTCCATACTTGATTTCCATGGTGATTGTCGGTTATCTCGTACTTGCCATGCTAAGTGGAGAAACCGGTTACATTAATAAACAGGTTCTGCCATTGTTTGGAGTGGATCCAATCTCTTGGTATAGCGAAGCCAAATATTGGCCGTATATTTTGACCATTGTGAACATCTGGAAGCATGTAGGCTATTTATGCGTTATTTATTTGGCCGCGATTATCGGCATCGATCCTGAATATTACGAGGCGGCAAGGATTGACGGAGCGAGCAAATGGCAGCAGATCACGAATATTACAGTGCCTTTAATTATGCCGGTTATTGTCATTATGACACTGCTGCAAATTGGTCGTATATTCTACTCTGAATTCGGGTTGTTCTATCAAGTACCGCTCGACACGGGCGCGCTCTTTCCGACAACCAACGTTATCGATACGTATGTCTATAGGGCTTTACTGAGATTGGGCGACATCGGCATGTCTTCGGCGGCGGGACTTTACCAATCCGTTGTGGGATTCATTCTCGTTCTCATTTCGAATTATGTCGTGAGTAAGCGAAACAGCGATAACGCTTTGTTTTAATAAGGGGGAATTCAGTTGAAAATAAAACGCGATCTGTACCAATGGTTCATTCATGTTTTCTTTATTGGAATTGTTTGCCTCTGTCTGCTTCCGTTTTTTCTGCTCGTAATCACATCTTTTACGGATGAGATGACCATTGTACAGGAAGGGTATTCGTTCCTTCCGAGTAAATTGAGCCTAGCCGCTTACGAATTTTTGTGGAATGATTCCGCAAACATATTTCGTGCTTATGGAATCACCATTTTGGTGACGGTAGTTGGTACGTTTGTAGGACTATCGATTACGGCTTTATGCGCCTATCCCTTATCCAGAAAGGATATGCTGATTCGCAAGCAGCTCTCGTTTATCGTGTTTTTCACACTGCTGTTTAACGGCGGCTTGGTTCCCACCTATCTGGTATACACACAATTGTTCGATATGAAAAATACGCTGCTTGCCTTAATTATTCCTGGTTTGTTATCAAACGGATTTTTCGTGCTCATCATGCGAACTTTTTTTATGAATTCAATTCCTACTCCAGTTATTGAATCAGCATCGATAGATGGTGCCGGGGAATTTAAAATCTTCTTCCGGATCGTGCTTCCGCTCTCTCTTCCGATTCTGGCAACTGTAGGTTTGATGCAAACGATCGGATACTGGAACGATTGGTTTAACGGACTAATCTATGTGACCGATAGCAAGCTGTTTAGTTTGCAAAATTTATTAAACCGAATATTGTTAAATGCGCAATTTTTGTCAAGCAATGTGAGCAGCAGTACAACGGAGCTTGCTGCCAGCAGCAATGTTCCAATGGAATCTGTGCGGATGGCGATGGCTGTTATTGGGACCATACCGCTACTGTGCGCGTATCCATTTTTTCAAAAATATTTCGTCAAGGGTCTCGTCATTGGGGCAGTCAAAGGTTAAGGCTATACTCGGCATCTGCCGATTAGCATAAATGCTATATAAAAATAGGGAGGCTATGAAATGAAAGGGAAACAGAATAACGTCCAAAAAGTACTGGCGGGAATGATAGCGGTTTCGTTGCTATTAACGGCTTGCGGTGGTACTAGCGGTGGCTCTACCGCTACAAAAGTGCCAAGTGCGACAGGGGAAACAGGAAAGACGAAGTCGGAATTAAAGCCTTATGAACTAACAGTGGCCTACTATAAAATCGGTAACATCAAAGATCAGCAGGAAGTTCAGGATGCGGTTAATAAAATAACGAAGGAAAAAATTAACGCAACAGTTAAGTTTGTACCGATTGATCCTGCTGCGTACCAGCAACAAATCAATCTAATGCTTGCGAGCAATGAAAATTTGGACCTGCTAGTCACTTTGACAGGTTTGGGCTACGGTACGCAGGCGGCAAAGGGACAACTTGTTCCTCTAGAGGATTTGCTTAAGAAATATGGATCGGATATTGCCAAGGTAGTCACACCAGAGATTCAGAAAGCTACCACGACCAGCGGTAAGCTTTATGGCGTCCCTAGCGTTCGTGACTGGGCATCCGATTATGGCATTCTGATGCGCAAAGATATTGTCGATAAATATAAAATTGATTTGAGCAAGATCAAAACCTTCGATGATTTGGATCCCGTTTTCAAAATCGTGAAAGATAACGAGCCGAACATGGCGGCTATTATTCCTGAGGGTGCTGGCTTCTCGATCATTCAGACTATTGCACCAGGATTCATGGATCCTTTAAACGATGATAACGGTGTACTCCCGGGTCATGATAATAACCTGAAGGTAGTCAATTGGTTTGAATCAAAACAATATGCGGATTTATTGAAAATGGTCAGAAGATGGTATTTGGCCGGATTCATCCCGAAGGATATCGCTACCAATAAAGTCCGCCCGGAAGATCTTGTTAAGGCTGGGAAAGCTTTTGCCTTTGTAGCTCATATGAAACCTGGCTATGAAACGAAGGAGGCCATATCGACAGGCACACCGATGGTTGCAGCTCGTATCATCTCGCCGGTCACTTCTACGTCATCGATTGCTAATGTTATGTTCAGTATCGCCAAAAACTCGAAAGATCCGGAGAGAGCAATGATGTTCCTTAACCTTATTTACTCCGACAAAGATTTGATCAACTTGATCGATTATGGAATTGAAGGAAAGCATTACGTTAAAAAGGGTGATTTAATTGGTTTCCCGAATGGCGTAGACGCCCAGAATGCGACCTACAGCCCGAATCACGGTTGGGAATGGGGCAATCAATTCCTTTCCTATGTCTGGGACAATGACGAGCCGAATGTCTGGAAAAATCAGGAGGAATTCAACAAATCGTCGAAAAAATCGAAAGCGCTCGGTTTCAGCTTCACCGTCGATCCGGTAAAAACGGAAGTGGCTGCTGTTCAAAGCGTGAAGGATCAATTCAAAATAGGCTTGGAAACAGGTACGCTGGACCCTGATAAAAATTTGCCGGAATTTATAAGCAAACTGAAGGATTCGGGCATCGACAAAATTTTAGCCGAAAAACAAAAGCAGCTTGATGTATGGGCGAAAAACAATAAGTAGTTTGGTCTTCAACCAAAGATCCCTATATTAGGTTTTATCGCTAATAAGAAAGCGGTTTTTGGGAACCGAAAACTTATACGTTTATGTGATCAAAAATTTTACACAAAAGGAGTAGTTAAAATGAGCATTTCAATTGGGGTAAATTTATTTTCCGTGTTTCAAGCACTGAACAACGACTATTTCGGCACCCTTGAAAAGGTAGCTGCAGCAGGCTATACAAATGTGGAATTAATCACGACTAATTTCATGACAGGTGTCCGATATAGTGATTCATTTCATTTGCAAACGATAAAAAATAAGCTGGACGAATTAGGGCTTAAGCCATAGCAGCCCATGAACGATTGGACCAAGATGCTAAAAATTGGGATCAGTTGATTCAAGAAAATGCTGAGCTTGGATGTAAAGCAATTGTATTGCCTTCAGCATGGATTAAAAATCGCGAAGACACTTTAAAAACAGCGGAGCAGTTAAATGTGATCGGAAAAAAATGCAAGGAAAACGGGTTGCGATTTTATTTTCATAACCACTTCCATGAATTTAAAAGATGGGAGGACACAACCTTATATGACATTTTGGTTGAACATACAGACCCGTCTTATGTCAAATTTGAGTTGGATATGGTTTGGGTTATTCGGGCGGGCCTTGATCCTATTGCCGTTCTTGAAAAATTAGGCATCCGATGCGACATCATCCATCAGAAAGATTTAAATAAAGAGGTCCTCCATGTAAACGTCTTTGATGCTCTTCAGCCAGGCGATGAAGATTTGGATATGATGCAGCTATATCGAGGCAAGGGATATATTCAAGCAGGCGATTTTGTGGATCTTGGAACCGGTGTAATAGACTTCAAAGCTACCTATGAAAAAATAAAAGAATTGGGCACAATCCAATATGCCTTTGTTGAAAATGAGGGTATAAGTGAAGATAAATTTAAAAGCATAGAGAATGATTTGAAGTTTTTACAGAAGTATATTTAGTTCTGTCAAATAGCGACAAGATAAGGGAGTGTAAGATGATGTCAACAAGCAAATTGAAAATCGGAATCATAGGCTGCGGTGGCATTGCCAACCAAAAGCATATGCCTTCACTAGCGAAGCTTACTCATTTGTGTGAAATGGTAGCTTTCTGCGATATCGTTGAAGAGCGGGCTGTGAAAGCTGCAAAGGAATTTGGATCGGGACAGGCCAAAGTCTATCTAGATTATAAGGAATTATTGCAAGATGAGTCTATCGATGTTATTCATGTGTTAACTCCCAATCTCCAGCACTCCTTCATCACGATAGCTGCGCTGGAGGCAGGAAAGCACGTCATGTGCGAAAAGCCGATGGCCATTAATTCTGCTGAAGCTAAAAAGATGTTGGAGGCAAGCCGAAAGACAGGGAAGATATTAACCATTGGGTACCAAAATAGGTTTAGAGATGATTCGCAAGTATTGTACAATGCCTGCCGCCATGGTGAGTTCGGTGATATATATTTGGCCAAAGCACACGCCCTTCGTAGACGTGGAGTTCCAACCTGGGGCGTCTTTACAGACAAAGAGCAGCAGGGTGGCGGACCGTTGATCGACATTGGCACGCATGCGCTGGATTTATCTCTCTGGTTCATGGACAACTATAAGCCTAAATCAGTTACAGGATCGGTTTTCCACAAGTTAGGGGATAAGTTTGAAGGCAACATGTTCGGTCCTTGGGATCCAAAAAGCTACGAAGTAGAAGACTCCGCTTTTGGATTTATCAAGATGGAGAATGGTGCTACGATATTCCTGGAATGCGCATGGGCGCTTAATATTACCGATACCAGAGAAGCCATGACTACCCTGTGCGGAACAGAGGGTGGAGCGGAAATGAAAGGCAATTCTGCTAGGGGCCAAGGTGAATTGGTTTTCAACAGCGCCAAGTATGGAAAGCTAGTCGAAACCAAGGCTACTACCGGCGGAGGCATTGCTTATTTCGATGCAGGTGCCGAAGATCCAGGTGTGAAAGAAGCTAGACAATGGTTGGAGAGTGTTCTCCATGACACAGAGCCACTCGTCAAACCTGAGCAGGCTTTTGTTGTTACGCAGATTTTAGAAGCTATCTATGAATCGGCAAAAACAGGGAAAACGATTGAATTTTAATGATTGTTGTTAAATTAAGTGTTACATAGAGATTCGCTCCCGCGTTATTACGCTATGGGGCGATTTTTTTTGCAGCAAGTCGAAGCAGTGCAGATGGCTATGTCAAGCTTTGAATGTTAGGCAGCGCACCTACTAACGAGGGAGGCAAATAAAGGATTCTATGTCGAAGTTGCAGTTCAACCAACGTGTGCAAATTGCGCTGGCATGCTTTTATGCGAGCGATAATTAAAGGCAGTGCATTGTCAACTAGGGATTTTAGTTTCTGGCTGACTGTTCATTTTACATCGGTTACTAAAGTGAACAAAAATGGTTGCATTAGTAAAATATAATGGTATAATGGTTACTACGGGAACAAAATGAGAACGGGGGCATCCAGTAGACCTATGAAAATTATGGCCAAGACCGATGCATTTATTAAAGCGCGAATTATTAAAGGATACTCCCAGCGAGAATTAGCGAAGCATTCGGGCTTAAGCCATGCTTATATAAGCCTACTGGAACGATCCGTGAAATCGGTAGGACCTGCGACAGCGAAGAAACTAAGCGATTTACTGGGGATGGAATTGGAAGATTTGTTTCGCATAGAGCTCTCGTAGCTGCAGAGAGATTTGGCTGTTGTTGTATATAGGATTGACCCCAAAACCCAGAGAAGTCACACCAATACCCTCAGTTCCACGATAAATTCATGGGCCTGAGGGTATTTGTCATGGTTATTACTTTCTAAGCATAGACGAGCTCTTTGCTTTCAAATTTCTCTGTTGTTAAGTGTGTTAACTCCGGCGTCCGGAATAACTCAGATAATCGCCTTAGACGCATATATATCGTTCGTAGAACAACGGATTCCAACTCTCTAATCATGCTTTGATTAGCGACGAAATCCTCAAGACTTACTTTAATTAGATGATCGCTGTTTCGCAGATGAACGGAAATGGGCTTGTTCGTAGATGATCCGTTATGAATGACATAATTCGTTTGAAGGACCGCACTTTGGAATATTTCTGCACATCTTTTAGTTACGGGTACTTGTCGTTTCATTCCAGACGAATCCAGAACAGTTAGCAGCTGATTTTTAATATCCAAAGCCTCACTTTTGATATTCACCAATTCGTTTGCTTCAATACCTTCGAGTAATAAGCGAATAATTACTGCATCTTGCGGGTTGACACATTGCGACTCAATCTTTTGAATTTTTTCTAATGTACGAATATCCATTCAACATCCCTTCTGTCTACACATCCTTATAGCGTATGAACAGTTAATTAATGTTATGTCAAAATTTACTGAATTTAGTTGGTAAATAATCGTTGTCGTATTTATGACACAATTAATGGGTTTCTATTTTAATAAAGTATTTTTTATACAATCATAATAATTTTAGTTAGGTAGCGTTTCATCCCAGTAAACATAAGCTTTTAGACTAAATCTACTCGGTAAGAAGGCTATTTTCCATACATTCACTCAGCAAATTTCGATAATTATTTACAAACACTTAACGTGAACTTTCCGTTTATCTTGGTATAATTCATGGGTATCTCTAGAAATAAATACGGTGTGATGCATTCAATGTCCTATGTAACTTACAAAAGGAGGGACCTGCAAATACACGAATTTATAGGTTACAAATGGTATCATTCTTTATTAATTTTTTAGAGTATGAATTAAAAAAAATTTCGAAGGCGGGATATACACTTGAAGATATTTCCAAGGGCGCTTAAATTTTCTCTGGCTGCCGCACTTATTGTTCCTAATGTTGTAGCCTTACCCCATGTTAGCTTTGCTGCACCCTCATCAGACACATCCAAGCACTGGGCTAAAGATCAGATAGGTATTTGGACAGCACTTGATTTGGCGGATGGTTACCCAGACGGAACTTTTAAGCCTGATAACAGTGTTACTAGAGCAGAATTTATGGCATTAGTAAATAGAACTTTTAACTACACGACAAAAGCAGACATTAAATTTAAAGATGTAGCCATTTCGGACTGGTTCTATGCAGATGTAGCAAAAGCACAGGCTGCTGGATATATTGAAGGCTATGAAGATGGCAGCATGAAACCGCTCGAAACGATCTCTCGTCAAGAAGCTGCTGTTATCGTAAGTAGAATTAAGAAGCTCCCAATTGCAAATTTAAACGGTACTCCAACAACATTCGTAGATGCTGCACAGATTGCAAATTGGAGCAAGGCCCCGATTCAGTCAGTCGTTCAAGCAGGATATATGAACGGATATCCGGGACAGTTGTTTAAACCTACTGGACTCATTACTCGCGCAGAGGCAATTGTTTCCTTGGATCGTGCAGGAGAGGTATCATCCCAAACAACTGTTTATGATAAAGCGGGAGTTTTCTCTGATAAAACGCTTAAAGGCAATGTTGTTGTCGCAGCTTCTGGCGTAGAATTGAAAAACGTTGAAATCAGCGGCAACCTAGTTGTTGCCGAAGATGTGGGCGAAGGTAATGTTAACTTAAGCAAGACTAATGTAAAAGGCAAGACAGTGGTAAAAGGCGGCGGAGCGCATTCTATACATTTCAATGATAGTGCGATTGGCCAATTAAAAGTCATTAAACCCAATGTTAGAATTGTTACAACAGGTTCCACATCTGTTGAACAAACGGAATTATTAACTTCTGCCAGATTAGAAGAAAGTAATCTAACCGGCAAAGGATTTAGGGATGTAAACATCTCAACTTCTGGAAATGTTCAGCTCGCTGGGGCATTTGAAACTATTCAATTTACGGGTCAATCGTCACTAGAATTAGTAGAAGGCACGATTAGCACATTGACTGTTCCTTCTTCAGGACAAGGCTCAACGCTAACTCTTGGCACAGGCGCAGGAGTTGATAATCTGACGCTGGATGGAGCTGCTAAGGTTTCGGGATCAGGAAGTATTAAGAAGGCAACAATTAATGTGAATGGCGTAACCATGGATAAAAAGCCAGAAACTCTAACTATTCGTGAAGGAGTTACTGCAACAATCGGCAACCAACAAGTAGATAAATCGACTGGTAACAGCGGTGGCAACAGTGGCAATAGTGGCAACGGTGGAAACGGTGGCAACAATGGCAACAATGGCGGTGACGGTGGCAACCCAGGAACAGGCGACCAAGTCTCCACTGCACCAATTACAGCGCAAATTACAGTGGTAAACCATCCTGTTGGCACAGCGGATACAGTAACTGTAACCGGATTGGCTGCAGGAAATGTAGTAAAAGTATACAGTTCCTCTACAGATGCTACAGTAATCGGAACTGGAACAGTTGCAGTTGGTGAGACAAGCGTGACTGTTTCCATACAACAGTTGGGAGCTGAAGCAGGTAAAGTCTTCGTATCTGTGACTTCGACCGGAAAAACGGAGAGTACAAGAACTTCGAAAGATTATTTGGCAGAGCCAATTGTCGATGAAGTTACTACTGCACCTAGTGCAAATCAAATTACAGTGGTAAACCATCCTGTTGGCACAGCGGATACAGTAACTGTAACCGGATTGGCTGCAGGAAATATAGTGAAGGTATACAATACCTCTACAGATGCTACAGTAATCGGAACCGGAACAGTTGCAGTTGGAGAGACAAGCGTGACTGTTTCCATTCCACAGTTAGGAACTTCAGCAGGTACAGTCTTCGTATCTGTGACATCGGCCGGAAAAACGGAAAGTGCAAGAACTTCGAAAGATTATATGGCAGAGCCAATTGTCGATGAAGTTACTACTGCACCAAGTGCAAATCAAGTTACAGTGGTAAACAATCCTGTTGGGACAGCGGATACCGTTACTGTAAATGGATTAACTGCAGGAGATGTAGTGAAGGTATACAATACCTCTACGGGTGGTACAGCAGTCGGAACTGGAACAGTTGCAACTGGTGCGACAAACGTAACTGTTTCCATACCACAGTTGGGAGCTGCAGCAGGTACAGTCTTCGTATCTGTGACATCGACCGGCAAAACGGAAAGTGCAAGAACCTCTAAAAATTATATAGCAGAGCCGCCAGTAGACCCTAATGCTCGTTCGATAGCAGATTTTAGAGGACAAGCGGATAACGAATTGCTGACAGGTACCATTAAAGGAACCGTCACATCTGCCCCTTATGATGTAACGGCTGGTAAAAATAATTTCTACGTTCAGGACGGAACAGGCGGAATTCTTGTTTTCAATCCTGTAACCACAACGCCCGTAGTCATTGGCGATGAAGTTCAAATCACAAAGGGTAAAAGATTAACATTCAACGGTGAAGCGGAACTTACTGAAGGTGAATTCATTAAAACAAACAAGAATGCTCCAGTAACACCTACTATCGTTAATCTTAGCGATCTTTCAGCAAACCAAGGTAAAGTCGTTACGGTGAAGAATGTTCCGGTTATTAGTATTTCACCTAAAATGTTTATTGGAACATCTGCTCCAGGTTATGAAGTATTTTTGACAAGATTTGGCGTTACCACTTCAGGTATTGTAGTTGGTGATAAAGTAGATGTAACGGGAATTGTCTCTATCTTCTCGAACAATCCTCAACTACTTCCTCGAACATCTTCAGATATCCTGAAATCGAGCGGAGTGTCTGATGCTGACGCGGTATCGGCTGATAAAGAAGGTATTAACTTCGAAGATTTAAGCGCTGTGGTTAGTAACTTGGATTTACCTAGCGAAGGAGCAAGTGGATCCTTAATCACTTGGGTATCCAATAATCCAACCGTAGTTACGAATGCTGGTGTCGTTACCCGTCCGGCTAAAGGAGAACCTAATGGACAAGCCGTATTAACTGCTACGATTCGCAAGGGATCGGCTATTGCGACCAAGGATTTTCCAGTCATTGTTCTTCCTGAAATCTTAACAAATGTGGAAGCAGTCGCTAATGCCAAGGCATCGTTGGCTTTGAGCTACAACGGTTTGGAGAATTCCATAATCTTACCTGCTAACGGAACGGATGGAACGGCTCTGACTTGGTCATTAAAAAATAGTTCCCAATCAGGTATTGTTGATATCGCTACAGGCGCGGTAAATCGATACGATATTACCTCCGACGCCGATGTTATTTTAGTGGCTACTATTACTAAAGGAATGACGAGCGATAAAAAAGAGATTATGATCCATGTAATCAAAGGGCAGCAAATGCCAAAAGTGAATTCGGTTAAAGCTAACCAAGTAGTTGTAACTGGAACTGCAAAGGCTGGGACAACTGTGACTGTAAGTACGGGTCCGGTAGTGTTAGGTACAGCAGTTGCAGATCCTATCACAGGTGCTTTCAGTGTATCGATTCAGAATCAATCTGAGGGTACTGTACTAGAAATTATTGCTACCGGTACTGGCTACACAAGCGATGCTGCCTACGTGCTAGTTGTGAATGCTGGCGCAATGACAGATAAAGAAGCTGTAGATGGAGCTTTAGCTGCTCTAACGGATAACAGTATCAAACAATTGAATACAAGCTTAAATGATGTTAAGACTTCTCTGAATCTTTCAAGTTCCGGTTTGAATGGAACGACAATCGTATGGTCATCTGATAAGCCTTTAATTCTGGGCACGAATGGTTCTATAAAAAGACCTGTTTTAGGAAGTCCAGACGCGGTCGTGACACTAACTGCAACCATTAGCAAAAACGGTACACAATCCGTCAAAACTTTTGAAGTGACCGTTAAAGCACAGACAGTGGCACTGACAGTAGTTAGCTTCAATGATATTACGGTATCAATTAGCAAAGGAACTGCTTATTCCTTACCTGCAAAAGCGACGGCTAATATGAGCGACGGTACCACGGACCAGTTGGATGTGGTATGGAATCCTTCGACGGTGGATACGAGCGTTGCAGGAACGTATAATTTCGTAGGCTCAACTACAGGATATACAGCTACAGTTAAATTAGCTTTGACGATTACTGAGGCTCCGGCTGCCTTAACGGTTGCTCAGGCTCTAGCTGCACCTGCAGGTACTACAGTAACTGTAGAAGGCTATGTGCAGAATGTTGAAGCCAATAAAGATAACCCTGGGTATGGTATCTTCTTGCATGACAAGATAGGAGAGAACCACAGTACTACCGATTTTATTATTAAGCTACAAAGTGGTGACCGGGCAAAATTTAGTGCTGCAGCCGCAGCTAACAAAAAGATAAGAATCACAGGAGCATTGAATGACAAAGCGTATTTTTCTCAAAAAGGTTTCTCAGATAAAGACTACAAAGAAAGTCCTGTATTTGTTGACGAAGCCCCTAAGCCAAATGCAGCTCCAACAGCTTCCAATGTACAAATTGCGGGTACAGCCAAAGTAGACCAAACGTTGACAGGTTCCTACACTTACGCAGATTCTGAGAATGATGCAGAAGGTACCTCCACATTTAAGTGGTACCAAGTAAATGGCTCGACGGAAACAGCTATTGCTGGCGCAACAAGTAAAACCTATGTTGTTCAACAAGCAGATGTAGGTAAAACGTTGAAATTTGAAGTCACGTCTATTGCAATCGGCGGAACAACGAACGGTACCGCTGTGAGAAGTTTAGCTTCAGCCATTGTTGAGGCAGCACCTGCACCCAATGCAGCTCCAACAGCTTCCAATGTACAAGTAGCGGGTACAGCCACCGTTGGTCAAACATTGACAGGCTCGTACAATTACGCAGATGCAGAGTCTGATGCAGAAGGTACCTCCACATTTAAGTGGTACCAAGTAAATGGCTCGATGGAAACAGCTATTGCTGGCGCAACAAGTAAAACCTATGTTGTTCAACAAGCGGATGTAGGCAAAACGTTAAAATTTGAAGTCACGCCTATTGCAAGTGGCGGAACAACGAACGGTACCGCTGTGAGAAGTTCAGCTTCAGCCATTGTTGAGGCAACACCTGCGCCCAATGCAGCTCCAACAGCTTCCAACGTACAAGTAGTGGGTACAGCCACCGTTGGTCAAACATTGACAGGCTCGTACAATTACGCAGATGCTGAGAATGATGCAGAAGGTTCCTCCACATATAAGTGGTACCAAGTAAATGGTGCGACGGAAACAGCAATTGCTGGCGCAACAAGTACAACCTATGTTGTTCAACAAGCGGATGTAGGTTTGACGTTGAAATTTGAAGTTACGCCTATTGCAAGCGGCGGAACAACGAACGGTACCGCTGTGAAAAGTGCAGCTTCAGCTGTTGTTGCAGCAGCAGTTGTACCAAATACAGCTCCAACAGCTTCCAACGTACAAGTAGCGGGTACAGCCATAGTTGGTCAAACATTAACAGGCTCGTACACTTACGCAGATGCTGATACTGATGCAGAAGGTACCTCCACATTTAAGTGGTACCAAGTAAATGGCGCGACGGAAACAGCCATTGTTGGCGCAACAAGTACAACCTATGTTGTTAAACAAGCAGATGTAGGTAAAACGTTGAAATTTGAAGTTACGCCTATTGCAAGTAGCGGAACAACGAACGGTACCGCTGTGAAAAGTTCAGCTTCAGCCGTTGTTGTGAATACGGTAGCTCAAGCATTATCACTTATCGGTACACTTGTAACAGTGGAAGGATATATACAGACTGTAGAGGGAAATGGAACTAGTCCAAATTATGGTATCTTTTTGGCTGACAGTGTAGGAAACGCCAGTACTAATACCAATGCTCTAATTGTTAAGCTAAAAACTGGAACAGATCAAGCTACATATAATAAAACAGCTGCTGGTAGTAGAAAAGTGAGAATTACAGGTACATCTGCAGTTTCAGCGTATATGGGCTTGAAGGGATTCGCTACCTACGCAACAATTGAGTTTGTAAATTAACTATTAGTATAAAGTGAATTGATTCAATGATGAGGCCTTCGTTGGAGTATGGAAATATAGCAAACCCCAGCGAAGAGCTTTCTATCAAGTTCTTATCAGCGGGTAAACAGGAGGATCTATGAAATTATTATCTAAACCATATTCAAAACTAACTGTTACTGTCACACTTGCGCTGGCGTTAACCTTAACAGCAGCAGTAATTCCCTACGCTATCTTTGCGGAAGGTCCTACAAATACGGCTCCAACTATTGCTGCAAAAGGTACGCCGAACGGCAAAAAGGTCTTATTCGATAATGCCCACGGGAACACAACAGGTGCGTCTGACTGGGTCATTGACGGGGGGTTCTCCGACTTTGCTAATGGGATCGCGAATGCCGGATATTTCGTTAAAGAATTGCGCCAAACCAAACTTATGACCTACGATGATCTTAAAGATTATGACATTTTTGTAACCGCAGAGTCCAACGTTCCCTACAAAGTCTCCGAGCAAGCTGCTATGTTGGAGTATGTGAACAAAGGCGGTTCAATCTTCTTCATCGCCGATCATTACAATGCAGACCGTAACAAGAATCGTTGGGATGGATCAGAGGTTTATAATGGTTACCGTCGTGGAGCATGGGATAACCCGGCAAAAGGAATGAGCACAGAGGAAGCGAATTCTGCAGCCATGAAGGATGTTGTGAGCTCAGATTGGTTGTCGGATAACTTTGGAATCAAATTCAGATATAATGCGCTGGGCGATTTAAGTGCGAACATTATTGTTGCACAGGATCAGGCATTCGGAATTACAAAGAATGTTAAATCGGTAGCTATGCATGCAGGAAGTACATTGGCTGTTACAGATCCAAATAAAGCAAAAGGTATCGTTTATGTTCCAAAAAATCCTCCCAAATGGGCCACTGGTCCTGTAGACAAAGCTGTTTACAACGGTGGAGGCATTGAGGAAGGCCCATATGTAGCTGTTGCTAAAGTGGGTAAAGGAAAAGCAGCTTTTATCGGGGACTCATCTCCGGTAGAGGATGCATCACCTAAGTACAAAAGAGAAGATAACGGTAAAGCCAAGACTACTTATGATGGATACAAGGAAGAAAGCGATGGTATTTTGCTGCAAAACGTCATTGAGTGGTTAGGCAAGAAAGAAAATTTCACTAGCCTTTCACAGGTTCAAGGACTTGCATTGGATCAAAAAACGCCATTGCTTACTTCTGGCAAAGAGAATGAGATACCTCAACAATCCATTGAGCCTCTAGCAGAGCCATGGGCTGCTCCGGATCCAGGTTACAAATGGTGGGATCCATCTACATTCGCTGCGGGTTCATACGGAAAGTAAACAAAGTAGCAAAAAAGATAATCCTTCGAGGCTACTGAAAGAGGGCGTAAACTCTACAAATGTAGAGTTTACACCCTCTTTACATTTAGTGGGTTTTAGACGCGGAAAACTTAAGAAAATTTTGTCTGCTATTTTTAACATTATTATCTAATGAAAGTAGGATTTATATGATTGCGTTTAAACATCTTTCCAAAGTTTATCCTAACGGAACGATCGGGCTGAATGATATTAATCTGACGATTCATCCTGGGGAATTCGTTGTTATTGTTGGCCTTTCAGGAGCGGGCAAATCGACGCTGTTGCGTTCTATTAATCGTTTGCATGAAACAACGGATGGAGAAATATTAATTGACGGAAAGTCAATAACTTTGGCAAAAGGCGCCGAATTGCGTCGTATGCGCAGGGATATCGGGATGATTTTCCAAACGTTTAATCTGGTCAAACGCTCATCTGTTATTCGCAATGTTTTATCTGGTCGTGTAGGGTATCATTCGACGTTCAGAACCTTACTAGGTTTGTTCCCTAAAGAAGATATCGAACTTTCGCTAAAAGCGCTGGAGCGTGTCAATATTCGGGAAAAAGCTTATTCACGAGCTGATGAATTGTCAGGTGGTCAACAGCAGCGTGTTTCAATCGCCAGAGCATTGGCACAGGAAGCCAAGATTATTCTTGCGGACGAGCCTGTGGCATCGCTTGACCCATTAACGACCAGACAAGTGATGGATGATTTAAAAAGAATTAATACGGAATTAGGCATTACAACAGTTGTAAATCTTCACTTTATTGACCTTGCACGTGAGTACGCGACACGGATTATCGGACTTCGTGCAGGTAAAGTTGTCTATGACGGACCTGTGGCTGATGCGACGGATGAGGTGTTCTCAGAGATTTATGGCCGGGCCATTAAGAAGGACGAGCTGCTGGGGGGGCAGGAAGGATGAGTGTAACAATCGTCAAGAAGCCGCCTCGGACGAAGCTGTATCTTACGGTCCTGATAATGGTTCTTTTCCTGATCGGGAGCATTTATCAAACGGAAGCGACACTAACGAAGCTCGTATCCGGTACACCGGAAATTTTAAAGTTTATTGGCGAAATGTTCCCGCCGGACTGGCAGTTTTTTGCTGATATTTGGAAACCAATGGCGGAAACCCTGCAGATGTCGATTATTGGAACTGTTGTAGGTGCTTTGTTCGCCTATCCCATGGCGCTCCTTGCTGCTCGTAACGTTAACACCACGCCATGGTTGTTCTATCCAGCAAGGTTCATTATGAATCTGTTTCGGACCATACCGGATCTGCTATACGCGGCTATCTTCGCAGTATTAGTCGGATTTGGTCCAACGGCAGGCACACTTGCGCTGATATTCTTTACGTTTGGGATTCTGTCTAAGCTTTCGTATGAATCGACCGAGGCGACTGATCCTGGACCGCTAGAAGCCATGACGGCCGTTGGTGCAAACAAGCTCAAATGGATTCGTTTTGGTGTCATCCCGCAAGTTGCGCCTACGTATCTGGCTCATTTATTGTACACCTTTGAAGTCAGTATTCGGGCATCGGCTATCCTCGGTTTAGTAGGGGCAGGTGGGATTGGCTTGCTGCTAAAAAACACGCTTGATCTATTCCGCTACGATCAAGCCTGCGCGATTGTCATTTATACGTTGTTTGTTGTTGTAATCATCGATCTAGTTAGTACCCGATTCCGCTCATATTTGTTAAAAGGCAGCGCAAAACCAATGTCAGCCTCACGTTCACGCACATACTCGATCATAGGTTGGGTGATTGTCGTGGCTTTATTGGTTTGGTCTGTAACAGGTTTGGAATTGTCCGGTTTTCAGCCAACCACATGGATTTTGATGAAATCGATGATGACCGGATTGATGCATCCAGACTGGGCTTATGTTTATATTCCTGATGGAGAGGATTTACTGCGCTCTCTTCTTGAGACGTTATCGATTTCTTATTTGGGCAACTTTGTCTCCGCTGTTGTTTGTCTCCCGTTCGCCTTTTGGGCAGCGGCAAATATGAGCCGCAGACGGGCTGTTTCCGGCTCCGGTAAATTATTTTTAAGTGTCGTTCGTACGATACCTGAAGTCATTATGGCCTTGATCTTTATTAAAGCTGTAGGACCTGGGGCGTTTGCCGGGGTCATGGCGCTGGGGCTCCACTCGGTAGGGATGCTTGGCAAGCTTTATGCAGAAGCCGTTGAAAATATGGATATGGGGCCTACAGAAGCAATGACGGCGGTCGGAGCGAACATTTGGCAGAAGATGGCGTTCGCTGTTGTTCCTCAGGTGATCCCTGATTTCATTTCTTACACGTTGTATCGTTTTGAAATCAATGTGCGCTCTGCGACCCTATTAGGGATCATTGGAGCGGGCGGTATCGGTACACCTCTGATCTTCGCACTTAACGCGAGGCAGTGGCCACGGGTAGCTATTATCCTCATAGGAATCATTGTAACGATCTCCATCATTGACTATATTTCAGGAGAACTTCGAAAACGGATTGTTTAAAACAACAAAAGAGACATCGCATATACACATGCGATGTCTCTTTTGTTACTTCGATATTACTTCAAGCCCATTTCTTTGTTAACGCTGCGTACGATGTCGAATTTGGAATCATCTGTAGCTACATACCCTTTATGGGAGTACACATCGAAAATGATTTTTTGGCCTTCCGGATCGTTACCGATTGCGATGAAGGCGTCTGTAAGTTTCTTTTTCCATGCTGCGTCCATATCGGAACGAACCGCGATGGTATCATTAGGAATTTTATCAGAGAAGCTAAGAACGCGAGTTTGTTTGAATACATCCGGATAATCTTTCGTCATGTTGGTACGGATGTCTTGGAATACGCCAACTGCGTCAACTTGATCGTTGAGCAAAGCGATAACTGCTTTGTCATGACCTTGGAATTGTACGCCGGTAACGTCTTTAACCGGATCAACGCCCGCTTTTTTCAGAACAAATCCTGGATATACATAACCAGCTGCGGAGGTAACACCTTGCCAACCTATTTTTTTGCCTTTGAGATCGGCAACGGATTTAATTGGAGAATCAGCTTTAACCAAAATTTCTGATTTGTAGAAATCTACAAGATCTTTCGTTGGTTGACCAGTTGTATCATCCACGCCTAGACGTGTGGCTTGTACAAGCAGGTCTGCTGCTTTACGGTTATCATGCGCAACAACATAGTTGCTTGGAGGCAAGAAGCCAACATCCACTTGTTTGGAAGCCATGGCTTCAATTACCACGTTATAATCAGTTGAAACGGAAACTTTAACGGGGATACCCAACTTGTCCCCTAGAAGTTTTTCAAGTGGTTTTGCTTTAGCTTCAAGTGTTTCAGCATTTTGGGATGGAACGAATTGCACTTTCAATTCTTTGGGTATGAAGCCTGTTGCTGCCGGAGTTGCGGATACTTTCGTTGATTCTGCCGGTGATGCGGCTGGCTTAGTCTCTTCTTTCTTAGCACAACCTGCTAGCATGCTAGCTGCAACCAACATGGACAAACTAATTACTGTAAGTTTTTTCTTCAACTCTTTCTACCTCCGATAAAATAATTGCTTCTATATAAGTAGCTCTATAAGACTACCACATATAACATAGAAAACAGTGTAAAGTATTTGTAAAATGGCACATTCATCAGCAGTAACCTTGAAGGGCAACGAAATAGTTTGAATTTAGGTACAGTTAGGGATTTTTAGACTCGAACTGGAAATTAACTAGAAAAGATATAAATATAACCTGAGATAGTAAGTCAATACCAGGACTTTATGCCTAAAATACGAGGGATTATTTCGATATTTACACATTTTTTACATATGAATCACACTTCTATCACGAAAGTCAAGTAAAGTGGGGAAGAGCGATTGCCCAAATGAATAGAAGTAGACGGAGGTTTCCATCCCATGAGGAAGTACAGTTCACTCAAGAGTACCACAATCATCGCAGTTCTCACCGCGATAACCGTCACCATAGCGGGGTGCAGCACGCCCAGCAGTACCGCTAAACCAGGGGCAAACGGCCGTTCAGGAACACGCCAGATGACAGTAGAAACACAGCAAGTTAAATTATCCGACATTGGCGGCGGACAAGTATTCACAGGCTCCATAACACCAGCGTTCACGACGAATTTGTCTTCGAAAGTGAATGGCCGAATTACGTCTCTAGATGTCAGCATAGGAGACAAGGTAAAAGTCGGACAAGCGCTGGCGCACATTGATACGACTACGCTTCAACAATCCTTAGAGCAGTCTAAGAGTGATTTAGCAGTAAGTCAGATTCAATACAGCAAAGCTGTGAATGATCAAGCAAATAGTCTCGCGGTAGCTCAGAAAGCATTAGCTGTGCAACAAGCGGCTTATGAGAAAGCTATAAATGATCAAAAGAATGCCGTAGCTTTGGCACAGACGCAACTAAACAATGCCATAGCCACGCAGCAAAATTCCGTTGAATCCGCTAAACAGGGAGTTTCCACTGCTCAAGTAGGTTTTAGTAAGGCGCAAGCAGATGCAGCAACAGCTGTTACTGTAGCCCAGACGAATCTGAATTCGCAGCTGGATAGTTTATTAACATCACAGAATAACAATATAGATACCTATCAACTCGCAGTGCAGCAAGCGGTTGTTGCCTACAATTCGGCGGCTCAGTCGGGAAAAGATATGGATGGCGCACTAGCCAAATTGCAGAGTACACAGTTGACCCTACAGCAAGCTCAACAGTCGCAATATAAAGACACGCAATCTGCGCAGCAATCGCTGACCAGCTTGCAAAATGCGCTTTTAACCGCACAAAGCTCGCAAGCCGTCCAAGTGGCACAGGAAGCGCTGAATACTTCCTTATTAACGCTTGCCAATACGCAAGTAACGGCGGCTGCTCAAATTGATCTTAGCCGTACGCAGCTAGCGCAGTCTCAATCCTCGCAAGAAATTGCAAAGAATAGCGCTGAAGCCACGCTGGATCAGTCCAAGCAATCTGTGAAAACAGCGCAATCGACAGATGCTCTTCAAGTAAGCGCAGCTCAGCTTCAGCAGACTCAAACGAAGTTGAAATTGCTAAGTGAACAGCTGCAAGATGGCGTTCTTACAAGTCCCGTCGACGGGATTGTAAGCGCTGTTCTTGTACCAGTTGGACAAAATACAGGACAATCCGCTGTAGTGTCGATTGCAGCACTGGAGCCGGTTCTTGCGACAGTGAACGTATCGGAAGCATCGATTGGCAAAGTAAAAGCTGGTCTTTCAATGTCTGTGAAAGTACCGACATTAAATAAATCGTTTGATGGGACCGTGTATGCCGTACATCCGACGATGGATCCAACATCCAAGTCCTATCTGGTAGATATCAAATTAAATGATGATAAACATGAATTGCTGCCGGGGATGTTCGCCGAGTCTTCACTGAAGAGTGAAGGCAAACAATCCATTGTGGTTCCTGCGGATGCGGTTCTTAGCCAACCAAGCGGTAACGCGGTGTTCATCGTGAAAGATGGCAAAGCTTCCAAGGTGCTCGTCAAGGTTGGGGTAATGACCAGCTCATCGTTCGAAATTACGAATGGTCTTAAGGTCGGAGATGAACTCGTTGTCAAAGGACAAGAATTGCTTTCCGATAATGTACCAGTTCAAGTGAGTCAACCTGGGCAGGATAACGGAGCCGGTAAAGGGGCGGGTCAAGGACAGAACGGACAAGGCCAAGGGAAAACAGGTGGTCAGGGCGGTCAAGGTCAAGGTGGTCAAGGCGGCCAAGGCGGCCAAGGTCAAGGCAAAACCGGAGGCCAAACTGGCCAAACTGGCCAAACCGGCCAAACCGGCGAACGGCCAAGTGGCCAAGGTCAGAACAGGACTGGCGGCCAAGGTGGCCAAGGTCAGTCCAAAGATGGTCAAACAGAGGCTAAGCCGAGTGCAGCGCCGAAAGCGGGGGCTGGACAGTGAAATTAGCTAATTTCTCCGTTCATCGTCCTGTCACGATTTTAATGATTATGATTGGGCTGTTGATTGTTGGGTCGATCGCAGTTCCCCTCTTGCCGGTGGATCTCTATCCGAATTTGGAGATCCCTTCTGCAACGGTTTCCGTTTCTTGGAACGGTGCTTCACCGGGCCAAATCGAGCAGCAAATAACGAAGCCCATTGAGAACGCGATGGCGACTGTCACAGGGGTAACGAGTATTTCGTCCAACTCGCGAACGGGATCAAGCAATGTTACCCTGCAATTCAATTATGGAACGAATATTGATCAGGTCACATTATCGATGCGTGACAAGCTGGATCGGGTGCGAAGGCAGCTCCCCTCAGATGCTGACGCTCCTGTTGTGTCTCGGGTAGATCCTAACAGCACACCGATTATGACACTGGCTTTGTATGGCAAAACCGATCTTGTTACGCTTCGCGATGTGGCGGACAATATCGTCAGCCCGGACGTTCAGCGTTCGGATGGCGTTGCATCCGTAGGCGTGACAGGCGGACGAGTAAGACAAATTCAAATTCTGGTTGAGCCTAGCAGGCTTCAATCGTACAATATTTCCTTCAGCACACTCGTTTCAGCGCTTGGGAATGACAACTCTTCCACAGACGCGGGACTTGTTAATAAAGGAAAGCAACTGGTGCCTTTACATATCGATGGAGATTTTAAATCCATTGCGGATATTGGCAAAGTGCAAGTGCAGCTGGGCAAAGGGCAAACGATAGCGCTTAGCGAGCTGGGGCAGATCATTGACACTTATCAAAATGTTACCTTGGAAGCACGCAAAGACGGAGAGGCTAGTGTAAGTCTTTCGGTTCTTAAACAATCGGACGGCAATACGGTGTCCGTATCCAGCAACATACAGAAGTCTTTGAAGGATATTCAATCCAAGCTGCCTGAAGGCGTGCATGTCGCGATATTGAATGATTCTGCTAAATTCATTCGTGATTCCTTGCAGACGGTTGTTGAGCATACTTTGCTCGGCGGTGTTTTCTCCGTCATTATTTTGTTATTTTTCTTGCGGAGTATCCGAGCAACGCTCATTATAGGCGTGGTTATTCCGATTTCCATTATAAGCACGTTTAGTATGATGTATTTTGGTCACCAAACGATTAATACGATTACGCTGGGCGGTTTAGCGCTCGGTCTCGGCTCGCTTGTCGACTTCGCGGTTGTTGTTCTGGAAAGCATTTTCCGTAAACGACATGAGGGACTTTCTCCCGAAGAGGCAGCCAAAGTGGGGACAGCCGAGGTTGGTACTGCCGTTATGGCGTCCGCGCTTGCACAAATCGCCGTATTTGCGCCTACGGCCTTTATTAGCGGCCTCGTGAAGCAATTTTTCTGGCCGATGGCACTCGTTGTCTGCTTCTCTCACATAGCCGCTTGGTTCGCTGCTGTGACGCTAGTTCCGATGCTGGCAGCTAAAATATTACGCAGCAAAGTGGATGAAGATTTGCCGGAAGGAAGATCATTCAATCCTTTAATTTGGTTCGGACGCGGCATGTATCACGTCACGAATTTTTACGGTAAAATGCTGAAATGGTCTTTAAAGCACCGATGGGTGATTCTGAGCGTTACGATCCTCCTTTTCGCTGCAAGTGTATACTCCGTTCGTTTTGTAGGTAGTGAATTAACGCCAAAAACCGATCAGAGTCAAGTCAATTTGAATATCAATTTACCGCAAGGCACCGATTTTGCAGTGACCAATCAAGTGGCTGCTACCATTGAGACCAGATTGAAGGATGTTCCTGAAATCGACTCCGTCTTTACTTCGGTTGGTTCTGCCGGAGGCGGTGCGTTCCAATCTTCTGCGACGAACACAGGAAGCATTCAGATCAGGCTGAAGCCTGTTAGCGAGAGGAAGAAGACGACCGATCAAGTTGCCGAGCAAATTCGCACGCTAACTACCGGCTTCGCCGGCGCGCAAATTGGCGTTAGTGTACCGTCAGGTGTGAGATTGCCAGGTCTTGGTGGCGGCGGGAACTTTGGCGGTGGCGATATTCAGGTCAATCTATCCGGACCGGATTTGACGATCCTGCAAAAATTGGGTGACCTCGTTGCCCAAGAGATCACATCCGTTGATGGCACTCGAAACGTACAAAATACATTAGATCGTTCGATCCCCCAATTCAATCTAACGATTGACCGGGATGCAGCCGCGCACTACGGGGTTTCACTGAGAGACGTAATGACGGCTTTACGTACCGCTTATCAAGGCAGCGTGGCTACACAATTTAAGACAGCGAGCTCACAAATTTCCGTGCTTGTGAAATATCCGAACGATTTCACGAATAAGCTGGAAAACTTTAATAACATTACGATTAATACCTCTGGCGGTACGGTTGTACCCGTTAGTTTGATTGCCAAGGTAGAACCGGGAACAGGTCCTGCACAAATTCGCAGACAAGACCAGAACCGCGTTGCCACGGTGCAAGCTTCCGTTTTTGGAGCTTCGGTGGGGGAAGTATCAGCTCTCGTGAAACAGAAGATCGATGCGATTCAACCACCTGACGGTTATCGGGTTACGATGGGTGGGCAGCAAACGAGCCAGAATGATTCTTTTAAAAGCTTATATTTGATCCTCATTCTCTCTGTTGTCTTAGTTTACATGGTTATGGCGAGTCAGTTCGAGTCGTTATATGGTCCATTCATCATTATGTTCTCTTTGCCTCCAACTTTTATCGGAGCTATCTTAGGGCTTATCGTGACGCATCGCACCATTAATATGAACTCGATTATCGGGATGATTATGCTAATTGGTATCGTCGTGAATAACGCGATTGTTTTAATTGACTACACGAACCAGCTGCGCGGCAAGGGAATGCCTTTGTATGAGGCTTTAATGGAAGCGGGTAAAGTGCGTCTGCGTCCTATTCTCATGACAACGGCGACAACGGTGCTGGCTATGCTTCCGCTTGTGATTGGGTTTGGCGAAGGGGCGGAGACACAAGCATCGATGGCTACTGTCGTAGCATTCGGCTTGACACTGTCCACGCTCGTCACCTTGGTGCTTGTACCTGTCGTTTATACGTTGCTTGACGGCTCGATGAACGGAATCAAGAAACGTTTTAAACGTAAACCAACGATTTCCCAAGAACCAGGAACAACATCGCTGTAAGGAAGATTTCAGTCCAACACATGAAGGAGCAAGGTCATGAACATAGTGAGACGCAATATTACCTTCTGGCTGCTAGGATTTCTGCTGCTTGGCATCGTACCCACTTTCTCAGGATTTCCTGAGAAAGCTTGGGCGGATGTGAGCGCCGATAGTGCCGGAGCAGCAAATATCAGCCCTACCACGATTTTGCAGATCGAGGGTGGTAAAGGCTTTACGGTTCTGCTGAAGAAGGATGGCACCGTGTGGACATGGGGCAACAATTTACGCGGTAAGCTTGGTGGCGGATTAAACAATCGCAATCAAGCGACAGCGATCAGCAGCTTATCCGGCATTACGGCAATAGCCGTGGGACAGTCGCACTCCTTAGCCTTGAAATCCGACGGAACCGTATGGGCATGGGGCGAGAATACATTCGGGCAGCTCGGGGACGGTACGACGATTGATCGCACAACACCGGTTCAGGTACCCGATTTAACCCATGTGACGGCCATTTCCGCAGGTAATTTCCATTCCGTTGTTGTTAAAGATGATGGCACGGCTTGGAGCTGGGGGGACAATACGTATGGGCAGCTTGGCGACAGTACGAATAAAGGAAGTAATAAGCCGGTACAAGTAAAAGGCAACATTGCTTCTGTTAAAACGATAGCCAGTGGCGCTTATCATACGTTGGCTATCGATCAAGATGGCGTTGTATGGGCTTGGGGGGACAATTATTTTGGCGAGTTGGGTTATGGCTATGACCAAAATCGGTTGAACACCCCCATTAGGTCCACTAGCTCGAACTGGCATATTACACAAATTGCAGCCGGCTTTGACTTTTCACTAGCGCTCAAAGATGATGGCACCGTGCTGACGTGGGGGCTTATTGATTCAGACCCAACAGCGATGTACAACGCGGTCAATACACATACGCAAGATGAAAATAAGTTTCCGGTTCTAGTTATTGGCCTAGATAACGTCGCTCAAATTACCGCAGGCAATTCCCATGCGGTAGTCTTAAAAAAAGACGGCAGTGTCTATGCATGGGGAGTGAATACATCGGGTCAGTTGGGAGTTGGAATTGGCTTTGATGGGAAAACATGGAAACAAACGTTTCCTAACCAGGTAAAAGGTTTGCCTGAAGTGGCACGTGTGGGCGTAGGCTCGAATTTTACATTTGCGATTGGCAAAGATGACAGCCTTTGGGCTTGGGGAAACAACAGCTACAGTCAACTTGGTGACAAAACGCTGAATAACCAGCCGTCACCGATACTAACACAGGTGAATGTTTGGCTAAACCCTACTGTTCTCAAGCCTGGGGAAGGAAATGTGTTACTTAAAAACCCTAAAGCAGTGCCTTTGGCTGCCGGAGAAAGTGATACCTTTGTTCTCAAAAACAATCGTTTATACGGCTGGGGAAGCAATACGTTTGGTCAATTAGGAGATGGTACGCGAACATCCGCTAGTTCACCGCAGGCTTTAAGTTTGGATGGAGCCGTTTCGATTGACGCCGGAGATGCTCACACGGTTGCCGTTAAACAAGACGGCACTCTCTGGACGTGGGGCCAAAACTTCGCCGGTCAGTTGGGTGACGGCACTACGACAGCTCGTCCAACGGCTGCGAAAGTAGATTCATTAAGCGGTGTGATCGCAGCTGCCGCGGGAAGTAACCACACGATTGCCTTACTTAACAACGGTTCCGTTTGGAGTTTTGGGGACAATACGTATGGGCAGCTTGGACATGATAAAACAGCTGCAGCGAGTCAAATTGTGCAGTTGTCCAATATTGTTAGCATTGCCGCAGGCTCTAATTTCAACTTAGCCCTGGAAAATACAGGGAAACTTTGGGCTTGGGGAGATAATACCAGCGGTCAACTCGGTGACGGGACATTGGCAGGTAAACAGCAGCCTGTACAAATCAATGGCGTTACAGGGGTCATTGCGATGTCAGCGGGTAAAAACTTCGCACTCGCTTTGAAGGATGATGGTACCGTTTGGTCATGGGGCTATAATGCTTTTGGCCAATTAGGTGATGGCACAACGACGAACCAAACGAAACCCGTAAAGGTAATAAATCTACCGTACATGAAATCCGTTCATGCAGGCAGCTATCACAGCATGGCACTTGGAAATGACGGCAGCGTATGGACATGGGGTCAAAACCTGTTTGGTCAGTTAGGCGACGGAAGTAAAATCAATCAGAATAAGCCCGAACAAATCAAAGGTATCGGTACAGCAGATACGGCAGCAGCGGGCGGCTCACACAGTATAGTTCAAGGTATGGACGGCAGTATATGGGCGTGGGGCGGGAACTATTCGGGTCAGCTCGGCGACAATACGTTTTTGAACAGAGCTTTACCTGCGATTGTGACGGGTTTAAATGCTAAATTTACTGATGTAGATGGTCATTGGGCTAAAGATAACATTCTCCATGCCGTGGAAAAAGGCTATGCGAATGGCTACAGTGATGGCAGCTTTCGACCGGAAGCTTCGATTACGAGAGGTGAGTTCCTTAAACTGGTCGTGACCTCTCTACATCTATCCACAGCTGATTCCGTCAAGGATCAAGCTTGGTATCAGCCCTATGTGGATGCTTTGAAAAAGGCGGGCATTGTGCAAGAGAGTGATCTTCAAGAATCGTGGGACCTTCCCATTACTCGGCAAGAGATTGCAGCTATCGCACTGCGCGCAGTCAGCCCTGAACTGCAAAAGGCAAATGCCGTCGTTCAGCCGAGCTTTGTCATGAGCGGAGCTGTTACTAAAGGGATACTGCAAGGGATGAATGGCGGGAAGCTGGCTCCGGATGAGGCCACGACCAGAGCGCAGGCTATTATTGTTATTGATCGTATGTTACAAGTTCAGCAAGGCATTACCCTCCCAGTTGATCCCTTAGCTGTGGAACAAGCTAAACAAAAATAGATTTATCGAAGCACATGCGACGCATGTGCTTCTTCTTGTCGAGCATCTAAAACGACCAACCTTGTCATCTGTCAGCATCCGGCCTCGCAAAGAATTGTACTTTCGTAGCAATATGGTTATGTACTTGCTGCCAAATCAGGTATACTGGAGTTTGCAGATGAAGAAAGGGTGGGACGATGTTTACGATAACAACTTACACAGTGGAATTAGTGAAGGATCCGTTTGGGATTTTGACCGGACAACGATATGAATTTTTGATCGATATTGAAGTCGAAGAGGATGACGAGTTATACTCCGAAAGCGGATTATATATCAGGGCAATCTATAACGTGGAAGAGGGCAAGTCGGGGCTTATGAAATATGAGCTCTATGAGAAAACGACACAGCTGTATCTTGACTTCGATTTGGAAGATGATGAAGTAGAGATCGTCACAGCTTTTTGTAAAGAGCATGTTCAAGAGGCAAATGAAAACTAACAAATGAGAATACGATTCGGATAATGAAAAAGACAGTCTGGGTGCTTCGCATCCTGGCTGTCTTTTTTGAAAATTTATATGTTTTGGGTTTGGGTTAAGCGGAAGCTTAACCTTATTTAATCTTGTTAAACATGTGGAGTCAAACCTACTTAAGCAGATGGTTAGGGAATGACTTCGCAAAGTGATATGTTTGGAAAGATAACGCTGTTTTTCAGTGTTACAGTAATCATTCCAAGCAGTAACTCCACTTTAACGCTGAAAACCGTGCTTACAGATAGAGAAGTTGATCAAAAGTGACACATTTGGAACTGTAACACTCTTTTTCAGTGTTACAGCAATCAGTTCAAGCAGCAACTCCACTTTAACGCTAAAAACCGTGCTTACAGATAGGATCGTCAGGATTTTCTGGAGGTTTTTTTTACACGCAAGAATTTAGGTTTCTATTTGATTGTTAAAGGTGATCCAATGGGAAAAAGATGGTGAAGCTTTTATTTTACAATTTCAAGCATTTGGTAGACTTCGCGACCGTCTCCTTGCAGCTGATGTTGACGACTTTTCAGCTGAGAAGAGCCGTCGCCGTCCAGAAAAACACCATCAATTAACTGACCTGGAGCCACCTTTTGCAAGATTGCGCTGCGGAACTGCTCGATGGTACAGGCCGTCGGGGTTACGATGAGCCAAACATGGTTGCTAGTGTCATAGGCTACCGCAGATCGGAGACGATTCTCGTCGTAAGCAGGCATTTCCTCGGCAATCATTTGCGCTTCCCAACCGATGGCATCTGCGAGCCGCATACTCACGCCACCTTGCGCCCAGTAGTGGTTCCTATCTGTTACTTTTAGTTCGCCTGCGTGCTTTACAACTTGAATATAGAAGGCCCTTAAAGCTTGATCCCAGATTAAGGTTCCACGCGCGACATCCGTATTGTACCAGCCGGTGCCATAATCGTTGGCTTCGCCCTTAGCAGGTCGATCATTTGTAACGGCGATGCTAAGTAGATCCCCATTATAGAAAAATCCCCCGTTAATCCCATACTGCGCCGTTTTCGTCACGTTTTGATCAATGGCTCGAAGCGCAATATTGTCAGGTTTCGTTTGTAAGACATGGAGAACGACCCCGTTATTTGCTTTGAGCTTGGCATACGTATACGCATGGGGCTTATGACTATCAGCTATCGCTAAGGGAAACAAAACCGATGATAACAACAGCCCCACAAGGGGGAAAAGTAACCATAATAATACAGTGCGAGATTTGGACATGTTAAGCAAATTTCACCACCTTGTTTTTACCGCTGGTTTTAGCTTTATACATAGCCTGGTCGGCTTGTTTAATAAGCTCTTCCGCACTAACCCCATTTTTGTATTTGCTATAGCCAATACTTGCGGTTACAATCGTTTCTTTTTCGATTCGACTGCGAATGCGTTCGGCGAACGCATCCATTTTGACACTTGGATCCGTCACCATAACGACCATTTCCTCACCGCCGTAACGGCCGGCAATCCCACAATCCTCGGCTTCTTCCTTCATAATCTGGGCAACCTGCTTCAGGACATCATCTCCCATCTGATGGCCTTTCGTATCATTCAGCTTCTTAAAGTTATCAATATCGCTGAAGAGGATATAAACAGGGAGATGACGCTGTACGTGCTGGGTGACTCGATTATAGAAAAATTTCCGGTTGAATAGCCGGGTAAGTCCGTCTGTTATAGAAGAATTGTAGATAGCTTGCATTAATTCGACAACACGTTCAAAAAGTAGCATGAAGAGTAAGAAATAATAAATCACGGGTAAAATATTCCCGGCTAGGGAGAGCCAAGGCTGCGCATTGCTATACATATAGGCATTGACCAGATGAACACCCTGCATGAAGAAGAATACGGTTAAAGCCATTTGATATTTAATTTGTTGACCCGTATAAGGAGGAATCATATAAAAGCATAGGAAGATCAGCAAAAACACGTATAATTCTAAGCCAATATCCTGCAGCAGCATGACTTGCTGCAGGGTTCCGCTATACAGCTTGGGAACGATAAAATGAAGAATGGAAACAACGAAACCCATAATAATTAAACCATAGAATAAGATGTATTGTTTGCGATTAGTACGGTTGTACAACTGATAAATACCCATATTAATAAGAATGAAGGAGATAATTTTGAGCATCATCAGCATATAGTTAGTTAAACTTGTATCGATGGTGCTTAGCTTTAAATATAATTGGAGTAAATAATGGATGCCCACGATAATAAGCGAAATCGTCATGGACATATAGCCCTTTTTACGACGATCCAGAAATAACCGCAAAGAAATCACGAACATAAGAACAATAATGACAAAGACGATGATATTCGATAAGAGTGAGGCTAAATTACCGAATAGGAGATCAGATGCGGTCATACTTTCCTCCAGATGTCTATTTTTTCGACAAGTAGTGACTCTATTATAGAGGAAAAAGAGAGAGAGGGATAGAATCGATTAATAGGACCCCAAGATGTTCTCTTTTATATTAGACGCGCACCAGTTACAATAAGAAGGTAAGCTCAAGGATTTGGGAGAGGGGCTCATGCAATGAACATATTGCAAGCATTATTTTTTCCCCCGGAACAGCCGGGTGGGGTTTCATCCATGGTGCCATATATTTTGGACCGTTTTAATAAAAAGGGTTGGGAGATGGAATTATTTTCGCTGCCTAAGCGCATTCGCGGCAAAGGGACAGAGGAAGTGGCATTCACCACTTTTGATTGGCGGAAATATGCAGGCAACCCGATCGTTGATAGATATATTCAAACCTACAAAGATTACGTTTGGTGGACAAAGCTGAGAATTTCCAAGAAATTTGATATTATACATGCTCACCATCCGATTGCCGCATTGGCAATGAAACAAATCTATCCAGAGACGCCGGTCATATTGACCATTCACTCCAGTTTCGAGAGAGAGCTTATTCTTAATGGACGGATTCAGGAAAATGGCATCGAGCATCAGTTTTTAACGCAAATATATGGTGAGCTTGAAGCCAAGGTCGATCAGATCATTACGGTGTCGAATTCTTTCAAGCAATACATCTCAGAGTATGTGCAGGACAGCGAGCGGATCGGTGTTATACCAAACGGTTTTGACGAGAAACGGTTTCGCCCCATCTCACATGAAAATCAAGTCACTCAGTTCATTACGGTTTGTCGTCTCGTTCCTGCTAAAGGGCTGGATACCCTGTTAATTGCTTGCGGTGAGCTTAAAAAGCGCGGTCATCCTTTTGTTTTGCATATTATTGGAGACGGACCGAGTCGCGAGGAGTTGGAAAAACTCGCCGTTGCCCATCATATTTATGAGGAAACGATTTTTTATGGTTATATGCTGCACCCGGAGGAGTTTATGCCGTTTTTTGATGTCTTCGTGCTGCCTTCCAGGGCGGAGGCATTCGGTTCTGTGTTTGCGGAAGCTGCGTTGTGCTGGCTGGCCTTGATCGGTACGAATGTAGGCGGGATTGCTGAGCAAATTGAACATGGACATAACGGTTTACTGGTTCCTGTTGGCGATGCGATGGCGCTAAGCTATGCTTTGGAAAAGTCGTGATTGACCCGACATTCCGCTACAATTTAGCGCGAACAGCTTGGGAAAAAGCCAAGAAAACCTATTCCTTGAATCGTGTTTTACGACAATTAAAGAGTGTGTATGAAAGTTATCAGGTTGCCAAAGAAGCGGATAACGAAAGTGAACCTTTTGAAAATAGTTAAGTTAGGAAGGCGTTAGCACAATGAAACGACTGCGGTTTATGCATGCCGCCGACTTGCATTTGGACAGTCCGTTCAAAGGCATGTCGGCGCTGCCCGAACGGATTCGTGAGCGAGTCCGAGAATCGACGTTTGGAGCGCTGAAGGAACTGGTCGCTTTAGCGATTCAAGAACAGGTGGATTTTGTACTGATTAGCGGGGATATTTATGATTTATCCGATCGGTCTTTGCGCGCTCAAATTCGCTTTCAGAAAGCGATGGAGCAAATAACCGCGCAGAGTATTCCTGTGTATGTGATCCATGGCAACCATGACCCTGAGGATGGACGTGCGGCGAAACTGGATTGGCCGTCTAATGTCCATTTTTTTGCGTCTGAACATGTGGAAACCGTCCAGGTGGCAAAACCCGGTCGGGGCGTTATTGCTCAGATCCATGGCATATCCTATCGCAGCGCGGCTGAAACAGACAATTTGGCAGTTCGTTATAAAAAAGGGAACGAGCCTGTCTGCCAAATCGGTCTCTTACATACGAATGTAGATGGCGATCCCGGTCATGACAATTATGCTCCTTGCAGTAAGCAGGATCTATTAGACGCAGGGATGGACTACTGGGCGTTAGGTCATGTCCATACGGGGAGAGTGCTTCATGAGCGCCCGGCGATTGTGTACCCGGGCAACCTACAGGGAAGAAGTATACGGGAAACGGGTCCTCGGGGATGTTATCTCGTCGAGATGCAGGAGAATGGACAAGCAGATTTGACCTTTCAAGCGCTGGATCGGGTTCGATGGTTTAAGCAACCGTTGTCAGTGGCGGGGATTCAAACGGAGCAGGAGCTGAAAGACTATCTCGGGGAGCAGCTAGAACGGATTCGGATTGAAGCAGACGGACGTGATGCGGTTGTCCGAATTGTGCTGGAAGGACGGGGCGCTGTACATGCGCTGCTGCGTAAGGGCCGGGCGATCGAGGAATTGCTCGCTGAGCTGCGTGAAGACGAGTCCGAGCGAAGCCCATTCGTTTGGGTTGAATCGATCGAGGATCGAACGGGGAGTGAGCTCGATCTGCAAGCTTTGCAGCAGGAGAAGAGCTTTATCGGCGATCTGCTGCGGTTGACGGAGTCGCTGCGGCATGATGATGCAGCGCTTGCAGACTTTGCGCGCGATGCGTTGGCCGCGCTGCAGAACTTGCCGCAGGCAGCCGGTCAACCGGCTGCGGCTGAGCCTGAACAGCTGCGCGAGTGGCTGCGCGCCGCGGAAGAGTTAGCCGCTGACCTCTTGTCGGCGATGGGGGGTGGCAGGGATGAGAATTGTCTCCATCCATGTGGAAGGTTTTGGCAGCCTGCGCGAGCGGCTGCTGGATACGGACAGCCCGCTTACGCTGTTTTATGGCGCTAATGAAGCGGGCAAGAGCACGCTCATGGGCTTCGTCCGCGCGGTGCTGTTCGGATTTCCGACGCGGCAAAACCGCTCGGAACGTTACGAGCCGCTGGGCGGCGGCGTCCATGGCGGCGCTTTGACCCTGCTCGATGAGCAGGGGCAGCGCATTCGCGTCGAGCGCTATGACGCGCCCGCCGCAGGCGGTAAACGAGCCTCAGCGGGGCTCGTTAAGGTAACCCTCGGCGATGGCACCGTCGGGGGGGAAGATCTGCTGAACACGCTGCTGGGCGGCCTCTCGGCCGACCTCTTCCGCAGCTTGTTCGCTTTTGGTTTAACTGAGCTGCAGGAGCTGCGCACCCTGCAGACGGAAGAGCTCAGCGGCTATCTGTATAGCGCTGGGCTTGGCGTAAGCGGCTCGGTCATCATGGAGGCCGAGCGCAAGCTGACGGCGCAGGCCGATGGCCTGTATAGGCCCAGAGGGCGCAATCAGGAGATTAACCGTCTCCTGAAGGAGCTGGAGGGCCTGGAGCAGACGCTGCGCCGCAGCCGGGATCACGCAGCCGACTATGATCGGCTGCAGGCAGAGCGCCGCTCCGCGGAGGAGCGGATTGCTGATCTGGAACAGCAGCAGGAGTCGCAACGCGCGGAGCTGCACAAGCTCGGCCTGGCCGTTAAGGCGCGAAGCGGATGGATCCGCTTACGGCAGATCGACCAGGAGCTTGCTTCGCTGCCTGCGCTGGAGGGCTTCCCCGAGCAAGCCGTCACAAGGCTTGAGGCGTTGGAAGCCGAACAGGAACGCATTCTGGCTGAGCGCACACGTCTTTCCGTAAGGCAGCAAGGCCTGCAAAGTCAGCTTCGCGACATCCAAATCAAGCCTGAGCTGCTTGTCAATCAGCTCGAGTTGAATCATTGGCTGGAGCAAGCTGCTGCATATGAAGACAACAAACGCAGCGCTGAGCAGCTGCGCGTTGAACAAGAACATGGACATGCGCAGCTGGATAGGCTGCTTAAACAAATAGATAGGGATTGGGAAGAAAACGATCTGGCAACATTTCCGGTATCGATCTCACTGCGTGAACAGGTGCGGTCTTACAAGGAACGCTTTCAAACTTGTCGGGCAGATCAGCTGCGTCTCAGAGCGGAGCTGGATAGTTTGCGCCAGCAGCAGGAACGCATACAAGATACCATACGTTTACAATCTTCTGAGCGTGCGATTCAAGCTGAATGGGCTGAGTTTGATCCTACAACGGCGCTGCAAAGATTAACAAGGGAATATGCGCGTTGGCAATTGGTAGTCCGCGAGGTCCAACATCGTCATGAACGTGAAGCTGCGCAGAAGCAGTTCCGGATTGGTCTTGAAGAAGCTGCGCAAACAAGCAAGACCGCTTCGCATCATTTCAACAGCGCCTTCTGGTATTGAGCAGTTTTTTGGCTCTGCTAGCCCCTGCTTTACTGTTTTGGCAGGGAAACCGAGTGGCAGCCCTCTGCGCTTTTCTTTTATTCGCCGGCGCAGCGGTGTATATCTTTGTTGGGAATGCTTCTTCTAAAGGTAACCGTTCATCCAGGACGACTGCGCTTTCTTCTGCAGGGGATGAAGCTGAAAGCTCGAAAAACATAGCCCGCATTGAGGCTGAGCTCCACCAGTTAGAACAGAGTATCCGACAGCAGGCACAGCTGTTTTTTCAGCAGTCCTTGGCTTACCATGAAGCGGCAGCGACTACAACCTCAGCCTCTCCAATGTCTTCCAGAAATCTCGAGATTTCCATCCTAGAGCTTCAACCGCAATTAGATGCTTGGATGCGTGAAGCCGAGCAGAGTAAACAACAGCGAAGCGAGCGGCAGCGTAAAGTGCAGAAGCTGCAAGACGCTCAGGAAACACTGGAAGCTTTATTGGAGCAGGAGCAGCAGCGCAATCTGGTCTATCAACAGTTGGAAACAGACATGGATAGGCTTGAGACGAATTGGCGAAATTGGTTGCAGTCGTTTGCCTTAAGCACACAGCTATCCCCTGATGCGGCACTGGAGACGATTCAAGCTGTGGAACAGGGTCACGAATTGCTTCGCCAGCTTCGCAAGCAGGATGCTAAACTTGAGATGCTTCTAACGTCGGTTAACGACTATGAGAAGACAGTAGCCTCCTTGCTCGGTCTCCAAGAATCTAAACGTCAAGAGCCGGTTTTTGCCCTGAAGCACTGGAAAGAACATGAGCAGGAGCAATTGAAGTTTCTTTCAGACAAACAATATCTAGATCAACTTAACGCGGATATTGAGCAAGAATTAACGCTTTTAGAGCAAACAGAGCAGCAGTCGCAAACGAGGCTTGATCAGCTTTTGCATGATGCCTCTGCTCTTCATGCTGAAGAACTGCGCAGACATCATGGTGAGCAGGAGGAACGTAAAAAACGAATCGAGGAACGCGCTCATCTGGAAGCTTCGCTTGAAGTGTTGGTCAGCAAAGGACTGCTGGACAGCTTTAGCGTTCTGCTGGAGACGCATGGCGAAGAGGATCTATTGCTTGACATGGCTACCCTCCAAAACCAGCTTGCTGACACCTCAGAGCAAACCAACAATTTGCGTGAAGAAGTAGGGAAGCTTGCCGGACAAATCGAGAAGCTGGAGCAAGGCTCAGCTCATGCCGATCAACTCCTTCAATTGGAGGCTTGTCGGACTTTGATTCGCACACAAGTTCAGCAGTATGCCGTTGCGTCATTCGCCTCTTTGCTTATGAAGAAAGCCCGTGATGTCTATGAGCAAGAAAGACAACCAGGTGTGCTTTTACGGGCATCCGACTATTTTGCTGTTATGACGGGTGGCGCGTTCACCCAGGTTAAGGCTCCTTTTGGAGAGCAGCGTCTAGTGGCTATACGAGCGAACGGACAGTCGCTGGATACGAGTCAGCTTAGCCGGGGAACAGCGGAACAGCTCTATTTATCGATGCGATTTGCGCTTGCCGGAGAATATGCAGGGAAAGCCATTTTACCGCTTGTGATGGATGATATTCTCGTTAATTTCGACGAGCAGCGGATGGAAAGCTGTTTGCGTGTTCTAGCGGATTTAAGCAGCCGTCACCAAATATTGTTGTTTACTTGTCATGGGCATGTACGAGATGCAGCGGCAAGAATCATTCCAGGGCACCGATTCATTCACTTATAGCAACGAGAATTTGCGGGTAAGGATGGGTAAGTACATAGGTTGTAGATAAAGGTGGAGGCATCCATATGGAATCAGGAAACGATAAGAAGAAAGAGCACCGTGAAATTACATATCAGGTCGGTTGGAAAAAAGGCAAAATAGAATGGCATGATGAGGCTTCCGAAACCATCTTGAGCAAACAATTACAAGATCATGAGACGGAGAAAGTGAAGGGGATAAAAAAGTTGGACATTTTCTGGTTGCCGGCTATGGGTCTCCCGGACATGGTTGTTTTACCGTTGCTGTACAGCCTTCCCATTTTCTGCTTCGTATTGACTCTTATTCTTGTTTATGGGTTAAGGCATGGGTAGTTACAGACGATCATTCGTAATGGAAGGGGGAGGGAATAGGTTATGAACATGATATTAGCCCTTGTAGGCGGGGCGCTCGGGTTATTCATAACAGGTGTCGCGGTCTATACAGCATGGATGGTACATCAGCTTTGGAGGCAGCAAGCGGCTGCGCCGAAGCCATCCAGTCAGTCTGAAATTGCTGTGAAGTATTTTTCGAAATGGACGATTATGGATTATGCAGTCGTCAGTTTATTCATTATCGGTCTATTATTATTGCTTGCTGAATTGTTTGCTGTTATGCGCGATCAAACTGCCATTGCTAACTTCCATTTCTCCTACTTGCTTACTGGCATTATTATTTCGGCCATGGGTATGCTTTTATTGTTTGCAAGGCTTATTGTCGTGCTCGGCTTTATTCAATCCGGCGCTTTACATCGCACGGTTGCGCCAGACCATCAGAACCAGCCAAACGACGCTAATAGCACCGAATAAGGGATATAAACCGGAAAGTAAGGCTTTGAAGCCGATTAGACTAACGAAGTAGCTCAGCGTTAAGATGCTGATGAGCAGCACTTTGGGGTGCCATTTGAGGCGCTGCTGCAGCTGCACGGACAACCCATAGGCATCGGCAATAAACGTTGTGAAAATTTCTCCGTAGATGACAAGTAGATAAGCGATTTGCGGCACTGAGCCTAATCGATTAATAATATTGCCCATAGGGATTTCATATTGAGCAATACCAGGCATTTGTGCGGATAATGCATAATGTGCAGAAAGCAACAGCAGCCCAATTCCCGCGCCGCCTAGCAGTCCTCCCCAGAACAGGACGTTTCGGTCACGAATAGCGGCTCCCATAGGGACAAGCACAGCTTGGGCCATAGCGAGATTAAATGCGGTATAGAGAAATGGCGCAAACCATATTTTCATAAGGGAATGATCGCTAGTTGTCGTTAACCAGTTTCCTGAAGCCGGAGAATGCCAAGTGTAAACAACAATAACAAGACTAAAAAGCAGCATAATGGGAACAACAATGGAATTCACCGTCATGATAGCCCCGATGCCTCGCGACAAGACGAGATAACCGAAAAATAATGTAACCAACAGTCCCGTTTGATAGGAGAGGTGAAGCTGCTCTTCAAAAACGGTGCCGGCGCCTGCGAGCATAACGGTCGTTATACCGAAGAGAACAAGCATCATAAACAAACTAATGAAGTTGCCTATCCGCTGACCAAAAACAACCCGGTTCATATCCTCATAAGAGGCTGCTTTCAGATCATGTGCCATTAGCATTAGTTTAATGCCAATCCAAACAAATAGGATGGTGGAAAGCGCAATGGTCAAGGTCGCCAGCCAACCGTAGCGTGTGAAAAATTGCAGAATTTCTTGTCCGGAGGCGAAACCAGCCCCGACAACTGTGCCAATATAGGTAAAGGCAACACGGATAATCTGTGATCCAGTTCGCATAGTTGGCCCCACTCTCCGTCATTTCTTACCACATAAGAAAGGTTTTCTCATAGTACAAGGTATGTTCAGAATGACGAGCACATGACAGGAACTTGGGGCAAGCTCCTGTTTCTGTTAAAATGGAAATGAATAGGATTAGTTTGATTCGGGAGTGAGTCTTTCATGAAAGAAGCTCTATATGATTTCATTGGGCATTATGGTTATATTGCCCTTTACTTGCTGTTATCCGCTGGTATCGTTGGGGTGCCCATTCCGGATGAAACCTTGATGGCTTTCGTAGGATCATTGACGGCTCCTGGGGGACCTTTTGATTTTGTAACAACCTTGCTGGTCATATATGCCGGAACTATGACGGGAATGATTGTTAGCTATCTGATTGGTCATCGTGTAGGCAAGCCCTTTCTATACCGGTTTGGCAAATGGTTCAAGCTGACACCGAGTCGAATTGAGCGTGCAGAGGGCTGGTTTAAAAAGTATGGATTATGGACCGTATTCTTTGGATATTTCGTGCCGGGTGTACGTCACTTTACTTGTTATTTGTCAGGTGTCAGTGGGGTGAAGTTTTATAAGTATTTGCTCTATGCCGGTACGGGAGCGCTGCTGTGGTGTACAACTTTTTTAACACTTGGCCATTTTATCGGAAGCAATTTGGACGGTTTATTTCAACTGATTCACCAATATGTGGGCATAAGCTTGCTGATCATAGCTGGGTTAGCCTTTGTCATTGTCAGTATTTACTTACGCTATCGGAAGCGGAGAACGGCGCACTAGCAAGAGAATGGAAAAAGACCATACTTTCGTCCTAAAGGATCGAAAGTTATGGTCTTTTCTTGTGGTGCAGCCTTAGCGGTTAGCGAAAAGCTTTATGGATTGGATGGTGCTTTCTTGCGGATCCAAATCGAGCCTCAGCAAAGTGCCTTGCGACTTGTAAGAAAGCACGTAGGCTGTATTCGTGTCCGGTTTGCCGAGAATGTCAATCGCGTCCTGGGCTTTCTGGCCGAGATGTAAACCACGCAGTCCAGGATCAATTTCTGTGGAATGAACATCAACAAATTCTAACGTATCTTTCTTATTAAAGCCTACGGAAAAATCAGTAAAATCATACACCTGAAGGGCATCTTCATCTTCATCCATGACGAACTGTTTCTTAGGCTTTCCGAATCGTTCTAGAATGACGCTTTTGCTTGTTCCAAGCTTCAAGCCCATCAGGGTTGGCTTTTCCTGCTGATAAGCATCCTCTTCTTTAATTTTGGGCTTGACTGTCGGCTTGGGAGCAGTCGAAGTTTGCGGAAGATCCGAGTAATCGGATTTGTTCGTATTTGCGACTTGTGCTTCATGCTTTGACACATCTTCTGGTGTCGGTGCAGGTGACGAGACAGCACTGCTAGGGAATGGATGCTCAGGTGTCACGGTTTGCGCATAAACAGAAGGCGTATATGTAGGAGGCTGTAAGGAAGGTGCGGATGACTCTTGGCAGCCGGCTACCAGAAGTGAAGCCAACGCAACAGGCATATAGCCTAGAACTTTAGGTTTAAAGAGGTTGTTCATCGCCATCTTTCCTTTCTTTGCCAATTCGTTTCATTTTAAATAGAACATTACTTATCATACTGCTTATCGCCTGTTAATCTCAATGCTTAAATGTGAGCAAATAGAGGCGAATTGAATAAAATGGCATATTTTTTTGGGATTGGAACACTTATATGTATATAGACACCTAATGGGCTAAGAAAGTTTCACTGCTAAAGACCTAAATTCAAAAATTGGGACTTGAAACCTACTTCATCAATATGGTAACGTACTCATAATAGACAGGTTTAGGGGGCCAGTATCATGGAACTATTAAAGCAGCGGATCTTAGAAGTAGGTGTCGTTGTATCGGATCAAGTGCTAAAATTGGATGCCATTTTGAATCATCAAGTGGATCCTGTGCTTATTATGGAAATGGGCAAAGAGTTTGCTCGATTGTTCAGGGAGACGAAACCGGACAAGGTGTTAACCGTTGAATCGTCAGGGATACCGATTGCTTTAGCAACAGCGCTGCATCTTGAAGTTCCTATGGTTTTTGCCCGTCGTAAGAAAACATTGACGATGGATCAAGATACGTTCAGCGAGCGCGTTCCTTCCTTTACCAAAGGGATTGTGACCGACATTATGGTATCATCTCATCTTCTTCACAAAGGTGAGCGCGTTTTATTGATTGATGATTTTATCGCTAACGGAGACGCGGCTAGAGGCTTAATTCGCATTATTGAAAAGGCCGAAGCGGAACTTGTAGGTGTAGGCATCGTAGTTGAGAAATCATTTCAGGCCGGTGGAAACTCAATCCGTGAACGCGGTATCCGGCTAGAATCCTTGGCTAGAATCGCTTCACTAGCGAATGGGAAAATCACTTTTGACTGATTTTACATTTCATCAGTGGCTTCCCTGAAAACGATTTATCCTTTATAATGGTAACATGGTAAGAGAGGAGGCTAACATCTATGGGTATTGAAAATGGTTCCATCGAATATTTTATGACGAAGCTTGGGGAAGCCAAAACTCATTTTGAACGTGCTCTTGATTGTAAGCATACAGAGTTTGATGACCTGTATCCCTATATGATTGAACACCCTCAATTTTTCTGGTACAAACGCTATGTCGCTTGGTCGGAGTTGTTGACCATTGTGAAGCTTTGCACAGAGCTTAGCATAGAGTGGGAACAAAACTTTTCCGTGGCACAAGTGGAATATATTCAGAAACGCGTAATGTCTAGCAAAGTCCTTGATTTCTGGTTCGAGACGAACGATTCCAAGGAACATGTCAGCTAATTGCACCCCCATATACCAAAGAGGCCAATGTATCCGAAGAGGATGCGTTGGCCTTTTGTGTGATGCTGTCTGAGCAAATATGGCGTCAATCATTGCTTAAACGCCATCCTCCAAAATATGAATGCTCTCAATATGTCGTTTCGTTGCTTCCGAGCCAAGCTTGTGTATCGTACGATAGATGTCCTTTAAGCAATCGTCATATTCTTCATTAAATTCATTAGATTCATTTAGTTTCCCTGGCAGCCATGAGGTGCCGTAGATAGCTTGTGACGTATTTTTATCCATCTTAAGACTCTCCCATCCTACACGAGTACGTTACCCTTTAGTGGTCATGATTAACTTAACCGAAAAAGGGCTTGCTTATGTAAGTTTCAACTGTTCAGGAATTGGTGTATGCTAAAGAGGATATTTGGATGTTGGGGGTAGAACTATGATTACTGATGAGCAATTAGATTTATATCGTGTGGAAAGCACATTCCTTCGCGTTATTCGCGATGTTAACCCTACCAATGATGTGAGGGGAATTGTGGTGGCCTGGGATGATGACAGCGTCTTGATTCGTAAAAAGAATCGCCGCGTAGTCAAGCTATCGCGTCACTATGTGTATCAACTTTATAGCGAGGAAAGACCGCCTGAATATATGTTACCCCAGGAGCCTGTGGAGCCGGACGGAGTCTCGGATGACACCGAATAGTCAAGCTGACAGGAATGAGGCACTTATACGCGGTATTCAGATGCAGTATGTCGAATCATCCCATGGAACCTACCTATGGATTCATAGTGAAACATCGATGCGGACATTGAATTCATCCCCTTGGGGTGGTGGCTTCGGTTCCTATAAGGGGATCATGAACCGCCAAGTGGACATGTTGTACAATGAAGCGGATCCAATTGGCGAAATGCATGATTTTATGACGGTTGAGGGTTTAAACCCGCTTGAAGCGGCAGGGATGCTGACTGCCGCCATTGTCAATCATGTAGGCTTTTGCTCCATGACATGGGAGCAGGATGAAGAGGTGCCCAATCTTGAGCCGCTTCAAGTCTGCGTTTGGGCGACAGTCGGTTTAGGGAATAAGGCTAGGGCGGGAGCTGAGCTCCCCGCCAGTTCTTTGTATCCCGGAACGATCAATACGATCGTCGTAATTAACGGAAAACTGACTGATGCTGCTATGGTCAATGCCGTTATAACGGCTACAGAAGCCAAATCTGCTGCCCTCCAAGCGTTGAATGTGCATGTAGGCGATCTTCCAGCGACAGGAACGACGACAGATGCTGTTGTCATTGCTGCCACGGATCGCGGACCGCTTTACGCTTATGCAGGAACAGCAACTCGTCTAGGTTATCTGATTGGAAGAACCGTGTACGAAGCCATTTTAGCATCTTGCCAGCTATCTGCGAAAACGCCTTAAACATCAGCACATGCAGTAAAACGTTCTGGGTTAGAACAATCCTAGACGCATGATGGAGCAGGGAATTAAGTTCTGCGGAAAAGTCCGTAAGCTGTCCCTGCTCGAATCGCTTCCAATCCGGAATCATCTTCAATTTTTAAAAGTGCCATTGACGAGATTTTCATTCCCATGGTATAGTAAATTTTGTCACTACTCTATGAATTGTTATTCATAGTGCATTATGCGGTCATGGCGGAATTGGCAGACGCGCACGGTTCAGGTCCGTGTGGGCTTACCCCCGTGGAGGTTCGAGTCCTCTTGACCGCATCATACTTGCAAACAAACTCTTCGAAAATTATTTTCGAAGAGTTTGTTTTTTGATAAGAGGAGAACTCTTTCGGGAAAATTTTTACCAACGTTTCTGGTTCTAAAAAATTTTTTTCGTCATCAGATAAAAGGAGAGAAAAAATATAAGGATCCGCTTCAGAAAAGTTTAAGCGGTTAAACTAAAGTCACAAGAAGGAGGAGAAAAATTTAAAAGTTAGAAACACACTTTTTAAAGCGTTATTTTTTCTTTATCCAAAAGTTTAAGCGCTTTAATTTAAAGGTGAAAGTGTAAGGCAAGAGGCATCACAATTATCCCATACTTAGGAGGAATTTTATGTCCATGTCTATGACAAATGCGAAATCAGCCAAAACAAGGATAAAATTATTATCATTAGTTATGATTTGTTTTGCCGTTCTTCTTACCGTGTTTGGTGGTCAACCTAGGGCTCAAGCCGCAAACTCACATGATGCTAATTTCTCGCCGACTACGCTTCAATTCTTAAAAACCAATACCGGTCTTGATGGCGAGCAGTGGGATAATATTATGAAGCTCATCAACAAACCCGAGCAAGATACGCTCAATTGGACAAAGTTTTATGGCTATTGTGAGGACATCAAAGATAATCGCGGCTATACAATTGGCATATTCGGCGCACGACCGGTGGCTCCAACGACACTGGTCCTGACGGGCCTGCACTTTTCAAGGAATTCGATGCTGCCAGCGGGGCAAGCAATCCATCGATTCAAGGCGGATTGTCACGAATTGGTGTACATGGCACGATGCAAGGATCGATTTTGAAAATCACGGATAGCTCCAGCGTATTCGTCAGCAAGATTAATGCCCTGCAAGACAATGCCGCGTGGAGGGAGGCTATGTGGCGTACCTTCTATAATGTCTATATCAAATATAGCGTCCAACAAGCGAAGCAGCGCGGTTTCAGTTCAGCTTTGACCATCGGATCTTTCGTCGACACAGCATTGAATCAGGGAGCGTCGGGAGATTCAGGCAGTCTTGAAAGTGTCCTCTCACGATCTGGCAACAGTACCGATGAAAAGACTTTTATGACTAATTTTTACGCCAAACGGACCCTAATCGTCGATACGAACCAGTACAATCAACCGCCGAATGGCAAAAATCGTGTTAAACAATGGAGCACGCTTTTGAGTATGGGCAAGACAGATCTGAAGGACGCCGATGCTGCGGTAATTAGCGTTACCAATTGGACCATGAAGTAAGAAATAAAAGGCGAGGCATCTCCAGTGGATCTGGGAGGCCTCGCCTTTTTCAAATGCTTTGAAATGATGCATGGAGGGCTGTATTCCTGCTATAGCCGTAATCATGAAATTTGGGTATAATACATAGTATAGATTGTACATCTATACGAAGAAAAAGGAGCTGAATTTTCATGGATAGAACGGTTACGGTCTCACATTCAGGTAGTTTTGCCCATGTGCTTCAAACATTTGCTATTTCGCTTCTTATATCTTTCCTGGGAACATTAATAGGAGCGATCGTTGTTCCGATTTCTATGGTTCCGCTTTTCATCATTGCTGAAGTCGTAATGCTGATTGCGGCTGTAGTGATTCGAATTCGTGGTAAAAACATTGGTTATGGCTTTCTTTACGCTTTTACGGCAATTTCAGGAGTTGCGCTTTACCCTGTAATTATGGCTTATGGCAGTACATTAGGCGCTAACGTGGTATCCGGTGCGTTCTTTGCGACAGCCGCTATCTTTGGCGGACTGGCATTCTACGCGCATCGTTCACAGCGAAATTTTAGTTTTCTCGGCGGCTTCTTGTTCGCTGGTACAATTGGGCTCGTATTAATGAGCGTGATCGGAATGTTCGTAAGCTTCGGTTCCGTCATGAACTTGGTTTGGTCACTCATAGGGATTCTCATTTTTAGTGGCTGGGTACTCTACGATGTGGCTCAATACCGTGACGGAGTAGCGCCTGAACAAGTTCCCCTTGCTTCACTAAACATTTATCTGGACTTCATTAATTTATTTTTGTATATTCTTCGTTTCTTGGCATCTATCGCAGGCTTCAATCGGAACTAAATGATGTTCTTCGCATAAGGCACCTTCAAAACCTACGTTAGTTTGTAGGATTGAGGGTGTTTTTCTTTGGCAAATAAAAGGGAATATCTCCACGGAAGCTTCGATTTATTTCTAATAAGGTATGTATCAATTCAATGAGTTCAGCATGGTCCAGTTGTGTGATAAGCGTGGAGCCCTTGTCTGAGTCGTTCAGTTTCAGCACTACCTTCTTGTCGAACATGTGCATGCAAATTTCGATTTGCTTGGTTTGAAGCATAGGCTTCCACATCCCTAACAGCACCCTCTTTCTCTCTCATGACTCTAGTATATGCAGTCAAAATAAGAATAGAAGCCTTCAAGCTATGAAATGTCGAAAACGTAGTCTGCTAGTCTGATAGCCTGTCAAGACAAATTCATCATTGTGACTACAATTATAATCGGAACAAGCACGATTCCCCTCATCTCTTCATACAATTTTAAAGACCCTATTAAGGGAGAGGGGGGGATGACCTATGGCGGCTTGCAGTACATGGACGTATAAAGGGATTTCGTCTTCTGTATTTAGATCTTTACAAGCGGTTGGCAGAAAGCAGGGCTTTACCATTCCGAACGCAGCCTCGGGCAAGTTCACAATTTCTGTTGCCGGAATGAATGTCGGGTTCCAGTATGGTTGGGATACGAAAGCCCAAGTGTTGTTATTGCAATGCGAGAATAAACCGATGCTGCTCGGATGCAGTACGATCAAATCATTCGCTGATAAAATCATTGCAGAGAGCGGCGGCAAAATCGGCTGAATCCACATTCTTCCGTTTGCCTTCCCCGTTTAGACGAGGTTCTCTATGGCCAAAATAGGGAGGGAAGGCAGGTGGAAGTATGGCTAAAAGCGATGAGCTAGTCAAGTATATTACGGAGCAGGTTGTCACCTATATAGAAACACCCAAAGACGTTAGACAGCAGGTTAAGGCGCTAAATAAGGAGAAACGGGAAAACTGGCAAACACGATGGTTCGGCTTGCTGCCTCTGGCAACTCGCATGTGGATCGATCAAGCTAAAATCAAAAAAAAATAGATGCAAACAAACCTCTTAAACAGATGTTCAGGGTATCCTATTTTCCTGATTGCTGATTAAGAGGTTTTTTGTGCTTCATATCGAATATGATGTTTAGACAATCTTTTTATTGGAAGGGAAGTAATGATCTTGAAACTTGAGAGAAATGACAAGCTTGTTATGATTGGGGATTCCGTCACGGATTGTGAGCGGGCAAGACCGATTGGTGAAGGTTTATTTGGCGCTATTGGGAAAGGCTACGTGTCTTTCGTAGACGGTCAGTTGAACGCTGTTTATCCGGAACTGCACATTCGAACTGTAAATGTAGGTACCAGCGGGAACACGGTTCTTGATTTGAAAGAAAGATGGCAGACGGATGTCCTGGATCAGAAGCCGGATTGGCTGTCTATCATGATAGGAATTAATGATGTATGGAGGCAGTTTGATTTACCTCTGCAAACAGAGAAACACGTGCAAATAGAGACTTATGAAAAGACGCTAAAAGAGCTTGTCTCACGTACGCTTCCCCTTGTTAAAGGGATTATTCTGATGACTCCATTTTACATAGAGCCGAATCCACAAGACGCAATGCGTGCTAGGATGGATCAATACGGTCAGGCAGTCAAGCGGGTTGCGGAGGAAATCGGCGCTATTTTCGTGGATACGCAAGCTGCCTTCGAACCGCTTCTGCAAGCCTATTATCCAGCAGCTATCGCTTGGGATCGCGTGCATCCGAACACGGTCGGACATACGGTTTTGGCGAATGCGTTTCTGAAGGGTATTGGTTTTTCCAGATAATAAAATTAAAGCCTTAGACCTTTGCGAACAACGGTCTAAGCTTTTTTATGGGTAGATATCTCCTTGCTGTAGGGCTGCCAGTAAGCGCACATAACGGGGGCCCACATGATCGAGAGCCAGGTAAGGCTCGCTTTGGTCCCACTGTGTATAACCAAGTATAGCGAGGGGAAGGGTTACTTGATTGTTATACAGTTCAGTTACATAGGTGAGTTTAGTCGTTTGGCGCAATGCTGTTTGCAGTTCTTTCAGTTGAGTCACATGCAGCGGTGTGCCTTCCACCCATGGCAAACGATCGTAAGGATCGAAGGGACTAGTAACCCATTCATGGACCTCTCCGACTAATTGTGTGCTGGTTATCGGAGTCATGGATTGGATGATTTTGGGAGCGGGATCTTCCTTTAGTGGAAGCAGCTCGCCTGACTTGGCATCCAAATAATACGTTTGCTGCTGGATATTTATTTTCCACAGAGCCGTTAGCGCATCCATGTATAGACGTTCTTTGGTTATAGCTTCATTTTTAATAAAATCGGAGAAAGAAATGGAAGAAGGGATGAGTTCCTGCTGTACCAAAGATCGATACAACGTGGTTAAGCTAAATAAAGGATTATCGCCAGTGCCGTATTCCGCTAACTGGAATGAGCCATTTTCTGCGGCATTTATTATCATATAGCCAACATCTTTACCTTGTTCAGATAGAATAATGACCCATCCATGTGTACCAGGTCCAAGCGGGTAGCTGTTCCATGTTGCCTTCTGCCAGTTATGGAAACCATTTTCGTGGGAGAGTGCCGTTTGCCAAGCTTTAATCGTATCTGCTAAAGAGGACTCACTCCGCAAATCCAGAGGCGCCTTAGTCATAGTGTGAGGGGCTCCAGACTCTTTTAACGTTTGCGTGAGGCTTGTCCGTTCTAAATGGTCAACTGCTGAAGTTTGCATGGGTACGAACAATAAACCACCCATACTTATTAAACAGGCTGCCGTCCATGCGGTCCATCTCTTCATCCTCATACACCTACCCATCGTTTGGCCTTGCAAGTCTATAAGTCTATTGTAATGTTTATGCGTTAAAAAGAATGTTAGAACCTGTCCGCTCTTATTTGTGATGTTTTAGCGACAAGCGTCAGTTCCTGGGTACTCTCGCCGCGTTCAAATGGAAGAGTCCGCAATTGATGACAGAAACGACAATCCGCGGCTTATGCTGCCAATCGATTTCTTGCAGTCGATTCCGACACTGGATCTCGATATCGGCACGTTGATCAGGCTCTGCTCCAAGCAAAAGCCCGTTGTAATAAGCTTCTACCCGATCGATTTCACTGCGATGCTGCTCATTTGCTTCATCGGCCCACGCATGATCATAAGCGCTGATTTTGCGTTCAAGTGTCATTTCAAGGGCGTTAAGGGCTTTTGGCAGCGAAATTTTGTCAGGCAGCAGGTGACTGTTCGCGGGCAGCTTGGGGGAAAGGCTTTTTGTCAGCAAGTTTTTATGAAAATGCTCACGAATTTCTCCGCTATTAAGTCCTATAGCCAGAGAATGAATTTCACTGCGTTTGCGATCGCAAGCGAGCTCTACCTTATAATTTACGCAGAACCAAGTATCATAGATGAGAGAGGCGTGATAGGTGGCCCCCATAGGAAAAGGTTCTTCAAATAAATGAACGAAACGTCCTTTCTCGCGTACGACATTGAAAATTTGATCGAGACGTCTGCTGCCAAAAGTCATATCATCTTGTGGAACACGTGTGTTTAGGTTGGTAGGCACGAAGCCAAAATAACGACCAAGGATGCTATCTGAGCCAGCCTCGGGCGGTTGTGGAAATGGCCCTGCACCTGCAGCCTGTCCTTGCTCGGGAAGGGTTCCCGGAGCAGAGGGGCTTTTCACCGCGGCGGGAGCAGCTGCTTTCGGTTTGGTTTCAGCTTTCATCTGCTGCGGGTCGAAGACGAACTTATAAGTCATCGTTTCAGCGGGAGCACCTGTACGCTCTACGAAGCTCCAGTAGTAAGGCCGTCCTGTTAGTTCTTTATCAGCTTCTGGAGAAAGCTTGACGGTAACAAAAGTAGGTGTTTTCTCCAAAATCGTACATTCGTAGGCTTCAAGAAACCGCATGACGAATGAATGAATATTCCTTTTATTCATGCTCGGACCTCACTCGTTGGATTGCCCCCGACAGCGTCTAAAATGCCTTGAAAAACTGCCCCCTGCTTAGGGTTATGTTCAATTTGGGCCTGTACTTCAGAGAAGGAATGACCTAATTCATCGATTTTACGGCGTATATCTTCATTGGAACGAGCCTCCATCGCTAATTTGAATAACGAGGTTTCGAGCGATCCTTTCTTTTCAATTTTCTCCAAGATGGTGTCCAATTGCCCGATGACCATTTCGAACATATTGATTTTTTCGTGAAGCAAAGAAAGGATGTGTTCTTCAATCGTATTTCTTGTGGATAAGTTGTAAATGTTCACATCATGCGTTTGTCCGAGCCGATGTACACGGCCTATCCGTTGTTCTACACGCATCGGATTCCATGGTAGATCGAAGTTGATCATATGGTGGCAGAATTGCAAATTGATGCCTTCGCCGCCGGCCTCAGTTGCCACTAGAACCTGTACGCGATTACGAAATAAATCCATCATCCAATCTTTTTTACCGCGATTCATCCCGCCTCGATAGGGGACAGCCGTAATTTTGCGCTCTTTCAGGTAGCTCATTAAATATTCTTGAGAAGCGCGGTATTCCGTGAAAATAATGACCTTATCATTAATATCCTGAACAAGCTTCATTGTCGTTTCGGCCTTGGTATTCGATTTAATGCTGCGAATGAGCTCGACAAGCTCCCATATTTTAGCCCGATCCGGTGAATCTTCTGCTGTTTTCTTAAATAAATTGACGAGTGTAATGAATACGGAGTCCCTCGAGCTGCAAACTTCACGCTGCAGAGTGATAAGCGAAAGCATGCTCGTCAGATCACCGCGACTTTCTTGATAACGCGTTCGCACGAAATTCGTCACCCCGTCATAAAGCGCTTGTTCATCGTCAGATAATGTGAGAGGAATGTTCTTGACGACCCGTTTGGTGTAATGAACGCCGCCATCCCCGCGCCGATTGCGTATCATGACCTTAGCAAGTTCGTGCTGGAGTTGGCCTTCGTTTTTGGGTGTCCTTTTGCCGACGACATAATTGGATTTGAAGCTGCTTTGAATGCCGAGTTGACCCGGTTTCAGCAGAGTTATCAAGTTATACAGCTCTTTGAGGTCATTCTGAACCGGTGTAGCGGTCAAAAGTAAACAATATTTTTTGCGCAGCTCGTTAACAAAAGTGTAGTTGGTTGTTTTTTTGTTTTTCAGTTTATGTGCTTCGTCGACAATTAACATGTCATATTCAAGCCCCATCACGATTTCACGGTGAGGATCGCGTTTAGCTGTATCCATCGATGCGACGATGATATCGCTTTGCTTCCACATATAGGCTTTCTTATGAGCAACGGCAGGTATGCCGAACTTTGAATTCAATTCCCGGACCCATTGGAGTACTAGGGAGGCGGGGACCAGAATGAGTGTTTTGCGAACAAGTCCGCGGAGCATGTATTCTTTTAAAATCAAACCGGCTTCGATCGTCTTCCCCAGTCCTACTTCATCGGCCAAAATGGCGCGACCCCGCATCTCATTTAAAACGCGTTTCGCTGTATCAATCTGATGCGCCATCGGTTCCAGTTCACCTAAGTGCAAGAGGCATTGCATTTCATCAAAGGTCGAAATGAGCCTTGCTTCTTCCGATTCATAAGCTAGTTGATACAACGACCAGTCATCCCAAGGCCCTCCTCCATGTACGCGATTATCCAGCTCACTAAACCAATCCCTCTCAAAATGCATATGAAGGTGATCATGAATGGGACGAATGTTCTCTTGCTGTTCCTGTTGGCGCATAGATGGTCTCCTTCGAGTTTCGCTTTAGCAAAACTAACATCGTAAGCATAAGCTGAGTTTTCGCCAGACAACCAGCATCGTAAGCATAAGCGGATGATGGAATATGTGTTAGTATGTCCAAATGAGGGTCTTTCATAACTTTGCCAATCGTGGAGTTTTGTAGAACCAAGCAGATTTCGAAAGCGGGCGCGATTTTGTGATATGATAGAGGGTGTCTTTGGGCATTTGATGAAGGAAGGGTGACAGTTGAAGATGACGGCATGGCGATTTATACATACAGGGGATCGTTCCCCTGCTGAAAATATGGCAATAGACGAAGCAATACTAACTGCGCATAGTGAGGGGCTAGTCCCACCAACTGTGCGGTTCTATGGGTGGAATCCGGCGACGCTGTCGATCGGTTATTTCCAAAAAGCGGCGGAGGTTGATCAGGAAGCCGTTGCCAGAGAAGGCATCGGATTCGTAAGACGCCCGACGGGTGGCAGAGCGGTTCTGCACGATAAGGAACTAACTTACAGCATCATTGTTGCAGAGGATTATCCGGGTATCCCGCGTCAGGTGACAGAAGCTTATCGCGTATTGAGCGAAGGGCTGCTGCAAGGCTTCCGTGCGCTAGGCTTAGAAGCTGAGATGGTGCAGCTGGCAAACGACGAAGAGAAAGAGAAATACGCTTCCGCAGGATCAGCAGCTTGCTTCGATTCTCCGTCCTGGTACGAGCTCGTTGTGGAGGGACGCAAAGTCGCCGGCAGTGCCCAGGTGCGTCAGAAAAATGTTGTGCTTCAGCACGGCTCCATTCTGCTGGATATGGACACGGATCAGCTATTTCGGCTGCTGCGTTTCTCAAGTGAGAAGCTGGCTGATCGGATGAAACAAAGCTTCCTGAAAAAAGCTGTAGCTATCAATGATTTGTTGCGAGGACAAGGCAAAGAAATCGTAACAATCACACAGGTGGAAGAAGCATTTCGGCGTGAAATTGCATTGGGGCTTGGCGTAGAGCTAGCGGAGGCAGAGCTTACCGCATATGAGCTCGAACTGACGGATCGTTTTGTACGTGAAAAGTATGGGGCTGAGGCTTGGAATTTGCGTCGTTAAGCTGGTGAGGACAGGGGCTTGTACTTAAAGATCACTGTTGTACGGATAAACGAGATGGAGTGAAAAAGGCACGAACCATTCCATTTGGAAGGTTCATGCCTTTTTTTGAGAGATAGGGTAAGCGGAAGCCTAGTCGGTGAAGGATGTCATGACCTACGAAGAGTCCCACAAGGAAATGGCTCCGCAAAAGGTATGTCTGGAAAGTTAATACTGTTTTTCAGTGCTACAGCAGTCAGTCCAAGCAACAACTCCACTTTAACGCTGAAAACCTTGCTTATAGATAGGATCGTCAGGATTTTCTGGCGGCTTTTCTCGTGATTGTTTGGAGGAGCTGAAAAAGGAACCTTTACTTAAATTTACTGTGCAAAAGTACGTTCAAATTCAAGTTGAAGGTTGCGTGTATGAGGACCGGGGGTACCTGATCCGATTGGCTTGCCATCGATTTGCAAGAGGGGAGTAATCTCAACGGTTGTCCCTGTGATGAAGGCTTCATCAGCTTGTAAGAGCTGCTCCGTGGTGAAAGGCTCCTCTTTTATCGTCATTTGGAGCGACTGCGCCAGTCTTAACACGACAGCTCGCGTAATTCCGTGCAGAATCAGATGGTTAGCCGGATGCGTGTAAAGCACATCATTTTTGATCATCATTAAGTTAGAAGCGCTGCATTCCGTTACGGTTCCCTCACGGTGTAGAACAACCTCTTGCACGCCGTGGTCAAGGGCTGTCTGCTTGGCCATCACGTTGGGCAGCAGATTCAGTGTCTTAAGATCACAGCGCAGCCAGCGAATATCTGCTAATGTTATCGCATGAATGCCGGTATGTATCGTATTGACTGGTCTTGTGACCTCTGTGCAGTAGGCGAGAAGAATAGGTTCAGCATGCAGCGGAAACGGATGGGCGCGCGGAGCTTCCCCTCTCGTAATTTGCAAATAGACTGTACCTTCCGTCAGGTTATTCTTTTGAACCAATTTCATGAGAATGTCTTCGATTTCTTGCACGGTGAAGGGTAACGCGATGCGAACTTCGCTGGCGCTTCGGTGAAGTCTTTGTATGTGAGCGTCTAGTTGATAGATACGACCGTGATAAACACGGAAGACTTCATATACCCCGTCCCCGAAATAATAACCGCGATCATCCGGTGAAACAGTTAGGTTTTTCTTGTCCACAAACTCATTTTTGAAAAAATACACGAAGATCACCTCCTAAAATAATATACAGAACAAATGTTCTATCTGTACGAAGAATATGTTATACTAACTATAGGGTATCAGAGGAAAGAAAGGACGTCAAAACAAACAATTCGCAAGTGCCTCTTTACACAAAAGCATAAAGAAAAGATGTCGAAGCATGTCGATAATTATGAGCAGAAACCGAATGAAAAAGAGAGCAATTTCAAGCAAAACACAGCTAATTGCAACTAAGCTTGTCTTTATTTCTGAATTTGGTTAATTATCTATTCGAATATCAATATATAGTATTGTATAATGGATTTCTTACACCATATATTGTAATTTTATGTGACTCTTAGGTGTGATCTTTCATTGGATGCAGCCGGATATGAAGCTTATTGGGAGGGTGTTGTTGGTGGAATTTGTACAGTCAAATAAGAGGTTGAATGGCTTGAGCGAGAAAATATTTTTAGATCGGTATGCCCTTAAAAATGCCGATACGAGCGCAGCTAAAGTTGGCGATACTGTTCTCGTTTTAACGAAAGATGATCCCAAATTCCCGGCCAAAGAAGTAGGCGAAATCATATCACGTGAAGGCAGCACCGTAAAAGTGAAAACACGCAGCGGAGAGACGGTTGAATCTTCGGTCGAAAAGCTGACTTTAAATATAGAAAAAACACCGGAAGAAATGTGGGACCGCTTGGCCGGAGCCATGGCATCGGTTGAAGAAACTTCCGAAAAACGGCACGAATGGACAGAGAAATTCCGCTATATTCTGGATGATTGGAAGCTTGTCCCAGGTGGTCGTATTGCAGCCGGGGCTGATGCCAGCGATGAATTGACGTTATTCAATTGCTATGTGATTCCTTCCCCTAAGGACAGTCGCGGCGGGATTATGAGCACACTTACAGAAATGACTGAGATTATGTCACGCGGCGGTGGTGTAGGCATTAATCTCTCCTCTTTGCGTCCACGTCGTGCGATTGTGAAGGGCGTTAACGGTTCATCGAGCGGTGCGGTTTCTTGGGGCGGTTTGTTTAGCTACACGACAGGCTTGATTGAGCAAGGAGGCAGCCGTAGGGGCGCTTTGATGTTGATGATCAATGATTGGCATCCCGACTTGGTCGATTTCATTACCGTGAAATCGACGATGGGTCAGATCACGAATGCGAACCTTTCGGTTTGCGTAAGTAACGGGTTTATGAATGCTGTAAAAGAAGATTTGGATTGGGAACTTGTTTTTCCGGATACAACAGATCCTGATTATGACGATAAGTGGGATGGAAACTTAGATGCTTGGAAAAAGCTAGGGAAATCCGTAAAGCCTTATCGTACCGTGCGTGCCCGTAATGTTTGGCATACGATTATTGAATCTGCCTGGAAATCGGCGGAGCCTGGTGTCGTATTCTTGGAATACTACAATCAAATGTCCAACAGTTGGTACTTTAATCCGATTATTTGTACGAATCCTTGCGGTGAGCAGGGATTGCCTGCATGGGGTGTTTGCAACCTGTCTGCAATTAATCTTTCGAAGTTTTATGACGCTGATAACCATGACGTGGATTGGGCTGACCTGGCCAAAGTGGTCCGGTACTCCACACGGTTTTTGGATAACGTTATTGATAAGACACCGTACCATTTCGAAGAAAATCGCTTAAATCAACAAGCCGAGCGACGTGTGGGACTGGGTTCTATGGGCTTGGCCGAGCTTATGATTAAGCTGAAAATTCGCTACGGAAGTCCGGAATCATTGGTGTTTTTGGATAAAATTTATGCTTTTATGGCCAAAGAAGCCTATCTCGCCTCCGCGGAGATTGCCAGTGAAAAAGGCTCCTTTGAAGCTTTCATTGCGGATAAGTTCCTGGAGAGCGGCTTTATGAAAAACATGACCCAAGCGTTCCCTGAGGTGGGGGAAGCCATACAGAACAAGGGTATGCGTAACGTAACGGTCATTACCCAAGCGCCAACCGGCAGCACAGGACGATGGTTGGTACATCCACCGGCATTGAACCATATTTTGCATTTGAATATTATCGCCAAAGCCGACTCGGTTTCGATAAACAATATGTGCCGATTGCCCAGGAATGGAAAGATCGCAACCCCGGACAAGAGCTTCCGAATTACTATGTAACGGCCATGACACTAACCGCGGAAGATCATATTCGCGCACAAGCAGCTATCCAGAAATGGGTGGACAGCTCAATATCCAAAACAGCCAACTGTCCCGCCGATTTCACGGTCGAGGAAACGAAACGGTTGTATGAATTAGCTTTTGATTTGGGCTGTAAAGGCGTCACCATCTATCGCGATGGAAGCCGTGATGTGCAGGTTTTGAGCACATCTGCTGATAAAAAAGATGAAACGGTCTCATCTAATCCTGAAGTGCCTGACGCCGAAGCTGAGGCAGCCGTGGTAGCAGAAAGCGATAAGGATAGTTTCACCCATCTATCCGGCAAGCTTGCCGTAGACGTTGATGCGAATACGGAGCAGGTATTCGATAAACAGTACAGACGTCGACCGCAAATTCTTCGCGGCGCTACGTACAAAGTGAATACGCCATTCGGTATGGCGTACATTACGATCAATGATATGAACGGCACGCCGAGTGAGATCTTCCTCAACGTCGGCAAAGCAGGCTCCGATGTGTTCGCTATGTCCGAAGCGCTGGGCCGCGTGTGCTCGTTGTTCCTGCGTTATGGCGATCACGGCGATAAAGTGAAGCTGCTTGTGAAGCACTTGAAAGGTATTGGCGGCTCAGGGGCCATTGGCTTCGGCAGCAACCGCGTCGAGTCGATCGCAGACGCGGTTGCCAAAGCGCTCGAGCAGCACGATGACGTGATGAACGAGCCAGACGACGCGCGGAACTACGTGACCGCGACGAGCGAAGTGCTGGCTGCGCCAGCACCAGCACAGTCGGCTGCGCCTAGCAGCCATGGACGAGGGCATGCTCCGAGCGCGCGACTAGCGTGGCGGCGCTGGACCTGTGCCCGTCCTGCGGCTCCGCTTCGCTGATTAACAGCGAAGGGTGCAAGAACTGTGCCAACTGCGGGTACAGCAGGTGTAATTAAGAGCCGGGGCGGGAGCCCTGGTTTTTTTTTTTTGGATAGTGTGTGGTGTCATAATTATTGAGAAAAATTTCAAAATTAGTGAGACTGGGTTTTCAGAATTGAAGTGAGATGTATATATGCATTGGAATAGGAAGAGTTAACTTTAAAAAGCAAGATGAACTAGCAAAATCGTTCATCTTGCTTTTTTCTTGTCTCTGGAAGGAGTGGGATTGCATAAATAGTCTGTAGTTTTGGGTGGATACTGAGTTCCTTTTGTTTATTTAAAAATATGGATTGAAATTTATGTAATTCTTAGTTATAATACAAGACATAACAATTAAAAGCGTTTTCACGAGAAGGAGGTGAAGCAAATGAAAGTTGCAGGAATGAATATTACGTTTAGACATGTTCCTTTCCAGCATTTTTTGGAATCAATGAGTTATATTGGGGTTGACCATATCGAACTATGGGCTGGTGAGCCTCATTTATATGTTAATCGAAACATACTTGGTAATATAAGGAACATCAGAAAACAAATGAAGTCTAGAGAAATGAAGATAGTTTGTTACACGCCAGAACAATGCATCTATCCTTACAATATTGCTGCCTCAGATTCTCATTGGCGACAAAAGAGTGTTGATTATTTTATAGAAAATTTATATGCTGCACTGGAGCTAGAGACCGATATGATGCTCATTACATCCGGAATAGGAGACTTCACTGTTTCTCAAGAGGAATCATGGAAGTATGCGAGTGATTCCATCTTTCAGTTATCAAAAGTGGCCGAAAGGGAAGGAGTAACCCTTGCATTAGAACCATTAACCAAATTCGAATCAAATCTAATTACTGACTCTAAAGGGTTAAAGAACATGTTAGAGGAAATCCAATCTCCTTCGTTAAAAGGAATGATTGACACAGTGTCCATGCAGTTGGCGAACGAAACACCTGAAGATTACTTTTCTATTCTTGCAGAGTTGTGTCATTTTCATCTGATTGATGGAGATGGCCAATCGGATGCACATCTGGCATTAGATGATGGGGTTCTGAATTGGAGAGAATACCTAACAAGTCTTCAAAGCCATCGATACGAGGGCACATGTACACTTGAGATAATGGGATTCAATTATTATCAAAATCCTCAGGATGCACTCATGAAATCAATCGGGAAAATAAGGGAATTGGGAGTCTTATCATCATAATTTGGAGGAACTCTCTATGAGTAATGACACACTTAAACGAAAATTGGGCTTCTGGTCTGCCCTGGCCATTGCTGTTGGAACTACGGTAGGTTCCGGGATTTTTGTCTCTTCTGGTGATGTAGCAAGAGCTGCGGGTACCCCTTCTATTTCTATTCTAGCCTGGATAATTGGTGGAATCATTGCGATTCCGCAAGTGATGGTGTTAGCAGAATTATCGACTGCATACCCTCAAAATGGAAGCGGTTACATATACTTAAATAAAGCGGGATGGAGACCTCTAGCCTTTCTATACGGATGGGCTACGTTCTGGGCGTTAGATCCTCCATCGATTTCGATTATGGCTTTAGCGATTGTCTCTTATGTTGCAAGCTTTTTTCCGTTCTTCTCTGGAATAGCAGGAAAATTATTAGGTATTGCGATCGTCTTGATCATTACTTCCATTCATTACCGCAGTGTGAAAGAAGGAGGCCGTTTTCAAGTTATTATTACGGCTGTTAAAATCATTCCCTTCCTGATTGTCATTGTCCTGGGCTTGATGTATATGAACCTTGACAACTTCGCTTTTACTCCAGCGCCGATGGCTGAGAAAACAAGTTTGATCGGTGGCGTATCTGCAACGACTTGGGCTTACACGGGGATGGCCGCCATATGTTTTATGGCTGGAGAATTCAAAAATCCCGGGAAGATACTTCCTCGCGCATTAATTAGTTCGGTATTTATTGTATTGATTTTATATACGCTGCTTGCAGTTTGTGTCACAGGATTAATGCCGTTCGATAAATTAATGGGCTCAAGTGCCGCTGTTTCCGATGCTGTAAAGTATATTCCTGGACTATCCGGCATCGCATCATCATTTGTAGCTGTTACGGCTATCATTGTCATTCTCGGTTCCTTGAGTTCCTGCATCATGTTTCAACCTCGACTGGAGTATGCAATGGCAAAGGATGGTTTATTCTTTCAACGCTTTGCGAAAGTCCATCCCAAGTTTGAAACTCCAAGCTTTTCTATCATCGCCCAGGTTACGTTTGCCTGTATTCTTGTGTTCTTTAGTAATTTAACAGCATTGCTTGGCTATTTCACACTCATTCAATTGGTTATTAATATTTTGGACTTTGCTGCGGTCTATAAGTGTCGGAAAAGGGATGACTACAATCCGATTTATCGGATGCCCATGTGGAGAGTCACGACGCTTTTAGCTATTCTTGGGGCGGCATGGCTCGCATGGGGAACATTTACTTGGGCTCCGGTACAAGGAATGGTTGCAGCTCTTATTGTAATCGCAACAGGTCTGCCAGTTTACTATTATTGGGAAAAGAAATACGGATCAAAAAATAACAAAAGCAGCAATATAGTGGCTTAAGAAAGTGAAATAAAGGAAGTTAGTTCTCATTAACTGACTTCCTTCAAATCTATCATAAAAAGAATTGCTTAATTTGTTTCGTTTGGATATAATACAAAACATAACAAATAGAAAAGGATGATATTGGAGATGAAACGCTCCGATATAGGGAGGGAAATGTAAATGTTAAAATTCGACGAAAAACTATTTCTTAAGCTTGTAGAGGAAGAGGGCCTTGCTTTTAGAGGACAGATTGAAGATATTGTAGATGGGATCGCAAAAAGAGGGTACAGTAATCTATTTCTGATTGGTGCTGGCGGAACTATTGCCATGATGTATCCATATGAATACATGTTAAAATCAAATTCTACAATTGATGTTCATGCAGAAATTGCATCTGAATTCATGGTCATGAATAACAAGCATTTCAGCAAAGATTCGGTTTGTATTTTTACATCCGTGTCTGGAACTACTCAAGAGACAGTTGCAGCGGCAGAGTTTTGTAAAGAAAGAGGAGCTGCTACAATTGCATTAGTTGCAGAACCCAATACTCCTTTAACACAAATTGTAGACCACTGCATCACGACTGGTTCTGAAAAGCATTCTTTTGATACTTTCTTTATGCTTCTGTACATGGTCGTTTTCCGTTTCATGTATAACAACAATGAATTTCCTCAATATGAGCAATTCACGAAGGAAGTTTCCTTACTACCACGTGCCATTCTTCATGCTGTCAAATCATTTGACAAAAAAGCAGAGGAATTTGCTATTAAACATAAAGACACCACTTACCATATGATGGTTGGCTCCGGAAATTTATGGGGAAATACGTATTCATACGCCATGTGTATTTTAGAAGAAATGCAGTGGATTCATGCAAGATCCATTCACGCGGCAGAGTTTTTCCACGGTACGCTTGAGCTTGTTGTAGAAGATACAAGCGTAATTTTATGTAAAGGTGAAGATGAAACAAGACCATTAATGGAGCGAGTTGAGAGATTTGCTGAAAAGATTACGAAACAGCTAACCGTTATTGATACAAAAGACTTCGAAATGGAAGGCATTAGCGAACAATTTAGAAAACACTTTGCTGTTAGTATTAATTGGTCATTACTAAGCCGAATTAGTGTCTACCTTGAGCGGGAAAGAAATCATCCATTAACCCTTAGAAGATACTATCGACAAATGGAATATTAAGAAGACGTGGAGCACTACTTCGTAGTGCTCATTTTTTAGGATCAGAGAAGGCGGGGATAAGATGAGAATAGTTACAGTCGGAGATAACTGCATGGATGTCTATCAAGCAAGCGGGAAGGCCTATCCTGGGGGCAATCCAGTTAATGTGGCTGTCTATTTAAAAGGGTTAGGTGCTGAAGCTGCTTATATGGGCTGGGTCGGTACTGACCCTATGGGGAGATCATGATAGAAGCCATTCAGGGAAAGGGTGTGGATACTTCTCAAATTTCAATAAAAGAGGGGAAAACAGCAGTTACCTATGTAGAAATGACAGGAATGATAGGAGATTTGGGGAATATGACGAAGGAGTTATGGCGCATTTCTCGTTAACCGCAGAAGAGCTCCATTTTGTTCAAACGTATCAGCATATACATTCAGGGATATGGGGGCATACGGATAAGTATTTCCCCCATTTTAAAGAAAATGGATTGCTCACATCATTTGATTTCTCAGATCAGTTGAATCACAATCTTGTAAAAAGGTTAACGCCATTCATCGACTATCCGTTCTTCTCTTATACGAAGGATGATGAATATATCCGCCAATTTTTGAGAGATGTAAAGCATCGAGGGTCTAAAATTGCCGTGGCCACCTTAGGCGAAAATGGTTCTCTTGCCTACGATGGAGAACAATTCTATCAATGTGGTGTGCTTGAAGTGAATGTAGTGGATACGATGGGAGCAGGCGATTCATTCATTGCCGGTTTTATAAATGGAACGTTGGAAGGCCTCCCTATCAACAAATGCTTGGAATTAGGTACACAAGCTGCTGCGAAAACAATTGGATATTTCGGTGCATGGTGACTGGAATGGTCCATCAATGTATAATACATACTATATAATCATTGATGGATAGGATGAATGTCGTATGAATTTAAATCCTTCAACCCCCCAGCCGCTTTATATGCAGATCAGGCAAATGCTGAAGAATGATATACAGCATGGAAAATATAAACCGGATGAGCAGATCCCAACCGAAGCTGAGCTTTGTGAAACTTATAACGTAAGCCGTATTACCATACGAAAAGCAATAGAGGAATTAGTGAAGGAAGGAACCCTGACACGTATTCCTCGTAGAGGCACCTTTGTTACATCCAACAAGTTCCATAACGAATTGTTATCTGTTAGTGGATTCTCAGAGTTTAGTCATCAACTGGGCATGATACCCAACTCTCGGATTTTACGAAGCGAGGTTATACAAGCGACTGAAGATGTTGCCGGACATCTCTTAATTGAAGAAGGAAGCCTAGTATTGGAGCTTGAGCGACTCATGTATGTAAATGATCGCCCTCTTTTCTATGATATCGCTCATTATTCGCTAACGCGTTTTCCTGATTTAGAAAAGAAAATCGCGATGAACGAATCGACTTATAAAGTCCTTTCGGAAGACTACCATATAGAAATAGTGAGCAACGATAAGATCATCGATGTGATTGGTGCGACAAAAGATTATGCTAAATTATTAGAATGTGATATCGGAGCTAATCTATTTAGAATTTTAAAAGTTGCTTTTGATGCAAACGACGAGCCGGTGCATCTCTCTACTTATATGTGTGAGACCAACAAGGTCAATCTGACAGTTCATCGGGCCAAATAGGTTTGAGTCGATTCTTCTTCATGTAAATAGAAGGAGCGTAATTACTAAAAAGCCTATCACATTACTCTGCCTTGAACAGGTGGAATGTGATAGGTCTCTTTTAATTTTGTTTCATTTCGAGTAGGTTTCAAGTTTATACATATTACCGCGTAAAAATACATTTGTGTAATTGCTGATAGTATCAACAATTATGGAAAACATTGATTAATATAGGATCCAACACAGTATCATTCTCAACAATTAAGAAAAAGGTTCTTGATATTTTAATGATATATACCCGTTTTTCTCAATAATTATGACACCACACATCAGAATTAGTGAGGGTAGATTTTCAAAATTGTTGAGAAATCTATAATAATGCATTAACATACAGGAAGTAGTTTATCCAAGTCTTCAAAAGTAGAGTTATTAAACCAATTATGAGACATGTGGAGTGCTATTCACTCTAAGTTTGGAACGGAAATAAAGGGAAGTAACGGTGGAAGCCCTTCTCATGAAGGGCTTTTGTTTTGATGTGAACACTCAGGAAGGCAAATTATCCGTTACAAATTTCTAATTTAATCGTTAGTACTAGTAAGGCCATTTTACTTCATAGGAGCGTCTGAAGGACCATGATAAAGAAAGAACTCGCACATATTCGCAAGCAGCTTAAGTTGGATCACGACATGCTTGAAATTTTCAACATTCTTAACGTGTATATCATGAAGGAAAGCAACGAGATCTACCATTGCGAGCGTCAGCTGTTCTCCCTATTGGACAGGGAGAAGCAGGAACTATATATGGCCAATTTCAAAAAACTGCTGACCGGCGAATTGGATCAGAAGATGTTCGAGTTAAAGTTTCAGGAGGAAGCGGAGACGCCTTCACAGGTGCTTCTCCATCAAGGTATAGTGACCGGTAATCCGGAAGAATGGCAAGATCTGATGCTCCTGTTGGTGGAGAAAATGTTGGCGGATACCAAATATGAACGGGATACGGTCATTACTTTCGTCCACGGACAATATTTTAAGCCGACCAAGATCAGGAATGAAGAAGCTGAGGAGAGCGAAAAGGACGAGATGTTCGCGAATCCGTTCATTCTGTGCAGTGTGAATTCTACTGAGCAGCAGCGGAAAACCCTCATGTTTGATTACGTCGAGCGGGAATTCAAGTATAATGTCTTCGTAGATCCGATCATTAAATTGAACTCGCCGGAGCAAGGTTTTTTCTACCCAAGTGTGACGGACAACTATTCCGACATGAATCGCATTCTATATTGCACGGGTAAAGCCAACGAACCGAATTTGCATTTCATCGAGCAAGTTTTGAATGCCGAGAAGACCGTGACGGCGCAAGAAGAGAGAGCCATTTTTGAGGAAATCGTGAAAGAAGTGGCAGGAGATCAGCTCGACGCTTCAACGATCGCTCACGTGTACGAGGAGATTCATCGGGTCATTGAGACTAACGAGGAGGAGGAACCTCCGAAGTTGGACTATAAAGATGTGGAACGCATGCTAACGGTGAGCGGCGTGGAGAACGTGACGATGGAAAAGGTGGAACGAGCGTTTCAAACGGTCGTCGACAACAAAAACTATGAACTCAAAGCAAGCAGCGTCATTCCAAAGTTCAATTCGAAATCGATTAAGATTGATACGAAGATCGCCACAATTTCAGTCAGTCCGCAAGATTTAAAGTGCGTGAAACAGGTGAATTATCAAGGAAAACGATGTATCTTGATCGAGGTCGACGAAGACGCCGTGATCGAAGGATTTACCCTCAGTACGGAGACGTTGTAGTGTAGGGAAAACGTTCACGCAGACGGCGCAATTGGCGCGCTCAGTTTTGTTAATTTGGGCGGGTGCCACACCGACAAATCCGCTCTGGTAAAGAAGTGAAACTCAGCCCATGCTTATATGCTTGAAATTTACGGCATGCAAGGTGCTATCCGTAAAAGCATCATTCGATACGCTTTTTATATGGGGATCGAGAACAAAGAAAATGGAAAATACGCAAAACTAAAATTCGTTTGAAATAAAAATATTTTTTCTAACGAATTCTGCAACAAACCCTCATCTTTGCCGCGGAGTACGTTAAATTCTAACGAATTCTGAAAAAACAAAAACGGAGTGCCGCGAGTTTGCGGGCTCCGTTTTCTAATTAATTATGGAATATCTCAATGGAAGCGTGGCTCAATGTGATAATTGATAACGAATCGATGGATAAAGCATTTCTTAATGGATTTGATGAAGATGAAGGAATATTGACTTGGTGTAACAGTGATTAGGTCGGCAAATATTGAACTAAAGAGGAGGAGGAACGTTAGCTGAAGAAAATCAATATTACATTTATAAGGGGGAGTGGTTGAAACGGAGATTTTAAAGGAAAGAGCTTACGTATATTTATTTTATTGTGTTCTTTTAGATATTCGGAGCGCTTCTTATACTCATCGTATTAGATGGTGGAATCCTGCATCTTGGGCTCGATCCGCATTCTTGCTCGCCCCTCGCCCAAAACCGATTTTATTCATGTTACTGGGGGATCCACATGGAGGTCTTGATCTGGGGCAGCAATCTCCCAACGGGTAAACGTAACTTCAAAGCCCTCACGGGTTGGTGAACACGCAAACGGGCCCGCTTGATTCCCTGTAGGGTAGGGGAACCGCGCGACTCGAATCGTGCGCCATGTATCGTGTTTTCTTCGGGCGCGAATAATGACTGCACCCTTCATGATTGATGCGCGCAGGGTAACTTCTTCCCCGACCCATTCAGGCACGGCCGCAAGCGACCAGTCGGAGTACCCATTCGTAACCACAACAGCAAGTTGGGGAATGCCATCGTTGATTTCAATGCCCGCTTTAATCCATTGTTCTGGACCGTGATAGAGGAGCAGCCCTGCTTGATCATATAACCCTGTAAAGGAACCAAGCTCAAACGATACTTCAACAGCTGTGTTTTGGTCCCATGCGGCCAGGAGTGCAGGCCCGTCTTCAAACTCAAAGCCATATAAGGTTTTTTTCCAGAAGTCCTTCCCTTTCTCAGGTATAACCTTTAAACGATCGCCATCCTCTTGGAACGACAGTGGGGGATTCAGCCACGCTCCTGCCTTCCATTCCATTCGCTCTCTGATCGTTTGTGTCATCACCAGACTCTCTCCTTTTAGGATATGGATTCAAACTTTGTCTTCTGGTCGTTGGCCTTCCTTGTTTGCCCCCCTAGCGGCTTGGCTGCTTGCGATAGCAATCCAGCAACCACAACTGTGATTAACACTACGATTAGAGCACGGAGTAAGCCGACAGATTGGCCGATTAGCCCTAATACAGGAGGGCCGACAAGGAAAGCGATGTAGCCGACCGTCGATACGGCGCCGACCCTTGCAGCAACGCCGCGAGGATCGTCACCTGCGGCAGACAGTCCCACAGGAAAACCGCATGCCGCGCCAAACCCCCAAAACACAATCCCGACAATCGCGATTACGTGATTATGTCCGAATATAACAAGAAGCAGTCCTATAATGGCAGAAATCGCGGATGCTCGCAGTATGACAACTCTGCCGAACCTATCTAGTAACGTGCCGCCGACTGCACGACAAAGGGTCATCGCGGCCACAAAGACGCTAAAAGAGAATGAACCCATAGCAGGCGTAACGTTATAGCCATCCACCATAAGAAGTGGCAACCAGTCATTTGCTGAACCTTCCGCAAAAGCCATTCCAAGTACGATGATGCCAACCAAAATCGTACGCCGTTCTTTCCATATGGCCATACGTTCTCTGACGCTCATTGACGGCACTTTTGAATCACCAGATTCCTTCGCAGTGCCTGCTGGTACGAGTCGATATACACATAAGGTCATTAACAGGAGAACCGCCACCACAAGTGCCAGATGAATTGGGACCGATATACCGATCTTAACAGCACCTGTTCCTGCCAATGAACCCAGCAGTGTACCCACGCTGAATGCTGCATGAAAACCAGTTAATAACGATTTTTTGGCCACTTTCTCAACTGCCGTTCCCTCCACGTTCATCGCGACATCGCACATTCCGTGTCCGAATCCAAAAACAGCTAATCCGACAAACATCAGAATGCTGTTTGTAAGCAACGTACCGCCTATCCCTACAACCAGAAGCCCTACCGCATTTATGAACAGACCAGTCATCATGACAAAACGACCGCCCTTATGGGCAATTAGGTGACTGGCACTCGTCAGGCCGACAATAGCACCAATGGACATCCCCAAAATGATCCAGCCCATCTGTGATGTGGTAGCTTCCAAGGCATCCCGAATGGCTGGTGTACGCGATACCCAAGAAGAGATCGTAAACCCTGTCAAAGCAAATATGAAATAAATAGCAATACGCCAATGCCAAATTTGGCGGTTAGTTAATGAGTGATTCATGTTGTTGGTCCTCCTTGCTAAATGCGTTGCGATTAGGCTTATTCTTCAGTCATTCCTTTTTCTGAGACAATTAACAACTCAACGTTATTCTGTTGAAAAATCTCTACAAAAGCTTGTTCAGGCTGTTTATCCGTTATCAGCAAGTCAATGGCTTCAAGCCCGCAGACCCGAAAGAACATTTGTGCCCCGAATTTCGTATGGTCAGCTAACACGACAATTTGATTTGCTCGCTTAATCATCTCACGTTTGACAAATCCATCGTCTTCATTCAGGTAAAAGAGTCCATCAGGTGTAATACTGCAAGCCCCAAGAAACAATTTGTCTACTTGATAATCCCTTAGTTTGTCGATAGTCGCTTGTCCAAATAAGAACCTATGCTGAGGATGCAATTCTCCACCAAGAAGATACGTTCGAACAGCAGGCTTCTTGGAGAGTACATCCACGTTATCGATTGAATTTGTAACAACGACTACATTTGTAGAAGTAAGATGTTCGGCAGCAAATTGGACCGTCGTTGAAGCATCCATCAGAATGAAGTCGCCATTGTTAACTAGAGAGGCCGCAAAGGCCCCGATCCTGTGCTTCTCTTCGGATTCACGTACCAGACGTTCTCTGTATTCATGAACTTTATTCGCTTGTTTAGGGAGAATGGCTCCTCCATGCGTTCTGATGACTAGACCCATCTCTTCCATCCTTAAAAGGTCACGGCGAGCTGTGTCTCGGGATACTCCAAAAAAATGGCAAATATCTTGAATGCTAACACGCCCATGTTGCTTTAAATAATCAACAATTTTGTTGAGACGTTCTTCCTGATACAATGTACCTTTCACCACCTCTTGCGGATATTTAAGTGTTTATAATTCATTATAAGTGTTTATCGTGCAATTTCAACTTGTTTTTTTAAGGCATCATCTGCTACAATGATCACAACTTCTTAAAAAGACTTAAAAAGACTTAAAAAGCATTGTGCTCTTTTTCCTTACAGTTCAGTATGCATTGTGATGAAAGGTGGGAGAATACATTGGACATACCGAAAGAAAAGAATGTTTCCAGCTGGCGACAACACGGCTTTGTTGTATATCCCAAAGCCGTGACTAACTTTTACGTTCTTCGTTATCTGCAATGGTTGATAAGAGGCGGAACGAATGCCGCGTATTCAACTCATCATCAATCGTTATGGGATATTCGAATGTATGAGCCTGTCTATAATGCCTTCAGCGAAGTTCTCGGCGATCAGGCATTAATGGTTAGTCTCGATCCGAAGGAGACTAATAGAATTCAAGGAAGGGTATGTCTGCAAACAGAGATAACGATTCATAAAAGCAACAGACCGCAGAGAATTAATATGTGCGATCTCATTATTTTCGATGCGGAAAGATGTCACCTTGACCTTGATTTAGACTTCGGTTCATTTTGGCTCCCCCTGACCATGATCCCCGCTAACGAATTCGATGACGTGACCATACAAGAAAGAGTGCAGTATTGGCATGCGAAACCGTTTCGGACATATCTCTCCTCATTAGGATGCAAATTGTTAGGACTCGAAGCCTGGGAACCTAGCTTACCATGAGCGCAAGCTTGAGCAACGAGGAACTGCTGGCTGTCGTAGCCGGCTGTTGATCGCCACGCCTGGCGCGTCAGTCGAGAACCGGCAGCGCGAGTTATACACCGACGTCCGCAGTCACCGGCGTGTCAGTCTACAGCTTTATTTCTCGGTCTATTTCAGTCTAATACTTTATTTTCATTGAACAGGAGTGATAATGGAATATGTAGGACTCAGTTAGAGCGAATGGAGGATTTCTAACGAAGAAGGTAATAATAGGTGGAATATTTATGATTACCGGGTCCTTCATATCTTTAGCTTTTTTAAATGCCGCTGTAATTTTTGGTACAGAACAATATAAAAATGAAACAGTACAGACTTTGTTTTTAGGTATCACATTCATATGTTGACAGGATATCCTTGATCATGTCTGGATGAAAAAAGGAAGCAATAAACTGATAAGGCTGCCGATTACTTCGGTGGCCTTATGTGCATATTTATGAAGGCCGGATCGAGTTTTTATTGTAGAAGAGGGAGAAAGTTTAGAACGGGTTGATTTTCACCGACAGGGTAAACAGACCCTTTTAATAAAATTAGATGACAATATCCATCGGTTGAACTGTATTTTGTCCTGGTCAATCTCCGTAAGATATATTGTTACTTTTTGTTTGTTTTCGATAATCTTGTGGAACTAAACCCAGTTGTTTTCGGAAAATAGATGTGAAGTAACTACCGCTTTGGAAACCACAAGCCAGTGCAATTTCGCTTATGGATCGTTTTGTTTCCTTCAGCATTTCACAACTTTTCTGAATTCGATATCTCGTTAGATACGTGTTAGGGGTTTGACCTACATACTTATTAAACAATGTGCAGCAGCGACTCCTGCAAACAGTTCCCGCCGATGCTATATCTTCAAGCGTTATTTTTTGCTCATAGTGTTGACGGATGAAATTGGTCATCTTCTGAACATTTGTCCACAATTGCATGTCTTCAGGTTGCCCTACCTTCGGTTGTAGGTGATCTCCGGTTAAGGCACATAAAGCTAAAGCTTGTGAAGCGAGGCGAAGCGGATTTGGGGAATTGCTACAGTGCATTTCATCATAGATCGCTTGAAGAGACAGCAATATGCTCTGTTGCCAAGCAACTTGGTTTGTGAGCAATACAAAGTCGTCCGTTATTTGACTGAATTTTTCGTCCCAATAGGTTTGAAGTGGGGATAAACCTTCGCCAAGAAGGGCGGGGTGAATGACAACAACAATGAATAAACAATCGATATGATCTTGGGAGAAACCAAAATGTAATCGGCGGCTACTCACGAAAATTCCATTCCCTTGTTCTATGCGAATAATATGTCCGTTAACAGAAAAATCCATTGATCCTTTTAGAACATAAATGAACTCTACATCTGAATGCCAATGAGCTGCAGCAGCATAATTATTAAATTGATGCAAACTTCCTTTACAAACATAAAGAGGTAAATCAGGAAGATTATAATCCAAGCGTTCCGATAAATCCGAAAACACTTCTAAATTTTTAATCAAATGGAACACTCCTTTGATCTATATACGATTCTTATAATAATATAGTCAATTTTAATAGATTGGACAATAATTTTGTTCTATATTGATATCATTCAATTTAACAGGAAGGAGAGAGGATAAAATAAGGTGAAAAATCGTATGCAACTAACAACTCCCATGAACCGTGATTTTAATCGGGAGCTTATGAGTCTCGTTATTCCCATTGCATTGCAAAATCTGATCTCAGCTACGGTCATTTCAATAGATGTGGTCATGATGGGCATGATTAGCCAAACTGCGATGTCGGCTGTATCGCTCGCAGGACAAATTACCTTTGCGTTGACCTTGTTTTACATGGGAATGTCAACAGGAGCAGGTATTCTTACTGCGCAGTATTGGGGCAAGAAAGATCTACAAACTATACAGCGCGTTCTCAGTATTGCCTGCACGTTCTCGCTATGTATCTCTGTTATATTTTTTTCTGTTACGTTTTTAGTTCCGGAGACGCTAATGCGATTTTTTACAAAGGATAACGAATTGATAGAGTATGGTTCAAGGTTCTTACAAATGATTTCGTTCTCGTATATTGCAATGGGCCTTTCGCAGATGTATCTTACCGTAATCAGAAGCATGGAAAATGCACGACTGAGTGCTTCGATTAGCTCTATATGCTTAATTTTGAACATATTGTTCAATACAATCTGCATCTTTTTTCTCTTTCCGACGATGCCTAAGCTCGCGGTTGCGTCTGTTGCCCTTTCAACGGTTTTAGCTCGTTTCATTGAACTTGCCTGCTGTATTGTACATTCCGTTACCAAAGGGTCGATTCGCTTCCGACTTCCTGCACCTAAAGGCAGTCAGCGTAATTTGTTAAAGGATTTCTGGACATACACCTTGCCTGTCCTAGGCAATTATATTGTTTGGGGCATTGCTTTAACTGCGACAGCCGCCATTATCGGTCATGTAAACTCTGACATGGTTGCAGCGAATTCCGTGGCATCCATGGTCAAGAACCTGGCTGTTGTACTATGTGGAGGCATTGCCAGCGGCGGATCTGTATTAATTGGAAAATATTTGGGGCAGGGAGAGATTGAGAAAGCGAAACATGCGGGCAATAGGATGAGCCTGTACGCTTTGATTTTTGGATTTATGGCAGGATGCACGATTTTGGTGCTAAAACCACTGGTGTTCTCTATCGTGAGCTTGAACACTACTGCACAAAATTACTTGGATGGCATGCTGTATATCAGTGCTTTTTATTGTATTGCCAAGTCGATGAATGCCACTATAATTGCAGGTATATTTACTGCTGGCGGCGATTCTAAATTTGGGTTTTGGTGCGATACTGTTGTGATGTGGGGCATAATATTACCACTCGGCTACTTTTGTGCTTTTGTTTACCAAGTACCTCCCATCGTGTTGTATATCGTAATTAGCTTGGATGAGGTCATTAAGCTTCCTGTTACTTATATCAGATATCGTCAATACAAATGGTTGAACAATATTACAAAAAACTTTGAACAAGTTAGTTAAAGAAAATGGCTTATACCAATTTCATATATATGAAAATATAAATTTTATCCAGAGGAGACTAATGCATGAATATTCAAGAGCGAATGAAGAACGGTCAATTGTTTACCGATCACGATTCTAATTACCCAGAGGAAGCTGCTGCTCTAGCTCGTGCACGCCAGCGTGGCAAGGCTCTGTGCTACGAAATCAATCGATTGCATCCCGATGATTTGGATGGACGGAAATTGCTGATGAAACAGCTTTTTGGGAGCATGGGTGAACATGTATGGATGGAGCCTCCAATCCATATGTCCTACGGATCGAATACTACGGTAGGCAATAATGTGTACATCAACTTTAATTTAACGGTTGTCGATGACTATAAGGTTACGATCGGAAATGACGTGATGTTTGGCCCAAATGTAACGATCGCTGTGACCAACCATCCGGTGCACCCGAAAATGCGCAAAGAAGGCGGAATGTTTGCCTTGCCGGTCGTTATAGAAGATGGAGTTTGGATCGGTAGCGGCGCAATCATTTTACCGGGTGTTACAATCGGAAAGGGAAGCGTCATTGGAGGCGGCAGTGTGGTAACTAAAGATATTCCAGCCAATGTAATAGCAGTCGGTAATCCCTGCAAGGTCCTCCGAGAGATTACGGATCAAGACAAAATCTTTTACTACAAAAACATGCGTTTTGATCAGGTAGAATGGTAAAAACAGTATTTTAAGTATGAAGACTATTTTCAATGAGCGATTTTTACCCTTACTGGTCAGATAGTAGATGATGTCAGTGAGCACATTAAAAGTGTGCTATTGGCAATTTGCAAAACAATCACCCTACGGCTTTGAGACAAAAGTTTCGGTCGAATAAATTGGAGATGAACATATGACTGAAGAAGAACGAATTTTTAAGGGGATTTTATTTAGTCCTGGTAATCCCGAGTTAAAGGCTATAAAGCTCCGTGCACATAACCTTAGCAGTCAATATAGTCGCACTTTTGAGGATCAGACAGAGGAACGCGAAGAGATACTTGAACAACTGCTTGGCAAGATGGGGGAACGTAGCTTCATTCAGGGGCCTATTTTCTTTCATTACGGGGTTCACACAGAAATCGGAAATCACTTCTTTGGCAACTACAATCTTACCGTACAGGACGATGCAAAGGTTACCATTGGGAATAATGTCAGTTTTGGGCCTAATGTAACAATTGTTACACCCATTCATCCGTTCATCGCCTCTGAACGTAGGCAAATGCTTGATCAAAATGGTGATCTTAAGTCGCTATGTTATGCCAAGCCTGTGACGATCGGAAACGATGTGTGGCTCTCAGCCAATGTAACGGTATGCGGCGGTGTTACCATTGGAGACGGATGCGTTATAGGAGCAGGTAGTGTGGTGACTCAAGATATCCCAGAAGGTTCCTTTGCTGCAGGTGTTCCATGCAGAGTAATTCGCCAGATCACACAAGCGGACAGTATGCGATTTAAACCGGAAGTGTTGGCAGATTGCCGTGTGATTTCGGATTTAGAGTCATAACACACGATAAGTATACGTATTCTCGGTATGTGCTAATGCACTTAACTCAGCGTAACAAAAATATAGAACACTCAGCCCTTTTGTGTAACCGTACAAAAGGGCTATTCGACGTTCAATCTTGATTTTTTCTTTTGATAGATGAAATCAATATGCAGACCTACTTCTTGTTTCTTTACCACGAATTGGTTACTAGAGATTTAATATTCATATTTTCAAAATCTTGAAAAGTGGGGATTTAGATATTTCCTCTTTTTTAGAAAAAACATATCGACCCTCAATATTGAATGCTGGTAAATATACGTTAAATGTAGACGTTAAATTCCAAGAAAGTTATGGAGGAGAATGGAAAACAATGAAATCCAAAAGGGACTATCCCCAATTGGAGACAGTCCCTTAGAAATGGCTGTAAGGCATTTTTGGCACCAGCATACTGGCGATGAAGTACATCAGCGTAACCGTTCCAAAGCTGCATAGGGCAGATATGACGACGATCAGTCGAATGAGAGTCGGATTAACGCCAAGCCACTCGGCAATTCCTCCGCAAAGCCCAGTTAATTTGCTGTCTGTACTGGATCTGAACAATTTGTTCATCATAATTCTCCTCTCGTTTATCAAGCGTTTTTTATTGATCTGGCTTGTTCCTATGTCTTCATTGTAGCTTACAGGAAGCTTTCCGAAAACGGACCTGTGGCGGTTAGACAAGCCATACTAAAGTCGGGGAGGAGCCTCTACTTTAGGGAAGCTTTAACTGGCGGACGCCGACGCATCTTCCGATTTAAGAGGCTGACGAACAATTTTCACGTCATAAAAGGATATTTTGTTCGAGATGATAAACGAGGGTGTCTCTCGATGGGCATGGAATTCGCGGAAAGCCTCGCTTGTGGTCCACGCGTTGAAATCTTCTTTGGACCGCCAACGGGTTACCACACTCACTTCATCATACTCTTTGATACTTTCCGTCAAATGGACCTCCAGGCCGAGAAAACCTTCCATATATTCGACTTTACCTGTTTTATCGAAACGCTCGATCAGTTTGTGGGCGTCGCCTTTCGTGATGTGCGAAGTGTTCGTTACAATAATCATGGATAATGCCTCCTTGTGAGGGGGGCTTTGGCGGCTCACCCCCGCCATCTCAAACCACTATATGTACCATCGTAGAGTCCGCTTGGTCCTATCGCCATTCCCCTTCTGGTTGTGGTGCAAAGCTCTAATTCATGATAACATGATTGAAATGAATTCATGGGATGGAGCAATTATTAGAAATATAGCCTAAGTTATCGTGAGGGCAGGTCGAATGCATTCATTCGTCTGTCCTTTCTTTAGTTGAATTAATCAACAAATTGTTTGGTTTGACAGCATACCATAACGATACAAAAAGGTGGTTACCATGAACAGTGTACAGGATCGAATTCACAAATTATACAATCAACTGTCCAACCAACAGAAACTCGTTGCGGAATTCATTTTGGAAGAACCGCAGAAGGTAGCTTTACATCCCGCCAAGGAAATCGGTGCGTTGACAGGTACGAGTGGAACCACTGTTATACGATTGTCCAATGCGTTAGGATATTCGGGGTTTAGTGCCATGCAAAACGAAGTACGTCAATCTCTATTGGCATATAGCCAGAGGGAAAATCACATTCAAAAGTTCTTTGACCATCCCAAGCGATTGAATGAAAAGGAAGGCCTCATCACCTATAAAATGGAACAGGATATCGCCTATATTAGCGAAACGCTGAACTCGTTGAGCCAAGATGCACTGGATCAAGCGGTGGAGAGCATTATCAAGGCAAAGAAGGTTGTGGTCGTCGGTTTTCGTTCCTCCTATGCTCCGGCGCATTGGCTTTCTTTCACGCTTAATATTGTGAAAGGAGATACGCACCTTTACACCGGTCAAAATGATGATGCGAATTATTTGATGATGCTAGCGGATGAAGAATGGCTGGTGATCGTTCTATCGTTTCCTCGTTATACGCAAGAGACCATCTCCTTTGCCAAGGTCGCCAAGGAGAAAGGGGCGAAAATCCTGGCGTTTTCGGATGACGGGCTGTCACCGATAGGAGCGATAGCCGACCAGTTGATTAAGGTGACGATTCCAACGCCTGTACTGCATGGAATTACCACCATTTTTTCGGTCTTGAGTGTTCTTATCGCCGGTGTGACACAAGCGGACAGGGAAAACGTGGAAGAACGCTTTAACAAGTATGATCAGACCAGTCAACAGTTTTATCCGTTTGCAACGACTGATAAATAAGACAACACGTTCACGGCGATTGAGTAGGCGGTTGCCATGATAACGGGAAAGGCCAACTGGTGCAAGAGTATGAGAAACTCAAATCGTGCGTTCCTAACTTTGTTCCGGGAAGTGGCGCAGAATCCGATGTCCCTTCTCGAGGGGATGGATTCGTCGATTCGTCGAGCTCTGGCACGATAACTTTGAGAGCGAGTAGATGAAGATGCGAATAGCATAAATTCGAAACAGTTGATTCAGTGTTTAGATAACGGTTTTACCTACATCAATCTTTCTGGAACTCAAAAAACATGAATTAATATTTCCGTCCGATTAATCAGTCAATGCTGCTTACTGAACGGTTTTTTTTCATGCAAACAAGTATTATCCTTACCGGGTATCACTGTTCTTATCTCTCGAACTTCGAATCGGATAAAAAAAGCACGAGAGCTGATACGACAATGTAGCATGAGCAGGGGAATCACAATTGGGTAGAGTGAATGAAGAACCATTCGGAATTACATAGAGGGTCAACAAGTCGAAGGTGACGATGTCTTTGACTTCAGTCGGAAGCTTTAGGTGGCTTCAGCCACAGGCTGTTTTTCAGCAGGCTTTAGCCTTAACAGTCGGTTTTCAGCCGCATAAGGAACCTACCGATTGTAGTCGTTAGTCGCTCAGTTACGGAATTATTAACGGATTTAAATAACTATACGTTCAGGAGCAGATGATTGAAAATCCTTTTATAGAGCTGATTTGGATGGAGGAATTGCATGTTTATCTTCAGGGGGAAGGCTACGTAATATAAGTTAATAGGGATACGATAGCGAGAATTGAAGCGGTTTATATGGATAGGAAAAAGCAGGTTAAAAGCACCTGTTTTTCCCTATTATCAAAATGGATGGTAAAAGGTTTGCGCGAGATCAATTGATCTCGTGATTGGCAAAAAGTGTCTGGATACTCGCGCGGCCATGGGCGATTTGCGGATGAAACTGGATCGTCGCATTTTGGCGTGTGATTAATACCTTGTCGATAGCAGACTTAAGCCGTTGTTTGTCATTCAGGCATCCCAGATCATCGGCAATGGACAAGCCGGCAACTGTTCCTTGGGATATAGCTACTTTGGCACTCTCGATGCCGGTGATGTTGCCAGCGACGTAGAGCCCGTCGAGCGGAGTTCGCATCCGCTCGCTGTGCAGAGGCACGTGACCGCCTAGCTCAGGCAAATAGGCAAACGGACAGCCTGCTATGGCAGCCAGTTCAACGAGCGGGTACAGCCCACCTGCGATGCAGACGAAATCGGCAGAAATTACTTTTTCCGTACCCGGTACGCTTTCACCGTCGGGTGTGAGGTTGGCAATTCGTACCCCTTCCACCTGCTTGTCGCCGATGATTTCCAGTGCAGCCGTTTTTAACTGGATGGGTATGCCCCACATCTGGATGCCGTTGGTCGGGAGAAGCTGCAAAGCAAGCTCTTTCATCCAGCTCCATTTCATCAACCTGCTGCCAAAGCGGATGATGGGGGAGGGAGCTAAATGAGCGACGCGGAGCATCGAATCCATGACGTTTCGCGGGCTGCCCGCTTCCTTGGTCAGCGTATTGCTCACGGGGAGAAGCATCCGATCTACCTGAATTCCGGCAAGCTGCAGCTCGCGTGTGATGGCTACTGACAGGACGTTTACGCCAATGACGACACCGCGGGAGCCTACTTTGACCCGTTGGACGTTGGTCATGACCTGGGCCGCCCCGATGGACATGACGCCGGGAAGAGTCCATCCGGGGATCGGTACGGCAACCTCGGCCGCCCCTGTAGCGAGCAAAAGCTTCGGCACTTCCACTTTTCCATTCGAGGTACTTATATTCCAACATTTGTTAGTATTCGCGATATCGTAGACGGAGGTGCCGCATTCAATGATAACGCCAGCCGCAAGTGCTTGCTCGTGCAGGCGCTTTGCTTCCTCAATACCGTTCCACCAGGTACCGCTCGGCTCTTCGTGCAATTGTCCGAGCAAACGGCCTCCGGGTCTGGGAAATTCATCGACGATCTTGACGCGCAGGCCTTGTTCGCTGGCAGCGATTGCTGCTGACAAACCAGCCGGTCCGGCGCCCACAATCAACAGATTAGTCATGTTGATGGCCCCCTTTCTTGAACGGAGTCGGGAATTGAACGCCGGATAGAACCGCCATGCCGTCCTCCACAAGCGTGAGGCAAGCCCGTTTTCCTTGTTCGCCATTGACCGTCACGCGGCATTCAAAACAATGGCCAATGTTGCAATAGATGCCGCGTGGAGTGCCGTGTTCTTCCTGGACACGCAGGGTTCGAACTCCATTTGCCAAAAGAGCGGCTGCTATGGTTTCCGATTCATAAGCAGTGTAGATCTTCCTGTCGAATTGGAACGAAAGCTGTTTGCGGTCAGCGAGCGTCCCTAACACGGGATGGTGCTGGATTCTTCCGAATGTCATTTGTTACCTCCAAGCAGATCAAAAGATACGGGGCGCACCGGCGGCTGATAGCCAAGCGGGATGGCGTGTGTCGGCGCCTTTTCGGTTGATTCCGCTGCAATCATGTCAATCAACTGGCGGCATGTGCGGCCGCTGCAATATCCCATACCGGCCCGGGTTCTCAGCTTCAGCTCCCGAGACGAACATTGGTACGTTTTGGCTGTTTGCTCCAATTCATGCAACGACACTTCTTCACATCGGCAGACGATGACTTTTTTTGGGTCCATAACACATTTCCTCCTTACATGATTCTGATCTATAAGCTAGCAAAAATCGTGCCGATATTTTGAACCTTGCAATGGAGCAAGCAAACAGCTCAGAATGCACAGTTTGTTCATCATGATGATGTGCAAGTTTTTACACATATTCTAAACAATTACACATACTGCATAAAAAAGGTGAAAGAAATTTGACATATCTCGTTGCATTCCATTCATTTCGATTGGCATACTTCTTGCTTGTATTAATCTGACAATAGATAGGATAAAGGAAAACTACTCAACCCAAGGAGATTTGAGATATGAATGTGAGAGCCCATTCGGAAGTCGTCGTGATCGGCGGAGGTATCATCGGCAGTGCAATTGCTTATTACACGGCAAAAGCGGGGATCAGCGTTACTGTGATAGAGCGAGGAGACTTGGTCAGCGGTACTTCTTCTCGTTGTGACGGAAACATCCTGGCGATTGACAAAGACCTCGGATTTGATAGCCAGATGTCGCTCATAAGCCAGGAATTGGTGACAGAGCTGAACAAGGAATTACAGATTCCCTTTGAATACCGTAGAACGGGCAGCATCCTCGTATGCGAGTCAGAGGAAGAAATGGAAGCGGCAGAAAAATGGGTTCGCCAGCAGACAGAAGCTGGCTTGCCTTTCCGCATGCTGGACCGCTCCGACATCAAACAGGAGTCAGCCTACTTTGCGGATGATTTGCTCGGTGGACTGGAATGCGCCACGGATTCCACCATCAATTCGTATATGCTGTCCTATTCGTTGATAGATGGAGCTGAGCGGTACGGAGCGCAGATCGTAACCAAAGCAGAAGTAACTTCAGTCAATCGGGACATCGCGACAGGACAATGGGGCATCGGTACGAGCGAAGGAACATTTACCGCCAAGAAAGTGGTGAACGCAGCAGGCGTCTGGGCGCCGACAATCGGCAGGTTGGTCGGCATCGAGATTCCCATTGTACCGCGCAAGGGCCACCTCATCGTCGCTTCCAGACAGATGCCGGTGATGGTGCGCAACGTCATGGAGTTCGGCTACCTGCTCTCCAAGTTCGGAGGAAAGCGAAAAGTAGATCAGGAGACGGAAAAATACGGAGTAGCCATGGTGCTTGAACCGACGGAGAGCCAAAACTTCCTCGTCGGCTCCAGCCGTCAGTTTGTCAATTTCAATACGAAAGTAGACCTGGATGTCGTTCGTTGCATTGCCCGCCGCGCAATCCGTTTTTATCCCAAGCTGGCGGATATGACGATCATACGCACGTATGCGGGACTCAGGCCTTGGACGGAAGACCACTTGCCGATCGTCTGTCAGGTTGAGGCATTGCCGGGGTTTTTCATTGCGGCGGGGCACGAAGGAGACGGCATCAGTCTCGCGGCTGTGACAGGTAAGCTGATTTCAGAGCTTCTCACCGAACAGGAACAGACGATTATCCCAACAGAACCACTCCGTCTGGACCGCTTTAGGAAGACAGAAGAGTGCAGGCAGCATGATGCATCATGAAAGCAAAATTGTTAAATAAAGAGCATTTCAGGAGGAAGAAAACATGTTAATACTCGGTATCGAAGATCAGAAACGCGCTATTACCATGCCTGAAGTACTGGATAGCGTATCACTTGCGCTCTCATCCTATTCCGGGCAAAAAACCGTAACACCGGTTCGTGTACACATTCCTGTGGTAAAGCACGAGGCAGTCTCCCTGTTCATGCCGTCTTACGTAGAGCAAGCGAACAGTCTGGGCGTCAAATTCGTTTCCGTATTCCCTCACAACCAGTTGTTAGGCAAGAAGACCATTTACGGGATGATGATCCTCGCCGACACGGAGACTGGCGAACCGCTTGCTTTGATGGATGCTTCTTATTTGACAGTGATTCGTACTGGAGCAGCATCGGGCGTGGCTGCAAAGTACTTGGCCAGAGAAGACGCGAGGGTGATGACCATGATTGGGACGGGTGCGCAGGCACCTGGTCTTATTGATGCGATTCGAACTGTTCGTCCGATTGAAAAGCTTCGCCTATTTAATCGAACCAGAGTAAAAGCCCTTGATCTGGCGGCAGAACTGAAACAGCGTTACGGGTCGGAGGCGCCAGATATCGAAGTGCTGGATAATCCGGATGATGCCATATATGGCGCAGATATTGTCGTTACCGCCACTACCTCCAACACACCTGTCTTTTTGGCGGATTCTGTGGTCAAAGGCATGCACCTCAGCTCCATCGGTGCATTCAGGCCGACCATGCAGGAAGTCCCTGCGGATGTCATGATCCGCGCCGACAAGGTTGTTGTAGAGTCCAAAGCAGCGGTGCTGGAAGAGACAGGAGACGTTGTCATTCCGCTGCGGCAGGGATTGTTTACAGCAGAACGCATCACTTCCGAATTGGGTGAAATCATTGCCGGTACTAAGCCGGGACGTGAGAGTGCCGATGAGTTGACGATTTTCAAATCAGTTGGTTTGGCGGCGATGGACGTTGTCGTGGCCAAAGCAATTTACGACCGTGCGCTGGAGCTGGGAATCGGTCAGCGCATCAACTTCTAAGCCATCGGTATATTCAGCCGATTCATTTTGTTGTACAGCGTTTTACGGGAGATGCCCAGCCTTTTCGCTGCCGCCAGTTTGTTGCCTTTCTCCATGCTCAGCGCATGCAGGATCATTTTTCGATCATGTTGATCCCGTTCCTCCCATAGAGACTGCACCTCCGAACGAAAGGGAGTTGGAGTGACTTCGGGAATGATCTCGGGCTTGGACGACAGCGAGAAGGGCAGGTACTCTTCATTGATTTTTCCCTCTACAGCAAAAACGGCCAGCCGCTCCGTCATATTTCGCAATTCGCGTATATTGCCCGGCCAGTGGTATTCCAACAAATGGTGTATGAGGTTAGAGGATATGCTTTGTATCGGGCGATTATATTGGATGGAAAACTCGAATAAAAAGAACTGAAAAAGGTCAACAATTTCTTCTTTTCTTTCTCGAAGCGGCGGAATATGGAGACTGAACACATTTAAGCGGTAATACAGATCTTCGCGAAACTTACCTTGCGCAATGAGAGCTTCCAAATCCCGGTTGGTGGCCGCGACTACCCGGAAATCCGCTTCTATTTTTTTCGTTCCGCCTACTGAATAATAGGCCTTTTCTTGCAGAACACGGAGTAGCTTCACTTGCATGTCAAGGGGCATTTCTCCAATTTCATCCAAGAACAGCGTCCCGTCGCGGGCCAGCTCGATCATGCCTTTTTTACCTTTTTGATCGGCTCCTGAGAAGGCTCCCTTTTCATAACCGAATAGCTCGCTTTCAAATAAAGAAGGGGGAATCGCACCACAGTTGATTTCAATGAAAGGAGCGTCTTTGTCTTCTCTGATGTTGTGGACGGCTCTTGCAAACAATTCTTTGCCTACTCCGCTTTCACCTAAAATGAGCACCGTAGTTTTCGTTTGAGCCAGCATGTTGATCATATTTTTGAGATGAGTTATCGCCTTGCTCGTCCCTTTAATTTGATGGTACGGGTCAGAATCAGGGTTTAATTTTTCCATCTTCTGTTGCAAGTAATGCACTTTTTGTGTTGCCGCATACAATTCCTGATTTAAGCGGACTTGGCTGGTCATATCGGTTTCGGCCGCGACCGACCCGATGATGTTTCCGTTGAGGCGAATAGGGTTGGTGTTAATCACAACGAACAGATCTTCACGAGGCTGATGTTGCTTTCGATAAACCGCTTCGCCTGTTTGTAGCGTTTTCAGCATGGCTAATTTTTCGCTCGTAAAAAAGTCAGTAATCGGTTTCCCCAGCATATCCTTTGATTTGTTGGAAAAAGTTTTCTCCGCCCCTTCCGACCACACGACTACCTTGGCATTTTCATCAATCAAAGAAACTGATAAATCCAACGTATCAATCAGGGTTGAGAAGTACGCTTCCAAATACTGAAATGTTTGAAAGACTGTCTGAAGAACATCGGTTTGATCTACGTACCCAACAGGTTCGCCATTCACATCGGTTACCGTAATGGTATCGCTCTCTTGAAAAAGGGGAATGACCTCGGACAAAGGGGTGCCAATGGGAACAGACATGACTTTCTTTGTTGTCTGCTCGCCTTTCGTGTACGGTAAGGAAACTTTTTGGATGAATTGCTCTAGAATTGGAAGTTTATGCTTCAATGCAAATGACCTCTTTTCAAAAGTGTGTAGTAATTTGTATCAAAATTATACATGAATACTCAGTTATTGTGTAAAATCTTCTCACAAGCATTCCGGCGAATGGGTCATTGATGATAACAACGCAGACCTTTTTTGCCATCATTACCGGTTTGACCTGGGCGATATTCCCGGTGTCGGTACCTGCTACGACTTCTTCGAGCATCCTTGACCTCTCGTAGACAAAAACGTGAATGAGTTTGGCATGTTATTTGCTTAATATAAAATTAGGGCTATCAAGTTAGCTCAGGCCACTCTAGATAAAAGAACGAATGTTTGGTATAAGAGTACCAAACATATGATCGGGAGATGAGTCGGATGGCTAAATAAGCACCTATTACGGTTACATAATTTCAAAAGCAGTTTTTAACAGAAAAGGCTACTATGAATACCTTTTTAAAATGAAATGAGGTGAAGGGTTCCGCTGTCCTGTATGTCAACACGATGCTTGATACGTCATTACTACACGAAAAAATCCGCTTTACGAATGCGTACGACAAGAGAGGGTTGGATAGATTGAAAGCGCTTTATATTGGAGAGTTTGATTCTGCTTCATCCAAATGTGTTTCATAGGAGGAAATAACCCAATGAATGATGTCCAACAAATTCATCAAGACGCAATTGTAATTGATGCCGTGTGTCCGCTTTTGGACGATCCTGCTCATCTTGAACTATATCGGCAAGGCGGCTGCACAGTAGTTGCGCCGACGGTCGGTTTAATCGATGGTGCGGCTGCGACGCTGCGCACGATTGGCAAGTGGATCAACTTGATCAATGGCCGAGACGACCTCGTTCTTATTAAGAGAGCGGCCGACATCGGCGCAGCGAAAGCTTCGGGCAAGCTCGGCATCCTTTTTCATTTTCAAGGCACAGGGCCGATCGAGGACAGCCTAGACCTCGTGGATGCTTACAAAGAACTTGGAGTCGGTATTATCCAACTCGCCTACAACGTGAAGAATCGGGTTGGCGACGGCTGCGAGGAGCGGACCGATGCGGGTCTCAGCCGCTTCGGGTTGAAGCTCATTGAGCGCATGAACCGCGCCCGAGTGATCGTCGATTGCTCGCATACAGGCTATCGGACTACGATGGAGGCGATTGAGGCCTCTTCCGCGCCCGTGGTGTTTTCGCACGCCAATCCGCGGGCCGTACATCCATCTCCACGCAACATCCAGGATGACCAGATCAAAGCTATCGCCGCAACGGGCGGACTTGTAGGTGCGGTCGGCTTCCCCAATTTCGTATCTTCTTCGCACAGGCCGAGCCTTGACGATTTCATTGCGCATATCGATTACATGGTTGAACTCGTCGGCATAGATCACGTTGGGCTTGGCATTGATTACTTCACCGGCATGGATCCGATCACGCCTCTTGCCGTGGTAGAGGCCATGTACAAGTCGTTTGTCGATTTTGGCGCTTGGACACCCAAGAGCTACTCACCACCACCCTACTACTATCCGACTGGGATGGAGACACCGACGGGCTATCCAAAACTGACCGCACGGCTACTTGAGCGTGGTTATAAGGAAGAAGACGTTCGTAAAATTCTTGGCGACAATTGGGTACGCGTCTATCGGGCGGTTTGGGGGGCTTGAGTTAAATGTTGCCGGGATGATTTATCGGCGGATCTGAGTGGGAAAATTGCCTGGCGTGATGAAGGTATGTCTGCTTTAGGAAATCAGTAGGTGATGGGAATGCGCTAATTTCCGAGGGGGAAAAGAAATTGAAAACAAAATCTACAATTATTGTTTTACTTGTCACTATGTTTGTATTTGCTTTGAGCGGTTGCAGTTCAACGCCAAATGATCCATCGAAAGCGACAAATACGGCAACGTACAGCAATGGGCAAACTTCTACTGGAGCATCCGGCGGAACATTAAAAATCGCATACCCTAGTATACCGACAACGCTTGACCCACATATGTCTACTTCCGGTTACACGGCTCAGCTTGCGATACAAATTTTTGAAACTCTCGTTACGCTCAACTCCAAATATGAAGTGGTACCTAATCTCGCGCAGTCATATGACATCAGTAAAGATGGTAAAACGATTACTTTTGCATTAAGACAAGGGGTCAAGTTCCATAACGGCAAAGAGATGAAGGCGGAGGATGTTGTCGCCTCAATGCAGAAATGGCAGAAAACCTCCTCTACTGCGAAAGCCGATCTTGGAAATTCGACCTGGGAAGCAAAAGACGACTACTCGGTTGTGCTTCATGTCGAGTCTCCCTCGTACATTCTGATGTATGATATCGCCAATCCTACACAATTTCCCGCAATTATGCCAAAAGAGATCATTGCAGGCGCGGATGCAACGGGAGTCAAGGAGTACATTGGAACCGGCCCGTTCCAATTTAAGGAGTTCAAGCCGAACGAGTACATGCTATTCACGAAATTTAAGGAGTATCAGCCGCTTTCGACTCCTGCCGACGGATTGTCAGGTAAGAAGGAAGCTCTTGTTGATGAATTGTATTTCTATAGTGTCAAGGATAGTTCCACGGCCATTAATGGCTTGGTCAGCGGAGAATACGACGTTGTTCCATATGTTAATTTTGACGCGCTCCCTCAAATTGATAATGCAAAAAATGTAGTCCAGATCAAGTATTCAACCGGAATCACAACCTTAGTTTTTAATAAGAAACAAGGATTGTTTGCAAACGTCAAAGCGCGGCAAGCGGTGAATATGGCGCTAGACAAAAAGGCGATTATGACGGCTGTCTATACAGGTCCTGATTTTTTCCGACTTGATCCCGGCTTGATGCAAAGAGAACAATCCGCCTGGTATTCGGATGCAGGCAAAGAGATCTATGAAAAGCATGATCTTGGGCAAGCGAAGCAACTGCTGAAGGAAGCCGGATATAATGGGGAAGAAGTGCGGATCCTTGCATCTAAGGATTGGCTACCCGGCTATAATGCGGCGATTGCGGTGCAGCAACAGCTTCAGGAAATTGGTATGAAGGTCAAGCTTGCTGTCATGGATTGGTCTACGCTGCTCGATCGTCGTAGCAAACCGGATCAATGGGAGATGTTCTTTACCACTTTCCCATCACAATCCACCCCGCTACAATATCCGTTTTTGGATTCAAAGACGAATTGGCCCGGTTGGACGAACAGCCCCGAAATCGACAAACTCTTGACGAAGATTAAAGCTTCGACTTCCCAAGCAGAAGTGAAAGCCACTTTTGCGGAATTGCAAAAAGTATTCTGGGATGAAGTTCCAGTTGTCTCGACAGGTTATTCTATGCAGGTTGACGCTACTTCGAATAAGGTAAAAGGTTACAAAAATTTCATCTGTTCGATCTTCTGGAACACTTCCATCACAAAATAATATCAAACGATTGCCCTGCTTCATGTCGTTATAAGACATGAAGCAGGCGGTCATAAGAAAGGGGGAATCCGTTTGAAAGCATATATTCTGGGTCGACTTCTTTCCCTGTTCCCGGTCATGCTGATCGTGGCTAGTATTGTTTTTTTGATCATCCATTTGACGCCGGGCGATCCTGCGGCTGTGATGCTGGGGCAGGATGCAAGCCCTGATATGGTTGCGCAACTGCATCATGACCTTGGTCTTGACCGTCCGCTATTGGAACAATTCTTTATTTGGTTTACGGGCCTCCTGAAAGGGGACTTGGGCACGTCTATTTTTTTGAAGCAGCCTGTATTAACACTGTTTGTAGATCATATCGGACCCACACTTTCCTTAGCTATACTCGCCCAGGGCATTTCCATTCTAATTGCGATTCCGATGGGGATTGCAGCGGCCAGAAAGCGAGGGACAGCCCTGGATCAAACGTTTATGACCATTTGCCTGCTCGGCATTTCCTTGCCCATTTTCCTTCTGGCTTTGCTGTTATCTTTGCTCTTTGCCGTAAAGCTGGGTTGGCTGCCCGTGGCCGGATACCGGCCGCTAAGCAGTGGAATGTGGACGTACTTCAAATATCTTATTCTTCCTGCTATCGCGTTAGGGGTGATCCAAGCCGCTTTTATCGCTCGGATGACCCGATCGTCCATGCTGGATGTATTGAGTATGAACTATATGAAAACAGCCCATGCCAAAGGCGTGAAAGAGATCGTTCTTATTTATAAACACGCTTTAAGAAACGCGTTTATTCCGATTTTGACCGTCATCGGGCAGTCCTTCGGCGGATTGATTGCCGGAGCGGTTGTGACCGAGACGGTATTCAACATCCCAGGGATTGGCCAATTGCTCATTCAAGCGATCAGCCAACGGGATTTTGCCGTGATTCAAGGCGTTGTGCTCTTGAGCGCCGCTTCGTTTGTATTGATTAACTTATTGGTCGATTTGCTTTATGGCGTGGTGGATCCGCGCGTGCGCTTAAGCAGAAAATCATAAAGCTGGATAGGAAGGAATTTGTTATGAATAAACTATCAGTAGTAGAAGCAACGGTCGTTTACGATGCAAGGAAAGCCTTGCAAATCGAGCGGCGAGCTTTGCGGATCCGGCGGTTTTTAGCGAACCGTCTGTTGGTCATTGGGAGTATCGTCATTGTAGCGCTTTGTTTAATTGCTTTACTTACGCCTGTCTTAGGCTCGCAAACCCCTTATGAGATGAAGACGGCCGAACGTCTTCAAGCACCGAGTATGGCGCACTTTTTTGGCACAGATAATTTTGGTCGAGATGTATTCAGCCGTGTCATATACGGCACCAGGGTTTCGTTGACCGTCGGCTTTTCTGTCGCTTTCCTCTCCATGCTGGCGGGAGCGTTGATAGGTCTGTATTCAGCCTATTATAAGCTTCTGGATCACATTCTTATGCGAATTTGCGATGGACTATTGGCGTTTCCGGGTATCCTGCTGGCTATTGCGCTCGCGGCAGCCTTAGGGGCAAGTATGGTCAATGTCATCATCGCTTTATCGATAATATGCACACCGGAGGTCGCCCGTGTGGTTCGCTCCTCGGCGTTAGTAATAAAGGAACAGGTCTACATTGAAGCGTTAAAAGCACAGGGGGCCAGCTCGTTGCGTATCATCTGGCTTCACATAGCTCCCAATGTGATATCGCCGCTCATTATTCAATTTACATTTATTTTCGCCACTTCGATTCTGATTGAAGCGGCGCTCAGCTTCCTTGGAGCGGGGATTGCTCCTCCGAGTCCAAGCTTGGGAAACATTTTGTATGACGGTAAAGTCGTGATTTTTTCCGCTTGGTGGATGACGATTTTTCCGGGCCTGTTTATCCTGCTGGCCGTATTGGGATTTAACCTGTTCGGCGACGGACTCCGTGATTTTCTCGATCCCCATACCAATAAAGCACGTAAATAAATGATCGGGACGATAGCGATCAAATGAAGGAGTGTGACATCCATGTCATATGAGTACTTATTGGAGCTGAAAGAACTGAAAACAACGTTTTTCACGGAACACGGTCCTGTTACCGCAGTGAATGGAGTTTCCTTTCGGGTTGCCGCTGGGGAAACGCTTGGCGTTGTCGGAGAGTCCGGCTGTGGCAAAAGCGTGACCTCCGAATCGATCCTCCGCTTGTTGAATGAGAAGTCGACAAACTACGAAGGAGAGGTTAACTATAAAAACCAAAACCTACTGGCGTTATCGGAAGAGGAGATGAGGAAAATTCGCGGGAATGAGATCTCGATGATCTTTCAAGATCCGATGTCCTCGCTCAATCCGGTGTATACGATCGGGGATCAAATTGTCGAATCGATCGTCATCCACCAAAAGCTCAGCAAAAAAGAGGCTTATGTGAAAGCGGTTGAAATGCTGCGGTTAACAGGCATTCCTTCGCCGGAGAAGCGAGTACATGAATATCCGCATGAATTGTCGGGAGGCATGCGGCAGCGGGTGATGATCGCTATCGCGCTGGCTTGCGAGCCGAAGCTGTTGATTGCCGACGAACCGACAACGGCGCTAGATGTTACTATTCAAGCCCAGATTCTCGACTTGATTCAGGATTTGAAGCAAAAGCTGAATATGGGCGTTGTCTTGATTACCCATGATCTTGGCGTCGTTGCCGAGGTATGCACGCGCGTGGTGGTCATGTATTTGGGGGAAGTCATCGAAGAGGCTCCAGTAGGCGACTTATTTGCCCATCCGCTTCATCCGTATACGAAAGAGCTGCTGAAGTCGATTCCGCAGCTGGATGGCGACCGTTCGCAGAAATTGCATGTCATTCACGGCACGGTTCCTCATCTCTCCAAAGTTCCTAAAGGCTGCCGGTTTGCGCCAAGGTGCGCCTATGCAACGAAGAAGTGCGAGGAAACACCTCCCGAATTGACTGGTATGGATCATAAAGTGCGCTGCTGGCACTATGAAGCGATTTTGCAGAAGGAGGGCGGACTACATGCAGCACAATAAGGGAGAGGCGAACGCCCCGTTATTAACCGTAAAAAACCTCAAGAAATATTATCCGGTTTCCACACCATTGGGGCGGATAAAAGGGTATGTGAAAGCCGTTGACGATGTAGAATTTACGCTGCGCGAGCGGGAGACGCTCGGGCTGGTTGGAGAATCCGGCTGCGGGAAGAGTACAACCGGTAGAACGATCATGCGCTTGACGGATCCGACGGACGGGCAGGCTTTTTATAAGGGCAAGGATATATTCACCTTGAAAGGGCAAGAGCTGCAAACGATGCGGCAGAAATTTCAAATGATATTCCAAGACCCCCACTCTTCGCTGGACCCGAAGCAGTATATCGGACACGCGATCGAAGAGCCGCTGCGGATTCACCGGATTGGGACGAAACAAGAACGCATGGAACGCGCGATGGATTTGCTCCATAAAGTAGGGCTGAGAGAAGATCAGTATTTCCGCTATCCACATGAATTTTCAGGCGGACAACGGCAGAGGATCGGGATTGCAAGGGCGTTAGCGGTGAACCCGAAAATTATCATCTGCGATGAGCCTGTCTCGGCGCTGGATGTGTCCATACAATCGCAAGTCATTAATTTGCTGCAAGAATTGCAAACTCAATTTGATCTGTCGTACGTGTTTATCGCGCATGACCTGAGCGTGGTCAGGCATATCGCCGACAGCATCGGCGTGATGTACTTGGGCAAAATCGTCGAAAAAGCGGCTACAGATGAGTTATTCGCGCAACCGCTGCATCCATATACGCAGGCTTTGTTGTCCGCCGTTCCGATCCCGAATCCGAATGTAAAAAAAACGCGAATGATCTTGAAAGGTGATATCCCATCTCCTTTCAATCCCCCATCGGGATGCGTCTTTCATACCCGATGCCCTCATGCGATGGATCGATGCAAGACGGAAGTTCCCGCACTGTTAGAGAAGGCCTCCAACCACATGGTGGCTTGCCATTTGTATAATTAAGTATTTTGTTAGAAGTTGTTTCGAAAATACAACTTGTAAAAAGTAAATGATAATTGTATAGTTAATTTATGGATTTAAAAAAACAAATATATCTAAATTGTGGATTATATAATCGCGGAGATATGAAAACGCTTTTACTAAGTGTTTATATCAACGAAGCCTGTTGGGGCTGGAAAAAAGAAAAGGGTGTGATCGATTTTACTTTTATTAAGGATTAATCTCATATACAAACACTTATTGTAAGCGCTTTCTGATTATTGGTTGCAGATGTCATCAGAGAAACTGGTTCATGATGAACAAATGTAATCTCTTGCATAGCATGAGTATCCCCTAGACGAGCAAATGGCATATTTCATTTGAGAGTCAAGCCAAAACGATACAAAAGGTGGTTACCATGAACAGTGTACAGGATCGAATCCACAAATTATACAATCAATTGTCCAACCAACAGAAACTCGTTGCGGAATTCATTTTGGAAGAACCGCAGAAGGTCGCTTTGCATCCCGCCAAGGAAATCGGTGCGTTGACAGGCACGAGTGGAACCACTGTTATACGATTGTCCAATGCGTTAGGATATTCGGGGTTTAGTGCCATGCAAAACGAAGTACGTCAATCTCTATTGGCATATAGCCAGAGGGAAAATCACATTCAAAAGTTCTTTGACCATTCCAAGCGAATGAACGAAAAGGAAGGCCTCATCGCTTATAAAATGGAGCAGGATATCGCCTATATTAGCGAAACGCTGAACTCGATGAGGCAGGATGCACTGGATCAAGCGGTGGAGAGCATTATCAAGGCAAAGAAGGTAGTGGTCGTAGGATTTCGTTCCTCCTATGCTCCGGCGCATTGGCTTTCTTACACGCTTAATATTGCGAAAGGGGATACGCACCTGTACACCGGTCAAAATGATGATGCGAATTATTTGATGATGATGGCAGATGAGGAATGGCTGGTGATCGTGCTATCGTTTCCTCGTTATACGCAAGAGACCATCTCCTTTGCCAAGGCCGCCAAGGAGAAAGGGGCGAAAATCCTGGCGTTTTCGGATGACGGGCTGTCACCGATAGGAGCGATAGCCGACCAGTTGATTAAGGTGACAATTCCAACGCCTGTACTGCATGGAATTACTGTCATTTTTTCGGTCTTGACTGTTCTTATCGCCGGTGTGACACAAGCGGACAGGGAAAACGTGGAAGAACGTTTTAACAAGTATGATCAGACCAGTCAACAGTTTTATCCGTTTGCAACGACTGACAAATAAGACAACACGTTCACGGCGATTGAGTAGGCGGTTGCCATGATAAAGGGAAAGGCCAACTGGTGCAAGCACTTGCAGCGTTCACCTATACCAATACGATGAAAATTCCGGGAGGGTTTCTTATGAATAATCAGGAATGGATCAACACGTTTGAGGAATATGCACAAAAGCTGGTTGATGAGCATCAAATTCCAGACGCCGTTATCGGCATCGCAAAAGATGGAAAGCCCATCTATCAGAAAGGGTTTGGATTTAGTGACGTCGAAAGCAGACATGCAGACACAGCAGATTCAGTGTTTGGCATAGGCTCCATAACCAAGTCTTTTACATGCGTAGCGATTATGCAGCTGCTGGAAGCGGGTAAGCTTTCCGTGCACGATCCGATTGTGACCTATCTTCCGGAATTTCGTCTGAAGGCGGGAAACATAGTCGAGCAAATGACGATCCACCACCTGATGACGCATACAGCAGGGCTGCCGCCGTTAACTACTTTGTTCCTAGGGATTAAACGGAGCATGCAACTCGATCCTGATAGTCTGCAACTACTTGGGGAAAGAACCTTTTACATGATGAATAACGGGCCGATGATCGATACGTATGAAGAAATGTTGACGTATATGGCCGAATTGGATATCGAACTGCTCGGTTCGCCAGGTACGCAGTTTAGTTACTCCAATGATTCCTATGCTTTACTGGGTCTTATTGTGGAACGAGTCAGCGGAAAGAGCTATGAATCCTATATAAAAGAGCACATTCTGCAACCGGCGGGAATGAATCGCAGCGTCTTTTTCCTGGAGGAATTAAAAGGAGACGACAATATTGCATCCATTTACGCCAGTAAAAAGAACGATGGCGAAGTGCAAGTGTTTCTTTCCGACAATTGGTATGATGCTCCTGCGATGCGAGCAGGCGGATTCCTCAAATCGACAATACGGGATATGTTGAAATACGCTGACATTTACCGAACAGGCGGACTTGCCGGAGGGGCGCGAATCCTTAGTGAGGAAAGTGTGAAACAAATGATTGCCCCGCATATCGAGATTGAACCTGGGCGTTTTTACGGTTACGGACTCATGATTACTCCTGATTATCACGGCAGTCTGCTTGTTGAACATGGCGGAGCCCTCAAAGGGATTGCAGCACAAATGCATGTGTTGCCAGAACTAGGGATAACCGGTGTCTCACTTATCAATCTGCAAGGTGCACCAGCTACTGCGCTGATAAATGGAGCTTTGAATGCTTATGCTGGTCGTGCTGCCGAAGCACCTTACCGGTCGTTTTCTCACTTCCAAGTTCCTACGGAGCGGGCGGAGGAATTTATAGGAGACTTTAAATCAGACGAAGGCGTGCAGTTCAGCATCAAATGGGAAAATGGGAAGCACGTTCTACTCACTGAAGATAAGCAGGAATTACCCATGGAGCCAATTGGTGAAGACCTTTTTTGATCAAAAAGAGTACATCGGAAATTTGTGTGAGATGCATCCGTGACAGTAATCACGACGTTGTCCGCGTCAGCTATGGTTTTCGACAAATTACGAAAATAAAGAGGAGAAACACCGGCATAAAGATCGCAATCGGCGGAGTGGTGAATGAGATCAACACCTTTTCGAGCTTTGAGACTACCGTAGAATTGTTCAAGCAAAGGACTTGGGAACGGGGCGAAACCATTCTTTCCAATCACAGAGGTGTGCGTGATTATTTGGGAGGCATGATCGATCGTGCAGAAGCGTTAGGTATTGAAGTGATTCCAACGTTTGCTGCGTTCGCGGAGCCTGCCGGAAAGATAACGAGAGAGACCTACGAAACGATCAAAAGCGAATTGGCGGCGGGCATTCAAGCAGCCGGAACGGTTGATGCGATCTGCCTGTCGCTGCACGGAGCTGGTGTTGTCGTAGGCATCGACGATATGGAAGGCGATCTTTTACAATACGTTCGCAGTCAGGTTGGTTACGAGCTGCCCCTGATCGTAACGCTTGATTTGCACGGAAATCTTACGGAAAAAATGGTTGCAGAAGCAAATGTACTGCTCGGCGTGCATCTGTACCCGCATACGGATTGCTATGAACGGGGCATAGAAGCCGTCGATATCGCTGAGCAAATGGTGAAGGGCGGACTTCAAACGGCCATGCACTTGACCAAGCTGCCGCTGATGATTCCCACCTCGACGACGAACCTTTCTCCGGCTAAAGATATCAACGCGATTTGCTTGGAATGGGAAAAACACCCTGACGTTATTGACTGCGCTTTCTTTCACGGCTTCCCTTATACCGACCATCCGGACGTTGGCGTTTCCGTTGTTGCAGTTACCCGTGGCGACCAGCTACTAGCCAAAGAGGTGGCGGACGACGTAGCGAACCAAATTTGGGCCAAGCGAGAAGAATTCACTCCACAATTCCTATCACCAGCAGAAGGCATCCGGCAGGCGCTTGCGGCTGAAGGGCTGCCGATTGTCATCAACGAGACATCAGACAATCCCGGCGGCGGATCTCCAGGTGATGGCACTTATCTGCTTCGAGCGATGCTGGAAGCCAATTTGCAAAATGCTTGTTTCGCCTTTATCTACGACCCTGAAGTTGCACAAATCGCCCATGAAGCAGGAGTGGGAGCGACGATTACTGTGAAATTAGGCGGAAAAGTAGATAAGCTGCACGGGGAGCCGATTGAGTTGACCGCCACTGTCAAATCGCTCACAGATGGCCGCTTCATTATATCTTCGTCGGTGGCTAAAGGTACACATGTCGATCTCGGCAAATCGGTACGTTTACAGGTTGGGGGCCTCGACATTCTCGTCTGTTCCGTCAGAACACAGGTACTAGATGAACAAATTTACCTGCTGCATGGAATCGACGTCAACACTTTTAAAATTGTCGCTTTGAAGTCCAGTCAGCATTTCCGGGCAGCATTCGAACCCATCAGCAAACAAATCATCACGGTAGATTCACCAGGTTTATCGACACTTCAGTTTTCTTTCTTTGATTACAAACGCTTAACTCGACCGATTTATCCACTTGACGAAATTTCTGTTCATTCATTTTAGAGGAGATCGACAACAAAAGGAGGGTTATAAATGTTTACTTTTAATCCATCTCGCAGGTTTCATCGTATCTCCATGATGTTCTTTATCTTTGCGATTCTCTTAGCTGGGTGCACATCTACACCCAAATCAGGCAGTGATCCAGCCGCTAAAGGTACGCCAAAAGAAGGGGGAACGCTGGTAATCTCTTCAATGGTTGAGCCAGAAACATTGGATGTGACAAGGTCAACCTGGATTGACGCTGCAATTGGATTGATGTACGAACCTTTGATCACACTTGATAACTCAGGTAAAATCATCCCCTGGTTGGCTGAAAGCTACAGCATCTCAGAGGATGGAAATATATGGACATTCACTTGCGCAAAGGGGTGAAATTCCATTCCGGTGAACCACTCAATGCGGAAGCAATGAAGTACTCTATTGAAACAATGCTAAAGGATTCCCCGAATAAAGCGCTTATGGGTCCGATCACGAAGGTAGAAGTTGTAGATGAGCAAACGTTTAAGATTATCTTTTCCGAACCGTTCGCTCCATTTATGTCGACAGCCGTTGGGGTGATTTTGAGTCCGATAGATCCGAAACGTCACAAGGAAAACCCCGATAATTTCGGAAAAAACCCTTCTGCAACTGGACCGATTATGTTTGATAAATTCGAAAGAGGTCAATCTGTATCCTACAAGAAAAACCCGGATTACAATTGGGGAGGTTCATCGATTGAAAACAAAGGGCCTCTACATGTAGATGAAGTTGTCTTCCGCTTTCTAAAGGATGACGATACGAGAATTCTGGAATTTAAAAAGGGCACGATTCACATGCTGATGGATGTACCCGCTACCTACGTGGGCGATCTGAAAAAGGTCCCGGGAGTCAAAATTGAAAGCGCATTGGGACAAGGGATGGAATATCTTGGGATGAATAATAAAAATCCGATGTTCCAGGATGTTCGGGTCAGACAGGCTCTTGCAATGGCGGTTGATCGTGCACCGATCAATCAGGTTGCCCATTCCGGTTACAACCAGCCGCTCTTTGGACCGTTGCCGCCGACCGTTCCTGGTTACAGTGAAAAGATCGAAGGCTTGGCAAAAGGGATGTACGCCAAAAATTTGGGAAAGGCAAAATCGTTATTGGCTGAAGTCGGATATAAGGACAGCAACAAGGACGGCATTTTGGTAAAGGACGGAAAACCGTTCTCCTTTGAACTGTTGGTGACCGCGGAGCCTGCTTACCAGCGAATCGCACAAATTCTGCAAAGCCAGTTCAAGGAAATCGGGGTTGATATGAAGATCACTATAACCGATGTTCCTACGTTGAAAGACAGAGCGAAAAAAGGCAACTACGATATGTACCTCCTGTACTGGGGCTATAGTGATCCAGAAATCCTGAACTTATTGTTTGGTGCTAAAAATTCGAACCGCATGTATGTCGATAATCCGGAACTAGAGAAACTGATCCTCAAAGGGCGTTTAGTGACGAATGTGGAAGAACGTATGAAGGTGTACGAACAAGCGCAGGAAATTCTCGTGAAAGAAGCGCCTTGGATCCCGTTGTTTACTTCTGAAACGGTGACAGCGACACAAGGTATCGAAGGATTCAAAATAAATCCATACACAGGCAATTATTCGCTTAACGATATTCGCTTGACGAAATAACGAAGGATGACAACTCGACTGCGTCGATACTACAGGGCTGACGCAGTCGGAGTCTGCAATAAACATTGTGACTTGAGTCTTTATCTAAAACTGTAAGTTTGGGGGGAAAGTCAATTGCAAAGGTACTTGATAAAAAGACTGCTTTCCTTGCTTGGGACACTCTTTGGCGTATCCGTTCTCGTTTTTCTCATCGTTCACTTGATCCCAGGCGACCCCGCTGAGCATATATTGGGAGAACATCCGACTCAGGAGGCCATTAAGGCACTGAGGACGGAACTTGGCCTGGATAAACCGTTGCTTGTTCAGTATGTGAATTATGCAGGGAAATTGCTTCAAGGGAATCTGGGCACATCCTTTATGACACATGAAACCGTTTGGAGCCAGATTGTGAATCGTTTCCCCCTTACATTGCAGCTTGCGGCTTTCAGTATTGTGATTGCTGTAGTTGCAGGAGTTATACTTGGGGTTATCTCCGCTGTCAAGCATAATACGATCATCGACCGGTTGATGGTCATCTGCTCCCTCGTGGGGATTTCTGCTCCCGGCTTTTGGGTTGCTCTTTTGCTGATCTGGATTTTTGCTTATAAACTCGCCTTGGTTCCAATTTCCGGTTATGAGGGGATAAGTTCCCTGATTCTTCCGGCCATCACGATTGCCTTGTCCACAATGGGATCTATTGCGCGGGTGACCCGCTCAAGTATGCTGGACGTCATCAAGCAAGATTACATGAGAACCGCAGAAGCCAAAGGTGCCGCCTATTATGCTGTCGTCTTCCGCCATGGCCTGAAGAATGCGCTCATTCCCGTTATTACACTGGTTGGTTTGGAATTCGGCTCGCTGCTCGCAGGTGCTGTCGTCGCGGAAACAGTGTTCAGCTTGCATGGAATAGGCAGTATGGCAATAGAGGCAATCGGGAAGCGGGATATTGCAACGATTCAAGGAATGACCTTTTTCCTTGCAGTCCTGTTCGTTCTGACAAATCTTGTTGTTGATATCATCTATAGCTTTGTGGATCCACGAATCAAGTACGAATAGGGAGGAGGGAAAACGTTGAGCAGCAACGTGACACAAGTGAATGTAAAACAACTCACAACACATTCCAAAGAGCCGGATGAGACCACTACGATCAAACCTCAGTCCTACTGGGGAACGGTATGGAAGCGACTTCGAAAAAACAAAACGGCTGTAGGCGGCGGCATCATTTTGCTTATCTTTATCATCTGTACACTGGCAGCTCCGGTGTTGGCACCGTATTCGTACATTCAAATGAATGTTCAGGATCGTATGCTTGGACCAAGTACCGCTCATCTGCTTGGAACAGACGAATTTGGTCGGGATATCTTCTCGCGTATCTTATACGGTGGGCGCATCTCACTATTAACGGGTCTGATTACGGTTGCGTGTGCTTCAGTGATCGGAACAACGCTGGGAGTCATTTCCGGCTACTATCGCAAAATTGACATCTACATCATGCAGGTAATGGATATCTTGCTTTGCTTGCCCGCTCTTCTGCTGGCCATTGTCATCATTGCCATACTCGGTCCCGGTCTGACCCATGCTATGCTGGCTATCGTGATTGGGGTCATTCCCGTCTATGTGAGAGTCGTGCGCGCATCTGTTTTGTCCATACGTGAAAAGGAATATGTGGAAGCCGTTCGCGCTCTTGGAATTAGCGATTTCAAAATCTTGGTCAGACATATACTTCCCAATGTAAGTTCTCCGATTATTGTGTTATCGACATTGATGTTTGGCAGCAGTATATTGGCTGCCGCTGCCCTGAGTTTTCTCGGTTTGGGAGCACAGCCGCCGACACCTGAATGGGGGGCCATGGTGTATGTAGGAAAAGCGTATCTCAGTAAGGCCTGGTGGATGTCGTTGTTCCCCGGACTTGCGATCATGCTCGTCGTGCTTAGCTTCAACCTGTTGGGTGACGGATTGCGGGATGCCCTGGATCCAAAACTCGCACGGAAATAAAACAAATGTGTGGGAGGAGATAGAAAGATGAATCTACAGCAAAAACTTGAGAATGCAGTGAAGGACGAACGGGGTACCTTTGGGGTAGCCGTCAAGCATTTGGGAACAAAGGAAGAAGCAAACATCAACGAAGGACGATTGTTTCAGATGGCCAGTTCGTTTAAGGTTCCGATCCTGACGACTCTTTATCGGGATGTAGAGGCCGGAAAAATTCGGTTGGATGAGCGTGTTAAGCTCAAGTGGGAAGAGCGCGTCCCAGGTTCAGGTGTTTTACAACAGCTTGATCCGGAAGCAGAGGTATCTGTCAAGGATATGGCCACACTCATGATTATTGTCAGCGACAATTATGCAACAGACAGAGTATTGGATCTGGTTGGCGGTCCCAAGCAAGTGGAGGCTTATATGAAAGAACAGGGTCTGAACCATATTTTGGTAAAGCAGAGCTGTTGGGATCTTTTGACTCAAGTTGTAGGGATGGAGCCTCAGCCGGTGTCAGCCGAAGGCTATGACACATTTTTGAAAACTGTGGAAATTGCGGTAACCAGTGGATATGATCAAAAAATAAATGATGTAGATCTCACATCCACGGAACATAATGTGGCTTCACCACGTGATATGGGCAAATTGTTGGAAATGATCGCCCAAAAAGAGATGCTTTCTGAAAGTTCAAGTAATGGCGTCCTTGATATCATGTTGAAACAGCAATTTAGGAACCGAATCCCTTACCTTTTGCCGGAACAAGTGAAAGTTGCTCATAAAACGGGATCGATCGGAAGTGTCGTCAATGATGTAGGAATTGTATACTTGCCTGAGGAAAAGGGGATTTTTACCATTGCTGTGTTTTCGCAAGGGAATTCATTCAGGCGTGAAGGGGAACAGGCAATCGCCCGTCTGGCCAAAGCTGCCTATGATCACTTCATGGGGAACTAAAACGTGCGGGTGAGCATGTCCTGAAGCTACATATGCGGACAGAGGAGGAGAGATAGGGATGAGCAATGTTCTTCTCGACGTAAGCCAATTATCCATGCATTTCAAAACAGAAAAAGGTCATGTTTCTGCGGTAAAATCAATTTGTTTCCAAATCAATAAGGGAGAGACGGTGGCACTTGTCGGCGAGTCCGGCTGTGGAAAAAGCATCACCTCGCTCGCGATCATGGGACTGATCAAACCAAATGCGGGTCAGGTGGATGGCACTATCCGATTTAAAGACAAAGTCCTCAATCGCTTGTCTGAAAAAGAAATGCGTTCCATTCGCGGGAACGAAATTTCGATGATTTTTCAGGAACCGATGACTTCACTTAACCCGGTACATACCATTGGTCAACAAATCGGAGAGGTATTCAGCATCCATACAGCTTTGTCCAAAAAGGAACGCCGTGACAAGTCCATTGAGATGTTGAAAAAAGTAGGGATTCCGCGCCCAGATAAAATTGTGGATGAATATCCCCATCAGTTGTCAGGAGGCATGAAGCAAAGAGTGATGATTGCAATGGCTATGGCCTGCAATCCTGATCTTTTGATTGCAGATGAGCCGACAACAGCACTGGATGTAACGATTCAGGCACAGATCCTCGACTTGATGAACGGGTTGAAAGAAAGCATCCATACGTCACTTCTGCTGATTACCCATGATCTTGGCGTGGTAGCGGAAATGGCAGACCGGGTTCTCGTCATGTATTACGGGGAGATCGTAGAGGAAGCGGATGTAGCGACGATTTTTACGAATCCCAAACATCCCTATACGGTAGGGTTGCTTCAGTCCGTTCCGGATTTGGAAGAAGAAAGAGACAGACTTGTATCGATTGAGGGGAACGTCCCTGTCATGGGAGAGGTGACGACCGGTTGCCCGTTCCGTTCTCGTTGTGAGCATGCTCATGAGAAATGTGCTCATGAAAATCCTCCTCTGATGAGAGTTGCCAAACATGCTGTAAAATGCTGGCTATATGCAAACGAGGAGATGGTCATATGAGCAAATGGTTGTTGGAAGTAGACGATTTGAAAACCTATTTCCCGCTGCAGAAAGGACTATTTCAAAAAGAAGCCAGTTTCATCAAGGCGGTAGATGGGGTTTCCTTTCGCTTGAAAAAAGGAGAAACGCTGGGGATCGTCGGGGAAAGCGGCTGTGGGAAATCCACGACTGGCAGAAGCATCATGAGGCTGATCAAACCAACAGGCGGATCTGTCAAATATGAAGGACAAGAGATGACAACGTTATCGCAGAGCGAAATGAAAAAGCTGCGAAGACAGATGCAAATTGTGTTTCAAGATCCGTATGGCTCCTTGAATCCCAGGATGACTGTCTATGAAACTCTGGATGAAGCGCTATCCGTTTACGCCCCCGAAAGCAACAAGGGTCTGCGCCGGGATAGAGTGTTAGAATTGCTAAATCAGGTGGGGTTAAATCCTGCCTTTGTGGATCGGTATCCGCATGAATTCAGCGGTGGACAGCGTCAGCGTATCGGCATTGCCCGGGCCATTGCCGTAAAGCCCTCCTTAATCGTTGCAGATGAGCCTGTTTCTGCGCTGGATGTTTCCATTCAGGCACAGATTTTGAACCAATTACAGGATTTGCAAAAGAGTCTGCAGCTGACCTACATTTTTATTTCTCACGATTTAAGTGTGGTTAAACACATCAGCGACCGGATCGGAGTGATGTATCTGGGAAGGATGATAGAGAATGCGGGAAAGCATCAGCTCTATTCAAATCCATTGCATCCGTATACCCAAGCGTTGTTATCGGCGATACCGATTCGAAGTCCGCAGCAGAAAAAAGAGCGAATTGTATTAACGGGGGACGTTCCAAGTCCGGTCAATCCGCCAACGGGATGTACCTTTCATCCCCGCTGCAGCCAGTGCATGGACATTTGTAAAACCGATCGTCCGAAAGAGATAGAAGCGGAGCCGGGCCACTTTGTTGCCTGTCATCTATATGGGTAACCCCCGAGGAGGAACACCGTCATGAAAATTGCAATTGGTGAAGTGGTGCATGAGACCAACACCTTTTCTAGCGTTGAGACAACCGTAGAATTATTCAAGCAATGCGCGTGGGAACGGGGCGAAACCATTCTTTCCAATCACAGAGGTGTACGCAATTATTTGGGAGGTATGATCGATCACGCAGAAGCATTGGGGATTGAAGTAGTTCCTACGTTTTCTACGAGAGCTGAGCCTGCCGGAACGATAACGAGAGAGACTTACGAAACGATCAAAAGCGAATTGGCGGCGGGCATTCAAGCAGCCGGAATGGTTGATGCAATCTGCCTCTCCCTGCACGGAGCGGGCGTTGTCGAAGGCATCGACGATATGGAAGGCGATCTTTTACAATACGTTCGCAGTCTGGTCGGTTACGAGCTGCCCCTGATCGTAACGCTTGATTTACATGGGAATCTTACGGAAAAAATGGTTGCAGAAGCAAATGTACTGCTCGGCGTGCATTTGTACCCGCATACGGATTGCTATGAACGGGGCATGGAAGCCGTTGATATTGCTGTGCAAATGGTGAAGGACGGACTTCAAACGGCCATGCACTTGACCAAGCTGCCGCTGATGATCCCCACCTCGACGACGAACCTCTCTCCGGCTAAAGATATCAACGCGATTTGCTGGGAATGGGAAAAACACCCTGACGTTATTGACTGCGCTTTCTTTCACGGTTTCTCTTATACCGACCATCCGGACGTTAGCGTTTCCGTTGTTGTTGTTACCAATGGCGACCAGCTACTAGCCAAAGAGGTGGCGGACGACGTAGCGAACCAAATATGGGCCAAGCGGGAAGAATTCACCCCGCAAGTCCAATCGCCGACTGTAGGCATCCGGCAGGCCCTTGCGGCTGTTGGGCTGCCGATTGTCATCAACGAGACATCAGACAATCCCGGCGGCGGGTCATCCGGCGACGGCACGTATTTGCTGCGGGCGATGCTGGAAGCTAATTTGCAAAATGCCTGTTTCGCCTTCATCTACGACCCTGAAGTAGCACAAATCGCCCATGATGCGGGAGTGGGAACGACGATTACTGTGAAATTGGGCGGAAAAGTAGATAAGCTGCACGGGGAGCCGATTGAGTTGACCGCCACTGTCAAATCGCTCACAGATGGCTGCTTCAATATATCTTCGTCGATGTGGAAAGGCTTGCGTGTCAACCTCGGCAAATCAGTACGCTTACAGGCAGGCGGTCTCGACATTATCGTCTGTTCCGTCAGATCACAGGTATTTGATGAACAAATTTTCCTGCTGCATGGAATCGACGTCAACACTTATAAAATAGTCGCTTTGAAGTCAAGTCAGCATTTCCGGGCAGCATTTGAACCCATCAGCAAACAAATCATTACGGTAGATTCGCCAGGCTTAACAACACTTCAGTATTCTTTCTTTGATTACAAACGGTTATCGCGACCGATTTATCCGCTTGACGAAGCAACATTCCAAAAAGCAACAAAAATGTATGAAGCAGAAACTTCATAAAAGGTAGGGGACGGAGTTAACCAATGAGTACTTACATGCCGAATGATTACGTGAATCAACAACGTGAGCATATTGTTCAAACCTATCGCGATTTGCATGATTTGGCAGAGCCTAGTTGGAAAGAAGAGAAAACCTCGCGCTACTTGCAAGAACGCTTGCAAGTGGCTGGTTTTTCTGTTCACACGTTCGCCGGGCACTATGGTCTTGTAGCGGAGATTCCAGGGGAAACAACGGATGTCGTAGCTCTTCGTGCCGACATGGATGCATTGGTCCAAGAGGTAGACGGTGTTGTGAAGGCTAACCATTCTTGTGGCCATGATGCTCACAGTACGATGGTCCTCCATACCGCATTAGCTCTCACTGCGTGTCAGATTCGCCCCCATAAAACGATTCGCTTTATTTTTCAGCCTGCGGAGGAGAAAGGGGAGGGAGCGCTTCAAATGATCCGTGACGGCGCCATGGATGGAGTAACGATGCTCTTAGGGGTGCATTTGCGTCCTAGCATGGAAGTGCCGTATGGCAAAGCGGCTCCCGTTATTGTGCACGGCGCGTCTACGTCCATTCGGGGAGTGATTCGGGGTCTGCAAGCCCATGCTGCTCGCCCGGAAAATGGCAGAAATCCTCTTGAAGCAGCAGCCTTGATCATTCAAGCATTACAGGGAATCCGCCTTCAAGCACGGTGCCCGTTTTCTGTGAAAATCACGCAATTGCAAGGAGGAGGTGAAACCTCCAATGTCATACCGGAAAGGGCTGAATTTACGCTCGATCTGAGGGCCCAGACCAATGAGGGAATGGCCGAATTAAAGAAAAAACCGTACATGTGCTTCACACGGTTGCAGCATTAACCGATACTTCCGTGGAGTGGAAGTATGGCAGCTATGTACCGGCAGCAACAGTGAATGAGACGATGATAAAGCTCGTGGAAGAAGCCATCAGCAAGGTTCTTGGGCCTAAAAATGTGGCTGATCGGTGCGTGACGCAGGGAGGGGAGGATTTTCATTTCTACCCGCTTGAGAAGAACGGTCTAGCATCGACGATGGTTGGACTCGGTTGCGATTTAAAGCCCGGTCTGCACCATCCCCACATGTCATTTGCATTGGAATCTTTGGTATACGGCACACAAATTTTATCAAGCGCAGTGTCGGAAGCTGCCAGAGCATAAACTTCAGCAAACAGGAGTAACTTAAAATGAAAGCGGGGACGTACCGATGAACATTGAGCGAGTAGAACTACAACGATTAATAATGCCTTTTAAGGCTTCTTTTGAAGCGAGCATTGGACGGATGGACAAAAGAGATTTGGTGCTGGTAACCGTTTATGATACGGACGGAACTGCAGGATACGGGGAGAGCACATCCTTTCCATTCCCTATGTACAACGAGGAGACAACGGACACGGTCTGGTATATGCTGGAGAGATTTCTTATTCCCAAACTGCTCTCGGCTGAGATTACGTCGCCGGAAGAAGTGAACGATCTCTTTGCCCCGATTCGCCGCAACAATATGGCAAAAGCAGCATTGGAAGGTGCTGTGTGGGATTTGTACTGCAAACAGAAAGGTATCTCGCTGGCAGTCGGTTTGGGTGGGAAAAAGACGACCATCGATGTTGGTGTTAGTATCGGGATTGAGCCGACCATAGACCTGTTGTTGGCGAAAGTGGAAGGTTTTATCAATGAAGGCTATAAAAAAATCAAAGTGAAGATTAAACCCGGCTTCGATATCGAACCGATGCGGGCCATTCGCAAACAGTTTGGGCCGGATGTGCCGCTGATGGCAGACGCCAATTCCGCCTATACGATGGATCAACTCGACATTTTAAAGGAACTGGATCAGTTCAATTTGATCATGATCGAGCAACCGCTTTCCCATGACGATATCATTGACCACGCCAAGCTGCAAAAAGAGCTGCAAACCCCGATTTGTCTGGACGAGAGCATTCACTCGGTTGAGGATGCGCGGAAAGCGATTGAACTGGGCAGCTGCAGGATTATTAATATTAAAGTAGGCCGTGTAGGCGGTTTGACTGAATCGAAAAAAATTCATGACTTGTGTCAGGCGCACGACATTCCTGTCTGGTGCGGCGGAATGTTTGAAACCGGAGTGGGGCGCGCCCATAATATAGCGATAACCTCTCTGACCAATTTCACGATTCCAGGCGATACCTCGGCATCCAATCGCTACTGGGTAGAAGACATCGTAGAACCGGAAGTACTCTTGTTTGCACCAGGAGTGCTTGCTGTCCCGACGGGGGCGGGAATCGGCTACGAGATCAAACCGGAGAGTGTTAAGAAGTTCCTTGTCCGCCAAGAGAGCTACAATCGTCAAATAGCAGGAGTGAGAGAATGAAACCTGTGATTCATTACGCAATAGTAACCGAACCAGAGCACATGTCAGATGTCGAAGAGTTGCAACGTCAAGTTTGGGGAAACAAGACTACAACGCCGTTGGCGCAGCTTATAGCGGCAATTCACTATGGCGGGGTCGTCATTGGAGCGTACGATCAAGACAAATTGGTTGGTTTTTGCTACGGATTTGCCGGATATAAGAACGGTGAAGTATCGCTATGTTCTCACATGATGGCGATAGATCCCGAATATCGCGATCTAGGCATCGGTTATCAGCTAAAACACAAACAGCGCCTCTGGGCAATTGATTACGGCTATAAAAAAATCATCTGGACGTTCGATCCGCTGGAGACGCGAAATGCTTATCTCAATCTCTGCAAATTAGGCGGTACGATACGGACGTACCTACCTGCATATTACGGAGATTTGGCTGACGAAGTGAATAAAGGATTGCCGGCAGACCGCTTTTTGGTCGAGTGGGAACTGGAATCCGTGCGAGCAGTTGATGCCGCTGCAGGCAAATCCATGATCAGCGAAGGATGGCAGAGCTATCCGTCACTGGTGAAGTGGTTGCAATCGGGGAGCTATGCCCGTCCTGTTCTTGGCCAAGAGCTTGGGAATGAGAACGAGTATATTATTCCGGTGCCACGCTATCTTCATGATATGAAACGAGACCAGTTAGATTTGGCGAAAGAATGGCGATTTACTCTGCGCGATCAATTTCAGCATGCTTTGGCAAACGGATATGTAGTCACAGGGTTATTGCGCAGCGAGGATCCGGTTCATTATTATGTGGTTGAAAAAATGACCGTTTGAGGTGGAGGTTCGGTATGGAAATTTTTCAATCTATGGTGCAAGACGATTACGAAGAGGTTTTGTTCTGCCAGGATAAGCGTTCGGGACTAAAGGCGATCATTGCTATTCACGATACCACACTGGGTCCGGCACTGGGCGGAGCGAGGATGTGGAATTATGCTTCCGATGATGCTGCAATCGAAGATGTTCTGCGGTTGGCCAGAGGAATGACCTATAAACACGCCGTATCGTCGCTTAACTTCGGTGGGGGAAAAAGCGTCATTCTAGGTGATCCGAAAAAAGATAAAAATGTAGAAATGCTTCGCGCATTCGGACGATATATTCAACATCTGAACGGACGCTACATTACTGCTGAGGATGTAGGCACTACGGTCGAGGATATGGATATCATTCACCAGGAAACGAAGTACGTGTCAGGTAAATCCGCCAAATACGGGTCTTCGGGTAATCCTTCACCAGCAACAGCATTCGGTGTCTATCAAGGCATGAAAGCTGCGGCCAGAGAAGCATTTGGTTCCGATTCTTTGGAAGGAAAAACGGTAGCTGTCCAAGGCGTAGGAAACGTTGCCAACGTTCTCTGCGATTATCTGCATAAAGAAGGAGCGCAGTTGATTGTAACCGACATCAACAAGGAGGCAGTAAGGAAGGTCGTAGAACAATATAATGCCAAAGCGGTTGACCCGAAAGATATTTATGGCGTTCGTTGCGACATCTATGCTCCCTGTGCATTAGGAGCTACAATCAATGACGAAACAATCGTTCGTTTGCAAGCAAAAGTCATTGCGGGTGCGGCAAACAATCAATTGAAGGAAGCGCGGATCGGTGATCTGATTCATAACATGGGCATTTTGTATGCACCTGATTATGTAATCAATGCCGGAGGAGTGATTAATATTGCCGATGAATTGGACGGTTACGATCGTGAACGGGCATTTAATAAAGTGAAAGAAATCTATAACACCACTTCCTTGATCTTCGAAATTTCAAAGCGTGATGGTATACCTACTTATATGGCGGCAGATCGTCTTGCTGAAGAACGCATCCATTCACGGCGGAAAGCCAGTTGCGAAGTATAAATTTGGCGGTGCCGACTAGATCGAGTCTCGGAGGCTGCCATAGGAGAGGTGGAGGTTCATATGAAAGCCGTGATATTACGAGATCTGGGCGGTCCACGTCAGCTTCGTTACGAAGAGGTGCATATACCGGAGCCCAAGTCAGGCGAAGTGTTGGTGCGATTAAAGCATGCCGCTATTAATCGTAGAGATTTGTGGATTACTCATGGAATGTATCCCGGACTGAAGCTTCCCTCGATTCTGGGAGCGGACGGAGCCGGTGAAGTCGTTGCCTTGGGCGATGATGTGCAGGACATTCCGCTTGGATGTTCTGTTATCATCAATCCCGCTTTGAACTGGGGGGAGCATCTGGCTTACTACGGTCCCGGATTTTCCGTATTGGGTATGCCGACGGATGGAACTTACGCGCAATATGTCACCGTTCCGAGTCAAAATGTATATGTCAAACCTGCATACCTTTCTTGGAAGGAAGCATCAGCGCTCCCTTTGGCCGGTTTAACGGCTTATAGAGCTATGATCACTAGGGGTTGTGTGCAAAAAGGGGAGACGGTATTGATTCCCGGAATCGGCGGCGGAGTAGCCCTGTTCGCCCTGCAATTAGCCGTATTGAAAGGGGCGAATGTGTTTGTCACTTCCGGCAGCGAAGATAAACTCGAGAAAGCGAAAATGCTCGGAGCGAAAGGGGGAGTCGAACTATCGTTCGGCGCATTGGGCCAAGGATTTGAAAAACGTGATGGGCGAGGCTGACCTCATCATTGATGGCGTTGGCGGGCCTACCTTCCACCAGTTGCTCTATCTGGCCAAGCCGGCCGGCCGCATCGTCATCTTCGGGGCGACAAGCGGACCCATTCCGGAGCTCTCGCCCGCCAAAATGTTTTTTAAGCAACTGGATATTAGAGGGACAACTATGGGAAGTCCACAGGAGTTTGGGCACATGCTCCGCGTTTTTGAAGAACATCACATCCGTCCGGTTCTAAGTCGTACGTATTCCCTCGAAGAAGCGGCAGAAGCTCTATTCGATTTGGAGGGGAATCAAAACTTCGGGAAAATCACGTTGGGTATGCCTTAAGGAGGGGAATCATGGATGTTCGCCAACTGAACTACTTTTTGGCTATTGCCAAAGAAGAACAAATTACTCGCGCTGCCCAAGCGCTGCATATGGAACAACCTCCCTTAAGTCGGCAGCTTAAATTGATGGAAGAAGAACTTGGCGTAACCTTATTTGATCGCAATGGAAAGCAAATGAAGCTAACCCAAGCGGGAGAGGTTCTGCAAAGACGGGCGGAAAGTTTGCTGCACGATTTGAATGAGGCTGTAAAAGAAGTAAAAGATATTGAAAACGGACTGCAGGGAACGTTATCAGTCGGTTCCGTTTTTTCATGCATCTCCCTGCTTCCGCTAAAAATTGGTGAATTCCGTCAGAGATACCCTCGTGTTGCCTTTAAAATTTTGGAGGGGGATCATGTCACACTCGCGGAATATTTGGAGCATCGAAATATTGAACTCGTGATCACGAGACTTCCTTTTGAATCGAATTATGATTCAGACAAATATGCCATAAAACGATTACCTTCTGACCCCTTTGTGGCTGTTGTACCTCGACAGTGGAATTGCTTTCCTTTACAAAATTCCATTTCCATGAAAGAACTCGCAGATTTGCAGCTTTTAGCTGTAAAAAGTGATAAAACAATCAGGCTGCATGAAAAAATAGTAAATGAATGCAGACGTTTTGGATTTGAACCAAACATGACCTGCGAATGTTCGAGTGTGGCGATCACTATCGCATTAGTTGTAGCTGGTATCGGAGCCACGATTTTGCCAAAGTCCGTTATGACTTCTTTTCGGATACCAGACATACAAATACTGGATATCTACGATACTTCTTTTCAATCCGAAGTAGGAATTGTCTGGCTTCAAAACCGTTACCTTTCCAAGAGTGCACAAACATTTATCGATATATTTGATAACGTGTAATGGGAGGCCATGCATGATGTCTCAGACTTTTTGCATTTTGGTGAATGATAATCAAGATGTTCTTCCCAGAGTAATTGGGGTAATTATGAGAAGGGTTCTAAACATTGAGTCATTAACATGGGGGAAAGTGGAGGATGGTGTTAATAAAATTAAGGTCACCATCAGTGGAGATGAAGCTCGACTTTCCAGAATACCCCTTCAGATAGAGAAAATTATTGAGGTTATTTCGGTTAGCCTTATAGAAGAATAAGATGAAAAAACTAAAATATTTGCTGATTGAAACGAAAGCGCATGTTGCCACTAGCGACACGCGCTTTCGTTTTGGTTTTACTGAAAAAAAGTATTCCTAAAAGACCCAAAGGGGGGCAAGTCCAGAGCAGATGGATATTAGACAGCTTCAATACTTTGTAGAAGTCGCCAGACATAAAAATTTCACAAAAGCTTCGCAAGTCCTGTTCGTTTCTCAACCCTCCATCAGCAAGATGATCAAAAGCCTCGAAGATGAATTGGGCGTTACATTACTGGACCGTTCGGAGCGGGAAGTTGATCTCACAGATACGGGAGGACTCGTTTATGAGCAGGCTTTGAAAATTTTGCAGTTGATGGAGGACTTGTCTTCTTCTGTGAATGAGCTGGTTCATGTACAAAGAGGAAAAGTGAAGATGGGAATACTGCCTACGGTCAGCGCATTGCTTTTTCCTCAAATAATAACCGGGTTCAAGAAGAAGTACCCCAGGATTGAGATTCAAATGGTAGAATTCAGTGCGAAACATGTAGAGATGCAGCTGGAACAAGGAAATGTTGATTTTGGGGTCACCGTGTTGCCAGTGAGCACCCAGCATTATGGGACGGTTTCATTGTTGTCTGAAGAGCTGGTTGCCATTGTCGGCAGCGAGCACTGGCTGGTTGGAAGAGAGTCCGTAAGTTTATTCGAATTAACGAATGAACCATTCATCCTGTTTACCAAAGAATTCGTCCTTCACGACGTGGTTTGGCAAGCCTGCTTGCAGTCGGGGTTTGAGCCCAAGGTGGCCCATATGACCTCTCTGTGGGATTTCTGCTGTGAGATGGTGGCGTCTCAATTAGGAATTTCGTTGATTCCCAGATCGATGGCGAGCCGTTTGAATTATCTCGCGGTTCATGTCGTTTCGATTTCCCATCCTCATATTGCTTGGGAGTTGGCGCTGATTTATCGCCGGGATAAATACCTTTCTTATGCTTCCAGGGAGTTTATTGCCTATATCCAGGCAAACCTGCCTAATAAACCGGGACTATAGCTTTTCTGAATGGTTTCTATGCATGATATATATTTAACGAATGGAATAGGGGACGGTAAAATAAGGGATGTAGCATGCTTATTCACGGACGAAAGGAGGAAAGTAGGAAGGATGAAATTTTCCAAAAGAATGGATCATTTGCGTGGATCAGACATTCGGGCGATCTTGAAAATGACGGAGGAGCCGGGAATGATTTCTTTTGCCGGGGGAATGCCGGCGCCGGAGCTTTTTCCGATCGAGGAGATCAAAGAAGCGTCTGCGCAAGTATTGACTGATCACGGCAAACAATCGTTACAGTACACGATAACCGAAGGTTTCCTGCCTTTAAGAGAGCAGATTGCGCAGCGAATGCTCGCCAAGTTCTCTGCATCGTACTCGCCCCAGGACATATTGATCACAAGCGGGTCGCAGCAGGGGATCGAGTTGTCCGGCAAGCTATTCCTGGATGATGAAGACGTCGTATTATGTGAAAGCCCGTCTTTTTTAGGTGCTTTTCAGGCGTTTCGCGTCTACAATCCGAGATTTATCGAAGTGCCTACGGACGATCAAGGGATGATCATGGAGGAACTGACCCGTATATTGGAGACAACGGATCGGGTGAAGCTGATTTATGTCATTCCGGATTTCCAGAATCCTACGGGACGGTCATGGTCTCTGGCAAGACGCAAGGCATTGATGGAGATTGCAGGTAGTTATGACATCGTAGTCGTCGAGGATAATCCATATGGCGAATTAAAGTACGAAGGCGAGATGCTTCCGTCGCTTGCTTCGTTCGATCGGAAAGGTCAGGTCGTGTTTCTCGGCTCCTTCTCCAAAATTCTATGTCCCGGTTTTAGGATCGGTTGGGTGTGCGCTTCCCCGCAATGGATGGAAAAGTATGTCATAGCCAAACAAGCGGCGGATACGCATACATCGACGTTCTGTCAACGAATTGTCCATACGTACATGGAACGTTTCGATTTGGACGAAAACATCGGAAAAATTAAAGATGTATACAGGAATAGAAGAGATTTGATGCTGGAGATCATGGAGCGGGAATTCCCCGAAGAAGCTTCATTTAAGAAGCCTTTAGGAGGATTGTTTATCTGGGTTGAACTGCCAGCGACGGTCAATACTCGGGAGATTCTAAAGAAAAGTTTGGAAAAGGGCGTCGCTTTTGTGCCAGGAGGCTCCTTCTATCCTAATGGCGGTCATGAGAACGCATTGCGTCTTAACTTTTCCAATATGCTGGAGGAGAAAATTAGGGAGGGTATTCCCCGTTTGGCAGCCGTGATGCGTGAATTTTTGTAACGACATTTACTATACAAGGAGTGAAATCAGAGATGGAACAAGTGAAAAAAGGATTACAAACAACGCTGGATGTAAGCCATGTTTCCGCTGAACTGAAAGCTAAAGGCTTTTGTCCGATTGGAAGCGGTTTCTTTAAGCAAGCTGATTTTTTCCGTGAGGACGATTGGAAGGAATTTGCCCAAAGCTTCAATAATCAGCCGGTGGATAAATATATGAAGGATAATGGGACCTACCGGCTCCGCCGATTTGCGACGATCGAATATTCCACCACGGATCGCTCCATGAACTTCTTCCTCGATCGCCCTTACTACCAGCCTACGGATATCAATTACTTAAACGGCGGCGTGGTGAGGCACTTTGATCCTATGGAAGCGGAGACTACCGACAACCGATTTCTGAGGGGATTGCTCCAATGGGCATTCAATGTGGTGGAGCAATTGGAGGGGGCAAGCAATTGGGAAGTATCGCTTCACCCCATCCGCATCTTGGCCAGAACCAATGAGCAGGGAGAACCGGCTCCAGAGGGAGTCCACCGGGACGGAGTCACGTACATCTTTATGATGGTCGTGGCGCGAGAGAACGTTATTGGCGGAGAAAGCACGATTTATGATAATGAACGAAATCCGTTGAAAAGCGTCACGCTGCAGCCGCTTGATCTGATTTTTGCCGATGACAATAAAGTGATGCATGGGGTTAGCGCGATTTTGCCGGATGGAGTCGATGGTTACCGTGATGTATTTGTAGCTGCGTTTACGAAAAAAGCATAGCTTGGTCGATGAGAGAGATAAGTTGAGCAGAAACGGCTTGACTTATCTTGCTGTTTATAGGCTTTTTACGAGAAAGGATGGACACCCCATGCTAATGAAAGCGGCGTTGATCGGGCAAGGGCAGTTGGGACAAGAGCTTCTGATGAAACTAATCAATCATAACCATAGGTTTATTCTGGAATGCGTATGGACGCCCGTCGGGGATTCCGGAATAGGGGGCCTGGGCAAACACAATATTTCATGTGTGCAAAGCATCGAAGAGGTGTTGAATAATGAACAGATTCAACTTGTGTTCAATACGAGCTACACGGCATTAGGTGAATTTGCAAACAATGCTGATCATCGATCCGCTAGACGATATATTCATTTGGTGCCGGAATTGCAAGGGAGAGGAGACTTTTATGGGCTTCTTCCCGAGCTTCCGCAGGAGTGTGCCCACATCCAGCTTGTATCCTCAGCGGCACAAGCTATTGTGCCGCTGGTTGCTGCGTTATCGCAGATTTGCTTGATTCAAGAAGCGGAGGTGATCAGTGATATTCCGAGTAAAGCCGCTGATAGCGAATTCAGAGCTCATTTGGACGAAAATATGTCAGCCACAGAGCTCGCACTGACAGGAATAGGAGGAGCTTTGCAGGCGAAGTCGATGATTTTCCTCAATCCGGATGAGGAATCCGCCGTGAATCGATATATCGTGCACCTTAAACTGGAGGAAGGGGTCGATCCATCTGCGGTTACCTTGTTATTATCACAAGCTGCTGCTGAGATTTCCAACGATTTTCCGGGGTATCGTTTGAAGTATACGCCTTCCTATTCCGGTTCGATCCTCACATTCGTGATTGAGGTGCGGTCATGGAGCAAGACGTTGTCTCAAGGCTACGGCCACATTGATCTGTTGACTTCATCCGCATTTCGGGCGGGCGAGCAATGGGTCAAGCAGCAACAAGAAAGGGGGCTCAAACATGGGGACTAAGCGATTTGTGCAAGTGTTAGATGCCACGATGAGAGACGGGTGTCATCCGCTTTTACACCAATACACGGCGGAGACATTATCTTACCTAGCTTCCAGTTTAGATCAAGCCGGTACTCCTTACCTTGAGGTTTCCCATGGAGATGGAGTGGGCGGGTCTAGCCTCCATTTTGGCAAAAGTCTTCTATTGGATGCGGAAGCCATTGGTACTGCGAGGGCGTCAGCTCGCAAAGCGCGTATTACCGCCTTGCTGCTGCCCGGCGTCGGCAGGTTGACCGATCTGGAAACGGCCAAGCTAGCCGGAGCACAAACCGTGCGCTTGGCTACGCTAGCTACGGAAGCTGATCTTGCGCAAAGATATATGAAAGCAGCCGATGCGCTGGAGCTCGAAGCGTTCGGCTTCCTCATGCTGAGTTCTACGGCCTCACCGGAACAGCTTTTAGAGCAGGGGAAGAAAATGGAGTCTTACGGTGCGAGTGCCGTGTATATCGTGGATTCTGCAGGGGCGATGACGATAGATGAGGTTCGCGCCAAAGTGAGCCTATTGCGGCAGCATCTATCCATTCGCATCGGATTTCACGGCCATAACAACTTGGGACTCGCCGTCGGCAACACGCTTATCGCTGTGGAGGAGGGGGCAGACTTGGTTGACGGCTGCCTTGCAGGTTTTGGCGCCGGTGCCGGCAACGCCCCTACGGAAGTGCTTGTAGCCGCTCTTCACAAAATGGGCTATGAAACAGGCATAGATGCAAGCATTCTTCTGCAAGCTGCCGATGAAATGCTGCTGAAGGTGATGCCCAGACCGCAATATATTGAAAAAGGCGCGCTATCTTTGGGTATTGCGGGCATTCGAGGCAATTCTTTGTTCACTACCCTCCCCTTGCTCGGCAAATATGGCGCAGATGTACGTGACCTGTTTAGCAGCTTGGTGATCCGAGGCATGAGCGCTTCAGATATCGAAAGATTAGCCGATGGAGCCGTCGAGGAACGAACGAAAAACATGAATCCGTCGCCTTCCTCTCCGCAGCAAGCGAGCGGTACTCCTTTTCACTAAAAGCGACATGCGCTTTCTTTTTGTTTTCCGTGAAAAAGTATTCCCAAAAGGTATGATCATCCAACAAAACCGGTATTTTCTATCTGTTTTTTTGAATGATATCATAAAAATATAGCTTACATGGAGGATAGATCAGGTTTGGGGTCACATATAGGCGACGAAATGAAAGCGATTTCAATTTTATGGCGAGAGGAGTTTCAGCCATGTCATCAAACGAATTTGATCTAGTCGTCTTAGGAGCTGGGACCGGAGGTTATGTGGCCGCAATTCGCGCCAGCCAATTAGGCATGAAGGTAGCGGTTGTCGAAAAGGATAAACTTGGCGGAACTTGCCTTCATCGGGGATGCATTCCGAGTAAAGCGCTTCTTCGTTCAGCTGAGGTGTATCACACCGTTACTCAATGCGCTGAATTCGGAATAGAGGTTCGTGATATATCGATTCATTTTTTGAAAATGCAAGAGAGGAAACAAAACATCGTCGATCAACTGCATAAAGGTGTTCAATATTTAATGAAAAAAGGGAATATCTCCGTATTTGAAGGAGAAGGTCGAGCCATGGGACCTTCCATTTTTTCACCGCAAGCCGGAGCGGTGGCCGTCACTCGTGCGGATGGGCAATCGGAGATTTTAGTTCCTAAGTTCTTGCTTATTGCCACGGGATCCAGACCGCGCGTGCTCCCCGGACTGGAAGCGGATGGACAGTATGTGTTAACAAGCAACGAAGCGCTCCAATTGGACGCCTTGCCAACATCCATGCTCGTCATTGGCGGTGGGGTGATAGGCATTGAATGGGCTTCCTTACTGAATGATTTGGGGGTAGAGGTGCAAATCGTAGAGTTTGCAGAACGTATTCTCCCCTTGGAAGACGCCCAGATTAGCAAGGAAATGACTCGATTATTGAAAAGCCGCAACATCCAAATTCATACAGGTGCGAAGGTGTTGCCTGGTACGCTTTTGAAGGAAGGGAAAACGGTTACGATTCAAGCCGATCAAGGCGGAGAGCTTCTTGCCTTGCAAGCTGAGAAGATTTTGGTTTCCGTGGGGCGTACGGCGAATGTCGATCATATTGGCATCGAAAACACCGAAGTGAAAGTGGCGCATGGCGTCATTCAGGTAAACGAATATTTTCAAACGGCTGAAAACCATATTTATGCCATTGGGGATGTCATTGGAGGTTTGCAATTGGCTCACGTTGCTGCTCATGAGGGGGTTATTGCTGTAGAGCATATAGCAGGTCTAAACCCCCATCCTCTGGATTACACCAAGGTGCCTAAGGTGACCTATAGCCGCCCTGAGATCGCCAGTATCGGATGGACGGAAGAAGAATCGAAGAATAAAGGCTATTCGATTGCAACAGGCACATTCCCGTTCAAAGCAGTTGGAAAAGCTCTGATTTATGGTGAACACGATGGTTTTGTCAAAATAATCACGGACACCAAATCAGAGGATATATTAGGCATTCATATGATTGGTCCTCATGTTTCGGATTTGATCGCAGAAGGGGCATTAGCCAAATCTTTGGATGCTACTCCTTGGGAAATTGCCCAAACGATTCATCCTCATCCTTCCTTGGCAGAGATACTGGGAGAAGCTGCACTGGCTGTAGACCGAAGGGCTATTCATTCATGAATTTCATCGGTTATAAGAAATGTCTAGGAGGGTCATGCGATGGTTAAATCAGGAATCAGCAATGTAGAAAACAGGCACCAAGCTTTAGGTTTATCCGCTGAACAAGTTCTCGGCATGTATCGGGATATGCTGTTAGCCCGTAAGGTAGACGAGCGGACGTGGCTCCTTAACCGTGCAGGCAAAATCCCGTTTGTACTCTCTTGTCAAGGACAGGAAGCTGCTCAAGTCGGAGCTGCCTATGCGCTGGATAAAAGCAAAGATTTTCTTTGTCCGTATTACCGGGATATCGGGCTGGTTATCTCCTTTGGCATGACGGCAAGGGATTTGATGCTCAATTCGTTCGCTAAGGCTGAGGATCCGAATAGTGGAGGACGACAGATGCCAGGGCATTTTGGAGGCAAAAAATATCGGATTTTATCCGGTTCCAGTCCGGTAACCACCCAAGTTCCCCATGCCGTGGGTTTGGCTTTGGCAGGAAGGATGGAAGGCAAGGAGCAGGTCGTGTTTGCCTCTTTTGGCGAAGGATCCAGTAATCAGGGCGATTTTCATGAAGGAGCTAATTTTGCCGGTGTTTTCAAATTGCCCGTCATCTTCTTCTGCGAGAATAATAAATACGCCATTTCGGTTCCGTTTTCAAAGCAAGTAGCTTGCCATAGCATTGCTGAACGGGCTGCCGGATATGGGTTTCCAGGTTTCAGTGTCGACGGCAGCGATCCGCTGGAGGTATATAGGGTCATGAAGGAGGCTGTAGATCGCGCAAGAAGAGGAGAAGGGCCAACTTTAATCGAAGCCCGTTGCTTCCGTTTCACCTCTCATTCCTCCGATGATGATGACCGTCACTATCGTCCGAAGGGAGAGGTGGAGGAAGAGAAGAAGCAAGATCCCCTTCCGCTTTTTTACCGTTACCTTAGAACAACAGGCGTCCTGACGGATGAGATAGAGAAAGAGATTCAAGACTGGGTTGCAAGGGAAGTGGATGAGGCAACGGAATATGCCGAGTCCGCACCGGCTCCAGCACCGGAAGATACACTGAAGCATGTATACGCGGAATAAGGGGGGAATAAACAATGACAGTCATTTCGTATATTGAGGCGGTTAATTTGGCACTTCGTGAGGAGATGGCTCGCGATCCTAAAGTGTTCGTGTTAGGAGAAGATGTAGGCTTAAAGGGAGGCGTATTTAAAGCTACGCAAGGACTTTATGAACAGTTTGGGGAAGAGCGCGTGCTGGATACTCCCCTTGCTGAATCGGCGATTGTGGGGGTTGCTGTCGGAGCTTCGGCATATGGGTTTAGGCCTGTGGCTGAGATACAATTTGCCGATTTTATAATGCCCGCTGTCAACCAAATTGTAAGTGAAGCAGCAAAGATGAGGTATCGTTCGAATGGGGATTGGAACTGCCCCTTGGTAATCCGGGCTCCTTATGGGGGCGGCATTCACGGTGGACCTTATCATTCGCAATGCGTGGAAGCCATGTTTTGCAATATTCCGGGCTTAAAGGTCGTTGCCCCATCGACTCCTTACGACGTTAAAGGATTGCTAAAATCAGCGATCCGCGATGAAGATCCGGTTTTGTTTTTCGAACACAAGCGCTGCTATCGTTTGATTAAAGGAGAAGTGCCGAACACAGATTATGTCGTCCCGATCGGTAAGGCGGATGTCAAGCGCGAAGGAAAACATATTACGGTGATCACGTATGGACTAACCTTGCATTTCGCTCTACAAGCTGCAGAAAAGTTAGCGAAAGAAGACGGGTACAGCGCCCATATTTTGGATTTGCGCACGCTGTATCCGATGGATAAGGAATCGATTGTCGAGGCCGCCCGTAAGACAGGGAAAGTGCTCATTGTTCATGAGGACAATAAAGAGGGAGGTCTTGGGGGCGAAATTTCCGCCGTAATCGCAGAGGAAATCTTGTTTGAGCTTGATGCGCCAATCAAACGCCTTTGCGGACCCGATGTCCCTGCTACGCCCTATAATGGCGTCATGGAAAAGTTCTTTATGCTAAATCAAGACAAAGTATACGATGCGATGAAGGAATTAGCCCAAAGTTAATCATAGAACGAGGAGATAACCATGGCTGAAAAAGTGATCATGCCCCAGCTTGGAGAAAGCGTCACAGAAGGTACTGTTTCCAAGTGGCTGGTAAAGACAGGGAATCAAGTAAAGAAGTATGACCCTATCTGCGAGGTAACAACAGATAAAGTCGTAGCCGAGGTACCGTCTACGTTCGCGGGTACGATTTCGGAGATTGTGGTCCAAGAAGGTGAAACCGTTCCCGTTGGAGCTTTGATTTGCTACATTGTCTCAGAAGGCGCGGCAGCTTCAACACCGGTTCACCATGCGCCGGCTGCGGCCAACGCCGGTTCGATCCCGGAAGGAGCCAAACAGCGGTTGTCGCCTGCCGTGTTAAAGTTGGCGCAAGAGCACAATGTGGATTTGTCTATGCTCCAAGGAACGGGAGCTGGTGGTCGGATTACCCGCATCGACATTTTGGAGCTCGTGGAAGGAAAGAGGCAGGTAGTGGCAACGGCGGTTCAAGAGCCGGAAGTTGCTGTTCTTACGGCAGCCGCTCCGAAAGAAATCGTCTCGGAAGCTGCGAAACCCTCTGCACCGAGAAGTGTCTCCACTGTTGTTGATATTTCGGTCAGTCAAGAGGATCGGGTTATTCCCGTGACCGCTGTCCGCAGAACCATCGCGAATCGGATGGTGCAAAGCAAGCATGACGCACCTCACGCTTGGATCTCGGTTTCCTGCGATGTCACCCATCTGGTGCGTTACCGCAACAGGGCCAAAGATGATTTTAAGAAAAAAGAAGGAATAGCGCTTACCTATATGCCATTCTTTATCAAGGCTGTCGTAGAGGTGCTCAAAGAATTTCCATTGTTGAATTCACAGTGGGCAGGCGACAGCATTATCGTGAAAAAAGCGATTCACATCTCGATTGCCGTGGCAACGGAGGACTCGCTCTTCGTTCCGGTCATCAAAGATGCCGACCAGAAAAGCATTCTGGGACTGGCGAAAGCGATAGATGACTTAGCCAAGAAGAGCAGGGAAGGCAAGCTTACTATGGAAGAGATGTCCGGCGGAACATTTACGATCACGAACACCGGTTCTTTTGGTTCGGTGCTCTCTGCTCCTATTATTAATCAGCCGCAAGCAGCTATTTTAAGTGTCGAAGCTATCGTCAAACAACCTGTTGTGATCGATAGCCATTTGATTGCAATTCGAGATATGATGAATATTTGTCTTTCCTTGGATCATCGGGTGTTAGATGGTCTTGTATGCGGCCGTTTCATGCAAAGGCTGAAGCAAAAGATCGAAAGCTTGGGACCGGAGGATATCAATCTTTATTGAAGTTACATAAATGAGGTTAGGAGGGAATCGGGATGGAATTTCAAAAGGTGAAGATAGCCGTCAGAAACCGAATTGCAACGATCACTATTGCCAATCCACCGGCGAATGCATTAAACCGCCAAACCCTGGAAGAGTTGAACAAGATGATCGAGAGGGTAGCGGAGGATGACAAAATTCGAGTCATCATCCTGACGGGGGAAGGGAAATTTTTTATAGCAGGTGCCGACATTAAAGAGTTTACAACCATCGAGAGTTCACAACAGGGAGAAGAACTGTCGAAATATGGGCAGAGTCTCTTTACACAAATCGAGCAGCTCTCGAAACCGGTTATTGCGATGATTAACGGAGCTTGTTTAGGCGGAGGGCTGGAGCTGGCCATGGCTTGCCATGTACGGGTTGCGGCATACTCTGCCAAAATCGGGCTGCCGGAGTTGAATTTAGGATTGATTCCCGGCTACGGCGGAACGCAAAGGCTAGCCCGCTTGACCAATCGGGAGAAAGCAATCGAACTCATACTCTCAAGCGATATCATTGACGGAGAGGAAGCTTATCTTATGGGTTTGGTCTCCAAGGTTGTAGCCTTAGAGGAATTGGAAGCAACGGTTACTTCCTTGGCTGAGAAAATAACTGCAAAAAGCTTGCTCACGGTTCGTGCCGCATTATCTGCGGTTGAGCGGGGATGCGTTGAAGGGCAAGAGAAGGGGCTGCAGCGGGAAGCGGAGCTATTTGGAAAGTTGTTCGAAAGTAAAGATACGAAGGAAGGCATTCAAGCCTTCATTGAGAAAAGACGTCCTATATTCAAAGACCAGTAAGCGCATGGGGATCATAAGGAGGAAGATGGGATGAACATTGTTGTGATCTTGAAGCAAACGCTGGATACGGAGGAAAAAATAACGATTAGTAATGGACTCGTACAGACCGAGGGATTAAACCATATTATTAATCCTTATGACGAATATGCAGTTGAGGAAGGTATACAATTGAAAGAGAGGTTTGGTGGGGAAGTGACCGTTATTTCCCTAGGTCCATCCGGGGCTGAAAGTGCCGTCCGAACGGCGTTGGCCATGGGAGCGGACAAAGGGATTATGGTTGATGACGAATCCCTGTCGGGAGATGAGCATACGATTTCCAAAGTGATTTCTTCGATCATCAAACATGTATCGTTTGACATTGTATTAGCAGGGAATACATCTGTGGATAATGGAGCCGGGCAAGTCGGTATTCGTTTGGCCGAGGAATTAGGGATTCCCCACATCTCCTCCGTTACGAAAGTAACCGTTGAGGGCAACTCGGCAACCGTGGTTCGGGATGTAGAAGGAGATGCCGAAATCATCGAGACGTCGCTCCCTGTCCTCATTACGGCACAGCAAGGTTTGAATGAACCCCGATATCCGTCTCTTCCGGGCATCATGAAAGCCAAGAAAAAGCCAATCGAAAAAGTAAATGCGAATCAGCTTGGTCTGCATCCGGATGATATGAAAGCAAAGACGACAATTATCGATCAATATTTACCGAAACCCAAGGATGCAGGACGGATCTTGGCAGGCAACCTACAGGATCAGGCAAAAGAACTGGTCAAACTGCTTCATCAAGAAGCCAAGGTAATCTAAGGGGGAGAACAGATGAGTAAAAAGATTCTTGTCTTTGCTGAGACTCGCGAAGGAAATGTAAGAAAGGTTTCGTATGAATGTTTATCCGCTGCTCATCGGATAGCGGAAGGCGGAGAGATTGTTGCGGCTGTTTTTGGCAGTCATTCCTCGCAGCAGGTGACTTCATTGGCTCAATATGGAGCTAGTCAAGTGTATGTCGTATCCAACAAACAATTGGATCCATACACAGCTGAAGCCTATACGCAGGCTTTTACTCAATTGCTGAGCGCAGTTCAACCTGATGTTATCTTGATTGGACATACTGCATTGGGGAAGGATTTGGCTCCGCGTGTCGCTGCTAGAGTAGGATTAGGTCTGGTATCCGATGTTACGGATTTATCGGTGGATGCTGGTGAAGTTGTTTTCACCCGACCCATTTATGCCGGAAAGGCGTTCCAAAAGAAAAAGTCAGTTGAAAATACGATTCTTGCGACCATCCGGCCGAATAATATAACAATGAAAGAAGCGGATATTCATCGTATTGCCAACCAAGTTGATTTTGCAGTAGATATTAAAGATTTAAAAACCACGATCAAGGAAATTGTTCGAAAAGCTTCGAATGGCGTGGACCTGGCCGAAGCCAAGGTTGTCGTATCCGGGGGAAGAGGCGTGAAAAGCGCGGAAGGCTTTGCTCCATTGCGAGAGCTGGCCGAAGTATTGGGTGGTGCAGTAGGTGCATCCCGCGGAGCGTGCGATGCCGAATACTGCGATTATTCTCTACAAATTGGCCAAACCGGCAAAGTGGTGACCCCGGATCTTTATATCGCTTGTGGCATTTCCGGAGCCATCCAGCATGTAGCCGGAATGTCAAACGCGAAAGTGATTGTGGCGATCAACAAGGATCCGGAAGCACCGATCTTTAAAATAGCCGACTATGGAATTGTCGGTGATCTATTCGAAGTCATTCCTCTCTTAACGGAAGAGTTCAAAAATATGTTAAATACTAAGGATTAGAGGGATGAGGAATGCTGTCTCTACTTCACTTTTTGGCATTCATGGCGGTAACCGGGTATGCCCTTTTTGCATTTTGCAGCATCGTTTATAGCCGGGTGACCTTTATTCGACTCGGCAAAAAGGCGGATTTGCAGAAAGACCTCGGTAACCGGATGAATGACTTCGTGGTTCAAGTATTTGGACAAAAGAAGCTCCTGAAGGATTCCAGAAGCGGTGTGATGCATATCGTCATGTTCTACGGATTTCTTATTTTGCAATTGGGTGCTTTGGAATTGATTCTCCAAGGATTTGTTAAAGGCTTTGAACTCCCTTTCGGGAATGCTCATCGATATTTCAGTGTATCGCAAGAAATCACGACTTTCCTCGTATTATTGGCGGTGATCTATGCGTTCTATCGCCGCTTTATTGAAAAATTGCCGCGACTTAAGCGCGGTCTGAAATCCGGTCTGGTCATTATATTCTTGACCGTATTGATGGTGTCGATTTTTCTGACTCTTACCTTCGAGCATATTTGGCTGGGTGAGGCGGGAAGCGCCTATACGCCTTTCTCCTCGGTGATCGCGGGGTTATTTGCAGGGATGAGCGCAAATAATGCCGGAATTTGGTTCTATGTATGCTGGTGGGTTCATCTACTGACCCTCCTATCTTTTTTGGTATATGTTCCGCAATCCAAGCACGCTCACATATTGTTTGCGCCAGTGAATATTTTACTAAGAGACACAAAGCCGGCGGGAAAATTAACCTCGATCGACTTTGATGATGAAACTCAGGAAACTTATGGCATTGGAAAAATCGAAGATTTCCGGCAAAATCAATTAATCGATTTGTATGCCTGTGTGGAATGCGGGCGATGCACTCAAATGTGTCCAGCTTCCGGTACAGGCAAGACCTTATCTCCTATGGATCTGATTGTAAAAATGCGCGATCACTTGACGGAAAAAGGGTCTGTGATCACGTCGAGAACACCGTGGGTGCCGAGCTTCGCATTCTCTCTTTCTCTGCGATCGGAGCAGGCGGCCACCGTAGAAACGTATGCGACCAATCTGATCGGCGATGTTATTACGGAAGAAGAGTTATGGGCCTGCACCACATGCCGCAACTGCGAAGATCAATGTCCGGTAGCCAACGAACACGTGGATAAAATTGTCGACATGCGCCGTTATCTCGTGTTGACGGAAGGAAAGATGCCGCATGAGGCGAGCCGCTATTTCCAAAATATCGAGCGGCAAAGCAACCCGTGGGGGATCAGCCGCAAAGAGCGGATCAAATGGCGTGAAGGACGGGACGATATTTACGTACCCACCGTGGATGAGGAACCTGATTTTGAATATTTGTTCTTCGTCGGCTCGATGGGATCCTTTGATATCCGCAGCCAGAAAGTCGCCCAATCCTTTGCCAAAATCATGAACACAGCCGGTGTGAAGTTTGCCATCCTGGGCAATGAAGAGAGGAATTCCGGGGAAACCGCCCGTCGTATGGGCAATGAATTTCTATTCCAACAGCTATGCAAGGAAAACATCGCAAACTTTCAGGATTATCATGTCAAAAAGATTGTGACAATTTGCCCGCATACGTATAACACTTTTAAGAACGAATACCCTGAATTCGGACTTGATGCGGAAGTGTACCATCACACCGAGCTCGTCTGGAAGTTGATTCGGGAAGGTCGCATCAAGCCGACCAAGGAGGTCAAGGAAGCGATCGCTTATCACGACTCTTGCTATATTGGGCGGTACAACGATATTTATGACATTCCGAGACAAATCCTGAAGAGTATCCCTGGCGTACAGGTGCTGGAGATGGAGCGCAACCGTGAGAATTCGATGTGCTGCGGAGCCGGAGGCGGCATGATGTGGATAGAAGAAACCCAAGGGAAGCGTGTGAATATGGAACGTACCGAACAGGCCCTTACCCTAAGCCCAACAACCATTGGAAGCAATTGTCCTTATTGCTTGACGATGATGAGCGACGGCACAAAAGCTAAAGAAGTGGAAAACCAAGTCAAAACGTTGGATATTGTCGAGGTCGTCGAAAGATCACTATAACTGTTTATGGGAGGACGGAATCAATGATGTCGAAAACAGTCATTGTTAGTGCCGCAAGAACCCCTTTCGGAAAATTTGGAGGTTCTTTGAAACCATTGCAAGCCGTCGATTTGGGCGGAATAGCGATTCGTGAGGCAGTTGCCCGTGCCGGTGTTGATGGGGCACAGGTAGATGAAGTCATTATGGGAATGGTCGTTCAAGCCGGCGCCGGACAAATCCCTTCCCGCCAAGCGGCGCGCTTGGCGGGCCTGCCATGGGAAGTAAGCACGGAGACGATCAATAAGGTGTGCGCATCCGGTTTACGTGCGGTTACGCTGGCCGATCAAATTATTCGTGCCGGGGACGCGGACATTATCGTTGCAGGTGGTATGGAAAGTATGAGCAATACCCCCTATGCGATGCCGAGCGGTCGTTGGGGCGGGCGAATGGGCGATGCGGTATTAAAGGATCTCATGGTTCATGACGGATTAACTTGCGCCTTCCGGCAAGTCCAAATGGCGGTTCATGGCAGCGTGGTTGCAGCAGAATACGAGATTTCCCGTACGGACCAGGATGCTTGGGCTTTCCGCAGCCATCGGAGAGCGGTTCAGGCGATAGCGGAAGGGAAATTCAAGGATGAAATCGTACCGGTCGTGATCCCGCAAAGAAAAGGGGATCCAATCATCGTCGAGACGGATGAAGCCCCCCGGAAGGATACGACTTTAGAAGCTATATCCAATTTGGCACCCATATTTGTCAAAGATGGAACGGTTACAGCAGGGAATGCTCCGGGTGTGAACGACGGGGCTGGAGCCTTCGTGTTGATGTCGGAACAAAAGGCAAGAGAATTGGGGAAACAACCACTCGCTACCATCATCGGGCATGCCGCCGTTGGGCTGGAAGCCCCCTATCTTGCCACCGCTCCGGCCTTCGCCATCGAAAAGTTATTAAAGAAAACCGGGGTATCCGTACAGGATATTAAACTGTTTGAAGTCAATGAGGCGTTTGCTTCGGTCACGTTGACCAGCGGCAAACTAGTCGGTTGGGATCCGGAAAAGGTGAATGTCAATGGCGGCGCCATTGCTTTAGGCCATCCGATCGGCGCCAGCGGCGCGCGTATTTTGATGACTCTCATTTACGAGCTGCGCCGCTGCGGCGGGGGATTAGGCGTTGCCGCTATATGCAGCGGAGCCGCACAAGGAGATGCGATACTGGTTCAGGTAGACTAGGAAACGAGGGAGAGGAAAGCATGTCCATTCAAAAGCTTATGGTGATCGGAGCGGGACAAATGGGCAGCGGGATTGCCCAGGTAGCAGCAACGGCCGGCTTGCAAGTCATTGTACATGATATCAAAGCGGAGTTTGTGGAAAAAGGTTTCAACATCATCAAGAAAAATCTTTCTCGCGATGTGGAAAAGGGGCGAAAACGCCAAGAAGAAATGGATGAGATTGTCAGCCGAATCACGTTGTCGACGGATCTGGCTGACGCCAAAGACGTGGATGTTGTTGTGGAAGCGGTCATTGAGAATATGCAAATTAAATCGGACATATTTCGAAAACTGGATGAAATCAGCCCTCCACATGCGATTTTGGCCAGCAATACCTCCTCATTGCCAATTACTGAAATCGCTGCGGTCACGAAACGTCCGGACAAAGTGATTGGCATGCACTTTATGAATCCGGTGCCGGTTATGAAGCTGATTGAGGTCATCCGCGGATTGGCCACATCTGATGAAACATATGCCATCATAGAAGACTTGGCGAAAAGAATGGGCAAGACGGCGGTCGAAGTCCATGACTTTCCCGGTTTCGTTGCCAATCGGATTCTGCTGCCGATGATCAATGAGGCGATTTATTGTGTCTATGAAGGCGTAGCTACGCCTGAAGCGGTGGATGAAATCATGAAACTGGGGATGAATCACCCGATGGGTCCGTTAACGCTGGCGGATTTTATCGGTTTGGACACATGCCTTTCGATTATGGAAATTTTACATGAAGGATTGGGCGATTCCAAATATCGCCCATGTCCGCTGCTGCGCAAATATGTCAAAGCAGGCTGGTTGGGACGGAAATCCGGACGCGGCTTTTATAGCTATCCATAAAGGGGGGAGAGAACGATGAATTTTCTATTATCTGAAGAGCATCAAATGATGCAAAACATGGTACGCGAGTTTGCTTTAAACGAATGCGGGCCTACTGCAGCACAACGTGACGAGGATGAATCCTTCGATATGGAAATATGGCATAAGATGGCGAAGCTTGGCTTGTGTGGGATTCCTTGGCCGGAAAAGTACGGCGGCGCAGGGGCCGATTATTTGGGCTATGTGATCGCAATCGAAGAGCTTTCCCGCGTAGATGCTTCCATCGGGGTGACCCTCTCCGTCAACACGTCGTTAGCCGGATGGTCGGTGTATAAGTTTGGCACGGAGGTGCAAAAGCAAAAATATTTGCGGGCAATGGCGGAAGGGAAAAGCATGGGGGCTTATTGCCTGACGGAACCGGGATCCGGATCAGATGCCGTCGGCATGAAGACAGCGGCTGTTCTGGTAGGGGATGAATGGGTCCTGAACGGTTCCAAGATTTTTGTTACGAACGGGGGCTATGCCGACATTTATGTCGTGTTCGCCCAGACCAATCCGGAGCTGAAGCATAAAGGCATTGCCGCGTTTATCGTGGAAAAAAGCTTCCCCGGCTTCTCTGTGGGGAAAAAGGAGAAAAAGCTCGGCATTCGTTCTTCCGCCACGACGGAAGTCATTTTTACCGATTGCCGTGTTCCGAAGGGAAACTTGTTGGGCCAAGTGGGCGAAGGATTCAAAATTGCGATGGCGACGCTCGACGGAGGCCGTAATGGGATTGCTGCACAAGCGCTGGGGATTGCTCAAGGAGCCTTGGATCATGCGGCACGTTATGCGAAGGAACGCGTACAGTTTGGCAAACCGATTAGCAAGCTGCAAGCGATTCAATTCAAAATAGCGGATATGGCAACGAAAATCGAAGCTGCCCGATTATTGACTTACCAAGCCGCATGGCGCGAGGATCAAGGGATTCCGTATGGTTTGCAATCCGCTATGTCCAAATTATTTGCATCCGATACCGCCATGGACGTGACGATTGAAGCTGTCCAGATTTTCGGCGGCTATGGATATACCCGCGAATATCCTGTGGAACGGTATATGCGCGATGCCAAGATTACGCAAATTTACGAAGGAACGAATGAAATTCAGCGTTTGGTCATTTCCGGATATTTGTTAAAGGACTAAAACATTAATTAAATGAGGGAGTGGATCCAATGAGCGAATTATATTATCCCGGTCTTGAAAATGTGATCGCGAGCGAGACCCGGATTTCATTTCTGGATGTCGACAACGAAGAAATTGTGCTGCGTGGCTATGACCTGATTGAATTAGCACATAAAGTGACTTACCTCGATATCGTCTTCTTGCTGTTGAATGGCAGTTTGCCCAACGAAGAGCAATACAAGGGACTTGAACAAGATTTGAAGAGAGAAGCCGGTTTGCCGAAAGAAACGATTCAGCTGCTCAGACTGCTCCCGAAAAATACGCACTTGATGGATGTTCTGCGAACTGGAATTTCGGCATTGGCTGGAGAGGAAACGGAGATCGACGACCGGTCTTGGGCGGCAAATTACCGGAAGTCGATTCGTTTGCTGGCCAAGGTCCCGCAAATCGTCGCCGACAGCTACCGCGCTGTAAACAAACAGGATCCCATTGAGCCTCGTCAAGACCTTTCGTACAGTGCTAACTTCCTGTATATGATTACAGGGCAAGTGCCGACGGAAGCGGAAGCGAAAATATTCGACCAATCTCTTATCGTCTACAGCGAACATGAGATGCCGAACTCGACTTTTGCAGCTCGTGTCATTGCCTCTACACAAGCGGATATCATCGGCGCTTTGACAGGTGCTGTTGCTTCCCTTAAAGGAACGCTGCACGGCGGCGCAAACGAAGCTGTTATGCATATGCTCTTGGAGGCTGGAGCTGTAGATAAAATGGAGCCTCTTATTCTCGGTAAGCTGTCACGCAAAGAGCGCATTATGGGTTTCGGGCACAGGGTTTACATGAAAAAACCGGATCCACGCGCCCTTCTCATGAAAGAGGCTCTTCAACCGTTGGCAACTGCAAAAGGCCAGGAGCATTTGTATCAAATGTGTCTGATTGGGGAAGAAGTCATGTACCGGGAAAAAGGACTGCATCCTAATCTGGATTACTATGCGGCCCCGGTGTATTACTTGCTCGGTATTCCAATCGATCTTTTCACACCTGTCTTCTTGGCGGCACGTACAATTGGCGTATGCGCACATGTGATCGAGCAGCATGAGAACAATCGCCTTTTCCGTCCGCGAGTTCTGTACAGCGGACCACGCAATTTGCATCCTTAATACCTATAATAACCAAGGAATGGTGGAAGATACATGAGTTCGATCATTGGTGATCATGGAAATATGGTGGAGAAAGCGGATAAGTTGCTAGTAGATATCGCCCAATATTCGCTTTCGCATGAAATTATCAGCAAAGAGGCCTATCGAATCGCTCGTCATGTCGTCATGGATTCACTCGGAACGGCTATGCTGGCGTTGAGATTTCCGGAATGCACGAAGCACTTGGGGCCTATTGTTCCTGGCGTCAGCGTGCCGAATGGCACGCGCGTGCCGGGAACGCAATTTGAACTCGATCCGGTACACGGGGCATTCAACATCGGCACCATGATTCGTTGGCTCGATTTCAACGATACTTGGCTTGCGGCTGAGTGGGGACATCCTTCCGACAATCTAGGCGGCATTTTGGCAGTGGCAGATTATGTAAGCCGCAATCGAGTAGCCGAAGGCAAGGCGCCGCTGAAGATGCGCGACGTGCTAACTGCTGCAATTAAAGCTCACGAAATTCAAGGGGTTCTGGCATTGGAAAACAGCTTGAACCGTGTCGGATTGGACCATGTGTTATTCGTGAAAGTGGCTTCAACGGCAGTTGTTACCGCATTGTTAGGCGGTGGCCCGGAAGAGGTTATCAACGCCCTCTCCAATGCGTGGCTGGATGGCGGCAGCTTGCGTACCTACAGACATGCACCGAATACGGGCTCCCGGAAGTCTTGGGCTGCCGGCGACGCGACAAGCCGCGCCGTACGACTCGGCTTAATGGCCATGAAAGGCGAAATGGGCTACGCTACCGGACTTTCCGCGAAGCTTTGGGGATTCCAGGACGTGTTGTTTAATGGTCAAGAGTTAAAGCTTGCCCGGCCGCTTGATTGTTATGTGATGGAAAACGTGCTGTTCAAAATTACTTTCCCAGCCGAGTTCCATGCGCAAACGGCAGTGGAGTGCGCCTTCAAGCTGCATGAGCTGGTGAAAGACCGCATCGATGACATCGGCCAAATTACACTGACTACACACGAGTCTGCCATCCGGATTATCGACAAGAAGGGGACTCTCCACAATCCTGCCGACAGGGATCATTGCCTCCAGTACATGGTAGCTATCGGACTATTATTCGGAGATTTGACGGCCGAGCATTATGAAGATGAAGTTGCAAAAAATCCGAAAATCGACGCTCTTCGCAACAAAATGGTTGTCGTGGAAGACGAACGATTTAGCAGGGACTATCTCGATCCGGAGAAACGCTCCATTGCCAACGCGGTTCAGATTCATTTTAAAGACGGTACGGAAACCGCTAAAATCGAATGCGAATACCCGATCGGACATCGCAGACGCCGTGAAGAAGGAATTCCGAAAATCGCGGAAAAATTCCAATCCAGTTTATTGACTCGTTTCCCAAGGAAGAAAGTAGAGCAAATTGTTGAGCTTTCCTTAGATCAGCAGCGTTTTGAAGAAACGGATGTGCAAGATTATATAGGCTTGTTCATCATTTGATTTTAAACACAAGAGTAAGAAAGGGGGCACTTCAATGGCATGGTTAATGGAGAAAGAGCCTGAACAGAAACAGTTAGCCGAACAATTTTTGCGAATGATCCAGGTAACGCCTATTGTGAAAATTCCGGGAACTCATGATGCGATGGCAGCCAGAATCGCCACGCAATTCGATTTCAAGGCCATTTATTTGTCCGGGGCGGCGTATACGGCCAGCCGGGGTTTACCTGATCTTGGCTTGGTTTATTCCAATGAAGTGGCAGAACGCGCCCGTGATCTTGTTCGGGCTTCCGGCCTTCCCTTGCTGGTCGATATTGACACTGGCTTCGGAGGTGTTCTGAACGTAGCTCGGACAGCAAAAGAAATGCTGGAGGCTAAGGCGGCAGCCGTTCAGATCGAAGATCAGGAAATGCCGAAGAAATGCGGGCACTTAAACGGGAAGAAGCTTATCTCCGCAGAGGAGATGATGCAGAAGATCAAGATAATCAAGGAAATCGCACCTTCTCTAGTCGTCATTGCCCGAACGGACGCCAAGGATGTAGAAGGGATGGAGGCTGCCATCGAAAGAGCCCAAAAATACGTGTCGGCGGGGGCTGACGCTATTTTTCCGGAAGCGTTGGACAACGAGGAGGACTTCAAATCATTCCGTGCAGCTCTTGATGTTCCGCTGTTAGCCAATATGACCGAATTCGGGAAAACCCCTTATTATACGGCTGAGCAATTCGAAAGCTGGGGATTTAACATGGTCATTTATCCGGTGACTTCACTTCGGGTTGCGGCTAAAGCTTATGAGCGGGTGTTTGCGGAGATCAGTCAGATTGGAACACAAGTACAATCGTTGAATCAGATGCAGACGCGCAAGGAACTTTACGAAACGATCCGGTATTACGATTACGAAAGTCTGGATAGCAAAATGGCCAAGACCATTCTTCAGGATGATTGATAAGTAGGCAAATAGCCATCCATAAAGGGGAGAGAACGATGAATTTTCTATTATCTGAAGAGCATCAAATGATGCAAAACATGGTACGCGAGTTTGCTTTAAACGAATGCGAGCCTACAGCAGCACAACGCGATGAGGATGAATCTTTTGATATGGAAATATGGCATAAGATGGCGAAGCTTGGCTTGTGTGGGATTCCTTGGCCGGAAGAGTACGGTGGCGCAGGGGCCGATTATTTGGGCTATGTCATCGCAGTCGAAGAGCTTTCCCGTGTCGATGCTTCCATCGGGGTGACCCTCTCCGCCCACACGTCGTTAGCTGGATGGCCGGTGTACAAGTTTGGTACGGAGGTGCAAAAGCAAAAATATCTGCGGGCCATGGCGGAAGGAAGAAGCATGGGGGCTTATTGTCTGACGGAACCGGGATCTGGATCCGATGCCGTCGGCATGAAGACAACGGCTGTTCTGGATGGGGATGAATGGGTCCTGAACGGTTCCAAGATTTTTATCACGAACGGGGGCTATGCCGACATTTATATCGTGTTTGCCCAGACCAATCCGGAGCTAAAGCATAAAGGCATTGCCGCGTTTATCGTGGAAAAAAGCTTCCCCGGCTTCTCTGTGGGGAAAAAGGAGAAAAAGCTCGGCATTCGTTCTTCGGCCACGACAGAAGTCATTTTTACCGATTGCCGTGTTCCGAAGGGAAACTTGCTCAGTCAAGTGGGCGAAGGATTCAAAATTGCGATGACGACGCTCGACGGAGGCCGTAACGGGATTGCTGCACAAGCCCTAGGGATTGCTCAAGGAGCCTTGGATCATGCGGCACGTTATGCGAAGGAACGCGTTCAGTTTGGCAAACCGATTAGCAAGCTGCAAGCGATTCAATTCAAAATAGCGGATATGGCAACGAAAATCGAAGCTGCCCGATTATTGACGTACCAAGCCGCATGGCGCGAGGATCAAGGGATTCCGTATGGTTTGCAATCCGCCATGTCCAAATTGTTTGCATCGGATACCGCCATGGACGTGACGGTTGAAGCTGTCCAGGTTTTCGGCGGCTATGGATATACCCGCGAATATCCTGTGGAACGGTATATGCGCGATGCCAAGATTACGCAAATTTACGAAGGAACGAATGAAATTCAGCGTTTGGTTATTTCCGGATATTTGTTAAAGGACTAAAAATTCTGTTGAAAAAAAGGTGGGATGAACGTTGGAGACGCAGGTGTATCGCCCGACCCATAATGTGCGTTTTGTTACGGCAGCAGCCTTATACGATGGCCATGATGCCTCCATTAACATCATGAGACGCATACTTCAGGCCTCCGGTGTGGAAGTCATTCACTTGGGACATAACCGGTCTGTACATGAGATCGTGAATGCGGCGATTCAAGAAGATGTGCAGGGCATCGCCATCAGCTCGTATCAGGGCGGCCATGTCGAGTATTTGAAATACATGTATGATTTATTTCAGCAAGAGGGAGCCGGTCACATCAAGATTTTTGCTGGTGGGGGCGGGGTGATTGTCACTTCCGAGATCAAGGAATTGTGCGCATACGGCATTGCCAAAGTTTTCTCTCCTGATGATGGACGCGAGCTTGGATTACAGGGCATGATCAACCATATGATTCGGGAATGCGACTTTCCGACACCGAAGCAGTTGGAGAAAGATCTGGCATGTTTACAAAACAAAAACTGGGGAGCTATAGCGAAATCGATTACTTTGCAGAAGAACAAGCGGATAAGAAAGGCTTGGATACATCCGCTGCCTTGAAGCAATTGCAAGCGGAAGCGCCGATCATCCCCGTATTGGGCATCACAGGAACAGGCGGAGCGGGTAAGAGCTCATTAACCGACGAATTGGTGCGGCGCTATCTCGAGCAATTCCCGGATCGTTCCATCGCCATTATTTCCATAGACCCTTCCAAGATGAAGACGGGGGGAGCATTGCTGGGAGATCGCATCCGTATGAATGCGATTCATCATTCGCGCGTATATATGCGCAGTATGGCAACACGGGGATCCAAATCTGAATTAAGTTACGCCACAAAGGAAGCCATCGATGTTGTAAAAGCGGCCGGTTATGATTTTGTCGTGATTGAAACCAGCGGGATCGGACAAGGAGACTCCGGTATCGTCGATCTTTGCGATGTGGCGATGTATGTGATGACAAGTGAATTTGGAGCGGCGACCCAGCTGGAAAAAATCGATATGATCGACTTTGCGGATGTGATCGTCATTAATAAGTTTGAACGCAGGGGATCTGAAGATGCTTTGCGCGACGTGCGCAAGCAATATAAGCGCAGCCATCAGTTGTTTGAAGTTCCCGACGAGGAGCTGCCGGTATTCGGAACGATTGCGAGCCAATTTAACGACCAGGGAACCAACGTGTTGTTTGCCAATCTGATGAAGATCGTGGAAAAGAAAACCGGCGGCACCTGGCCTACCCAATATGATGATAAGGTTCGGAAAGTGACGAAGAAAAACTTGATTATCTCGCCTGAGCGAACCGGATACTTGGGCGAGATCGTGCAAACGGTTCGGCAATACAAGAAGTTTACGGAAGAACAAGTTGCGATTGCCCGCAAGCTGTTCCAAATGAGGGGAACCCGAATGCTGTTGCAATCGGACAATGGGCAAATGATGTCTAAGGCGGAGACCCAGCAATTTACGGCTAAGCTTGACGAAATGCTCGCCTATTATGAAACCAAGCTCCATCCGGAATGCAAACAGCTGTTGGAAGAGTGGTCGAATATCCGCGAAGCCTATCAACAGGATCAGTTGGTCACCAAAGTTCGCGATAAGGAAATTTTCACCAAATTGTATACCGAATCGCTGTCTGGCAATAAGATTCCGCGAGTCAGTCTGCCGAAATTTGAGGACTCTGGTGAAATCATGCGCTGGCTGCTCAAGGAAACTTGCCAGGTTATTTTCCTTATACGGCGGGCGTATTCCCGTTCAAGCGCACGAATGAAGATCCGAAGCGCCAGTTTGCCGGAGAGGGAACGCCGGATCGCACGAACCGCCGCTTCCATTACCTATGCCAAAATGATGAAGCCAAGCGATTGTCTACAGCTTTTGACAGTGTCACCTTGTATGGGCAAGACCCGGATTACCGTCCCGACATTTATGGGAAAATCGGCAACAGCGGTGTGAGCATATGCACATTGGACGACATGAAGAAGCTGTATGAAGGTTTTGACCTGTGTCATCCTTCCACTAGTGTGTCCATGACCATCAATGGACCGGCACCGATGATCTTGGCGATGTTTATGAATACCGCCATTCATCAGCAGGTCGAAAAATTCGTGGAGACGAACGGAAGACAACCGAGTAAAGAAGAATACGAGAGCATCAAAGCGTATACGCTGCAAACGGTGCGCGGCACAGTTCAAGCGGATATACTTAAAGAGGATCAAGGGCAAAATACTTGTATTTTCTCTACCGAATTTGCACTAAAAATGATGGGGGATATCCAGCAGTATTTCATTGATCAGAAGGTGCGCAACTACTATTCCGTCAGTATCAGCGGCTATCATATTGCCGAAGCGGGAGCCAATCCCATTTCCCAATTAGCCTTTACGCTGACGAATGGCTTTACTTATGTCGAATACTATTTAAGCCGTGGCATGCATATAGATGATTTTGCGCCAAACCTGTCTTTTTTCTTTAGCAACGGTTTAGATCCGGAATATACCGTCATGGGGCGTGTGGCGCGTCGGGTTTGGTCTACCGTCATTAAAAATAAGTACGGCGGAAACGAACGAAGTCAAAAGCTGAAGTACCACATTCAAACATCCGGTCGCTCCCTGCATGCTCAAGAGATGGACTTCAATGATATCCGCACAACGTTGCAAGCGTTGATTGCGATTTATGACAACTGCAACTCCTTGCATACGAACGCTTATGATGAAGCCGTCACGACGCCGACGGAGAACTCCGTGCGCCGGGCTATGGCCATTCAAATGATCATTAATAAGGAGTTAGGTCTCGCGAAGAACGAAAATCCGCTGCAAGGCTCCTTTATTGTGGATGAGCTAACCGACCTCGTGGAAGAATCCGTTTTGCTCGAATTCCAGCGTATTCATGATCGGGGCGGAGTGCTGGGAGCGATGGAAACCCAATATCAAAGAGGGAAAATTCAAGAGGAATCCCTTTATTATGAACATAAGAAGCATTCCGGAGATCTGCCTATTATTGGCGTGAACACGTTCATTAATCCGAATGCAGGTGAGACAGCGGTTGAAATTGAGCTAGCACGTTCAACGGAAGAAGAAAAGCGAACCCAGATCGATAATCTTCATGCTTTCTGGTCGAAACACGAAGTGCAAGGTCCTATCGCGCTTGAACGCCTGAAACAGGTTGCTCTTCAAGATGGCAACATGTTCGAAGAACTGATGGAAGCCGTTAAAGTAAATTCCCTTGGACAGATTACCACCGCTTTATATGAAGTAGGGGGACAATATCGCCGAAATATGTGAGTTTCATTATTCATAGAAAGGAGCTGACGGATGAAATGAAAATTTACACAAAATCAGGAGACCAAGGCAAAACGAGTCTTGTTTATGGGCAGCGGGTGTCAAAGCATTCACCGCGAGTGGAGGCTTATGGAACATGCGACGAAGCCAATTCGATGATTGGATTAGCCATTTCCACTCTACCGCAGGGTGAACAGTGGTCCGATTTTCTTTCCATATTTCGAGTCATCCAAACCAAGCTTTTTCATGTAGGGGCAGAATTGGCGACCCCCACTGGCAAAAAAGTCGAATGGCCGGTTGTGGAACAGGATGTTCTATACCTGGAAGAACAGATTGACAACATGGAGGCTTCTTTGTCCCCGCTATCCAATTTTATACTCCCGGGTGGACACATATCCGGGGCTTCGCTTCACGTGGCAAGAACGATTGTGCGCCGTGCTGAGAGAATCATTGTACAGGTCCAAATGGAGGAGGAAATCAATCCGATTGTGGTTAAATATGTAAACCGGCTTTCCGATTTCCTTTTTGTGGCAGCAAGGTTTGTGAATCATCGACTTGGATCTCCTGAACTGACCCTGCATCAAGAATAACATACTGTCCATGAATCGAGGTGATCGGAGTGACCATCAAAACTTGGGAAGATCATTTGCAAAGAAAAGTCTCATTTCGGTTTCCTCCCAACAGGATAATTTCGTTATGTCCATCGATCACAGAAACGTTGTATGCTTTGCAGCTTTCCGACCGGATCGTAGGAAGAACAAGGTATTGCATCCATCCTGCCAATCAAATTCAACAAGCGACCATCGTAGGGGGAACTAAACAAGTCAAAGTGGATGTGATCGCACAACTCAAGCCGGATCTGATCATCGCCGAAAAGGAAGAAAACCCAAAGGAAATGGTTGAGAATCTGGCTAAACAATTTCCCGTCTATGTGACGAATGTAGAGCAGTATGATGACGCATTACACATGATTCGGGACTTAGGGGTTATTTGCAACCGAGAAGAACCGGCTGAAAGCATGGTGAAAGAAATTAGCAAGGAATTTCAAAGCTTCCAGCCGATCAATCAGGGGAGGGTGGCTTATGTCATATGGAAAAATCCGTATATGGTTGCAGGCCATCGCACCTACATTGACTCTATGCTGGAAAAGTTCGGTTTTACGAATGTTTTTAAGGATCGTCCGGAAAGATACCCGAGTGTGACGATAGAGGAATTTCAGCGGGCACAGCCGGATTTTATCTTTTTATCTTCTGAGCCCTATCCTTTTAAAGACATACACAAGAATGTATTCGTTGAAAATGTACCAGGTGCCAGAACTATATTGGTTGACGGAGAGATTTTTAGCTGGTACGGTACGCATATGTTAAAGGCCGCTGACTATGCAAATCTGCTCATTAAAGGGTTAAAACAATGAAAAAGAAGAAATGTTGAAAGTGAAGCGAGGGATAAGTTATGTACAACACCAATATTCTGGGTAAATCGTTGGAACGATGGATAGAGGAATTTCCTTTGATAACGCAATTGATTTCCACCGAGGAAGTATTTTGGACCAATCCTCATTACCAACCATTTGAACAATGTGCTGGGGAGCTTCCCTTGGAAGAAAAACATGTCCAGGACGCGGAGCAGAGGTTACAACGGTTTGCTCCTTATCTAGCCAAAGCTTTTCCTGAAACAAGACAAATGAATGGGATCATTGAGTCTCCTCTCGTGCAAATTCCAGCTATGCAACAACATGTGGAGGAAAGGTACGGCCAAAAAATTCTTGGGCAATTATGGCTCAAGTGCGATAGCCATCTGCCCATTTCAGGATCTATAAAAGCAAGAGGCGGCATTTATGAGGTATTGAAACATGCTGAAGATTTAGCCATCCAACATAACATGCTTACCGTTGAAGAGGATTACTCTGTCCTGGCTGACCAAGCTTTCAAGGATTTCTTTTCACAATATTCTATCGCCGTAGGATCAACGGGTAATTTAGGGATGAGCATTGGAATTATTAGTGCCGAAATCGGGTTCCATGTAACTGTGCATATGTCTGCGGATGCAAAGCAGTGGAAAAAAGATTTGCTTAGAAAAAAAGGCGTGGTTGTCGTCGAATATGCATCGGATTACAGCAAAGCCGTAGAAGAAGGACGTAAACAAGCGGAGACTGACCCTACTTGTTATTTCATTGATGATGAAAATTCCCAAGATTTATTTTTGGGGTATGCGGTAGCTGCCTCCCGATTAAAGAAACAACTGGAAGACAGGAATGTCATTGTAGATGAAGACCACCCGCTGTTTGTATATCTCCCATGTGGAGTAGGTGGGGGACCGGGCGGCGTAGCTTTTGGCTTGAAGTTGCTTTATAAGGATCAAGCACATTGCTTTTTCGGTGAGCCTACCCATTCACCATGTATGCTGCTTGGTTTAATGACGGGCATGCACAATAGAATTGCTGTGCAAGATTTTGGGATAGACAACATCACAACTGCTGACGGACTAGCAGTGGGAAGGCCATCGGGTTTTGTTGGAAAAACCGTTGAAGGTTTATTGAGTGGAATTTATACAGTGAGTGACGATCAGTTGTTTGAGCTGTTACGTGCGCTAATCGATACTGAAAACATTCACCTGGAGCCTTCGGCATTGGCGGGTGCTTATGGTCCTATCCAACTATTCAAAAGTGAAGCCGGGCACAATTATGTGGAGAAGCATGACTTGCGAAATAAACTAAAGAATGCCACACACATCATTTGGGCAACCGGAGGTAGTATGGTTCCTGAAGATATCATGGCATCTTACTATCGCATGGCCAAATCGTGATTGTAGATCGCTGCATACGCCAGGCAGTGATAGGGAGTTTTAAACACGGGCAAAATTTATATATTACCTCTCAAAAAAATGGGAGCCGTGTAAGCAAACCAACCATTGTTAACCTACAACCAGCGCAAAAAACACCAGTCCCTAATGTAGTTACACAAGCGGTATATGCTGACGGAGGATGGCTATCAGGATTCTGGGCACCTGGCTCTACTTTATTTTTGAAAAATACAAATGAAGAAATTATTTACAGCACTTCTTATTCTTATAATAATAACTTTTCATTTGATATTCCGAAAGATAAACTAGCAGGATCGAAACTTTTTCTTACGGTGAAGGAAGAAGGGAAATATGTCAGTGACCCCGTTGATATTCTCGTTAAGCCTATAGAAGGATCAACCTCTGCTCCAAAAGTAACGGGTACTGTCAGTAAAGATGGCGGGTGGGTATTTATTCAGACAGAACCTTATGCCAAGCTATATTTGAAACGGGCAGATGATTCTATCATGATTGAGAAAAGAGCTGACGGTGAAGGATTATACAGCACGTATATTTCCACTTACGAATTAAAACAAACTAATAAGGTATTTATTACTGCGGATGCATATGGCAAAACGGAAAGTACAGAACCAACAGTATTAAACATTGCTCCATAACAAATCATTACACGACAAGTCAGCGCTAGCGATGGTGACTATGCAACAGGCTGTCCAGTTGGAAAAAGACCAGAAGTAAATGGAACTATAGTTCAGGAGCTTGCTTCGCGGCAGCTCCTTTTTTGTTTATTAATTTGGGTCTAATTGTCTAGATATGGAGGTAGACTTTGGGGAGGATATCGTTTCTGCGATCGTTGCAAGTGTCGGGTTTTTAGCGTATTATCAGAAAGCGGAAATAGCTTCCCCAACATGGTTGGAAGCATTTATGCATGGCTCGCGACCATGTTTTGTGTGACTACGCAGCTTTTTTCAAAGAAAAGTGAGGTTTTTAAGATATGAACATAATCAAGCAAACATGGTGGAAAGAAGCGGTTGTTTATCAAGTATATTGGAGAAGTTTTTATGATACGAATGGAGACGGCTATGGCGATTTGGAGGGAGTCATTCAAAAGCTGGATTACATAAGCGAACTTGGGGCTGATGTCATTTGGCTGAATCCTTGCTATGGTTCACCGGATGTCGATAACGGCTACGACATTTCCGACTACCGATCCGTAATGACGAAAGCAGGGACGCTGGAGACTTTCGAGAGACTGCTTCACGAGGTTCACTCTCGGGGAATGAAGCTGATTATGGATCTGGTCGTCAACCACACATCCGATCAGCACCCTTGGTTTATTGAATCCGGTTCATCCAAGGATCATCCCAAAAGAGATTATTATATTTGGCGTAAGGAACCTAACAATTGGAGATCATACTTTACCCCTTCGACTTGGGAATATGATGAGCGCACAGGGGAGTATTATTTCCACTCTTTCGCTACTGAGCAGCCCGATTTAAACTGGGAAAACCCTAAGGTTCGGGAAGAAATTTATGACATGATGCGCTACTGGTTGGATAAGAGTATCGACGGATTCCGAATGGATGTCATTAATCTCTTGGCTAAACAGGAGGGGTTCCCAGATGCAGCTCATCCCGAGAACATCAATTATTTGGGAAATAATCCGGGTATCCATGAATACCTCCAAGAAATGCATGAAAAAGTGCTGAAGCATTATGATGTATTTACCGTAGGAGAAATTCCGTTTGTAACTCCGGAAGACGGGTTGCTCTACGTAGGAGAAGATCGCAATGAGCTTCATACCTTGTTCCATTTTGAAGTATGCGACTACATGGCTCATTGGGACATGCAGATGTTCAAGGATATCCAGAAGAGATGGTATAAAGGCATGTGGGGGAAAGGCTGGAATTCGCAGTTTTTGAACAATCATGATCATACCCGGCTTGTTACCCGGTTCGGCAACGATACGAAGTATCGCGTGGAATCCGCCAAATGCTTCGCTACTCTGCTGCATACGCTGCCCGGTATGCCTTACATTTTCCAAGGAGAAGAAATCGGGATGACAGGTGTCCGTTTTGACTCCATCGACGACTACAACGATATTGCGATGAAAAACAAATATAAGGAAGAAGTGGCAAAAGGAAGAGATCCTAGGGAGGTCTTCGAAAGCCTGCTTCACCTGGCAAGAGACAATTCAAGAACGCCTATGCAGTGGGATGATTCCGCCTATGCAGGGTTTTCCACAGGTGAACCTTGGCTGAAGGTGAACCCGAATTATCAAGACATCAATGTGCAAGAAGCACTCGCCGATCGTAACTCCGTCTTTTACTATTACCAAGAGCTGATCCGGCTGCGTAAGGAAAATAAAGTGATGGTATACGGCAGCTATGAGCCGATCATGGAGAATGATGCGCACGTTTACGCTTATTATCGTAAATTTGAAAGCCAGAACTGGCTGATCCTTCTTAACATTTCGGAACAAGATACACCATGCGTGCTTCCGGAAGAAACCTCATCGCAAGTACTAGAGTTAGTGATCGGCAATTATTCAGAGCCGGCTAGAGGCATGGATGAATTTCTGCTGAAGCCTTACGAGGCGAGAATTTACAGGATAGGGTAAATCCACTCTTTCATTTGCTTCATTATATAGAAGACACCTTTTCTGGATGGCAGTTGTGCAGCGACACACTTACTTGACCAAACAAAGAGGTGTCTTACGCCGCGGCGATCTTCAAATTCTAATCAATCCTACAAGAAGAAAAATACTGAATTATGAAAAATACACATTTGAACCATCATTGACATGAAGTATGAAACCGGATTTGCTAATCCAACGAAAACTCCAATGTTTTTGTAGTATTAAAGTGTATGGAAGGAAGACAACCGCACGAGCTGCTCGTGCGGTTGTTTGTATACTTTTCATTTTTTCTGAAGTTCAAGCATCCATGTTGGTTTTGGAAATGAAATCTGGACCGGAGACAATTTAGAGTTGTTGGTATCGTCGCCTAATTGTCCCCATAGGTTTTGGCCCCATGCCCACAGAGTTCCATCCTGACGGATTGCTGTATGGATACCAAACCCTGCGCTTATTGAGATGACATGGTCTATCCCTTTAACCTGTGTGGGTTCAGTAAGTTCCGTGTACTCATCAATATCGTAGAGATAGGGCATATATCCCCATTTCCAAATTGTGCCGTCTTTTTTTAACGCCAGGTTGTATGATAATCCTGAAGTTAAAGCAATGATATCGGTTAAGCCAGGAACCTGTACCGCTTCTGCCGGAACAGCATCTTCTTTTTTTCCGGTAAGCTGACCTAATTGGTTGTTGCCCCATGCCATAACAGTCCCGTCATTTTTCAAAGCAACAAGATGCAAATTATTTGTCCCTTTTCCAAGTTCAACAATATCCGAAAAGCCCGGCACTTGTTTTGTCGTAATATTGTAAGAGGTGCGTTCATTAATTTGCAGCTTCCAATCTTCTGTAAATTTCATCGTTGTAAGCTCGAACCCTTTTGAACTCCATACGGTTCCGTCTTCCTGTAAGGCAATGACTTGATCTTCAACAACGGTTATATCTTTCACTTTTTCAACCCTGGAATGGCAACGGGGTCAAGTTCTTTATCTTTATTCGTAACAAAGGGATCAATGTAAGTCGTCCATACCCAAACAATACCATCTTTATCCAAAGCTGCTTTAATATTATAATGGCCTAGAGCTACCTTTACTATATCTTTTAATTGTTGTTTTTGGACGGGGGCAGAAACAGGAAAGTACCACGTCGTATCCTCAGGTGAACCGTACTGATACGACCATTCCCATACCGTTCCGTCTTCACGCAAAGCAACGCCCTTTTTATCGAAAGAAAAATCCACGACTTTATCCAAGCCTTTTACTTCGTAGGAACGCGCTTCCCCATGATCCAAATATGCCCTTCATTATCAAGTAGGCTGTACGATTCCATACCTGCAGACAATTTTACAGGTTTCAGCGCCATGGAAGATGATTCTGCTGCGGCTTGTGTAGCAGGCATGATGACCGGACTGGCGACTAATAATCCAATAGCAGTTACGGTTAGCAATAGCTTTTTGAGATGCAAAGCATGGCGGTTGTTATTCATTTTTCACACTCTCTCATTTGGATATAAGTGGATAATAATTGGAATTATATAATTATACTGTTAAATAAAAGAAAAGTTTCGGAGAGATACGTGATGTTGCACTGTTATGGGGGAGCGTTAGCAACCAAGAAATAAATGAAACAAGGAGCTGTACTCTATGCAGCTCCTTGTTTACGTGCGTTAAAATTGATCTAAACGCAAGCCGTTACGGGACGTTTGGACACAAAAAGCCCTCCTCAAAAAGTCAGCAAAGCGATAGCGAAAAAGTCAGCAAACTGTTAGTAGCGATTTCAGCATTGTTTTATGATAAGAGCATAGTGGTACAGAAAGAGGGAAAGAAGGGATTCACTTGACAGAGGCAGCAGTCGTAATCACTGAACGTAAAGAGACGACTAAGATAAAAAAGAGAACATTCAAAAAGTATATTCCACTTACGCTGATGACGATTCCGGGATTGCTTTACTTATTATTGAATAACTATCTACCTATGTTCGGAATTGTCATTGCTTTTAAAAACATCAATTTTTCCAAAGGGATCTTGGGTAGCGATTGGATCGGTTTCAAAAATTTTGAGTATTTGTTCAAGACCTCAGATGCTTACATCATTACGAGAAACACGATTCTCTATAATGTGATATTTATTATTCTGGGCACGCTGCTTTCAATCGGAATTGCGATTCTCTTAAATGAAATCAAGAATCGTTTCTTCTCTAGGCTGTATCAGAGTATCATTCTACTGCCATTTCTCATTTCCATGGTTATCGTCAGCTACTTGGCTTATGCAGGTCTAAGCTTGGAAACTGGATTTTTGAACAAAACCGTGCTTCCTTTATTGGGTATGCAAGAGATTAACTGGTATCAGGAAGCAAAATATTGGCCGTTCATTATAACACTGATCCATATATGGAAAGGCATTGGCTACAGTAGTATCGTTTATTTTGCAGCTATCATCGGAATTAATGAAGAATATTACGAAGCTGCTAAGCTGGATGGGGCTAGCAAATTGAAGCAGATTCGGAACATTACGATCCCGCTGCTGACTCCTACAATAACGATGTTGGTTTTGCTGAGCATTGGAAGAATATTTTATTCTGACTTCGGCCTGTTCTATCAAGTTACGATGAATTCGGGAGCAATCTACTCGACAACCAATGTAATCGATACTTACGTGTACCGTGGATTGATGGGACTGGGGGACATTGGCATGTCGGCAGCAGCAGGTCTGTATCAATCGGTAGTCGGATTTATTCTCGTCCTTTTATCCAACTATTTAGTTGGCAAATTCAACAAAGATAATGCATTATTCTAGTGAGGTGACTGCCATGAAAAATGAACATTTATCGCTGCAGTGGTTCGGACATATCATCATGATTTTGCTCTCCTTGGCTTGTTTGGTCCCTTTTATGCTCTTGTTTCTTTCTTCCATTACCGATGAAAAGGAGATTATCCGAAACGGGTATTCATTTCTGCCGACTCAATACAGTTTGCTTGCATACCGATATATATGGGAGCAAGGCGCTGACATTTTTAGGGCATACGGCATCACCGTGCTGGTTACTGTGGTAGGGACGACAGCGAGCCTTGTGATCACATCCTTATTGGCGTATCCAATTGCTCGAAAAGATTATCCACTTCGTAATGTGTTAGCATTTGTCGTTTTCTTTACGCTGCTGTTTAATGGGGGATTGGTACCATCCTATCTGATATACTCGCAGTTGCTGGATATAAAGAACACGATTTGGGCACTGATTATACCTGGACTTTTAATGAACGGTTTCAACGTCATGCTGATGCGGACATACTTTCAAACTTCGATTCCAATGGAAGTTATAGAATCGGCGAATATGGATGGGGCGGGAGAGTTCAGAACGTTCCGATCGATTGTGCTTCCGCTTTCTATGCCTATTCTTGCGACTGTGGGGCTTTTCCAAACGATTACCTACTGGAATGATTGGATGAACGGAATGGTCTATATTACAGACCCCCATTACTACAGCATTCAAAATCTGCTGAACCGCATTTTACAGGATGCCCAGTTTTTGGCGAGTGGCCAATTCAAAAACTCTAGCGTCAGTACAGCAGTGCAATCACTTCCCAGTTCTACCGTAAAGATGGCTATTGCGGTAATCGGCATTATCCCCATTCTGATTGTCTACCCTTTCTTCCAAAAATATTTTGTCAAAGGGATTACGATCGGAGCCGTGAAAGGGTAGCTCATGCCTAAAAAATATCATGTGCAAGTCCATTTTGATCAGCTCGCGTGAGCTTTCAGATGGGCTTTCTTTTCTTTTCTTTTATTCATGCTCCATAAAAAAATGATACAGTATAGATATCGAAAATTGTAGAATCAAAAAGTGCAGGGGCAGGTGTTTCATGAAAGCAGATGAGCTAAAAAGGAGGTATTCTATGAATTCGATACGGCTGAAATTGATGTTGGGGGTATTGATTTTAACGTTACCTTTGATCACGATACTGATTTATTATAGTGTTTATTCTACCAAGGTCGTTCGGAATCAAGTAGCGGATTCTTACAAAAACATGATGATTTTATATATGAGTCAAGTGGATAATTCTTTAGAGGACATTGACAAATATATGACTAACACGGTGGTTGTCGATTCCGATTTTGACTCCTATCAACTGTCGAATTTGGATTATGATTTTAATTTCAATAAAATAGTCATGTTTAATAAATTATTGAATGATATTGGCATGTTTAAATCAGTCAATGCCTTTTTCTTGTATGCTCCAGAGAGAGATGATATGTTACGAGTAACCAGAGATAGAGTCACCATTGAAGAAGAAGAGACGATCTTTCATGTTATTAAGCAAACGGTGGATTCCAATACGAATCCCAATCGATTCAACACAAAAATCTGGGATGTTCAGAAGATCATGATACCTATTATATGATGCATATATTGAAATCCGGGGCTGTTTATTTTGGTGTTTGGATTAAAGCGGACAAGCTGATGGTTCCTTTCAAAACGATTGATTTTGGTACTAACGGCGGAGCGTTATTTGCCACTCAAAACGGACTGCCTATGACGAATATAGACCTTGTAAACCAGAATCAAGTTCAGCTGAATGCAGGCATGGAGAATTATTATTTATCAGGCAATCATCATAATTTCTTGGTCGTTGGCGAACCATCAGCTAAAGGGAATTTTAATTTAGTCGCACTCGTACCTGACGAGAAGATTCTTGAAAAACTTCCCTATTTACAAAAAATAGTTGAATTTATCGCTTTCGCATGCCTCATTTCACTGCCCTTAGGTTTGTATTTATTACGAAGAACGATCATGCTTCCCCTTAACCGATTGATGGTTGCTATGAAAAGAATTCGCAGCGGTCATCTGGAAACTCGGATAGACACATTTCCAACATCCGATGAATTTATCCTTGTGAACGAGACGTTTAACAATATGATGTCGCAAATCCAAGAACTGCGAATTAACGTTTATGAGGAACAGCTATCCAAACAAAAAGAAGAGCTTCAGCGCTTACAGCTGCAGATCAACCCTCATTTCTTTATGAATTCCTTAAATATAGTATATAACTTGGCAAAAGTGAAAAATTTTGAATTGATTAAGGAAATGTCCTTATCATTAATGCAGTATTTCCGCTATATGTTCAGGAGCAATTTAAGTTTCGTGAAGCTTAAAGAGGAGCTCGAGCATACAAAAAATTATTTTCGCATACAGGAGCTTCGCTTTCCGGGAAGTCTGACTTGCGAAATTCATGCACCAGAATTTTTAATTGATACGTATGTGCCGCCTCTTGTCATTCAGACATTCGTTGAAAATACGGTGAAACATGCGGTTACGCTGGATGAACCCATTCATATTTCGATGAACATTGATGTTATTGAGCTAGAAGGCTTTCCTTGTATTAACATCGTGATTCAAGATACGGGTAAGGGATTCCCACAGGAAGTGCTATCTATTCTGCAAAGAAATGAAAGTCTGGTCACGGAACAAGGGGAGCATGTCGGAATATGGAACGTACAGCGGAGGCTGCGGTTGCTGTATGCTCATGCTGTACAAATATCTTTTTCCAATGGCTCTCCTTGTGGGGCGGTCATTGAAATTACCTTGCCTATCCATTCCAAAATGTAAAACGGGGGTGCGGACGATGTACCGTCTAATCATTGTAGATGATGAAATGCATGTGATTGAAGGCGTAAAATCAGACTTGGATTTGGAGAAAAACGGAATCTCTGAACTCTATACGGCATACAACATGCGTCAGGCCAAAGAAATCTTTGCCGAGCATCCTATCGATATCATGCTTTGCGACATTGAAATGCCGCAGGGCAGCGGCTTGGAACTGCTTGCTTGGGTAAGAGAGCGTTACCCAGAAACAGAGACGATCTTCTTAACCGCTCATGCAGATTTCAAATACGCGAAGCAAGCCATTCAACTGGGGAGCTTGGAATATTTGATCAAGCCAGCTCTTGTCAATGAGCTGGAAGAGGCGATTTCTAAAGCCAAGCAGAAGATATCCAAACATAGTGAGCTTCATCATGTAAATCAGCTGTGGATGCAAAATCATCCCTTGATCGTGGAAAGGTTTTGGATGGATTTGCTTGATCAAACGATACCTTCTCATGAGAATGTAATTAAGGAAGTTGCGGAAAACCGAAATCTCGTTTATTGCGAAAGGATGACTTTTTTGCCTGTGCTAATCAGTGTTCAACGCTGGCATAAGGAATTAAGTCTGCGTGATGAGAAAATTTTGGAGTATGCGCTCAAAAATTCGGCGCAGGAAATGATTGTTCAGCAAGTGACGAACAGGCAAATCATTCCAATAGATAGGGGGAAGATTCTTGTCATCCTTTATTTCGAATCGTATACCGATGAGCTATTGGAAGAGTTGGTCCGCAGTTGCGAAGCTTATATTGGGTCTTGTTATCGTTATTTTTATTGCGATTTATGCTGTTATCTTGGTACCGATGGGTATATGACTGAAGTTCTGTCTATTGTTCAAGATTTGATGGTATTGGCTAAAAATAATGTGGCGTTTAATAACAAAGTGTTCTCATTAATGGGGAAGTCCGTCTCCAATGTGCAGATCAAATTACCGGATATGACAGTCTGGTCAGCGATGTTAAAAAAGGGAACAAAAGAAAAGGTAGTTGCGGAAGCGACGGAATTTCTGGAAAATTTGGTGCGAACAGAAGGCTTGGATGCGCATTTGCTGCGCCAATTTTATGAAAATTTCCTACAGATGACGTACTTCGTACTGAATCTGAAAGGAATTCAGGCTCATCAATTATTTTGTGATGAGCTATCTTTGGAACTTTCCAAAAACGCCACGCGTTCAGTAACTGACCTGCTAGCTTGGATTTGGCATACGGTTGAGAAAGCAATGGATCAAGCGGAGACGGTGGATGAAGCAACTTCGGTTATTGAGAGCGTCAAACAGTATATTGTCGTTCATTTGGATCAATCGGAGTTATCCCGTGAAGAATTAGCCAAGCATGTATATTTGCATCCCGACTACTTGTCTCGCTTTTTTAAGAAAGAGACGGGGGTATCGATCACTGATTATTTGCTGCAAGAAAGAGTGAATCTGGCCAAAGAGCTGCTATGTAAGAGCGATATGCCGATCGGTAGTATCGCATTATCCGTAGGCTACTCGAATTTTTCTCATTTTTCCAAAATGTTCAAAAAGGTCGCGAATTTGAACCCAAATGATTACCGCGAGCAGAAAGGTTTTCGATCCAACGAAAAGTCAGGAAAGCGGTAACCAAAAAGTCAGCAAACTGTTAGCGGGCTTTTGATTCCTGAACTATCATTAGAACATAGCAACGCCAATAAACTTTTATTAAAAAAGGGGTTAGAATATGAGAAAACGGACCAAAATGATTACGATTTTATTGGCCATGAACATGGTAACTATGCTTTTCACTACGGCATGTGGAAAGGATACGGGCAATCATAATGCCACATCCACCAGTACGACAGCTTCTCCAAATGTGAGTCCCTCAGGCAATGTTGACACGAAAACACCTGCCGAGCTTACGATGGCGTTCCCCATTTTCGGCGCGATGCCGAAAGATATGAATCTTATCCAGAATGAAGTAAACAAAATCACCAAAGCGAAGATTAACGCTACTGTAAAACTTCTTCCTATTAGCTTTGGGAATTGGAATCAGCAAACGAATCTGATGATGAGCAGTAACGATAAGCTCGATGTTATGTTGATTTTGGGGGGATATGTTTCCCAAGTGGCCAAAGGTCAATTGACATCCTTAGACGATCTTATTATGAAATATGGAAAGGGCATTTCCAGTCTTCTGGATCCTACGTATCTGAACGCACCGAAAATTGACGGCAAGATTTATGGCATTGCCAGCATCCGGGATTTGGCGAAAAACTACGGATTTACGATGAGAAAGGACATTGTTGATAAATACAATATCGACATTAGCAAGATGAAAACGTTAGATGATGTCGAGTCTGTTCTGAAGATCATAAAAGAAAAAGAGCCTAATTTAACTCCGATTGCACCTGGTGGCAACGGCAACACGTTCTTACAAGTTTATGAACCGGTTGACAACTTAGTAGATGGCTTTGGCGTTCTGCCTGACTACGACAATAATATGAAAGTTGTCAATTATCAAGAAACGCCGGAATACGCTGCACTCATCAAAAAGTTCAGAAGCTGGTACACAGCTGGTTATGTGTTGAAGGATGCGGCGACTAGCCAAACGTCAACGATTGATTTGGTTAAATCCGGTAAATTGTTTGGATATATGGCACCGATGAAACCCGGCTTTGATGCTCAGGAATCCAGGTCAACGACCTTTCAGATGGTGACTGCACAACTGCTCGAACCGATTGCGACGACAGGAACAATTACGAACGTTATGTGGGGAATTCCGCGGAATACAACGAACCCAGAGCGCGCTATGATGCTGTTAAATTTGCTGTACACAGATAAAGAGCTGATTAATTTGCTTGACTGGGGTATTGAAGGCAAGCATTATGTGAAGGTTTCTGACAATATGATCGACTTCCCGCAAGGTGTTGACGCGAAAAGCAGCGGTTATTATATGGAGCTAGGCTGGATGTTTGGCAACCAATTCCTTTCGTACGTGTTTAAAGGGGATGATCCGGATATTTGGAAAAAGACGGCTGAGTTCAATAAAAGCGCTAAGAAATCGAAGGCTCTTGGCTACAACTTTAATGCCGAGCCTGTGAAGACGGAAATTACAGCAGTAACTAACGTTGTCAACCAATACCAAAAAGGTATTGAAACAGGGACGCTCGACCCAGATAAGGCACTTCCGGATTATTTGACCAAACTTAAATCAGCAGGCATCGATAAAATTATCGCGGAAAAGCAAAAGCAATTGGATGCATGGGCGAAGACGAATAAATAAGTTTGGAATAATGATCTACGAAAAACAATCACCGTGCATTCATAAGCACGGTGATTATTTCTATTTAATGAATCTTTCTTACATTTTCTCTTGGTTGTCGTCAATAGAGGAAGGTAAGTACCTACGAAATACCTTGCCTTGTTTAGAAAATGAAATCTGAAAATCTGTTATTGTTGAAAATGAGGGTACTGTGTTATTTTTGTTAGATGGTTAACCTATGGTAAAGCAGTGGGTGTTCCAATTTATCTAGATTCAGAAAATAATATTTTGGGGAGCGTGTGTTTGTATACTTTTCAATATGAGCAGAAATTTTAAATCATTTCTTTATGATTACCTGACTTTGAAAAAGAGGATTATTATGATCTTCTTATTTAGCTCGTTGATTCCGTTTATTAGCATAGGTCTGATTTCTTACTATACGATCTACTCCATTCTTACAAATAAAATTCAAAGCGGCATTCAAAGTAATTTAAAGCAAGTTGAGCTCTCGTTAGAGAGCACCATCAGCAATTTGAACCATGTATCCCAACAGCTTGCATTTGAAGGTAGTGTAGGGAAGAAATTAGATCAATTGTTATCGAGTACAGATAGTCAACCATACGAACGAGTCAAAATGAAAAGCAATCTGAAGGATGAATTAAGCCTCATTACTTTTACGAATCCTAATATCGGATTAACCCTCTATTATTTCCAAAATGATCATTCCTATGATCTTGAAAATTCGGGAGTCAAGAATAGCTTCTCTCCGGAAAAATTGCCATTGCTTGCCCAATACTCTGGAATTTCCTATTATGGTCCACATGTAAGCAACAACCCTTTTGATAATCAATATGTGTTGTCTGCTTTAAGAAAAGTAGAGCTGCCTAATCGGGATGATGTTTATGTTTACATTGAAACAGGGTTCCATTTGACACAGAGTATCCTCAATAATGATCAAACCGGGGTTAAGAACTCTCATATATTCCTTGACAATAATGGTAGAATTGCCTATAGCGAATTACCGAATACATTTGCAATGGATACGACATTCCCTGGCATCGAAAACGGAAAATCTTCTGGCACACAAAATGGGTTTTACTGGTTTAGGCAGGAAAGTAATCAAGGTTGGAGCATTGTCTCGGTGATTCCGAAAGCAGATTATAACAAAGAGATGAATCGATGGTTCGTTCAAATCCTACTATTTTCGTTAGTTTTTTTGGGAATGAGTCTGTTCTTGGCTTGGCTATTATGGAAAATGGTGTATCGACCATTGAACGGCTTCAATAAAGAGATTAAGCTGATGGCGCAAAATCGAATCCAATCTGGTATAGCAAAAACAAGAATACCAGAGTTTGATTACCTCTTGGATCAATTTCGACAAATGAAAGAACAAATTTGGGATTTGTTCGCGGAAGTTGAGCAGAAAGAGAAGCGCAGAGTTGATCTTGAAGTTGAGAAACTGCTTTATCAAATCAATCCTCATTTTTTGATGAATACGTTGGATACGGTGCATTGGCTGGCTGTCATGAACGGGCAGAATGAGATCGATCGTCTTGTAACATCTTTAAATAAACTGCTGCATTATAATTTAGGCAAGCTAGGACAAGCTTCAACAATGCAAGAGGAAATCGAGGCATTGAGGCAATACCTTATTTTGCAGCAGATTCGTTATGATTTTCAATTTGATGTGCAGATACATGTGGATGAAGAGGTATTGAAAATGCCGATTCCGCGGTTCATCCTTCAACCGCTCGTGGAAAACTCGCTTTATCATGGCTTAAGCGATGATGGCTTCATCCGAGTTGAAGTGAAATTAACACAAACGATTAATATTTCGATTCACGATAACGGCTCGGGGATGTCAGAAGAGATCATACAAAATTTATTAAATAACTCAGAAGTTGAAAATAGGAAGGTTGGTATGGGCATCGGGATGAACTATGTGAAGCGTATGATTGATTCGCAATATGGTGAGCGGGCCAAGTTGGAAATTAATAGTGTCGTAGGGAAAGGGACGAGCATTTTGTTAAGCCTGCCCCTATCGGAGTTGGAACCAAATCATGATTAAAGTAATGGTTGTTGATGATGATAAATTAGTTCGAAAGGGCCTTATTTCTGCAATGCCATGGCAGAATTTCGATATGGAGGTTGTCGGGGAAGCAAGCAATGGCGAAAAGGCATTGGAATTTTTAGAATCTAATACTGTTGATTTACTGCTTACTGACCTGGCAATGCCTGTAATGTCAGGCATTGAATTAATAAAGAGGGTCCGTAAAGAGTTCACTCATATCTATATTGTTGTATTGACGCTCCATCAGGATTTTGAATACATCCAAGAGGCGCTTAGACTAGGCGCGATAGATTACATTGCTAAGGTACAGCTTGAAAAGGAGCGCTTTGAGGAAGTGCTTGAAAGAATCTACAACCGGATTGCGCAAGAACAAAAACGAGCTACAAATCTAAATGAGATTTATACAAGTGATCGAGGCTATGCATTGCTCTCATTAAATAATGATGTTGGAGATTATTGGGTAGAGGAGTGGTGTGAAAACGCAAATCAATTCATGATTGAAGTGGACATTAACCTTTGGCTTTGGACACAACCAGTGGAGCAGTCTAGCGAATTATGGTTAGAAAGGCTTACACAGGAGGTCAGCACTAAATCGGGGTGGGCGCTAATAAATCTGATCGGTCTCTACGGCAGGCCCCATAAAGATGTACATCGTCGGTTAAGAGAATATAGAGAAAAGGATTTCTTTTACGATTATGATTTACATTCTAGTTTGGGGTCGATTTTGTTGCAAGAATGGGACTGTCTCAGGCAAGTACAGTCTGAAGAAAGTATAAATCATCTGAGAGAGCAATGGTCGTCTTACGAATGGATTTATCAGGACAGCTTATTTAAGCATCATATCGATGCTTTAAAGATGATGCGGTTACCTCAGGCGAAGCTTTTCGGGTTGCTGTATGCGTTAATCGATAGATGGAATCTTTTATTTTATCCTGTGAGCTTAGTGAAAATTCAACTGCTGGATTCATTTGATTTCTGGTATCAAGTTGATGAATGGTGTATAAACACACGGAATATGATCCGTAACGCTATGGATAAACCTACCTTTTCGCAAGAGGTTATGGAAAGTATTGTTAAAGCTGTGTATATAGCTCATGAAGAGATGAATCAACAGATTACAGCGGTAAACATTGCTAAAAGAGTCAATATGAGTCGAAGCTACTTCAGTCAATGCTTTAAAGAAATTGTTGGTATGAATTTTAGTGACTATTTACGTCAGGTTCGTATCGAAAAAGCAAAGGTGTTTCTGCTCTATACCAACAAAACAATACTTTGGATTGCAGAAAACGTTGGTTATATGGATGAAAAGTATTTTAGCCGCACCTTTCGTGAGCAAACGGACATGCTTCCGAGCAAATATCGGCAAACACAGGGTACAGGTAGAGATATGTCCGATAAATAGGGGGGCAAAAGCTGATAGCTGAATAAAGAGTCGCAAAGCCTTGCTAATCGTCGGTCATTTGGCTCTCTAAACATGCAACCGTCGCCTATCCTAGCTAGAGGCCTTTGTGTGATACCCTTTAGATGTGGACTAATTTAAAAGAGAAAGAAGGGGCACGAATGAGCAAGTCTAAAAAAGGTATTCAGATTTTACTTGCAGGAATGATAATTGTATTAACCGCATGTAGTCAATCAAACTCTTCCAAAGAATCACCGATTTCTTCAACGGCGGCAGTGCAAAAAGCTGCGGACCCATTTGGGAAATCCGAGAAACCAATCACGCTTAAAATTGGAAAAGAAGTTGATGCTTCGGATAAAAGCTTACCAGCCGGGGATTCTCCCGAGAATAACCAGTATACCCGTTATGTTAAAGAAAACTTGAACATTGATACGAAGATTGTTTGGCAGGCCGCTGCAGGAAAAGATTACGAACAGAAGGTGAATTTATCCATTGCCAGTAACGACTTGCCTGATGCGTTAGTTGTGAAGGAGACGCAGTTTAGACAAATGGTAAAAAGCGGTCAGCTTGAGGATTTAACCGATGTTTATAATAAATATGCTTCGCCAACCATTAAAGGCATTATTGAAACAACGAATGGGCTTGCACTCAAATCAGTCACAGTTGATGGGAAAATGTATGCCTTGCCAAATGTAACACCGGAATCAGATATGGTACATTACATGTGGATTCGCAAGGATTGGTTAGATAAGCTAGGCCTACAGCCTCCAAAGACGATGGATGAGTTGGAAAAAGTGGCAAAAGCCTTCGTCGAGCAGGATCCCGACGGTAATGGGAAGGCAGACACAATCGGTATTGCAGGTCCGCAACTAGGCGGTAAGCTCAATGCGGATTTTATTAATCCGAATAGCAACAACTATGGGTTTGACCCCATCTTTGCTTCATTCCATTCTTATCCGGGATATTGGCTAAAGGGCTCTAATGGTAAAGCAACGTACGGTTCCATTCAGCCTGAAACGAAACAAGCGCTTTCCAAGCTGCGTGATTTCTATACCAAAGGTTTAATCGATAAGGAAGTGAGCATTCGCAAGGATGCACAGGAAACAATCAAGAATGGAACCGCGGGCATCTATTTTGGTGTATGGTGGTCAGGTGGGTATGGTCCGTTAGCGGATGCGATCAAGAATAATCCGAAGGCAAACTGGCAGGCCTATACCGCGCCTCTTGATGTGAATGGCGAATTTACTCCGCATATGGGTAACCCATCGAACCAATATCTCGTTGTTCGGAAGGGATATGAGCATCCTGAAGCGGCGATTCAAATGCAAAATCTCTTGTATCGAGATGAATCGAAATTCGATGTGAATGTTGCGATTGGCAATTATCCATTACGTCTGGTCTTTGCCTCGATGGATGTAATGGACGTTACCTATAAAATGTTGAAAGAGGTTTTAGCGGGCACCAAAAAACCGGAAGACTTAAATCTTCCCGGATATAACCTATTAAAAACTGACGCTGAAAACGTAAAAAAAGTTAAATTGGAGCCTTACGACAATTATGATATCCAGTATTGGAACCCGAATGCGGATTTGGGGGTATGGAAACGAATGTATTCTACATTCGTCGGCATATCTCCATTGCAAAAGCCTTATAAAAAAACATACAGCGTCACCTATTCGCAGACCAAGACCATGGAAAGTAGATGGGCTTCATTGGATAAATTGGAAAAGGAAACATTTCTCAAAATTATAATGGGTGCCGCCCCTTTAGATTCCTTCGATCAGTTTGTACTAGATTGGAAGAAGCAAGGCGGAGACCAAATTCTTGCAGAAATAAACGAAGTCGCAAAACCGTAAAAGTCCCTAAAGGCGTCGGTGAAATCTGACGCCTTTCTCTAATCAAGCGAGAATGGAAGTGATTTACAGAATGATAACTAAGGGTTATGCCAAGCATTACTATCTCATGCTCCTCCCTGGATTTATTTGGTTGACTCTATTCAGTATCGTTCCTATGTTCGGGATCGTTATTGCTTTTCAGGACTTTAATCCTGGCTTAGGCATGTTTCACTCCGAGTGGGTTGGTTTGGAAAATTTCAAGTATATGTTTACGCTTAATGATAGTAAGACGATTTTTTTTAACACAATTTTTATTGCTGTAATGAAAATTATCGCGAATATGATCGTACCGCTTACCTTTGCTCTGTTGTTGAATGAATTACGTGTGACCATTTTAAAGAGATGGATTCAGACGATTGTTTATTTGCCCCATTTTTTATCTTGGGTTATTCTTTCGGGTATTCTTTTGGATATCTTTTCTTACAAAGGACCGGTTAACGGGATTTTGTCTGTGTTTGGTATAAGTCCTACTGTTTTTTTTGCCAGAGCAGATTTGTTTCCCTTCATTGTTGTTGGAAGCGATGTTTGGAAGGAGTTTGGATTTAACACGATTATTTTTTTGGCGGCTTTGACGGGCATCAATCCCTCTTTATATGAAGCGGCTGCGATTGACGGTGCGTCGCGTTTGCAACAATTGCTAAATGTCACGCTACCCGGAATTATTACAACGGTTATTTTGCTCTCTGTACTTAGTCTTGGCAATGTCTTAAATGCTGGATTCGATCAAATATTTAACCTTTATAATCCTCTTGTTTATTCAAGCGGTGATATTATTGACACCTGGGTATATCGAACCGGTTTATTGAATTTACAGTATGGCTTGGCAACGGCCGTCGGACTGTTAAAATCTGTTATCAGTTTTACTTTGATCACAACGTCCTATTTCTTGGCTGCTAAATTTGCAAATTATCGTATTTTTTAATAGTAACCTTGTGGCGGTTACTTTTCGAATCCATGTTTAAAATAAAGGAGCATTACTATGGTTATAGAAAAAACATTTGGCTCCAAAGCATTTGATGTTTTGCTTGTCGTGCTTCTGGTTGGTATTGCGCTTTTGTGTGTACTTCCTTTATGGTACACGCTTGTGATCTCGTTAAGTGAGAATGCAGCAGCTTCCTCGGGTCGGGTTGGATTATGGCCGGTGGGGTTTAATTTTAGTTCATATAAAGAAATTATGGGTGACAGCAAATTTTTTAATTCTTTTTGGGTTTCCATACAGCGTGTCGTATTAGGATCCACTCTTAATTTTGTAATCATCATTCTCATGGGCTATCCGTTATCCAAAAATGCGAAAGATTTGCCTTTTCGTAATGTACTCATGTGGATTTTGGTTTTTACTATGCTATTTAACGGCGGCTTGATCCCTTGGTATCAAACTGTTAAATCATTCGGATTAATTAATAATATTTGGGCACTTGTGTTGGGTAACAGTGTTCCGGTTTTTAGTGTTATTCTCGTTATTAACTATTTTCGCAATCTGCCTAAGGAGTTAGAAGAGGCGGCGTTAGTGGATGGAGCGGGTCCATGGTATATGCTCGTTAAGATTTATGTTCCACTGGCTGTTCCGGTGCTTGCTACGGTTACTTTATTCAGCATAGTCTATCATTGGAATGAGTTTTTTAACGGTCTTGTGCTGATGTCCAGTGCCGATCATTATCCGCTGCAAACCTACATTCAACAATTGGTCGTTATCATTGATGCACAAACCATGACTGCAGAACAAATTCAAAAGATGAGCGAGCTTTCCAATCAGACATTGAACGCAGCCAAAATCTTCATTGCGATGATTCCCGTTTTAGTCATTTATCCGTTTTTGCAAAGATTTTTTATTCATGGGATTACGTTAGGATCTGTTAAAGAATAATCAAATTAAGGGGATACAGCATGCTACCATCACTTACATTTCTTAAACGCCAATTGGAGGGGATTCTGCGCAATAAATTCGAGCAGGGGCATCAAACCTCCGGTTACTTAGCCAAGCTGGAACAGCTTCCCGCAAGCTATGATGCCTATGTGGAATTCGCTCACAGCTTGGCTGCTATTCCAATGAGGGACAATTGGTCTTACTATGAACCCAATGATTTAGAAGAGATATGGAGGGAATGCGATCCGGCTCGACCTCTCGGACAGGTCGGAATCCTGAATCTGAAGGACAGCTCCAAGCGTGTAGAGGCGGCATTCCTCGCTTCAGTCTGCGGCTCCATGTTGGGCAAACCAGTTGAGGTAAACCCCAGCCTGTCGGAATTGCGTCAAGCGCTAACTTCCGTAGGGGAATGGCCACTGAACGATTACATTTCTGGTGAAATCCTCCATGCATTGGATCGACGTCATTGGTCTTGGTATGAGACCACCCGGGGGCGAATGAATTACGTGGCGCCTGACGACGATATCAATTACACCTTAATGGGAATGATGGTGCTAGAGCAATTCGGCACTGGTTTTACGAAAAGAAATGTAAGAGACTTATGGATTAATCATATTCCGATAAGCACAACTTGGGGTCCAGAGAGGGCCATCCTGCTTCGATCGGGGATGAGCTATTTGGAGCATGATAGGGACATATTTAATCATTCTGAAATCGAGGGCTGGCCTGACTTCATGATCCAGGATACAGAGCTATGCGGTGCGGCGATTCGCGCAGACGCTTACGGCTATGCCTGTCCTGGTCAACCAGCTCTTGCTGCTGAGCTGGCTTGGCGGGATGCAAGCTTTACACACCGCCGGACCGGTATCTACGCCACGATGTTCATTGCTGCTGCGATTGCTGTCGCGCAGGTGCTGCGCGATCCGATAGAAATAATCCGTACTGCACTGCAATTCGTACCTAGACGGAGCCGATTCTACGAGATTACTCAGGATTGCCTGCAGATGGTCGCGAATGCAGACAACTGGCTGGCAGCCTATCAAAGCATTAACCATAAGTATGCGAATTATTGCCATTGTCAGGTTTATCAGGAAATAGGCACCTTAATGAATACATTTCGATTTGCTGAAAATGTCGGAGATGGGATATGCAAGCAGGTGATGCAAGGCAACGATACGGACAGCTTTGGGGCAACAGCCGGTTCTCTGCTCGGGGTTTATTTCGGTTCTGACAGCTTGGAAACAAGATGGCTTGAGCCATTCCAGGACCGAATTTATACGGGTTTATCTTATTTTAATGAGCAAAAGCTTTCTCGTTTGGCTGAGCGGATGGGGCGTTTGCCAGAGCTGCTGCACATCGGCCAACATCGGGTTCAACCCAGCGAACTCTATGTGAACGAGAACATGGATTTCTGCCTTTGAATTTGAATTTATAAAAAATAAGTGAGGTATATGCCTGTGGTAAAAATTCTTGTAATCGGAAGTATTAATATGGATGTAGTGAATCATGTATTGAAACATCCTCTCCCTGGTGAAACGATTAAAAGTATAAAGACGGACTACAATCCTGGAGGAAAGGGAGCAAATCAGGCTGTAGCAGCTGCTCTAGCTGGAGCTCAGGTCATGTTTATTGGAGCTGTTGGCAATGACCCATTCGCCTCACAGTTATTGTCTGCTATTCGTGGAATGGGTGTCCATTCAGATTTTGTTATTCATAAAAATGGAAATTCGGGATTAGCATCAATTACAGTAGATGCGTCAGGAGAAAATCATATTATTCTTTCAGAGGGAGCCAACGGGTTATTAACAGTAAATGATATACAAGATTCTCTTGAGGCGTTTGAAAATGCTGATATTGTGATGCTACAAAATGAAATAAATTGGGATACTACGAGATATGTGATGGAAGAGTCCCATAAACGAGGCATCAGTGTTTACTTTAATCCTGCCCCAGCCTTACAAATACCGTTAGATATCCTTCATTTGATTGATGTGTTAATTCTCAATGAAACTGAAGCCGAGTCTTTAACTGGCATTCCCGTCACTAACGAATACCAAGCAATTCAAGCTTCTGTAAAATTAATAGATGGAGGAGTAGGGAAAGTCGTGCTGACGTTAGGAAGTAAAGGAGCATTGTTTAGCGATAGTAATTTTAATGTTAAACATGTCCCATCCTTCGACGTACAAGTCGTTGATACGACGGCAGCTGGAGATACGTTCATAGGCGTATTGGCTGCAACGACAGGTTCAACGGATATTTCAGAAGAGACTCTGCGATTTGCTTCTGCTGCTGCAGCAATTAAAATTACACGAAAAGGTGCCCTAGATGGTATTCCGAATAAATCTGAGATTGAGGCATTTTTAACATCTGCAAATTCAAAGAAGTAATGATGTGGGTCCCTTAGGAATTATATTATATGGTGACATTTACTGTCGGCAAACTCGAGGTATCGATATCTTAGTGCGTCAAAAAAAGGGTATCATAAAATCGCAGTAGAAATTCAACGGTACCTTCATGAAGAAGTAAGAGACCCTGACATTATTGAACGTTTTATAAGTTCAAAATAATATTAATGTTGCCATCCTTTGATTTGGTTCACACTTTTTTTGTCTTTGTGAAAATGCAT
>NZ_VRTT01000019.1 GCF_008017805.1 Paenibacillus sp. N3.4 | reverse complement strand
ATTTTACCGCTTGTTCTTTAAATTCTTGACTGTAACGCTGCCGCTGTTCTCCCATTTTACACACTCCGCTTTACATTGATATTTTTTCTATTATATCAAATCGGTGTGTCCATCTAGTAGTCTAACTTCAAACTCTCATTCACACAGATGCATATAGTCCTTGTCACAACAAAATTCATATGCCTCTTGAAGTAGCTCAAGATCATCGTTATTCTGGTTTTAGAAATATGCTTTAATACCATCATCACCCACAAAACCAAAATCCATTTTATTTCGTTAACTCTAAAAGAAAGAGTTAAAGGAGATAAATAATATGAACAAATGGATTCTCACCAGCCTATGCGGTGCAGCCTTGTTGACCGCCTCGGGGTGCGGCAGCCAAACAGCAGCACCCCAGTCGAGTACAGCTGCCGTTGCTGCAAATGCTATCGCTTCGCCGCCGTCACCTGCCACTATGACCGTCACCCCATCGCCTAAACCTGCCATGTCTGCATCACCAACCGTGACGACAGCTCCTTCGCCTTCACTATCTCCGTCTCCGTCACCGGCAGCCGCAGCAAGCACGACGCCTAAACCGCAACCGTCGAAAGAAACAACGCCATCTGCAACTATGGCGAAGACTGAGACTGAGTCAGCAGCCCCAAGTCCAGCACCTACACCTGATCCCGCTCCGACAGCCAAGTCGCTGCCCGCTGAAAACGCTGACGTTCATGCCGAGAAGCTCTACAAAAGCAACTGCTTGGCTTGTCACGGAACGGGCCTGCAGGGTGACTTTGGTCCAAACTTGACTCAAGTCGGTTCGCGTAAAACGAAAGACCAAATCGTGAACCAAATCATGAAAGGCAAAGGCGATATGCCACCATTTAAAGATACTTTAAAAACGGAGGATATCGAAGCCTTGGCAACTTGGCTGGCTGCCAAGAAATAGTCTGAACAGTTTTCCAGTTGCTTCCTTAAGTTAAACTAAAAAGCGTGCAACAAAAAAGGAAACTGTGTACCTTGATGGTGGCTAGCAGTTTCCTTTTTAATACGGCATTTGTCGTAGGGAGAGGCCAATATTTGATCGGTAGACTTAAGTGCAGTCCCTCTTTTCTCCAAATCATGTGCCCATCACTTTAACTCCACGCGGCTTGCTGCCATTAGGATCCGGCTCCAATGTTACGCCAATGGAATCAATTTGCAAGTTTTTCACTGGCACATTATAGGTCAGAACGCCGACTCCTTCTTTATCAACGCGCAGCGTTCCGCAATTATACTTTTTACCGTCGTGATTTAACCAAACCTGGTACGTCCAGTCTCCCTCCGTTTCTTTTAGACCCGACAAATTTACAACTACGTTGTTGCTATCTCCGTGCTGCACAATCCAGGCTGTGCCAGTGGCAGACGGCATGGAGCTGTTCGCTGATATCAACTTATAGGTACGAATCACTTCTGCCGGTTGGCTCAGCAAATTATGTGCGTTCTGCTGCGAATGGGTCGTCTGATAATTCCACAAAGCGAATCCGGCCAATCCCAACAAAAGAACCGCGCTTATTCCATAGGTCCATTTCCGCGTCCATGTTTGTCTTTTTCGAGGGAGCTTTGGATGGATCGACTGCATCACTTGCTGCTTCAAATCCGCAGGAACTTCCACCTCTTCCATTTGAAAAGGGAGTGCTTGCCAGACAAGTCGTAAATCTTTGAGTTCTTCTCTGCAAGATTCACAAGTATGTAGATGGCGTTCAAAGGCGGCACGCTCCCATTCGGTGCATTCACCGGTCAAATACTCAATGAGAAAGCCGCAATCTACTCGTTCTTGTCCTTTCATATGGATCCCTCCTTCACTGGTGTCAGATGCTTGCGAAGTATTTTGAGGCACTGATGCAATCGGCTTTTCACGGTTCCTACGGGTTCATTCTTCTGAGAAGCAATTTCGCTTAACGAATACCCTTCCCAGTACATCAAATTGATCAATTCAATCTGATTGGTAGTCAAATGTGCATAAGCTTGCTTAATTTGCTCTCCACTTTGTTTACGGAATAAAGCAGTCTCTGGATCAGGTTCTCCAGATATAAAGGCTTGCTCCCACTCTCGCGGCTCCAATCGAATAATCTCATTTTGCTTCCGGTGCTTTCGAACATAATCTATGGTAATATTGCGGGTTATCGTGAGCAGCCAGTTCACGTATCCCCCCTTGCTTGCATCGTAGCCTTTCTCCGTCGTCCACAGCCGTGTAAAAACCAACTGTACGATTTCTCTGGATGCATGTTCGTCCTTCATCGTTTTCAGAGAAAATGAATACACCAGTTTGACATAACGATCGTAAAGTTCTTCCAAAGCTGAATGCTCTTTGGCCATAACTAGCTCCATGAGCTCCCCATCTGTTCGATTTTGCATATAAATCGGCGCTCCCCGAGTAGAAATAGCAGCTCACCTCACTCCACCCTTGTTTAGCTACAAACAACAAACACTCCACCCCTGCTGTATCGACAGCAGGATGGAGCGTTGTGAACAGCCTTTTTTAGAGAAAAACTCGCTGTTATCTGGCCTCAGTTTTAGTTGGATCAATAACAAACCATACTTTCGATACATTTTGCCCAGTTGTCTCACCAGGATTTTTATCTTTAATCCAATAATACAATGGCCACCCCTTGTACGTGCTTTGCTTCGTACCGTCGCTGCGGGTTAATACATCGAAATCGCTTGCTTTCAAATCGTTGGATACGGTTAGATTGGCGTCATAGAATACCGGCCAGTTGATTAAGCATTGACCTGTACAAGCGTTCGTATCCATTTTATCTTTCGTAAACACATACAAAGTCATGCCATTGCCATCCACGAGATAAGTGCCGAGTTGATCAGACTTGCTCGTTTTTATCGCACTATGTTCAGCTTTTGTACCGACAAATTTGTCCGGATTAACAACAAACCAGACATTTCCTACGTTTTGGCCTAATGTATCTCCTCTATGTTTGTCGGCTGCCCAATAATAGAGCGGAAACCCCTTGTATGTCGTTTGCTTCGATCCGTCAGCGCGAACTATCGTACCGAAGTCACTGGCATTTACGCCCGTTGGGGCAGAAATAGGATCTGCATAGAAAAGCGGCCACTTGTTCAAGCAATCCCCAGCGCAATTACTAACACCTTTGGTGTCTTTATCAAAATAATAGAGCGTCATGCCCTTTGCGTCTGTCAAATAAGTGCCCAAATCAGCCTTAGTTCCCAGAGCTACACCACTGGAAGGATTGACAACATGCCAAACATTGAGCACATTTTCGCCTTTTATATCGCCTGCTTGTTGATCTTTAACAAAATAATACAAAGGCCAACCCTTGTATGTCAATTGTTCTTTCCCATCCTTACGATCAAAAACAGAAAAATCTTTGGCATCCAAGCCTGCAGGAACAATCAACTTATCATCATAATAAATAGGCCAATTCGCAAGACAACCGTCCACACAGGCATTCATATCAGCCGCATCTTTTGTAAAATAATATAGCGTCATCCCTTTGGAATCGGTTATATAGCTGCCTACTGCATCATTCTGCTTCACATTCAACGAATTATTGGCAAGCTCTTCCACATGGCTGGCCTTAAGGATACCTTTGTCTGCAAGTGCAGAAGCCAATGTTTTGCCGCTGCCTTTCAGTGGAGCACGAAGCGCTTCAATTGTAGCTGTAGCTATGTTCGCATTGACCAGATGCGCAGCTTTTGCGATCTTGGATAAGCCTTTCTGTTCGGCAAAAGCTAACGTCATCTTGTAGTCAAAATCAGTATCCTGCTTATAGCCCAATGATTCCAGCAACACTTTGTAATAAGCCTGCGCCGTAATTTCAGTCCCCGGTTCAAACAAATTCCCGCCAGGTCCCTGCCAGCCCAAATCCGGATGATCTTTCAGATAGCCAAGAATAGCTTGCCCCTCTTTATACACAAGTCCTGCATCTTTGAAATTATCTTGTCCTTTGTAAGCAAGAGCTTCCTTCTCCAAACCCTTTAATCGTAGAAACATGATCGCCGCTTGAAAACGTGTTGTCGATTTGTTCAAATACTCACTCGTCAGTCCATTACCTTCCCCTTGTAACATACCCAGATCACCAACAAGCTCTGTCTCAGACTTTACATGCACTGGCTCTGCCGCGGCAGCAGATAAAGCTGTCAAACTTGTTACCATACTCAGGAGTGCGATACTGGAGAGAACTAGTTTTTTAATTTTTTTCTTCATGGACACTAAGCCTCCTTCGGTAGGTATAGACCGTTTAATAGTGGATTAAACGCTATTCTTACTTAAGGTAACGAAGCTTCCCTGCATTCGGTTTGATCACTTTCGTAAAAAATGATGAACCAAGCACTTATAAAACGCAAGAAACTAACCATCTCGCCGCATCATAAACAGGAAAATCTCAGACAGCCGAGACTTTCTCGACACCCGTAGATTCTCTATTCAAAGCGAAGCTAGCCATGACCACGTTCATCGACAAAATATCATCTCAAACATGCTCGATTCATCCTTTAATTTTAACAATAAATTAGAAAGGGGTAACCCCTCAGTCATCTCCCGAAAACATTGTGAAGTCGTATTTCCTTTTAACGCCAAAAGCCTATCGATGACATCTCATAAAGCGAAGATGCCGCTCGTAGGGCCACTAGATCCTTACAAATCACCAAACAAACTTATCCCTGTTGTACGATTGCTTCTGTAGTGACTTGCCACTTGATGCCGAACTTGTCCTCTATACGACCAAATAGGCTGCCCCAAAACTGCTTCTCAAGCGCCATAATCACTTGACCGCCTTCCGACAGATTAGCAAACGCCTGCTGGGCTTCCTCATCCGTCTTGAACTCGAGACTCAGATCAAAACCACTGCTTTTTCCCGCTGGCTCGTGCATGGTGTCAGCGATAAAAAAGTTTACGCCTCCCGCGGTGAATGCCATATGCATAACTTTGTCTTTGATCGCTTCATCTGTACCGGGGGCTTGTCCATACGTCATCTGAACGCCGATTTCCCCACCTAGTGCTTGCACATAAAACTGTGCCTGAGTTTTAGCATCTTCGGAATAAAAATACGGTGTCAACTTTGCCATCTACCATCCACGTCCTCTACTCATCATATTATCCTTGCATCCCTATTTTACCTCATCCAGCATTCTCTTACTATCCGTATCTTCAGAATCGTGTGCACGAACTTTCTTACACTTAGCAATATCAAGCCGATCTTGCAACTGCAACAGTTTACTTTAACGGTTTGGGGAATGGGTTTCCTCGATTAAATTTAGTGAATTATAACAACTATCTAACTTATAAGGCAGAATTGGATAGACTGTTAGCCTACGATGGGATGAATGCTCATGGCCATTGGGAGCTTGATAGTCAATATGCACAATATCAAGCTGACGTTGCAGCTGCAAAAAGTTATTTTGGTGTTTAAAACTTTGGTATGAAATAGAAACCTCCATCGGATTATCCGATGGAGGTTTAACATTTCTCATATAGGTAAATCAATCGTCAGGAGCGATAATGACTCTTTTTTTCATTATGATATTTGCATATTGAGCAGCCTCCCCTGCAGCTATAACACATTCTATAATTAAAAATATATATATATTATTTTACAGGAATATTCCTTATGAGGTATATTGTATCTAGGAATTACACAAGCTACACTAGATCACCAAACAACCTAATCCGATAGGAGGAATATGACCATGTCACAAGATGACATAACGAACGAAGCCGTCGCTGTCGTGAATGGCCGGGAATTGACGGTCACCCGCTATATAAACGCGCTGCGCAGCCTCGTCTACGAGGCTTGGACAGATCCGAAGCATTTGCCACATTGGTGGGGCCCCCGCGGCTTCACGATTACGATTCAATCCATGGAGGTGAGACCCGGAGGTTCCTGGGTATACATCATGCATGGACCTAACGGTGTCGATTACCCCAACATGATCACTTATATCGAGGTCGTCAGCCCTGAAAGGCTCGTCTACGTCCACTCCGGCGGAGAAGACGATGACGCTGGCTTCGACGTTACGGTGACCTTCGAGGAAGAAGACGGCAAAACGAAGATCACGATGCAATCAACCTTCCCGTCGTCCGAAGCGTTGCAGCTCGTCGTAGAAAAGTACGGTGCCATCGAAGGCGCCATATCTACTTTAGGCCGTCTGGCCGAGCATCTGGAGCACCGGTGATCAGTCGCATATCTGTGGCTCGAATAGGAGCCGATGCCGCATGAACGTGGCGACTTTCAGCGCTCTTGCCGAGCCCAATCGCATGGACATCGTCCAACTGCTAAGCAACGGGCCCTTGCCGGTCGGGGAGATCGCCGACGTCTCGATCTCAATCAGCCTCAGACATCTAAACATCTCCGAGTTCTGTGTGACACTGGCCTCGTCGAGGTTCAGCCGCAGGCGAACAAACGGATTTACAAACTACGTCCTGAACCCTTCAAGGAGATAGACACATGGTTGGAAACCTATCGGCGCATGTGGGAAGAGAAATTCGATCAACTAGACGTATATCTTCAAAAGTTGCAGGGCCAAATGAACAACTCAATTTCAACCAATGAATCGGAGGATATATAATGGAAAATCAACAAGCAGATCAGCAAACAGAAAATGATGAACTGGTACTTACCCGTGTGTTAAACGCGCCACGCGAGCTCGTTTTCCAGATATGGTCGGAAGTTGAACATCTCAAAAATTGGTGGGGACCTGTCGGCTTTGAGTGGGGATATGCCAAATTAGATTTTCAACCCGGAGGTTCGTTCCACTATCAAATGCGGGCGCCGGAAGGCTTCGAAATGTGGGGCAAGTTCGTCTATCATGAAATCGAGGCGCCGGAGCGGATCGTGTTCGTTAATTCCTTCTCCGATGAAGAAGGCAGCACCGTACGCGCTCCCTTCAGCCCGACGTTTCCACTCGAAATTCGCAATGTGGTGACCTTCACTGAGCAGGATGGGAAAACGACGATCACCCTGCGCGGCGGTCCGATCAACGCAACGGAAGAAGAACGCGCAGCATTCCGCGGCATGAAAGACTCGATGAACCAAGGCTTCAACGGTACATTCAACCAGCTCGAGGCGTATCTCGCCTCCGTTCGCGAATAAGGTTGTGGCGAGATCATTTTGCCAATAACCGCCTTCTAGACTGGCTAGCGCGAGGTAATATGACCAACTCAGCATCATAACGGTACGAACGGCTGCTAAATGCAGATTTCGAGGGCTCATCCCCCTGAGGTCGTCGCTTTATCTATAGCAGCCGTTTTTTACTGTTCTGTTTTCAGGCGATTCATTCTAAAGCACCTTTAGGATTCCATGTTTTAGCTACATCTAAAATTTCGTTTTTTGCATCTGCATCATTACCTATTACTGTAGCTGAAAGAATATACGTATTTACATTATTTGAGTCATTAGGTATAGGTCTCGTTACATAAAGCCAATAAATGATGTCCGTCCTTGCTCCTTTTTCCTTCTCCGTTACCGCCGTAAAATTGTCATGGGATATTTTAAGCAATGTTGCTTTTTCTCCAGTGATATTAACTTCTTCTTGATAAATAACAGACGAATGGTTTGGGTAACTAATATGACCTGGTACATCCATTTGCTGATTTATCGTAATGTCAATATCTTTGTAGGTAGTGGGTTCTTGCTGCCCTTCTATCACCATTTTTCCATCAGGCGTCTTAGCTATATTCTGAAATGTAGAAGAGATTTTTATTTCTGCTTGTATATCAGCTTTACCGACAGAAGAAGTCTCATTTGGTTTGATATGACAACCAGACAAGATAATAGAAAAACAAAAAATACAAACAGCCGTTTTTCTCACAAAGTATTCCGCCTCTTTTTGTTTAAATTTGCTCTTACCAAATAGACGTAACAATAACTTTATGGTTTATTACACCAATTAATTACTTAGCCCTTCACCCCCTATAACCCCAAATATTCATGTAAGTACTCCAAAATAAAAAAAGTGCCCCTTCAAAAATAATGAGAGGGGCACTTTTTAACTTTGCACAACCTGTATGTTAAGTTCAGGCAACTCTACGCTTATGATGCGGATCATGTTTGCGGAAGTAGTCCTTCAACTCTTGAAAGAAGTCATATACATTACTACTCGGTTGCACTGTTCAAACCTCTTTGAAGGCGTTGTAGAAGATTCGTGCGCACCTCTGGCCATTCTTCGGCGAGAATCGAATAATAGGCTTCATGATTATTTCTCGTCAAGCAAGATCCTAGCCACTGCAGCCAAATCAGCAACATCGATAATACCATCACCGTTTATATCGCAATTCTTGTATTGATCCCAATCTGGATCTTTGTTGGATTTTCCATAGGCTGCAGCGATGACAGCAATATCACCAATACTAACTTTGCCATCTCCGTTTTGGTCGCCTGGCATGCTCGGAATGATGGAATCTGCAAATGCCTGAAGCGCCGCCCTCAATGCGGATAATGCATCGTCCACGCCTTGTTGACTGCTCGAAGCGTTGTCGGCTACAGCTTTTGCAGCATCAATGGCGCCTTGCAAGACAGCTTTCGCCCCTTTCTTATACTGACCGGGAAGAGTGCCTTCCACCCCATTGTTGATCTTTTCTTGCGCTTGCGCAATCAGGTCAAGAAGTAATTGTTTGTTCACTGAAGCAGCTTTTACGACAACTTGGCTGTGATTTTTCGTGTTCAGCTGTGTCTCGACTCCACTGCCATTAGAGACAATAACATGTTGCAACAGAATTTCAACGGGTCCAGGTTGAACTGTAGGTTTCACCTTCCAATGCAGCTTAATTAAATCTCCGTATGCTGCGTTTGCATGCTCTTCTCCTAGTGTAGCTAATAGAATTCGAACTTTACCTGGTTGCTTCGATATGTCTACAACGACAACTGCATTGTCCTTAAGAGAAACTGCTGAATCAAACTCCAGCTTTGCCGGATCATAAGTCAGCGTAACATCCTGCGCATATATGCCTCCCGCAACATGGCTCAAGCCATAAATCAGATCGAAGGATTCTCCGGCCGAGACGCTTACGGTTCCGTTTAATACGGCGGATGGTTTCTCTTCCTCCCCAAGAATCGTAATCAGGATTTCACCTCTATAATTGGTGCCATCAGAAGCTGCAGCAATTACTTTAATCTTACCAGGCTTTAGGGCTGTTACAACACCTGTGGAAGTAACCGCTGCTTTGTCGGTCGCATTACCGTTCAATTCCGTAACCGTCCAGATCACACTGGGGTAGCCGGCCGACAAATTTATTAAATCTCCTATATGCAAGACGACACTCACATCAATGGAAGCAGCAGCAGCGGCATTCGCGGATTTCGGGACAGAAATCATTTGCAGGAACATACAGAAAACAATGATTGCTACGAAACCAATTTTTTTCATACGCATTCAACTCCTTACAAACCTTTATGTTTGAGCATAGAGAGAATTAGATTGACTACCTCAGCTCGGGTGGCCTTGTCGTTAGGTGCAAATAGGTTGTTACCTCTTCCTTGAATAAAGCCCGCATCGGCAGCAGCTGCAACGTGAGGAACGGCCCAGCTGGGAATATCATTCGCATCAGCAAATGAAGCTTTGGCACTCCAATCTACTTGCAGGCCGAACGCTTTGACAATCATCACAGCAAGCTCCGCGCGGGAGATCGGGTCTGCGGATCGAAACGAATTATCCTCATATCCGCTCACAATACCTAATTTTACTGCTTCGGAAACAAAGGGTTTCGACCAATCCGGTATCTGGTCTGCATCTGTAAACGGCAGACTACTGCCACCAGTCGGTTGAATTTTCAGAGCGCGTATCAACATAGCCACAAACTCAGAACGTGATACGTTATTATTCGGACGGAACGTTTGATCTGGATACCCCTCAACAAAGCCTTGCTTTACCGCTGCCAATATTGCCTCCTTCGCCCAATGATTAAGTATATCCTTAAAATTCATTTCATTGGTTAGCACCTTGTCAACATGGGCAGAGACGATAGCTGAATTTGCTAGTGTAGATGAAGCCAGTTGGCTATTGACGAGCTTAACGTCCTTCAAACCAAACTGGGCTTCCCCCGAATCAATCGGTTCAAAAGTAAACGTGCACAAGCTTATTTTCCCACTATCTCCGGCTACTTTACCCACCTTCGTATGCGCAAACTGAATTTTATTTCCTTTTACGATAGGACTGATGGAAAAACCGCTCTCTTGCTCCGCTTTGGCTCCTTTCAATTTCAAAAGTTTGTTATCGAATTCCAAGTTCACCTCATAAGCGTAAACGTCGTTAAAATTATCTCCTTTTACCGTTACAGAAATTTCATCGCCAGGCTTCTGATTATGATCACTGATGCTCAAAGTAAATGTAGGCCCAGTTGCAGCAAGTACAGCATGCGATGTCAAAAAGGAAATAAAAAGTACCAATGCAAAGCAAAAAGATAGGTAGGTTCGTCTCATTAAAAAAATTCTCCTCTCGCGTTAAGGTAGGATCTGAATCCATCCATTCTGTCTACGGCAGCCTTTCATTTATAGCCTCGGAATGTCGACCTATACCTTTTAAGTATAATAAGGTTCGTTATATCCGTTATTTGCAGTCTTAAGACAAACAGCTTGTCCGCATGAAATTTGAATTCTCATGAGACAATTGTTGAACGGATATCCACGATACATATTGTATCACGGATGCAAGGAAAAGTCACTAAAGCGTTTTCATCTCACAAATACTATTTTTATATCAGCTCTTCCAAAATAATTGCAGCGTCTAAGGATAGAGAGAAGCCTGCCCTCAAGCAGGCTTCTCTCTTCTTCCGTTCTATTCTCTTTATTGCAAAATTGAATTTGCCACGATAGCAAGGTCAGTGATGTCTACTTTGCCGTCGTTGTTGACATCCGCCACCTTGTATAGATCCCAATCCGTATCTGCGGATGTTTTACCATATGCAGCCGCAACGATAGCCAAATCGCCGATGCTGATCACGCCGTCTCCGGACGTATCGCTCGGTACACGATTAACGACCGAGGAGGTAAACGTTTGGATCGCCGCATTCAGATTCGTTACCGCTTGCGTTACGTCTGCCTGCGTTGCTGCTGCATTGTTCAGCACTACATTCGCTGTGTCTATCGCAGTCTGCAAGGCAGCTCTAGCTGCTGCCGGATACTGACCCGGACGTGTTCCTTCTACGGACGTATCATGCTTACTTTGTGCATTTGCGATCAATGTACTCAGAGCTGTTTTGTCAACTATAATAAATTGGATGCTGTGCGAAGTACCACTCAACTGAGTCTCCACTCCTTTTGCGTCGGCAATCACCACGTTCGTTATGTTTATTGCGCTAGTAGCGGATTGAACCGGTTTGGCCCGGAATTTCAGCTTTAACCAATCTCCACTTGCGTCATGATTCGTTCCCACATTGGCCAAAATAAACCGGACTTGACCGCTTGTTGCCTTTTTATCTACGATTTTTAATCCGTCTTTCGTCGGACTTGCGGAAACATACTCAAACTGCTGCGGATCATACGTTACTGTTACATCCTGTGCATACACTTGTTGAGCGACATTCCTCACGCTGTAGGTCAAATCGAATTCTTGACCCGGAATTGCTGTATCTGTACCCGATAAGACGGTTCCCGATTTCGTTTCGGCATACGTTAAACCATATCCAAGCGGGAATAACGGATTACTCTTGTCTTTCGCATTAATCTCATCAAACGTGCGAGGCCATGTGTATGGCAATTTGCCTTGGAAATCGTTGTCGCCGAATACGACATCGGCAACGCCCGCTCCTTCCGATCCCGGAAGCCATGCTTCTACAACGGCATCCCAATTAGCCAGATCGTTCGTTATGACAAGCGGTCTGCCCGATACCAGAATAATAACCACTTTCAAATTCGGATTAGCCGCTTTGGCCGCTTTCAGGTTCGCAACAATGCTGGTATCGCTGGAAGCACCACCGCCCGTTCCGTAAGTAAGGCTCGTGCCTGTGCGATCTCCATTGCCTTCCGCATAAGGATCTTCCCCGATGACAGCAATAGCAATATCATGACCTGCTGTAGCTGTAGCTCCGTTTTGATCCCAATCTACGGTTACGCCCGGACCGGCTACTTGTTTGATGCCGTCCAGAATGTTCGTGCCTTTCGTGACTGTGTTTCCTGCACCCTGCCAAGAGATTGTCCAGCCTCCAAGCTGATATCCGATATGGTTGGCTTTATCGCCAATGACGACGATCTTCTGGGAGCCGTCTTTTTTCAGAGGCAGCACGTTAGGGCTGTTCTTCAAAAGTACGAGTGACTTTCTCGCCGCTTCCCGGGCGAGAGCTGCGTGATCTTGGTTATAGATCACGCTATCCGGGTTGGTTACGCTGTCGGATAACGGCTGCTCGAACAACCCGTTTTCAAACTTGACTCTAAGATTTCTTGTAACCGCATCGTCAATCCGGGCCATGGGTACTTCACCGGTTCCTACCAACGATTTCAGGTTGTTAATAAATCCAATCCAGCCGTTGCCTGCGCCTGAGCTGCTGGTCGTGTTCCCTTTGTCGGAGAGCATGAACAAGTCGACGCCGGCATTCACGCTGGCTTTGATTTGTTTTTTGTAGTTGGCTGCTCCACTAATATTGTTCCCTTGATCGTCAACCGTTATCTGTTGAATGGCATTATAATCCGATACGACGAAGCCGGTAAATCCAAGCTGGCCTTTCAGCACATCCGTAACCAGATGGGTGTCGGCATGCGTTTTCAGCCCGTTAATGCCGCTGTACGTCACCATTACGGTACGTGCGCCTGCGTCAATCGCTTTTTTATAATAAGCGAGATAAGGCGCCAAATATTCATCCTTTGCTTGGTTCAATGTCTTGCCATCAGGTACAGGAACTGTTATGTTTCCTGTGTTAACCCCATTGTCCGTTAAACCGTCCCCAATGTAATGCTTAATATCGGCGACGATTTTCTTGCCTTTCAAAAACCCGGGATCCTCAGGATTGCCCTGCAGTCCTTGGACGGCTGCTACTCCGAGCTTCGCTACGATTTGCGGGTCTTCGCTGAAGCCTTCATACGTTCTGCCCCAACGTATATTTTGAACAGCGGATATGACGGGCGCGAAGGTCCAGTGGACGCCAGTCGCCCTCACTTCTTCCGCTGTTGCGCTGCCGATTCTTCTCACCAGATCGGCATCATTGGCCGCACCCAGTCCTACGTTATGCGGGAACATCGTAGCGTCCTTCAGGTTGTTATGCCCGTGGACAGCATCGACGCCGTAGATCATTGGAATGCCCAATCGGGTACTCAATGCCTGATTTTGATAATTGTCAACCATGGTCTTCCAGGCTGCTGCCGTATTTCCGGCTGGCACCGATCCGCCCCCGCTCAAAATCGAGCCTATAAAGTAAGTTTTGATGTCGCTTACTGTTCCCAGTGAAGCCCGCTCCGCCTGAACCATCTGACCTATTTTTTCATCCAAAGTCATTTTGCCAAGCAAATCCTGCACCCGTTGTTCAACGGGCATGTTCGGGTTTTTGTAGATTTCCAAGTCTGCAGCCGACACATTTGCCACATTAAAGGGCAATAAAGATAGCATTAATAAAGAGGCGAGATAAGAAGTTGTTTTCTTCATTTTTTGTTTCAAATCCTCCCATATGTTATTTATTGCGTTTTGTGTAAAACTGTTTCTGTGCATCCGGTTAAACCAAAGTCATTGTAGTAGCCACCTCCTTCACCTAGTGATTGATACATTTTGTATCATTATATACGGCCGTATATAAAACGCTTACATATTCTATTATGTTCTATAATTCCACTTAATTATATTCGAATTCCTCATATTTTGTATGAATATTCTACTATGTTTTTTAAACAAAGAGGTCTTGGTCTCGGTGATTAGCAACTCTTTTCGTAAAGAGAGAAGGAGGCGAATTTCGCCATCCCCCCCATGGTGTTTATTCTGTTTCAAGTATTTTTTGGGCTACCGCAGCAAGATCAATGATATCAATAACGCCATCGCCGTTGATATCGGCAACTTTATACTGCTGCCAGTTGCTGTCCAAAGAGTTTTTACCGTAATAAGCAGCCACGATAGCAAGGTCACCTATGCTGAATTTGCCATCGCCGTTAACATCTCCCGGTCTGCTGGTGTTAACAGAGGATGTAAAGACTTGGAGTGCCGTGTTCAGAACCGTCACCGCTTGATCCACTCCCTCTTGAGTAGACTGAGGATTGGCAGCTACGCTCGATGCCTGATCGATCGCTGCTAGCAGTTTCGCTTTCGCTCCCGCAGGATACTGACCAGGGTCCGTACCTTCAACTGCAGCATCATATTTGCTTTGTGCGTTCACAATTGCTGCTTGAAGCTCTGATTTATCAGCGACGGAAATGACTGAAACATTAAACGTTTGTAGTGCCGTACGCAAAGCGGCAAAAGCTAGATCGATTTGCTCTTGAGTCGCTTCTCTATTAAGGGCTACAGCCGCAGCCTGATTGATCGCCGCTTGCAGAACTGCTTTCGAACCTGCCGGGTACTGACCATATCTGGTTCCTTCAACTGCAGCATCGTGCTTGCTTTGCGTCTCTGCAATAAGCGCGGTCAAGGCCGATTTATCGGCAAGCTTGATCAGCACGTTATGAGAGTCGCCCGCGATTTCTGACTCATCTCCCTTTCCGTCGGCTACAATGACTTTCGACAATGTTATAGTTGCCAAAGCCGATTCTGAGAGCTGCTTCGCTTTAAATGTAAGCTTCATCAAATCTTCTCCCTGCACGGAGCCACCCACATTAGCCGTAATCAAGCGTACCCGACCCGCAGTTTGCGCTTGATTCAGGACAAAGAAGTGTTCATTCAGAGAATCCGCCTTGATATATTCCAGCTTCTCCGGATCATAGGTTACCGTAATATCCTGGGCATACGTCGACTGGGTCACGCTGCTTAGCGCATAAGTCAACTCGAACGTTTGACCTGGAGCTGCTTGGGATGCACCTTCCAGAGATGCGCTTGGAGCTTGTGGAACACTCTTATCGTGACTGATATGGATATCGTCCACGTACCCTCGGAAATAGCCGGTTTGGCCTGTAGCATTAAAGGAAATCAGGATTTTGTCAACAATTTTACCTGCAGCTACCGCACCGATGTTCGCTGTAACTGTGTTCCATGCATCAAGTTGAAGTTTTCCGCCTTGACCTTGAGCAAGCGGAGTCAATGCAATGCCGTTAAGATCCACGGCGTTCAAATCATGCAGATACGTTCCGTCAGTGAACAACAAGTCGACCGAAATATAAGCACTTGTCTTCCTGATCGTGGACGTGCTCGATTGGGCATTGGGTCCTTCAGGGAGAATACGGTACGATAATACCGTGGACGGTTTCACATCGAACGAAACATTAAACAATTGGCTGTATGTGTAATTCGCCGATGCATCCATAGCATTACCGGAATACAGCAGGGCGTTTGCTTTGTCGGTATCCGTCGTTCCGATCTTGGATTCCATACCGCCTAAACCGCAGCAGAATTCGCCAACATTTTTGCTGACAATTGGAGAGTTGCTCCAAGTAGGAGGCGTGTCGGTCGGTTCAAAACCGTTGATGAAATCCACACCCGCATCATATGGCGGTTCAACCTTGCTTAACGCTTTGACGATAACGGTAAACGATTTGCTTTGAATGACCGTTCCTTTTTGTACACTAGCCGTTAGCGTAATTGTCTTATCGGGCTTGCCTAATCCCGGACGAGAGACAACTTTACCCGCATTGCTGAGAACCGTTGTGTCGGAACTGTTCCAGGTGACAGTTGTCCCTTGCACGCCCGCTGACGGTAAAGCCAGAGCCACGGTAACATGCTGGGTATCGCCCAGATCGAGCGCTGCGATTGCTTTCGCCACGGAATCCTTATCGCTGAGATCGGAACCGAGGAATTCAATTTCAGCTAACGAGGTGGAAGCTCCTCCGCCATTTGCGGTAATTTCAAGCCTGTAGCTTGAGAACTCCGCATCGTTCTTAACTGGGAATGCTCTGGTCTGTTGGCGCCAAGTGAACTTCTCGTCGCTTCTCGTGTCTAGCAGCGTCCAATTCTGCCCGTCATTGGAGCCCTTCAGCAACCAGCTCATTGGATCGGTATTGGCATTGCCTGACGTCGAGGTGAGCGTATACATGTTTACTTTTTCTTTGCCTTTGGTGAAATCGTATTGAATCCAAGGAGCTGCGCTGTTGATTGTGCCTACCGTATTGGAGTTATTGTCAAACAGGTTGTTTAGGGTAGCGGCTGCTGTGCCTGCACTATCCGTAACTTTTCCTGCGCCTTGAGCAATGAGCTTGTCGGTTTTGTCTCGATACGGTCTTGGTACATCGGAGCCTTGCGTAATGGAAATTGGCGCAGCATCGCTGCCGCTTCCCCATGCGGAAGGATTTGGTCCCATATCGAAATCCAACACAGCCCCGCCAGCAAGATCGGCATGCTTGATATAAGATTTGGTGTAATCAACGCCGTTTATTTTCAAACCCTGTACATATTTATTGTCCATGCTGGTCTTCGGTGCGTTAATCACGAGCTTCTTCCCATTTTCAAGGTTGATGGTCGCTTTCTTGAACAAAGGCGCTCCGATCGCATATTCCGGACTGCCCATTTGCAGCGGATAGAATCCTAGCGCGCTGAAGATGTACCAAGCGGACATTTCGCCGTTATCTTCATCCCCTGCATACCCTTGGCCGATTTCGCTGCCGACATAAAGTCTGCTTAACGCATCGCGCACTAATGCCTGTGCTTTGGATGGTTGGCCGGCATAATCGTACATATAGATGATGTGATGAGACGGCTGGTTGCTGTGGCCGTAGTTCCCCATTCTAACGTCTCTTGCTTCTCTCATTTCATGAATGAGACCACCGTATGATCCAGGATTTTGAGCTGTTTCCGGCGTGCTGAAAAATTGATCCAGCTTCTGTGTGAGCTTTTCTTTCCCTCCATATAGATTGGCCAGACCTTGACCATCTTGCGGCACATGGAACGCCATGTTCCATGCATTTGTTTCGGTATAATCGCCGGATCCTCCGCCCCAATCGAGAGGGTTAAAATTGCTGGACGTATTGCGCCATGCTCCGCTGGAATCCCTACCGTTAAAAAATCCAAGATTCGGATTAAACATATTCACATAATTGGTAGCGCGATTGATGTAATATTCGTAATCTGAAGCGTAATTGGCGTTATAAGGATCTGTGGTGTCGTTTTTCTCAGCTAGCGCTTTAGCCAGATTGGCAATACCAAAGTCGTTGATGTATCCGTCCATTGCCCATGACATCGCTTCACCTGTGTCGCTATAGCTTGTGTAGCCCTTAAATACCGATGTGTTCATCCCCTTACGGCCTACATTGCCATTCGGCGGGTTCACCGACGCATCCTTGATTGCTGCTTGATAGAAGCTTTTGACATCAAAATTGGTGACGCCTTTGAGGTAGGCATCCGCAAAAGCAACGTCTGCGCTTGTTCCTACCATGATATTCGCATAGCCCGGCGAAGACCATCTGGAGATCCAGCCCCCGTCTTTATACTGCTGCACGAATCCGTCAACCAGTTCCCCAGCCACAGTTGGGGTCAGCAAGCTGTACGCCGGCCATGTCGTCCGGTACGTATCCCAGAAACCGTTGTTCACATATGATTTCCCGTCTACAATCTTGGCGCATGTTTGAACTGCTGTGCTAGTCGAACATGTGGTGAGCGGGGTTTGGTCAGCATGCTTGTATGTCGGTGCTTCTTTCGTGCCTGTATTTTCAAATGCCGAGTTCGGCCACAAGAATAAACGATACATATTGGAGTACATATTGACCAGTTGATCCTCTGTCGCCCCTTCAAGTTGAATCGTGCCTAATAATTGATCCCAATTGGACTGCGCCTTCTCCTTGATCGTATCGAACGTATCGGTTGGCGATATTTCCAAATCCAGATTTTTCTTCGCCTGATCAACTCCGATGAGCGATGTTGCAATCTTCATCGTAACTACCTTATCTGTTGTCGTATCGAACTTATAATAACGGGACACATTGGCTCCGCCGCCATTCTTGGACGGATTTCCACTGGCTTTTACCGGTTTGTCGAAGGTCGCGTAAAAGAACATGCGCGTAGCTCCGTTGGAATTGCCGCTCTTTTGATCGGAATAGCCCTGTATGGATCCATCGGCGTTAAGCGTAATGCCTCCGCTGTTGCTTTGGTTGTCGAAGATCAAATTGGATTCGCTGCCTGTAAACGTAAATTGGAACATAGCTGCGTGATCCGTAGGCGTAAACTCTGTTTTCATGCCGTTCTCGAAAGTGACGCCGTAATAATGGGCCTTGGCGATTTCATTGGCATGTTTAAACTCCAATTGACGATCCGTACGATTGGCGCTCGGAACTCCCGTTACGTTCGAAGGCATCACCTGAAACGTCTGACGGTCTCCCATCCAAGGGCTAGGTTCATGGTTCAACGCAAAAGCCTGGATGACAGGCAGATTGTTTGCCGTATTCTTTTCATTATAGGTATAAATCCATGAACCTGAGCCCGCATCTGTCATTGGCGTCCAGAAGTTAAACCCGTGTGGAATGGCGACGGCAGGAACGTTATTTCCTCGAGAGAAGCTGCCGTTCGATTGCGTGCCCCGAAGAATGTTCACATAATCGGAAAGCCTCGACTGGGCCATCGGCAGCGGATTTCCGTCAATTTTAATATCATCAACCGTTGCTTTGAAGGATGTTCCTGCCACCGCATTTGGATTATCGTACGCCAGAAGGATACGCTTAATTTTTTTGCCTGCCGCAACATGGCCGATTTGGGATTTGATGAAATTCCATTGATTGTTGTACAAGGCTTTGGAATTCCCTTGCGAGACAGGATCAAGTTTGAAGCCATGCTGATCAATGGCACCCAGATCATGCAGGTAGGTTCCGTCGGAGAATGCCAAATCGATTGCCGAATAAGTGCTCGTATAATCGGTTTCCGTCGTGCTGGTAAACTGCGGGGCCAGATAATACGAAAGCTCCGTATTTGGCGTAACGTCTACATCGACGTCATAAATTTTATTGTAAGAATAGGTTCTTCCGCTAACCAGATTGGTTCCCGCAAACGTCATTGCTTTTAATCCGCTCCAGCCAACTCCGCTTTTCGCGGTGTACAGACCTGTCGGCCCGTTCGAAATGTCGGATTTCATATCTGCCGGAGGCGGAGGGGGCAATTCGATGCCATCGGACAATTGTACTTCCGCCAACTGAACGATGTTTTCGCCGCCATTCAGAGTGATATCCAGCTTGTAGAACAGGTAAGCTGTCGTATTCGCAAAATCGTATACGTTGGTTGCAAATCGGCTGCTGAATGACTGATTCGTTCTCGTATCCAGCACGTTCCAAGTTGTACCGTCATTAGAGCCTTGCAGCGTCCAGTTTTTCGGATCCCTTCCCGCCGCATCGTTAGCCGAAGTCAAAGCATACTTCACGATGACTCTCGGCAGATCAAACTTGAATTGTGCCCAACTTGTTTTATTAAAATCCAACCACTTTGTATTATTGTTTGCGTCTGTCAAGTTCGCCACAAGTTCATTAGGCGGATTATCGCCTCTAGCTGTAACCTGTACGATTTTGCTGGAAATATTACCGGGAATTCCGACATAAGGGGTATTTCCGTCAACCCCTGAGGTCATTTTGTTTCCCGAACCGTCCAATTCCGTCGTATTGACCCAGGTCGGTTGAACATCTCCGGTCTCAAACGAAGTGAAGAAGCTCCTCGAAGCCGGAGCAGCGTCGGCCAAAGCGATTTGAGATCCGGGCGCGTACAATATTCCTGCGAGCAAAGTAGAACATGATAATATCGACATCGACTTGGCAGCCCATCTGTTTTTCACTCAAGCATTCCTCCAATACTAATTTCTGATACCTATTAACCCTTAATCGAACCAGCCAAAAGACCGCGAATGAAAAACCGGCTGAGCAAAATGTAAATCAGCAGCGTCGGCAGAGCTGCCAGCAAGGCTCCCGCCATCTGCACATTCCAGTGCACAATTTGGCTGCCGGACAAGTTCTGCAAGGCAACCATGATCGGCTGCTGCTTCTGCGTTGTGAGCGTGACGGCGAACAAAATTCATTCCAGACGCTGGTGAACTGCCAAATGGCGACCACAACAAACCCGGTTACTGACAAAGGCAGAATCACATGACGATATATACCGAAGAAACCGTTTCCATCAATCTTGGCCGCTTCCAGCACTTCCGTCGGAACGCCCACATAGAAGTTGCGGAACATAAGCGTACAAATGGGAAGCCCATAAGCGACATGCACCAAAATAAGACCGGGGATCGAGTTGTACAAGTGAATCGCTTGCAAAAATTGAATGAGCGGGATCAGAATGCTTTGATACGGGATAAACATCCCGAAGAGCATGCACGTAAACAAAACATGAGAACCCTTAAACTGCCATTTTGATAAAATGTATCCGTTCATCGAACCGAGCAGTGATGAAAGCAGTGTTGCCGGAACAGCCAGCAGAAAGCTGTTCGTCAAATTAGGAATCAGCTTCTGGAACGCTTCTTTATACCCGTTAAAATTGAGATGGCTAGGCAAACTCCACATTTTATCCAAGGTGACTTCGCTCAAATCTTTCACGCTTGTAATCAGCAACACATAGACAGGGATCAGATAGACGATGGCCAAAGCGACCAAAAGAAGGTACAGAAGCGAGCGATTGAAACGCCGTAATGTCATGTCATATCTTCTCCTTTCGCATGCTAGTGACTAAATACGGAACAATGAACAAGGAAACCAGCACCAACATAATCATGGAAATGCTTGCGCCCTGGGCATAGTTATTACCACGGAACGTCGTCTCGAACATATATACACCGGGAACATCTGTCACGAACATAGCGCCCGGTCCGGTCATTGCGTAGATCAAATCAAATATTTTCAGTGAAATATGGGCTAAAATAATCATTAAGCTCATGGTGATTGGTTTCAGCTGCGGAATGATCACTTTGCGAATCAACTGCCATTCGTTTGCTCCGTCGACTCTTGCCGCTTCTCGCAAATCATCGGATATGCTGCGCAGACCTGCCAAATACATCGCCATGGCGAACCCGGACATTTGCCATACGGCAGCGATAGCAACGGCTATAATGGCAATAGGCAGGCCGAATTCAATCTGTCCCCATTGGATATGGGGGATAATATCCGTGCTTATATACCACTGAGGAACATTGTTGATTCCAAGCGCTTTCAAAATAAGGTTAACCCCTGTTGTCGGATTCAGAATCCACTGCCATACAACACCGGTAACGATAAATGACAGTGCCATAGGGAAAATAAACACATTGCGGAAAAACGTCTCGCCCCGTACTTTACGATCCACCATGAGTGCCAAAAACATGCCGATGACCATCGTTATGCCAATAAAAATGATTGTAAACATCAGCGTATTGCGCATGTCGGACTGAAACCGAAAATCCTGAAACAATAGCTTGTAGTTGCTGAGCCCTACAAAGCTCAGGTTCTTGACCATCGTTTTCCAAGCAGTAAACGACACAAACCCGGTCCATGCGATAAAACCGTAAACAAAGATACCGATTAAAACGAGCGATGGCAGCAACATCAGTATGGGAATCCATCTCTCCGATTTCCAGACGCTACGCCTTAAGGGAGCCACAAGCTCAGATTGAGCCTGAAGTTCTCCGGATGTACGGGAAGCGTTCATGTACTCACACTCCTGAAAATAGGGTCAAATGTCGAGTCCGCCATCTGACCCCTCTTTATTATTTTTTAATGCCGTTCGCATCAGCAGCTTGTTTGAGCGTCTTCAATGCTTGATCGACATTGCCTTGCGTAACGAAAATATTAATGATTTGGTTGGCTTGCGTTGCGAAGCCTTCAATAGCGGCAGAACCGTGCGCCAAACTTGGTGTCAGCTTGCTTTTCTTGAAGTCTTCAATGGTTGCTTTACCGTAAGCGTCATATTTGGATGCGTCCGCATCGATACGTGCGGGAATAGAACCTTTCAACGGGTTAAACACGTCCTGACCTTCAACAGAACCCAAAACCTTCAACCATTCCTTGGCGCTTGCTTGATCCTTGGAATCTTTAGGCAGCGCGAAGGTGTCGGTAATGACCATGAAATCTCCGCTTGTGTTCGGCGTTGTTACCCAGCCGAAGTCTTCGTTCGGCTTCAGCTTCAAATCGGTCGTAAAATAGCCTTTGGCCCAGTCGCCCATCACGTTCATAGCCGCTTCTCCCTTGGCCACTAGCTGTGCGGCATCCTGCCAGTTGCGTGCTGCATGATCTTTGTTGACGTAAGTCAGCATCTTCTTGAAGGTTTCCAAGGACTCTTTGACCTTGGCGTCATCAAACGCGAGCTCGCCGGTCCACAGCTTGTTATAATTCTCAGGTCCGAGTTTGCCAAGCAGAACGTCCTCAAAGAGCATGGTCGCAGCCCAAGGCTCTTTGTCTCCGAGCGCAAGAGCAGTCACCCCTTTAGCCTTCAAAGCATCTGCCGCCGCAAAAAATTCATCAAACGTCGTAGGCGCTTTCACACCGTTGCTGTCCAATACTTTTTTATTATAAAAAATGACATTGCCGCGATGAATATTGACCGGAACGGAATAAATATTGCCGTCCTTGCTGACCATATCGATCAGGTCTTTAGGGAATTTCTCTTTCCAGCCCTGTTGATTGTACAGGTCGTTAAGCGGACTGACTTTACCGGCAGCTACCCACCCCGTGTTAAGCTCTGCGCCGCCATGCACTTGGAAGGCCGACGGCGGATCTCCGCCCTGCATGCGGCTCGCCAAAACGGCTTTCGCATTCGTGCCCGCTCCCCCTGCCACGGCTGCGTTAATGACTTCAATATCAGAATGCTTCTCTTTGAACAGCTTGATTAAGCCCTGTAAACCAGCCTCTTCGCCGGCACCTGTCCACCAACTGAAAATTTCCACTTTGCCGCCGCTTGCTGCTACCGGTTTGGCTGTTTCCGCTGGCGCTGGCGTGCTTTGGGCTGCCGTCGGTGTGCTTGGCGCCTGCGTCCCGCTTGGAGCCGGAGTCGTCGTCGAGCCTCCACATGCCGACAACACCATACTTGTAAGAGTTAAAGCCGAAATGATGACACCAAATTTACGTTTCATATTACTTCCCCTTTCGTTCGTTCCATCTTGAAACCGCTTTACAAATTTATTGTATCCGAAAGGGAAAGTACTTTTAACGAGGTAAACCTATCTTTTGTTCCGCTTTTCTATCCATCTTCCACTTTCCTTCAAAAGTTCATATGGCATGGTGCTTGCGATAATCCCCCGGTGACATGCCGGTCTGCTTTTGAAACCATTCGCTAAAGTAGCGGGGATTCGGGTAGCCTACCGCATCGCCAATCTGATAAATTTTTAACATACTGGATTTCAGCAGTTCGGTAGCCTTCTCCATCCGCAAATCGGAAAGATAGTCACTGAAGGATCTCCCTGTCTCCTGCCGAAACAATCGGCTTAAATAGTTCGGTGTCACGCATAATTCCTCGGCAATTTCGGAGAGGTGGATATCCTCTGTGAATCTGGCTCCCATGACGCCAAGCGCCTTCTTGATTAGATAAGAAGCCGGCTCCTCTATCTTGTCCATGCCCGACTCGTCGCGTAGAACAGACTCCTCCGGGCTTTCCCTGAGCGCCTTGGCTTTAGCCAGAGCTTCTTCGATTTCCTCCACATCTGAGGGCTTCAGCAAATAATCGACCGCACCCAGACGAAGCGCCTCTTGGGCATACTTAAAATCGCCGAATCCGCTTAAAAAAATAACCTTGATGTGGGATAACTGCTTGTGTTCCTTTGCTTTCTCCCGAATCGTCGCAACAAGCTCCAAGCCTGTCATGTTCGGCATGCGAATGTCCGACAACACAATATCCACGGGCTGTTCGGTAATATAAGTAATCGCATCCATCCCGTCTTCGAATACCTGAACCAGTTCAATGCCTAAACGTTCCCAGCCAATGTGTTTGCTCAGGCCATCACGGATCCAAGCTTCGTCATCAATAATAACAGCTCGGCAAATCGATACATTCATGGACTCTCCCCCATTCTTTTGGTACCTTTAATAGAAATATGTGCGGACAGGTTGCGTAATTCTACTGCCGCTGCTTTAAAGGCTTCCGATGGACTGGCAAACAAGGTCAAAATCTTAGCCAGAGCGTCCTCCTCAACATTCACCATGGCTGGGTAATAGATGAGCGACGGTTCACTTTTGGCGATGCTCATGCTCTCCAGAATCAGCGCAAAATCAGGCCTGCTATCACGGAACACAGGATCGCTCAGGATGGAGCGTCTCGCGGGAATACCGCCGTTTTTGGCATAAATCATCCCGCCTTGCTTGCCCGTGGCAAATTCAAGGAATCTCCATGCATGGAGCTGATTGGTCGAGCTTGCATTCATGGCGAGCGTCCAGCCATGTTGAAAGGGAACACGGCGGACTTCCCCGCTTTTATCGCGAATTCCGGGGATCAGCGCAATACGGATATAATCCTTGTGTGGGGAGTTGCTTTGCTTAATCATCGGATAGGCTGAATTCCAGTAAGGTGCAGCCATCGCGACATCACCATTGAGCAGCGCGTCTCGAGTCCTTGAGAAATCCCAAGACATCAAATCGCCCGGAACGATCTTATCCCGCACCAGTTTCTCCAAATATTCACCGCTTTGGATCGATTCCTTCGTATCTATTAATACCTGTCCGTCATCTCCTATGATGTCCCCGCCAAATGACCATAAAATCGAATCAAATATTTTTTCCCTTTCTTCCGGAATGACCGCAGGCATGGCCAGCCCCCAACGAGTAGGAGACTCTGGATGCATGCTCGAGGAAAATTTCTGCGCCACTTCGTATAGTTCATCCCACGTTTCCGGTGGTTTCGGAATTAAGTCGCTGCGATAATACAGAAAATGGGTGCCGGATATCGGTCGGCAGCGCGTAAATACTTCCGTTATAACGATAAACGGAAAGAAAATCGTTAATATCAAACGAGTCTCGGGAAGTCGAGTCGCTCATCGCAATATAATGATCCAACGGCAGAATCGCTTTGGAAGAAGCGAATTGAGCAATGGAGGTGCTCGGCATCAAGACGATATCGAACGTATTCGAACCTGCAAATAACTGCGTGCCCACGGTGGTAAAATAACTGTCCCGCCCCACTTCGATAAATTCCACTTTGATGCCCGTTTCCGTTTCAAAGGGCTTAGCGATCTGACGCAGAGCCGCAGACTCCGTTCCCGTGCGGATCAGCACTTTGACAACATCGACTGGCTTAGGGGAATTCGAAGCATCGATCATATCCCGGTTTAAGAGCACATATCCCGTTAAAGCCCATAGAACCAGAAGAGAAAAAGACACAACCATAAACGTATTCAGTTTGAAATGATTCATTTGGCCGCCTCCATTTGATAAGGAATATAAACGAGAACTAGAGCCCCTTCTTCTTGGGATGAAGAAAATCGAATGCCGTATTCCTGGCCAAACGCCATCTTGATTCTCTGGTCCACATTCCTCATTCCAACATGCTCGCTGGAATCGGTACTTTGCAAAAGTTTCTTTGCTTTTTCGATATCAATTCCGCTGCCCGTATTGAATACCGATAGACGCACACGCTCCCCTTCCCTGGCAACCGTAATGGACACCTTGCCTCCCTTGGACATTTTGGCGATTCCGTGCTCAAGCGCATTTTCCACCAAAGGCTGTAAAATAAGGGGCATGACATATATATGTTGAAGAGAAGGATCCATTTGAATCTCATATTTCAGCTTGTCCTTGTAACGAAACGATTGAATTTGCAAATAATTTTCTACGTGATCCAATTCTTTCTTCATGCTCGTCCATTCTTGGCCTGAATGCAGGGTAAACCGAAAAAATCGGCCCAGCGCCGTGACCAACTTGCTGATGGAATCAGCTTCATATTCCTTCGACATCCAATAAATCGTATCCAGCGTATTGTATAAAAAATGGGGTTGAATCTGCATCTGCATCGCTTGCATCAACGCTTCCCGTTTCTCTTTTTGCTGGCGCTCATTATCGAGCAGCAGTTGTTGAATACGCTCCCGCAATCGGTTGAAATTCCGCTGCAAAATGCTGATTTCCCGGATCGAGCCGACGTTTTCCCGCATATGCAAATTGTCAATGGATGTCGTAGACATCAACCGGGCTAAATGGATAACAGGCTTGGAAATGGCCATAGCAAGCAGCACCGAGACAATGATAAAGATCAAAGTGCCCAATCCCGCAATAATGATCAAATACTGCAATACCCTTTGATTCGGTACGAGCAGCTCTCGTAAAGGAACCACAGCTGTCATTTGCCAACCGCTAGTTGGAGAAGTGTTGAAAGCAAGCAGCCACTTGGCGTCCACCACCTGAATGCCCTGTCCCTGTTTGGGCAGGTTTTGGATCGTCTCTGACATACTGAGATTTTGAAACAAAGCGGAATCCTGCTGATAAATGACATCCCCCGCTGCATCCGATATCATAAAAGAACCTGTAGAACCGATGCGCACGTTTCCTACATTTTCACTAATAAACCGGTCGTTAAGCTGTACAAATAAATATCCTCTCAGCTCGGAGGTGTTGCTGTCGTTCAGCCTGCGCACTGCTGTAACCGAAGCGTGGATTGGGGTCTGGAATCCTTCCTGCGAACGAAATATGGCCCATTTATCGCTGAACCAGTTCATTTTAAGCGGTTCGCTCTCAAGCTGATCCATTATGTATCTAAAATGACCTGCGTCAATTTGATCAAAGGCATATAACGACGTATTGGTCGATAGCACTTGGTGGTCCGCTGTAACCAAATAGATGTCGCGAATGTGATCGAGCCGGCCGCGAAACAAATAGATGTACACCATATCTCGAAACTTCTGGTTGGCCTGAAACAATTGATAGGGAGTTTCAAGCGAATTGTCCAAAAAATCTAGTGATTGCTGATAAAGCAAAGGCCAAGTCAAGCGGTCAATCTCGGCTAAATTAGCGTCCAGTGCCCTTTGCGTCTGTTCCACAGTCTGCAGCAAATATTGACTGACCTGCTTCTGGGAAATTTCATTTTCCTTTTTGTAAGTAATAATGGCCACGGTCAAGGGAAATATCATCAACAATAGGAAAACTGACAACAGAAGCGAACGAATCGAAATCGTTTTTTTGATCATGAGACAGCACATCTCTTCCTTTCACAAATTGAAGGCGCTTACAAATAAATGCACCATATGATACATTTAGTATCATATTATCACGTGTTGTCACTTCTTGGAAGAGTTAATTTGTTTCATATCATTCCCTCTTCCTGCTGTAAAATAGGCCAGATGTTCGCAAAAAACCTTTCAGAAATAGTGAAAAAGGCCGCTGGATATTATCAGCGGCCTTCCCTATATCTTAATTAAGCGAATATTTAAAAAGGGTTCAGCACATGGAAGAAGACATTTGGCGACGCCATCCGGTAATAATAGCTGCACCAGCCTACCCCTTTATTCGTAAACCTGTTCGTGGTGCTGTACAGCAAACGATCCTGTTCCAGCTCTTCGATTTGCAGGATCCTACCTTCGAGATAATCGAAAATTCTCATCGAAGCTGTATCCAGCCTATTGACAACACCGCCGTATCGAATGTCGATAACTTCCCAGCCAAACGGCTTAAACATGCGCAGCCATTGGGTGCGATGGGCAGAGCGCAGCTCCTTCACAGCTTCCGCGATTGCTGGCAACACTTCTGTTGCAATGCGTCTCAGCGTATCTGTATCTTTTGCGTCGTATGCCCGCTTCAGCTCAATCCCGATCTCGCTTTTACTTTTCAGCACGCGACACAGCTTCTCCGGAACGTCGAACAAGTAATCCAACTCGGCGTCGTTGACGCGGCGGCTGTGGATCTCCTTCTCTACCTGCGCATAATGAGCAGACATTTCCAGCCCTTCGATTTGCTTATCAAACAGTCCCAGCAGCACATCCTGATACAATAGGAATTTCGAAGGATTGCTCTGCTTGCGGTTGTCAGGCTCGGAGCCAGGCGTCTCATCCAAATATTTGAGCTGCAGGAAAGCGTCAGCTTCGATGCCCGTGCAGAATTTCACGCGTTCCGAGAGAAGCTCCCAATTCGGTTTTTCCTCGGAATACGCGTGCTCGGCATAAAGCTGCAAACCTAGCAAAGCAATGAACGGGTTGCTCTCCATCCCGTCATCGCCCCACATTGTCGCATAAACTTCGCGGATGCCTTCCTTTTTGCAAACCTGCAGCGCGGTGTCAGAGGCGTTCAATGACAAGCCATAGTTAACCCCGAATGTGTTAAATACCCAAACAGCGCCGGCGAATACTAAATTACAGCCGAGCGGTCTGTGCTTGGCGATCAAGCTCTCATAATCTTCCCGCTCCGTATGGACATAATCCCAATACACCATATCCACATCTTTAGGGATACGGCGAGCCATCTCCTCCGGAATTTGGGTTTCTTCGTCGTAATACTCACTGCCGCCCTCTGAAGCAAGTTTCAAGAACATATCGCTCCACATCATCGGCTTTAACCCGCGCCCCCGTGCAATGTCCAGCACTTTCTCCAAATGCGCCGTCATAATGTCAAAGCGGCTTGCATAGCCGTTTTGATCCAAATATTTGCCGCGGCCGAGCTCTTCCGCCTCGTCCATGCCGACATGAAGTTTACGGCTGCGGAAAGGAGCGCTGGCCGCCTCGATCATGTTTGCGACCAACTGATCCGTCTTGTCATCCCCAACCAGCAGTGCACCTTTCGTATCTTTATAATGTTTCACAGGTTCCCATTTCAGGAACTCCTCCAAATGTGCTAGAGTCTGAATGCTCGGGAACGCCTCAATACCAAATTGGTCCGCGTAATCGTCAATCTCTTTCAACTCTGCTTGGGAATATCGGCCTCGCATATAGCCGAAATAAGGCTCCTCGCTGATTGCATAAGTGTCTTCCAAATAGAGCATGACGGTGTTCAGCCCCATCAACGCCATTTTGTTGAGCATGAATTTGAAACTGTCCAGCGTGAGTACCGCATTGCGGGACAGATCGAACATGGGCCCGATGGTGTCGAACTGCTGTTTTTCCCGGATATGGAAAGACTCTCTACTGCGGCCGTGCTGTACGAGAAGGCCGAGCCCGCGGAAAAATTGGTGCTTTTGTCCATAACGTATATAAGCTTTCCCCTGCTCCAAACCTACTTCCAAATCGCCTGTCGACGGTTCAACTTGAACGCGCAGCCCGTCTTCCCCTACGGTAATGCCAAGCTCCTGCGACAATAGGCCAATTCCAGGTAAAAAAGCAGTCATATCCCCTTCAAAAAACAACTTCATCTATATTTCCTCCTAAGCTTGTAACATTTTGCTATCATGAAGCTTACACTATTTATCGCCTTTTTTCTAGATATTTGTTGATAATCGCGCAATAAATTATATATTTATGATGTTTTTAATCATCTATTCCTCAAAAACTTAGCATTACGTGTAGTTCGCCTCTTTAGTGGAGTCGTCCTATTAGAACTTCTTTCATATTATTCCCAAATATATACGCTCAGCTTCATACCCATTTCGGAAAGTTGGGACAAGATCTTCCTAAGCGGAAAAGGAGATAGTCCTTCAACGGACTCACCCTTTGGCTTAGTGCTTGCATCTCGAGACAAAAAGAAAAAGCAGATTGCTAGTCGCAACCTGCCTTTTAAGCAAAAACTTATTCCAATCACGGTTATTACTTCGTTGCATCCGGGTAAACATCAACTGAAATCGTTTTCCCATTCGCTGTGATCATGGTTGCAGTGAATGAAGAAACTTCCACAGGTGATCCGTCTACAGCGGATGTGGCAGGTCTGTAGATGTACTTGGCATCCCCGCGATATAGCCTGATTTTATTGTTTATGGTGGAGAACACCCAATCGGTTGGATCTACTTCTTTTCCTGCGCCAGCTCCCACATCTGGGTCATCTTTCGGATATCGATATCCTGTTGTTGGATCTCCCACTAGTTCATATGGAGCATTTGACGATGCGTTCACGCTGTTTACACCGGTAATATTGGACTCAACTGCGAGATAGCCTGAATCCGGTACGATATTGTCGCTAGTCCATTTTACATTGCTTATAAAGATTTGAATTCCAAATACAGGCGCAACACGGATCACCGAGCTGTTTTTAAAGGCGTTATTGCCGTACTGATCCATTAGCGTAATGTTGCTGAAGGTTTGTTTTAGCAGTAATTTTTTTGCTGTCGTATCGACACTATTCCCCGAGAAGATGTTAACTCCTGCTTTTAGCTGGGACAACCCCATGATTTTTGACTTGCCGTTATAGGTTGCTGTTAACGAGCTAACCGTTAGCGGGTCATCCTTAATGGAAATACTATCCATAAATACTACCTTACTGCCGCTGTAGTTGGATGGTTTGAATACAACAGAAATGCTTGTGGTCCCCACATCTTTTCCGCGAATGCCGTAACCATCGAAAAAGTTTGCCGTTTGTCCATCTGCCTTCGGTTTATTCACGACGGATGAAACTCGAGTGTTAGAAGTGGTAGTGGAATTAATCGTTTGAATCGCATTGTTAGGCATTTGGACAATGTTCCCGCTGGCATCCTTTGCCGTAAGCACGACTTTGCCTGAGAACATGTTTTCCAAAGAATAACCTTCTGTAGAATAAACGTTATTGATGACATTTTTTACCGAGCCTTGCAAGGTGTCCTTAATTTTATCAACCGCATAGATGCCATTTGTAAATGGCGTAAGCGTATAAATTAAATTATTGGCCTCTCTAGCTTTTTGGAGCTGCGTCGAGCCGATGGCTGTTGACAATAAGGAAGCCGTTCCTGCTGCAACAGTTGCACGATCCCCTTTGAACAACTGGGCTGTAACCTGGTAGGTTCCTTCATTGTTATCGCCTGGTTTTGAAATGAAGAAAAAATCTCTGTCGCGGTAATAGCCGAAATCTGTCGGACTTTTACCTGAATCATATCCTTCTACCGTACCATCTACGCCGTTTACAATGAAAGAAGTTGTTACCGTATCTAAAAATGGAGTTATGCTTCCCCTGACGACGTACACAGCGTCAGAAACTGTGCTGGAGGTGTTGGCAAAAGACAATTTCATCGAATAGCCCCGATAATCCCGATCAAAATCTTCGCCATATTGGTCTTTAAATTTCAATCTAAATGCGTTTTCAGTTCTTCCTTTATCCAAATCAAACGATGGTAGCATTTTGGGCTTTGGCACAACCGAAAAGTAAACCGTCTTCGGATAACGCTTGGCAACAACATTTGTGGTGTTGGATGCGGTTTGCCCGCTTGTCACAACCATCGCTTTGACCGTTAATGGGCCCGTATTATGATCCGTAAACAATTTCAAATCGGAAATACGAATTGAGCCTCTATTTGCACCACTCTTCTCGATACCGCCAATTAGTTTGCCAGATACATCCTTGGCACCAATGGCTACACTGCCGATAGCAGATCCGTTAACACTTATTTTATCGGCATTCTCTACAACATCATCTGTGCTTAGTATATTCCCTCCTTGGTCTTTAACAACGATCGGAAGATAAAAATCTTCATCGCCGACAGCAACCGTATTCGGGAAGTTACCTATGCTAATTTCGTACGGAGTTTTTGGAACCCCAACCTTCATGACTTTAGAAGTGGATTGGCCTGAACCAAATGCAGTCAACGAAAGTGTGACATCTTTTACGCTAAACATCGTAAAATTTTGAGCGGCTTTTGCCTTCAATTCAGGAATTCCGTCCCCCGTTTCGTCAGCAATAAAACCGAAGCCATGCGGAGGGTAAGTCGCCGCCGTATCGATAACGCCCGCTGCATTGGAGTAAACGCTCGTGCCTTTCGTCAATACATCGAGATCCATGATCGGATAACCGTATTGGTCAAATGCTTTGTAGGGAACGGTCACCAGATCGCCTGCTTCGAATTTCGTTTTACCGTTAACATACACAACATCGCTTAGCTCCACTTTGCCGACCGATTGCGGATCGCCAACTATAAACGATTTGTTTGCTTGAATCGAATAATCGGGTGCGACAATGCGCACTTCGATTCTAGCATCCTTTCGCAATTGGTTGCCGTATACGGCGCTTCCTACATCAATGGTCAAAGACTGCGAATCACCCGCGGGGACCATATTCAGATCAGAACTTGTAAGTATGCCAAAAATAGCAGCACTCAAGTCGGATACTTCTTTATACTGGTTCGTTGCTTTAAATGTAAGCTTGATCTTGCCTTGCGCAATGGTATCAGAAGGCGTCGTGAAGTCAATTTGGGTAATTTTCTCATTGGTTACGGATACCTCGGCAGTACCTTTGTCAATAGTTAGTCCGCCGTCTTTGACCGCATCTAATTTGACTGTGTAGATACCTTCCGTCATTTTCGTATCCAGCGTAATGGTTACTTCGTTCTTGACCGCATTCCATTTTTGAGCGCCTGTTACAACAGCCCCGGTGATGCCTCCGCGAAGAACAGAAACGGTTAGCTTGCTGGTATCGGCAATAACGCCGTTTAGTTTGACCACAAGTAGTTTGGCGCCTGTTGCTTTAAGTTCAGCAACAGATACTTTGGTTACTGGCGGGCCTCCGGATTGGACTAATTGATAGGCAGCATATGCGGAGTTTACTAGAAACTCTCGTTTTGCTGTTTTCGTGTAGTCCGTTGTGCTCGTAATAAGACCTGCAGTGATTGCTGCAGCAACATGCCTTTTTGCCCAGCCGGATACGGTTCCAGTAACTTTTGCTGCTTCCGTTTCATCTGCTTGAAGTTTGAAAACGCGCGTCAATACAGATGCCACTTGTTCAATAGTTACGATGCCAGAAGGGTCGAATTGCCCTTTGGCGATACCATCCATATAGCCCGCTTTCGTTGCTGCTCCGATAAATCCAATAGCCCAGCTTGCATCGCCTAAGTCCGTATAAACGGAGCTGGAAGCCTTAGCTTCGACGAGCCCGTTCAACAAGACGATTACTTTGGCTAGCTGAGCGCGAGTTACTTCTTTGTCGAGATCCGCTTTACCTGCCTCATCGGATCCATCCAATATTCCCTTTTCTTTCAATGCGTTAAATTTAGCTTGCGTGTCCAATGGAGGTGCAGTCGGTTTAGAGGGCGTGGAGTCTGCAGCAGTTGAAGTTGGCGCTGCATCCGCGTACACGTTAACCACGGAAGCAAGCATAGAGAACACCATAGCAAGTACGAATAGTAATGACAGCTTTTTTTTCGAAATCATTGGTCTTATTTTCCCTCCCGCATTCATTTCAACCCATTCCCCAAGTGTACGTAGATGATTACTTGCAAACGCTTACCAAAAGTGTTACCCTCCTTCCTTTTTCTTACTAAATCATAATTTATGAGAGAAAAGATAACATAATAGTTATTTAAGTTGATATTGAACTAACTTAAGGTATGATATACATGGTTAGCTTCGATCATATGCAAAAACGCTATGGATTGATCCATAGCGTTCATCTAAATAACCCCGTAGCACCGCTTTCAAAATGCAATAAACAAATGCAGACGAGGCTAAGACTTCTGGTCATGTAATCGTGGAGAATGATGGTCCCCCTCAATGTTCCGAATCGCTTCAGAACCAAGACGATCCTGTAATTGCTGCATATACAAGCTGCGGGGATTTACATGTGTCCCAAAGCTTTCCCAGTAAGCCTCCTGCCGCTGTCTAGGATCATAAGGGTTAGGAAGAAACGATTTTCCTTTCGTTCCTACATGTCCAATTGCATAGTTTTGGGCGGTGGGCGGTTGTTGCGATACAAGTTCATTTTGTGTATTCCAAGTGACATAGTTAGCACCCGACCACCCATGCCCACTTCCCAGCCAGCCACGATCCTGAATATGAATACGCCCGTTTACATTGTCGTACAAACAGCCTACGGACCATCTATGATGCGGCTCGCTGGTGTTGTAATCCTTTTTCGATTCGCAGTCGAGGAACACATTCGGCCCCGCAACCCGCGAATCGACTGCGAATGCGTGTCGTGCTGTTTCCGTATAAGCGCGCTGCACCAGCGTTAATTCGCCCATCAGATGAAACGGGTATCGGCGTCCTCCCGTAATCACGCTGATAAAATCGTATACAGCGCAATCCTGTATAGTCACCCATTTGGCATTGCGTCCAACTTGCACAAGGGCATGCTGCAGATGAAAACCGCTGACATTTCTCATCCAGGCATTTTTGACATGATCCATGAAAATAAAGTTAATGGCATGATCCTCATCAGCTAAATAAGAGAAGCTTCCCTCGTTGCCGTCGATTCTCGTACTCGTGATGCTCGGGTCGTATTCAACATCTACCCGTAAATGCTCCACACCGACATGTTCAATACGTGTTGTATCTTCATATTTAACGATAGCTCCACAGCCCCATCGCTTTTCGAGCGCATTGGCGACGGGCGCGTCCATCGTGATACAATTCCCGTCGATCCGAGTGATTACCCTGTCAAATTCGAGATGAAAAGGCAGCCATTGAACCGTCCCTCCTGTAACAGGCCTCATTCGAATGGAATCCATGCTTATGGCATGTATCCATCGTTCATTTCCGTGCCGCAGCACCTTCACGGTGTCGCCGGGATGAAAGCAAGAAGCATCCTCGACATGGATCTCGCGAGATCCCGAAGGGACATACAGATCGCTAACGGACGTTAATGTCTCTGTCAGCAAACGAGGACCGGACGCGCCTAATATTTCGATCAGATTCCGCTTCATCGTCCCTGTCGCATAAAGTAAAGTGCCATCCTCGCCTGCGCCCTCGCCTCGCAATACGATACCACTTGCGTTAATTCGCAGCGTTCCGCTGATTGGATAGACCCCCTTCCTCAAAAGAACCGTCCCCCGAAAGCCTTTGGCTGATACCGGCAAGGCGGATAAACGGTCAATCGCATGTTGGATATGTTCCGTGTTATCCCCCTCCACGGGTTCAATGTTAATGGTTGGCGGGATATCGGGTAATTTCACACCGCCTCCGCCATAACCGCTATTGGAGAAATCCAGAACCCGATTCCCTTTGAAATCAGGTACATAGTCCAGCTTCCCGGCCTCATCCAAGTAAACGATTTGGCTTTGGCCAATCTTTGCATGTAAAGGATCAACAATGGTGAAATAAAATGAATCGTAGATGACAGGTTTCCCTGAGAAAAGTAACGTTACTTGTATTTGATATCGCCCTAGTTGAGCAGAATGGCCTGAAAATGTAACCATGCTTTCCATTTGTGCCCAGATTTCTCGTTCTGGCAGGTCCAGCATGATTTCCCCAGTCGATTCGTTTAGCAAAGAAACGTTCACAGTCATGCCTTCATCAGCCAAGATATGCAAAATAGGAAGGGTGTCACCTATCTTCAACAAGGCAGGTTGACCGATTTCCATAACAAGTGTCGAATGCGTTAGCCATAATTCAACCAGCCGATCGGAAGGTTCGTAAACATCGATAAAGAGACTGTTTTCTCTAGCCACCCCATCTAGAATGACAACCCCTTTGACTTGTGCAATGCCTTGCTTTTGTGCAGTGAGAACACCCTGTTCCCCCATTGAAACTACTTCAGGACAGGTACTTATAAAGAAGATCGCTGCATTCGCCATCTCAGCTTCAGAACCGTCGGTCATGATTCCTTTTAAAGTGAATGTTGCCATGCTGCTCACTTGCAACGATACGGTATCATCCTGATCGTAGACTTCGCCTGACGCATCTGTGATAAAAACCCGATCCAACAAGGGTCCGGAAGGAATGGATGACAAGTCATAGATGCCTAATTCGATCAATTGAAAATCACGCTCAGGATCAAAAAGATCCACTTCAAGAGTGACATATCTTCCCGTAACTTTAGGAAATAAAGCGATGTCTAAGGCGCTAATTCCACCTTTGGAAGTATCCCGTTGAAAGGCATCCAGCCATGTAAAATTGTCTTGGGAATAACTAATTTTGTAAGCGCTAATGAACCCGGATGCTAATTTCAAAACAACCTCATTAAAAGAGATGCTATCGCCCAAATCGACAGTCAGCCACACTCGATTGTCTTCTTTCTTGTCCAAACCTAATGGCTGCCAGAATGTATTTACATTTCCGTCAATGGCGTGGCTAGCCATAGCATTCTTGCTCTCGGAACTGCATGTTACCGTTTTGTGTAGGGCAAAATTGTCTTTCATAACAGTCATACATCCTCCAAACTTTCTGGTATTAACTCGACAAGCCAAATTTCCTTTAAGTTCATCAATACCTTTCCGCAGATGGTGTCCGGCTTGACGGCCAATTTAAATTCACCTGCATGGGCAAAATCAATTTGGCCAATCTCATACGCTAGAAATTGATGTTCACCACCTGTAAAATTCACCGCAGCAGCCAGCTTTTCGTGACCTACTGTGATTTCAAATAAACCTCCTGCAGACTGCTCATCCGTGCCATAAACGACAGTTACTTGGTAGGAGCCTGGGCTTGCCACCCGAAAATTCCAACAGATATAATCATGGACAGCATGCCAATCCCTGACATTGTCTCTCCCCTTTTTCCCTGTATCATATCGCAAAGATTCCCCATGCAGCTCCCCATCAAAAACCCCAAAAACATGAGTCACTCCTCCAGGAAGCAATACTTGAAGAGGATTCGGCTTCATATCTCCCTCAAACTCAACTACTACCACTGTACAAAGGGGATCAAGCTCCTCTGCGGGTAATTGAATAATGACGATACCATCCGAGTCCTTCATGCGCTGTTGCTTTAGGCACGTTTTCTCCGAATCCGCCAACAAATAAGCTTTGCCAATAGGATTGTGCAAATCAGGTATCATCAACTCCCCACGAACAGGCCAATCCCAAACATGCAGATATAACGTATGTCCTTTAATGGTGCATCGGCCCCAAGGCATTTTGCCGATTGGGCTCCCTTGTGTGCCATATATACTTTCACCGTTCTTTTTCAGCCAGCTACCGATAGTTTGGAGGATCTCCAGCGATTTCGGATCGAATTCCCCATCACCTGTAGGTCCTACGTTGATGACGTAATTCCCGCCCATACTGACGACGTTAATCATGTCATACAGGATGTCTTGGGGACTGCGCCAATGATGATCCGTTTGGTTATAGCCCCATGAATGATTTAACGTAGCGATTGATTCCCAGTCTCTTTCAAACGATCGGACATGAAGCTGGTTGTCGCCCGTATTGTCATAATCCCCGAAACCTGGCCGCCGAACTCTGTGGTTGACCAAGCAGCTCGGTTGTAACCCGTGAACCAAATCCACAAATAGCATGCCCTGCTCGTCGGAAATCTTATGTCCACAGTCAAACCAAAGAATGCCGACAGGACCATATTGCTCAAGCAATTCATGAATTTGCGGATAAGCCTTTTCTTGCAAATACCGCTCATAGCGATTTTTTTTATCCGCTTCGTTCATCCATGCTTCCAATGGATCGTAAGCGCCAATATTGCCCGGGAAATCCAAGGTATTCCCTTGGGAATCAGGATGATGCCAATCCATGGCATGAGAGTAGTATAGGCACAGGACCATCTCTTCGCTCTGGCAAGCCTCGGCCAATTCTGCTATAGGGTCACGTCCAAAAGGGGTTGCCTTAACCAGATTATAATCGCTTACTTTAGAATCATACATGGCGAATCCATCATGATGTTTAGCAGTGAAAATGATATATTTCAAACCAGCTTCCTTTGCTGTTCGGACCCACGCTTTCGCATCAAAGTGAACAGGGTTGAAATGGGCAGTAATCTGCTCATACTCCTGAATAGGAATTTGGGCTCTTAATTGCAGATGCTCGGAGTAAGAAGCGTTCACGGTTTCGCCTTTCCAGATACCTCCCGGCAGTGAGTACAACCCCCAGTGAATAAACAGCCCAACTCTTGCTTCTCGCCACCAAGCAATCCGCTCTTCACGTTCTTTATCGATGGATTCTTCCTTAAAATGATTCCGCTGCCGGCTATCCGCTTCTGCATTATCCATGAGATGATCCTTCGTTGACATGCGTACCCTCCCCTCCTTCCGAATGACTCAACCATTTAAAATGTTTTCGATTTCCTGCAGATCAAATTCAGAAAGCTTCACGCCTGAAGCCTTTGCATTTTCCGCCACTTGCTCAGGCCGAGAAGCTCCAATGATGCAGCTAGAGACATTATCCAAGCGTAAAATCCAAGCCAAAGCCAATTGAGCTAAACTTAATTCATTGCGTTCTGCAATGAATCTCAACTGTTCGACCTTGGTCAATTGTTCTTCCTTCATCAAGTGAACAATTGCCCCGTTTTGCTCCGGATCTGCCGCCCTTGAATCCAATGGGAATGGCATACCGGGTTTATACTTACCGGTCAGAATACCTTGAGCCAAAGGCGAATACACGACTTGTCCGATTCCTTCCTTCTTACACAATGGAACAATGTCCTTCTCAATGCCGCGTCGAAACATATGATACTGCGGTTGATTGGATACGAGACGATTCAAATTCAACGCTTTGCCAATATGAACGCCGTCGAGAAGCTGTTCGGCCTTCCACATACTGACGCCCGTATACAATACTTTACCTTGCGTAATTAGATCATTCAAGGCCCGAAGCGTCTCCTCAAGCGGAGTTTCCGTATCGTAACGGTGACATTGATACAAGTCGATGTAGTCCACGCCGAGCCTTTTCAAGCTTGCGTCACATTGCTCTTTAATATGTTTGCGGGACAAACCGCGGTCATTGGGCCCATCCCCCATAGGCACGCACACCTTTGTTGCCAGAATATACGATTCCCTTGGATATTTAGACAATGCCTTGCCGACCACTTGCTCCGCTTCGCCTCTGTGATAAACGTTGGCTGTATCAAACAGGTTGATACCCAACTCGTAGGCTTTATCAATAATCAACTCGGATTGCTTCGAATCAACGGCCCCACCATAGGTAAGCCAGCTGCCCAAGCTTAATTCACTTACTTTCAAACCACTATTGCCTAAACGTCTGTATTGCATTTCAAAAAACCTCCCTCATCTATCATTTATCAACCCATACTTGTTAACTTCATTTTGCAAATCGCCCTTTATGCTCTCGTTACTACATAGGTGGCCCCAGCTAAGGTTTCGTCCCTCCGAAATTTAGGCTTATGATTCGATCTTACAATCACTGAACCAATCCTTCATTATCTGTATTTATACTCCTATGTCTTTTTTTAAGATAGCAAGGATAAACCTAGACTGAAGCTACGCTCTACCATTTGCGTTAGGTGTCCTAAGAAAATATAGTTTTAGACTGGATTTGTTGAATCTACAAGGAAATCTGAATTGCAAACCGGCAGGCTCGAAGCGAGCATGATGCAGTTACCTCCTTCACCTTGACACGCATCTTCTTCATCCCTGTAGCAGAAGCCATATTTAAAATCTTCAAAACCGAACTCGCCAACCATATTAAATTTTATGAATTCGGAGCAATTGGCACTGAGGCTCAGTACTATGTGAATTGGTATAACTACCATCATATTCACGGATTTCTAGGGTATCTTATACCAGCAAAAGCTAGATGTTTGACCTTCTAAAAATTGTCCAATTTTCTGTTGACAATCCAATTCCAATTTTTTCTTCTACAGAAAACTTCCACCAAAAAACTGCACCTCCAATTGTTAGTTGAGTATCTAACAATTGGGGTGCAGTTCATGTTTGGGACAGCCCCTTCTTTTATATCCTCTCGTGTACCACTCGCTTACAACCGCCTCACGCTCATCGGACTCCTCGAAATAAACCATGCCGCTGCCAGTAAGGCAAGAGCTACTAAAATCCCCGACTCCCCCGTCCAGAACAGCACATTCTCACCTTCGGAAGATGCATCGAATACGTCCTGGATCACAGCATTCCATGACGCATGCAGGAAGAACGCAGGCCATACGCTGCCGGTTGTTAGCCGCAGGCGCCCAATAATGTAACCGAAGGAGGTGACCGAAATCATAAATAAAAAAACGGAGAGAGCAGGGTAGGGACCGGAATAATAAAGCCCGGCAATCATCACGGGAAGATGCCATAATCCCCAGATATCGTCTCACCCGTGAGATAAAACCACAGATCGTGCTCATTTTCTGCATAACCTTCCATCCCCGCGCATGAACGATCAATAAGCAAACATCGCTTGCTGAAGTTTCCACAACAAGAGCCATTTGAACACATAAGCAACTCCTTCCTTGTGTTGTCTACGCTAACGAACCGTAGCGGTTGTTAGCCCCGAGAAATGAGCCTGTCCATTCGTCTAACGAACTGAAGCGACGTAATAGAGTCAATGATGAGTGAATTGATGCGCTTTTATTTGAAATAGCGCGTCTGGAGTTCGTTAAAACGATAACTCTTAGTATTTTGATCAAATAAGGGTTGCTGAGTTCGTTAGGCGTCCCCCCGTCAAAAAAAAGCAAAGACTTTCAACAAGTTAAAGCCGTCCCCGACGCCAAAAGTACGTTCCAAGTTGGATAAAACACTCAAAAGCTCACCATCTCGCCGCATCATAAACAGGCCGAGACTTTCTCGACACCCGGAGATTCTAATTCTTATCTTGCAAGGATAAACGACTTCCTCCTTCAGGGACGAGCGAGTTGGTCAAGATAGATGCGAAGCAAACGTATAGACATATACTTTCTATACATAAAAAACGACCGCTTAACCTCTGCAGGCTAGGCGGTCATCTATGATTATTGGTTATACACTTCAATCTCGTTGATCGTAGGCACTGCACTGGCTGTGCTCATGTACAGCCTCAAATATCTGGAAGTAACCGGAGTGAAACTGATCGTTTTGCTCGCACCGATCGTCGTTCCCGTTGTTCCGGCAATATCCGTATACGTTGTTCCGTCGTTAGAAGACTGGAGCTTATAAGACGTTACACGCTGGAACGAAGTTTCTTTGATCACAACTCGGCTATACGTAGTTGCGGCATTGAAATCGAAGCTAACCCATTGATTATTCAACGAACCGCTCGCTGCGGACCAGCGGGTAGTCACATCAGCGTCAAAGGCGTTAGATGCTGGGTAAGCAACACTCCATACGGATGAAGCGTTGTACGTTTTGCCCAGCGCAAGATTGCCTCCTGTCGCTAAAGTCGTAGTATTTGCTGTATTGCTTGATGCAGATACGTTAGCTGCGGCATCTTTTGCTTTTACGGTGTAGCTATAAGCGGTTGAAGCAGTGAGTCCCGTATCGCTGTACGAAGTCGTCGTCGAAGTCCCAACCTTTGTACCTCCTCTATATACTTCATAACTTGTAACACCCACATTGTCTGTCGAAGCGGTCCAACTCAAATTAATTTGACTGCTCGATACTGCCGTTGCCGTCAAATTTGTCGGCGCTGTAGGTGCTTGGGTGTCACTACCACCACCCTGATTTCGTTGATTTTTCACCCACATAAAACGGGCGTATGTGGCCATGCTTGTGCTCGTATTATTCGGCAAATCCACATTGCCCAAGGCGTAGTACATATCGGGACGAAGAGCCGCTAAAAAGAGATTTCCATTGCGGGCATAGGTGGTCGGTGCGCCATGCCCCGTACCATCCGTTCCATCAATACGACCTGCAAAATCATTAGGTCCTCTCATCATCACGTCGGCATACATGTTGGCAAAAGGCATCATCATCGCCGCAGTAATGCCATAGCGGCCACTTAGGTATGCTCGATAAAAACCAGCTACATCTAGGCTGGCATGATTGGAATCTTCTCCCCCCAATAAAGTGGGATTGTAACCCCAGTTATAAGCCGTGCTGCCTTTACTGTCCGTATAAGTCTGTTTGGCAGAATCATTGTTAAAGAACCAATTGAGGTTCGTTTGGACGATACTATCATACTGAGCGGCTAATGATGCATTATCTCCTAAAGTGGCATGAGCAGCTGCAAGATTTTGCAAACCATAGGAAATCATCATTTGCTGATTCCATGGCATAATGCCTCCGCTCATATAAGGCGATTGCGTAGAGAAGTAGTATTTATTTCCTCTGGAAAGATCTAATAGGGACGGCAGAATAAATTGGTTGACAACATAATCCGCTTCCGTTAAAAATGTCGCTGCCCGCTGTTTATACGTAGCTCCATACCCATAAGTATCGGAGACGGGAACCGTCGTATTCCAAATCGACGGGGTTTGAAGAATAAGCTTGGCGCAGTAGGCCAGGTGACCGACGGGATCGCCGTTCGCCGAGTCAGCGGATGCTGTACCACTGTTATTCCCTGGCCATACCGGTGCTTTGGTGTTCGTCCAGACGGTGCGTTGGCCATAGGGAGCAGGGAGTTTGTCGTTGCGTTGTGAAAGAAGTACGTCACAGAAGTAGATCATTCGATCAAGAATCGCTGTGTCACCCGTAATCTCATACATGAGTCCCATGGCCTTGATGTTTTCACCGCTAGCTCCTTGCGCATATTCGCCCTGCATAGAGCCGGTGTTGGGCCAGACAACAGGCTCCACTGTTTGAATGTAAGTTTTAAACGAATTGATTTCGTTCTGTGTGACGGGACCTTCGAAGCTATCTACTACCATCGACCCAGCAGCACGTGCTTGCGTGTAAGGAAGCAGTCCAACAACAATAGCGATAAGCAGTCCACATACAAACAGACGTTTTTTGTTTGTCATCATCAAATTACCCTCTTTCTAGGTCTCCATCGGCTGGAGTAATTGCTGCATGATAGACTGAAAAGGATTGCCGAGTTATAGGTTAGCAGTTTCACACCTCCTTTCATTGGACTGAACCCGTTCATAAGCCTAGGAATCATAAAGGGTTCTGTTCTTTGTTTTCATTTTAATGTGTTTTCATCATGATGGGAATTTACTTTACTAACAACTTTTTTGATAAAACTAACTTTTAAATTTGCATCATTGAATGTTGATGGCGAAACTCCGAGGGCGATATGCCGACATGCTTTTTAAAGGAGGTTGAGAAATGAGAAGCATCGTGAAAGCCCGTCATTTGAGCTACTTCGTTAATCGTCATCAAAGAATTACTGAGCATTCCTTTTGCCTTCTCCAACCTTCGGTCGTAAATATACTTCATCGGCGACACACCAAGATGAGTTTTAAAAATACGTATAAAATAGTTCGGATGAAAATGCGCGGTTTGCGACAGCTCGTGAATGGTCATGTCCTTATCCAAATTTGCATCGATGTATTTAATTGTGTCAACCAATTTGTTTATAAAGGGAACGTTGACCTCCTTCTTCGTTTCGATCATCGCATGGTCGATAAAAAAAGCGATCATTTCTAGCAAAGCTGACTGAATCTTGATCGAGGCCGTCAGCCCAAAATGACTGCGGTTCTCTATCAACTGCCGGAAGTAGCCCAGCAGCCGCGAACTATCCCTCACTTTAATCATATTGGGGATACCCATAGACTGAAAAAGTGAGTGAAGTCCGATATTGGAAGTAAAATGGCACCAGTACATCGTATACGGAGGATGATCGTTTGTAACGGAATAAGACTGCAAAACTCCCGCAGGAGCGAAAAACAGTTGCCCTGATTGGGGTTGGTAATGCTTGCCTTCAATGTTGATCCACCCGTTGCCTTCGCAAATATAGTAAAATTTATTGTATTCGGGCATAAAATCGAGATGTTTCCAGTCCTGTCGGCACACGGAAAGTTTAGCGTATAACAATTTCATTCGTAAATCGGAAAGCTTATGATACAACAAATGATTGGTTATTTGCATATCCGCCACTTCCTTCATCGAATAGGATAATGTTCACTTGCAAAGATAATGGATAAAAAGCTCCGCCAGGCCTCAAGGCATGCGGAGCTTAATTCCCTTTAACTTATCAAAGGTCTTCTTCTTATTTCTTCAATGCGTCGTATGCTTGTTGGTAGATTTTCAGATATCTTGGCAGCTTCATATTTTCCATATTTTTCAAGTATTCATCCCATTTTTTATCAATATCCATATCACCGATAATCATTCTTGCAGTTGACTCCTTTCGGTAGTCATCGATCGTTTTGCCGATATTGGCGAGTTCATCCGTCTGCTCGTTTGTAAAGTTTAAGGTCGGAATCATTTTTTTAGGGTCCGTTTTATAGGGCTCGTACTTGGTCAGCGTTTCTTTATACAGGATGTCTTCCAGCGGATTTTTCGGATCGGCCGTCTGACCCAAACGCCATTCGTTCGTACGCAGGGATGGACCTACTTGTCCCCAGGTTGCATTCTTTGCTCCTGGAGATGAATTGCCCAATAACGTGTATTTGGCTGGCTTCCCATTAATGCCAACATCATTGGCTCCTGCTATCTTCCATTCCATATCCGGTCTGCCGAGAACGCCGCGATTTGTGGCCTCCTCCGAATACAGGAAATCAGCTAATCGCAACGCGATCTCTGGATTTTTGGCTTTGTTGGTAATGACGAAAGCTCCAGAAGTAATACCTTGAGGGATGTATTTGGATGCTTGGACGCCCTTAGGCCCTTTTAAAGGAGGGACGGCTACATAATCCTTCCAACGTGTCCCTTCAAGTAAATTGAAGACAGTTGGGTTTTGTGCCGCCACTGCCCCTAAGAGGACAGCATCTGGATTTTCGCCCAATTTCCTTATTTGGTTCCGGTCCTGAGTGAAGGATTGCGGATCAATCAAACCTTCTTTATACAGTTTATTGATATACTTTAGCCCCTCCTTATATTCAGGCTGGGTAAAGGCAACGTTAATTTTGCCATCTTTCAGGAACTGCATATTGCGATCACTGTCAATAAACGCTTGCAAGAGGAAAGTATCAATGTAAGAGTTGGCAATGTTGGCCCCGACGAGCGGAAGTTCATCCGCTTTTTTATTGCCGTTAGGATCTTTTTCCTTAAACGCTTTCAAAACTTGATAAAACTCATCCGTGGTTGTAGGCATCTGCATCCCTACAGCTTCAAGCCATTTCTTGTTAATCCACATTTTGTTGCTGTGCATACAGTGAAAACACTCGTTTACAGCTGGCAGCCCGTAGATGTTACCGTCTGTTGAAGCAGAAAGTTCTTTCGTATACGGGAGTGCAGCGAACATTTTTTTCGTTTCAGTGCCATATTTGTCGATCAGCTTATTTAGCGGGATAAACACGCCGTCTTTACCATAAAGCGCTAATTGGACTTGATCGATGTTAAATCCTAGATAAACATCTGGATAGTCGCCGCTGGCCAAAGAAATATTCAGCTTTTGCTTCGGATCGTTAGCGATATCCCATTCGATATGGATATTGGTTTTTTCTTCCAGCCATTTCGTAAACTCGTTTGTTGCGAAGTTCTCCACATTAGGATTCGTTCGCGACATCACTTTGAGCGTCGTTTTCTCTTTGGTGATCGGAAGCACACCAGGCGGATTTACCACTTCGTTCGAAGCGGTTGCTGTCGGTCGCTTGGATTCCTGGGAAACCGTTTCTGATGTTTTACATCCACTTAAGATGACGGTTACAGCTAAGAACAAGCATAATGCTGAACCCCATAATTTCTTACCTTGCATTTGCAATTCCTCCCTTTTAAATATGGTGTGAATGGGTTACCCCTTTAAAGAACCGATCATCATGCCTTTTACAAAGTGCCGCTGGACAAAAGGATACACAATCAGAACAGGAATTGTAGAAATAACAATCAATGAATATTTCAGCAGCTCTCTCATCCCTTCCCGCTGCGCCGCACCAACTACATCCGTTAAGATATCCTCATTAAACGTGTTTTGAACTAATATATCGCGTAAAATAATCTGAAGTGGAAACAGATTTGGCGATTTCAAATAAAGAAGAGCGTTAAAATACGTATTCCAATGTCCTACTGCGTAAAATAAGGAAAGCACCGCTATGATGGGACCCGATAACGGTGCGACGATTTTCACCAAAAATCGATAATCGCTGCAGCCGTCCAGATGCGCCGCTTCCAACAGCTCATCGGGGATCGTCGTTTGAAAATAGGTTCTTGCGATAATGACGCTCATGACACTCATGAGCCCTGGGATAATCAACGCCCATCGCGTATCGAGCAGTCCAAGCGACTTGACCAGCAGGTAATTGGGAATCAACCCCCCGCCAAACATCATCGTGAAAACGAACAGAGCCATCACCGCATTGCGAATATAAAAATCTTTGCGAGATAATGGGTAGGCTGCAATTAGCGTCATGATCACATTGAAGACGGTTCCAACTACCGCATAATACATCGAATTGGCAAAGCCGGTCCAGACCTGTTTATGTTTGAACACCGCTTCGTACCCCTGAAAGGTGGTATCAACGGGCCATAGCCATACTTTACCTGACATAACGGCTGTTGGCGAGCTAAATGAAGCACTCAGCACATAGATTAGCGGGTATAACACCGTGATTGTAAATAAGATGAGCACCGTGTAATTGAAAATGTTAAAAATCTGATCGCTTCTTGACTCATGAATTCGTATCGATTTCATTTTTGAACTTGCACCTCTTTACCACAGACTCGTTTGCCCTAATTTTTTAGCGAGCTTGTTAACCGAGAACAGAAGAATCAGATTGACGACGGACGTGAACACGCCAATTGCCGTAGCGTATGAATATTTGATCCCTGTCGAAAGAAGTCCCACCTTATAGACATAAGTATCGATGACTTCCGAAGTGCTTAAATTTAATGGATTCTGCATTAACAGCACTTTTTCAAACCCTGCGTCCATCATATGACCTACACTCATGATCATTATTATAATAGCAACCGGTAAAATACCGGGAATATCCACATGCCACATTCTCTGAATTTTGGATGCCCCATCCATAACAGCCGCTTCGTGCAGCGAAGGATCGATTGCTGCCAATGCCGCTAAATAAATGATGCAGCCGTAACCCACATTTTGCCAAACGCCTGACCAAACATAAAGTGATTTAAAGTAGTTGGGATTCCCAAAAAAGTCGAGCTTTTCAAAGCCTAATTGTGCCAATATCATATTGACAATCCCTGTTTTGGGATCGAGAAGCTGCATAATGATACCGATCATCACAACGATTGAAATAAAATGAGGAGCATAAGTGACCATCTGTACGCTCTTCTTTACGAAAGGACGTCCCACATAATTTAGACAGAGCGCTAACAGGATCGGAAACGGAAACCCCGCTAAAAGACCGTAAAAACTAATGCCGAGCGTGTTCTTGATGACCTTCCAGAATTCATAGGAATTGAAAAACGTTTTAAAATGCTTGAGCCCCACCCAATCGCTCCCGAAAAATCCTTTATGAGGCACATAATCTTGAAAAGCGATCACTACGCCGTACATAGGCACATATTTAAATATGAGAATGTACAGAATCGGCAGAGCAGACAAAATGTACAACTGCGGTGCTTTTTTTATATTGCGGAAAAGCAGAATCACGATATTGGATCTATGCTTACGTACCTTTTGACTGCGCTTACTTTCCCCTTGTATGTCCCGGACAAATTCCAAACCAAACCTCCTCCTCTCATTTGTTATCTTCATGATAGTTTTTTGAAGAAGAGAGAGCATACTAGTTTTTTAAGCACATATTCAACAAAATTATGGTACTTGCCTACCAATCAGCCCAAAAAAAATAATGAAAACAACTGTACCAGGTGCAGTCGTTCCATTATTTTTGTAACTTATTGCGAAATCAGAGAAGCAAGCCCACTTCGTCATTCTTGCTAGGCATTCGTAATATAAACTTCGTGCCCGTATCAAACTCATTGTTGGAAACAGCGAGTCCGTACTTCTCGCCAAATACGATTTGAATACGGCTGTGTACATTCACTAGACCGATGCCCCCTTCACGTTGCTCGCGTTCTGGCAAGCCGATTTGGGTCTGTTGCGCTGTCAGCCTCGTCTGAAGCTGGTTAAGCCTGTCAGGGGGAATACCGATGCCGTTATCGGTAACGGTCACAACGAAGTCGTCATGATCCACGAACGCATCGATGATGATCCGATGATGACTCTCGATCCCGTCGGGAAAAGCATGCTTAAACACATTCTCTACCAAAGGCTGCAAGGACAGCCGCACCATTTTTTTCAACAAAAGCTCTGGAGGAATTAGAACCTCAACTTCAAACGTGTGACCTAGCCTATAATTCATAATGTTCATAAAGTGCATCACGTGCTTCAGTTCATTGGCTACCGTAATTTCCTCCAAGTCGGCTCGTACCGAGTAGCGAAGCATATAGGAGAGGGATCGGACAATCTCCTTAATCTCCTGAGAATCTTGAACGACAGCATAACATACAATCGTTTCCAATGTGTTGTACAGAAAGTGTGGATTGATTTGCAACTGCAGGGCTTGGAATTCGGCGGCCTGCCTTTTAAGCAGGTACTCCTTATTCTTCAGCTCTTCGGCATAGACTTGCTCCATCAACTCCTGTAATCGGGAAACCATCATATTATAGCTAACAATCAGGCGGTCCATCTCGTCTGTCCTGCCACTGATCGCTACGTGGGTCCAGTCGCCCTTTTCCGTTCTGCGCATCCCGCTCACCAACAATTTGATGGGCCGAATAATAGACTGGCCAAACTGGTAGGCAAGAAGCAAAGCAACTAATAATGCAATCGCGCAGGTGTAGAGTGTGGTTTTTCTAATATTCAACACAGGTGCTCGGAGTTCATCCAGAGGCATGGAGGCGACCAGTGTCCAACCCGAATAATCGGATCTGCGATTAAAGTGCACTCTTTCGACATCTTCTTTGTAATTAAAAATCTGATTTTGGTTTTCTTTTAACTTCGTCAACAGTTTATCGTTCACATGCGTACCGATCATTTCGGATTTCGGGTGGTACACAATTTTCCCCTTATCGTTAACAATGTAAAAATAACCAGTTTCACCAAGGTGAATCCCCTTCCATAGCGAAGTAAGCTCTTCGATGTTTAACTCAATGCCAAGGATCCCTTTGAATACTTTCGAAGTCTGGCGGTCGGATATTTTACGCGTTAAGGCTAGCTTTCCATCCAAAAAACTCCAGTCCATAATCGTCAATTTTCCGTCGTTATTCGTAATCCCCTTTAAAGATTCCAGTTTTTCCAGTAACAACGATTGACTGAAATCCGTCATTTCTTTGTTATAGTCATAAACGCTTAGGCCATTATAGCCTATCAAATAAACCATGCTGATTTCGGGATTATTGATGAAAATGGGCTGTATCACCTTCTCTTTCATGGGTCTGATCGACAAAAAATATGAGACAAAGTTGTTGTTGTCCAGGTTCAAAAAATCCTTCACATTCGTCGAAGTCAACATGGACAAAGTAGCTCGATCGTATTTCTTCAAATACATGTCGGTATGATTCATCGCGTTATCGACGATTTGCGTCAAGAGCTCGTTTGTTTGCTTGTCCACCTCTTTAGAAGACTGCAAGTAGAGTACGAAGCCTACAATAGATGAAGAAATGACGATAACAATAATGAAATATGCGAACATTCTCGCCGCTAAGCTGGACCTTATCATTTGATCCCCAACATACTGCGGTATTCGGTTGGTGAGCAGCCGGTCATCTTTTTAAATATTTTCGTGAAATACGGATAATTTTGATATCCGATGGTCACACCCACATCAACGACTTTATAATGAGGCATTTCGAGGAGCCTTTTTGCCATCTCAATCCGTTTTTTCATTCTATACTGAACGAACGTTTCATTCGTCATTTTTTTGAATATATAACTGAAATAGGTCGGTGCAAGCCCCATTTTCTCAGCGACTTCCTCCAGGCTAAGCTCTTCCGAAATGTGATTGTCAATGTATGTTTTTGCTTCCTCGAACAAGCTTTTCTGATTGCCGCCTCGCCAGTGGAAAAGCTGATTATATAAGTGAACGATTTGCGACTGCAAATAAGCGATCGCACCAGGAACGTTATTCAACTGATTGGGTGAAGGAATGATCGTAAATGTCGCCATCCCGTGTGCGTTAAGCTTTTTAACCAAAATTTTCAGCCCGTCCGCAATAATCCATTCTAGCTGCTCAATTTGGATCCCTTTGGTCAGATCCCCATGCTTCCAGTCATTCATAAGTCCATTTAGCGCTTCCAAATCCGCCGACCAGATCGTCGATTCGACGCGCTCCAGCCATTCCTCCACTTTTAAAAAAGAGATAGGCACGGAATGATCCTGCTGCGACAAAAGTTTGTGCAGAACGGGGTATAACTCATGCTCCGTAAGCGGTTTCAACAAATATTCTTTAACGCCATAGGTGAGACACTTTTGTGCATAGGAAAAATCATCGTAGCCAGATATGACTACGACAGGAACATTCACATTCATGGACTGAACCTGTTTGCACAATTCCAGTCCGTCCATCTTCGGCATCTGGATATCCGTCAACAGCATATCCGGACGCTGCTTGTTGATTTGCTCCAGAGCCTCCGCACCATTAGCCGCGACGACCGTGCGAAATAAAGGGTTGCACTGCCTGACTAGCTGGGCCAAACCCATTCGAACCATCGGTTCGTCATCTACAATGAGGATCTGTTTCATTCCGTGTGCACTCCTTTTTTAGAACATGCAAATCACCATATATGAACCAAAAATGAATCTACTTTCCACCGGTCCTGCTCTGCATATTTTATCACAGACCTCATACCTATGTAGACCTATTTTTAAGTATACGCCCAATGGGAAGGCCTCTGGTTATGTTTATTTACGATCCTATGTGTTATTTTACTTGCTGATTGCACAAATACAGTTTTTTCAAATATATCCCCTCATCCTCATTTACAAAGAGCTGATTCATAGACAAGGAGCTTAATATCCTGATTTGTATGATTCTGTAACCCGTGACTTCCAAAAGGCTTGTTCAAGATTGTATCACCCGCTTTGACCTCCTTGGTTTCACCATCAACCGTCATCAGTCCGCGGCCTGCCAGTAGGATATACATTTCTTCATCATCCTTGTGCTTGTGATATCCGATCGAAGCGCCTGGCGGAATTTCTATGTAGTACAAAAATCGCAGTGGAGACTCATAATCCTTCTGACTGTAGAGTCGGACGCTCCGCACCCCTCCTTCCCCCCCATGGCTAGGTCCGTATGCCAGATCCGCTTCAAGAAAGCTTCGAACATCCATTCCTGCACACTCCGTTCTCATTCATTTTTTTGCCTTCGACTTCTATCAACTGTTTTCAACTCGTTGCTGCCCGAATCGCCTTATGCTCCCATTCCTGCTAATATTGCTTTCATACGAGCTCCCTCTTCCATATGACAGACCAATGAAGCAAATCCTCTGAAAGCGATACTTGCCTTAACCTTGATTGAAATTTGACAGTGCTGCCCTTTAGACCAACGGCTGCTTCAGGTAAAATAAGATCAATTAGTTGGCTGCCTTTCGTTGAACGCAGTGAAATATCAAGCCTCTCTTCAGACTCATCCCAATCTAACGTGCACTCGACACCGCCACGTGCTAACAGCGGGCCCGCTGTTCCTTTCTTCCATCGGGTAGGCAGCGCAGGCAAAATATAAAGCTCCCCAGGAATTGAAAAGAGCAGCATCTCCTGGATGGCTGAAGTCCAGCCCATATTCGCATCGATCTGCACGGGCGCCCAATCCATATCGACACCGATTCCCATACTACGCCAGTCATTATGCAGGGTAATCAGATTGTTCATGACACAAGAGCGGCTCAAAGTCTCCAGACATGCAAGAGCTGAATCGCCTTGGCCCATACGGGCGTAATTGTTCGCCATATGCGCAAGCGACCAACCCGACTGTTCTTTAAGTCCAATAACCAAACGTTTCTCGATCGATTTGACGAAGGCTTTGAAGAGAACAGGATCTTTGTCCCGTGACACCTCGTTGCCTGGAAACACAGGGTATACATGGGATTCGTGACGGTGATGGTCATTATCTTCAAAGAAGGGATGCATCCATTCTCTGACAGCTCCATCTTCGGTGATCTGATATGGCGGAATTCGATCAAGCATCTCCCGCCATCTCGGAATGTCTTCCGTGTACATCCCAGCAGACTGGGCCCCTTCAATGAGGTGTGTCAGCAGTTCCTTGGCAATCGCAAAGTCCATCGTCGCATTCATGGTCGTGCCCATCGACATACCAGGTCCTTTCCAATAATTCCCGGGTGTATTCTCTGGTGAATTGGACGGGGAACTCATCAAATATCCGTCTTCATCCATCGTAAAAAAGTCTTCATAAAATAAAACAGCTTCTCGCATGAACGGCAGAGCCCGATCTTGCAGAAATTCCATATCACCGGTATGCAAATAATAATCATAATAATGTTGGCTAACCCACCCTGCCCCTCCGGTCCAATGAATGATGTGCGAAGAGGTATGCTTTAAAAGCCCCGAGCCGGGCACGCTTGGAGCGGGGATAAAGATTCCCCGACAGCCGTATAGCCGTCTTGCGTTGACACGGAAATCCTCCATCAGCGTTTCCATGTAGTTAAAAACCGCAAGCAGCAGTTCAGTCATGTTGCCTGACAATGCCTGCCAATAGATCATTTGCAGGTTTTCATTAACCATGTGAAACGCCCACACTGCATCATAATCACCGCACCACAAGCCGTATAAATGGCAGGGCTGACCCTCTGCACGTGAACTAGAGATCAGCAAATATCGTCCGTATGCCCACATTTTCTCCATAAGAGCATCCGGTGTCTCCCCTTGATAGGCTTGCAACAGAAGTTCCTCATTGGATAACTCCCGTGAAGCCGCATATAAGTCAAACTCCATCGACCTAAACAAGCGTCCATGCTCTGTTACGTGTCTGGAAAGCAAAGATTCATAACAAGAAGGAAGGAAGCTCAGCTCCTCTTTTAATCTGCGCCATTCATTGTTCCTTTTCCCATGAGTAAATAGCTTGACAATGACCAGAACAGAATCCGCTTCCTTCACAGTTAAACCAGCATGCCCAACTCCGGTTTGTCCGCCCCGGTTGATGACGCGAGCCACACCGCCGAAATCGTTCCCATCCGTATTTTGCGCTGCATAATAGATCGTATCTCCGGTACACTTCATTTCCTCGGAGTCGGGAAACACAATGCCTGGTTTCCGAAAGTCTCGTTGATCATGAAGCTGCATGCATAACCTCGCTTCAATGGTTTGCGGACCCGATTTACGAATTTCTAACACGACTGTATCATCTGTTCGGGATACAAACAGCCTCCGCTCATACTTGGTGTCTCCGTCTGTCCACACTACCGAAACTTCCCCCGTCTCCATCTGAAGCGATCGCTTGTAGGAACGAAATGCTTGGCAAAGAGGCATGAATATTTTCAGATCTCCTAACGGAAGCGGGAATGCCAGCTTGGGACTGTAGCCCTGCTCTTTAAGAGAATCAGGCAGCAATTTGTCAGCCTCGGATGCTTGACCTTCATTCAGCAAGCGACGCACCTCTGGCAATCGATCGCTAACATCCGGCAATGGCAAGGTTACACCGCCCCACCACAGGTTTTCATGGTTGAGCAAAATCGTCTCTTCATAAACCCCTCCATAGACAGCCGCACCCATCCTTCCGTTACCGGAAGGCAGTGCTTCCCTCCACAAAGAACGCCACCAAGACGCTGGATAGTTCATGGAGATGAGATGTTTCGTATTCATGTATTCGGCCCCTCCCTTGTCTATATGCATAAAGACCCTCTTCCTTAGAAAGAAACACACTGAATCGGCGAACTCACTAAACATCCACGTTCATCAGTGATTTGAATAAAATAAGCGCAGGTTCCATCTTCTAGGATGGCATGAATGTGATTAAAGTCGCTATCGATGTATGCTGGTTTGTTGAACCACTCCACCTCAAACCAGTTTGATGTGTCGAAAGAATAGCACAGTTCAGCCTTCATCACGGGAAGTTCTGAAGTAAACTCAACTTTTACATGAGTCTCGTTAACCTCTTGCCGCAAAACCTGAGGCAGCGCTTGACCTTCACGCGTTATTTGATCCGCGAACACATAAATTTCTTGCGGCTTCCATCCCGCTTTATGCGAATGTCTCAGACCGAAGTGAATGCTGAGACTCGATTGATTCACACACCTCTGCGCCGCTTGATACGACCTGCTGAACAAGTGAAGCGGAAAATGAGGATCGTGGCTCCAGTTTACCCAAAGCATCGGAATTGAAATACGATCGAAATAGGCCGACGGGTCCCATAATTGTTTCGTCTTACGGGCATACTCAGGGGGCATCTTGGCAAAACTTTCACCATATTGATTATTTGCCTCGAATAAATATCCACATCCATAGACAGGTATGGCAAACGATAACCGGTTATCCACTCCAGCAACGAGACTGGCGACGATTCCTCCCCATGAAATTCCGTTAACACCGATTTTATCTTTGTCAAGGATATCGAAGGAACGCAGAAAAGAGTGGGCAAGAATAACATCGGCAACAGCATGATACATCCATTGATCTTCCATTGGCAGCGCGAAGTCCGCGAATTCTCCATGCCGGGACGGACCGCTCCAATCGTGTCCTGACCATACGCCATCACTATTCTTCAGGGTAGCCACGTGCCCTTCAAGATCCATAGCAATAGCTGCATATCCCCTATCCACCCACATCCGCACCCATTCTTTGAATGCCGTGCCTCCTCCTCCATGCACTAAGACTATTCCAGGGACCTTGGCATCCAAAGTTGACTCGGGTATCGCGTAATAGGCAAAAATGCGAGTTGCCCGTCCTTGATAAGACAGACCTTCATAAAATATCCCCTTTATATCGCCTTCGTCCATGTCAGGAACAGGAAACACCCTGGGCGATTGATAAAGGGTTGCAAGATTCCATGGCAGAGAATGATTACTGTCGTTCCGTTTATTAGGTTCCATTCGATCTCCCCTTCCCCTGCGTAATCTTATTAACGAGCTTTCAACATTAACTTCGTCGAGCTCAGCCCAACCGATGTTCCAGTTACGGTAATCTCTCCGGAAATCGCCCCAGCTTGAATTAATACAAGACAATACCCGTTAAAGACTCGACGACGATTTGCTTTGTCTGGCTCATGGCTGCTAGGATTGCCATTTCCAACTCCCAAAATTTTTCCGGCTCCCTCCACAGCAAAAACCACTTCATGATCTGCGATTGGAACAACACAGCCGCGCTCATCACGAATCGATACTTTAACTAGGGCTACGTCCATTCCATCTGCATGAATCTCCATTCGATCAGGCTCCATATGAATGATATATGGAGTGCCAGCTGTTCGAACTTTTTTTACAGCGAAATTAACGCCTTCCTTGTAGGCAGTTGCGACAAGCTCGCCAGGTTCATAAGGGACCTTCCACTCCAAATGTCCGGCTCTGACCATTGGCTTAACGCCAAGGCTTCGTCCGTTCAACGTAAGTTCTACACGATCACCATTGGTATATACCCATACATCCACCCATTCGCCAACTTTTCCTTCCCAATTCCAATGCGGCAAGAGATGAACCATTGGCTCTTCCGTCCAGACAGATTTGAGATAATAGTAAACATCTTTCGGAAATCCACATATATCCATAATCCCAAAATGAGAATGAATGCAGGGCCATCTGTACGGGGAAGGTTCTCCCCTGTAATCGAAACCCGTCCAAAGAAAAATGCCGGTCAAAAATGGATGTTCAAGAAGGTCGTTCCAAGCCTTCTCCACCGTACATGACCATGAAGGCATATATAGGCCTTCATACGCTGGACAATATCCATGTTCCCTGTCGATCTCGTAGATGCCACGGGTCGTTGTGCTGCTAGCGCTCTCGCTTCCTATCATGATTCGTGACGGGTAGGTCAGATGATCCGTTATATCCTGATTATTTCTCTGACCGTAATTGTAGCCTACAATATCCACTTGCTCACTGTATCCCTCACCATTCCAGCCGTGATTCATAGCCGCAAGTGTAGGTCGAGTCGGATCCAGTTTGCGAGTAACATTGTGAAGCGAGCGAAGTATTCGCGCGCCCATGCGTTTTCCTTCCAGTATCTCTTCGTTTTCCATGCACCACAGGATAATCGAGGGATGATTGCGATCCCTCAAAATCATGCTCTGCAGATCGGCAATCCCGCTTGGCGAGCTATCCAGCTTGCGGTTCTCATCGATGACCATCATACCCAGTCTGTCGCAAATATCGAGCAATTCCGGAGTTGGCGGATGATGAGCGCTCCGGTACGCATTGCAACCCATTTCTTTCAGCAATTGAATCTTATATTCGATTACCCGATCTGGCAGCGCAACTCCGACGCCTGCGAAATCCTGATGATTGCAGGTGCCTTTAATCAGCGTCGTTTTTCCGTTTATTAGAAAACCGTCTCTTGTAAATGCAATCGTACGAATCCCGAAAGCCGACTCATACGTATCAACGATGTCGCCGCCTATGGACACTTCCGTAATCAGTTTATACATGTGCGGATGCTCTGGGGACCACTGCTTGGGATTGTTTACGGATAAAAACTGCTCGGTCTCTCTCTGATCAAGCCATGAAATGTTAAGCTTGTCGGAGATGGAAGCGATAATTTCACCTTCAGCATTCACAATTGTCGATTTGAGTTCGCATTCCCGCACTTCTTCGTATTCGTTTTGCAAGACGGTGCGGATAACAACATCCGCTGTCTGCTCCGTAACATGAGGCGTTGTCACGTAAGTACCCCAATGGGCTACGTGAATCCGATCCGTTTTCTGCAGCCAAGTATGCCGGTAAATGCCCCCGCCTTCATACCACCAGCCCTCATACCTTGCGGCATCCACCTTAACCACAATGACATTATTGCCTTCATCACCGTAACGGAGAACATCCGAAATATCATAATGAATACCCGTATATCCGCTCTCATGCGTCCCTAGCAGATGTCCGTTTAGCCATACAGTGCTTACACCCATAACCCCATCGAAATGAATGCTCATCTTCTTGCCAAAGTCCTGCGAAGAAATAGCGAACATTTTCCGGTAAAAACCGACGCCCGTCGGCAAATAGCCGTGGCTGCCCGGTCGGCTTCCGAGATTCGGGTCGTTCACGAAATTCCCTTCCACGACCCAGTCATGAGGTAGATTTACTCTGCTCCAATCCTTCGGAATTGCTATTTCTGCTGTCTCCCTGTCAACGTAAGCGATTTCAAGCCATTCCCCTTCTTCCCGCTTTCCACTGTCCGTAATACCTCCCGTCATCCCTGCTTTTACAGCATATTTTACCGGCAAGTCACCCTTGTGAAAAAACCAATCCTTGTCGAAAAGTTCTCTGACCCTCGATTGTTGATATCCCATTCATCCGCCTCTTCCTTAAAGGTTTACAGTTATCATATAACTTTATTAATAATTATATAATCGAAACAAACCTTCAACAATCAAAGGATATTTATGATAATATAACGATATTAATATTTTCTTAGAGTGGGTGATTAAGATAAAGAATTTTTTCTGGAATGTACTAACCGACATAGACTTTCATTTGCCCCTCTATATTGTCTCCACTGGATACTGGGCTCATCAGCCTCAGGTGGTAAGAAAAGAAGGATATAAGGGATTTCAATGGTTTCAATGCTTGGGTGGCCAAGGCATGCTGGAAATCGAAGGAAGGACCATCTCGCTATCCAAAGGTCAGGGAATGATTCTGTATCCAGGTATCCCTCACCGCTATTTTCCTATTATGGAGCCTTGGACGGTGCAATGGGTAGAATTTAACGGGAACTTTGCAGCGCCTTTCCTTCAATCTTTGGACTTCCACGAATCCACTGTATTTTTCATCACGAAACCTGAGATTTTCCAGGCACGAATCAATGAAATTAATCATTTGTTCAGCATCCGGAAACATGGATCGAGCTACGATGGCTCGCAGCTCCTTTACGGCTTGCTTCTGGATCTGTTTCGATATCATTCCTCTTCGGATACCCGCTCCAATCATGAGCAGTATGAGCACTTAAAACCGGTGATCGACTTTATAGAAAATCATTTTGACCAGCCGATTACGTTGCAAAATTTGGCGAATCAATTAGCCGTTACGCCTCATTATATGTGCGTCCTCTTTCAGCAAACGATTGGTGCAAGACCTTTTGAATACATCAATCGTTTTCGGATCCAAAGAGCAAAAGAGTATCTTCAGCAATTCCCTGAATGGGAAATCCAAACGATTACAAGGAAAGTCGGCTTTGAAAGCCCTAGTTATTTCATTAAAGTATTCAAAAAAAACGAGGGAATCACGCCGAATGATTTTAGAAAAATGCATACAATCAGGTAAGTCATTGGTTCTCTCGTCGTGCCATCTTAAAAAGACGGGCAAAGACCCCAGCTCTCTAAAGAGGACTGGGGCCTTATTTGTATGGATTATGATTTGATTGAGAACCGATCGAGAGCACATATCGCCCTTTTATCCTTACTATTTATCAATTCTCTGATAAAACCGCTCTCCACTATTGGGATTAAACCATACTTGCTGTTGGACACCAGTAGTTGGATCCATAAATATTTCATCGGTTTTCTGAAAACCGGATGGAGGCTGAGATGTTCGCTGCATCAAACGTCTGCGACGATAGATCCACGTACCCATTACAGCGATAATGACTACTAACAATTGGATGCCGAAGTATATGCTCATGAAATAGGACATAGCTAAATTTTTTGAGCCACAACCGCAGTACCGTAAGCGACGATCTCAGACATCGTTTGGCCGATTTCACCTGAATCAAAACGCATCATCACGATGGCATTCGCCCCCATTGCATGCGCATTTGAATCATACGGTCTATAGCAGCCTTACGAGCGTCTTCAATCATTTCCGTGTACTCCTTTATTTCACCTCCAAATATGCTGCGCAAAGAAGCAGTTATATTCCCCCCAATCCCGCGACTTCTTACTGTAACACCAAATGTTTGGCCTAATACTTTATCAATGTGATAGCCAGCAATATTTTCAGTCGTGACAACAAGCATGATGGTCCCTCCTCAGTCATTCTGCACTGAACATAGCATGATATGAGCAGAATTGTCAAAACATTGCGTCAACGATTACAACCGTTCGAAATAGCCTCCGATTTTATTCGTACTCCATGGTAACGACGCCGGCATACCGAGATACGTTTTCCTTTGTAACTTCCAACGTATTCACTGCGGTCGTCCGCTGTCCCTCTGCCTTTATGAACTTGTCTACCCTAGCGAAAACAATCCTTCCTAAAATGCCCAATGCTTTGGTACTGTAATGCATCGGAATCGCAACCGTCGCTTGCAATTGACGCATCACTTGAACAGCCTCTGCCCCATCGAGCGTCATTCTTCCTCCAATCGGAACTATGAGAACGTCCACTTTGCCGATTTCCTTCACTTGCTCCTCGCTCAACAGATGCCCCAGATCACCGCAGTGACAAATCGTCAGTCCATCCATCCGGAAGCGAAAAATAATATTGGGACCTTTTTTCTTCCCATTCACCTTGTCATGAAAAGTCTTGAACCCGGTAATACTCACATCGCCGCGGCTGTATTCCCTTGGCTCATTAACAAGCAAGTAGTCGCCTGATGCAGCCTCAATTTTATTGTGATCGGCATGATCATGCGTGACAACGACAATATCCGATTCAACCGGGACCGGCATGCGGTAACCAAGAAATTTATAGTAGGGATCGATGAGGACCCGCGTTCCGGCCTCCGACGTCAGTAAAAACGCAGAGTGACCAAACCATTTTATACGCATAATAAACACGCTCCTCTCATTTAACTAGCTATTACGTCGACTAATCGAGTACAAGTTGGAAAACCTCTCACATCATGAGCTTCTCCTTATTGCTGAGCTTCTTGTATACGTTAAAATAAACCCATACCGCATTCATCAGCAACAATGCACTGGTGATGAGAAATACATATTGAACACCAAACCAGGCTGCCACTTGTCCGCCTAGAACGGAACCTCCGAATACGCCTAAATACCCTGCTGACATGGCAAATCCAAAAACTCTACCTGTCAGGGGAGCCGGTGTTATTTTCTTAATCAGAACATTAACGGAAGGAGTCAACCCTGCCGCCGTTAATCCCAATAAGAAGCGAAGGCCCATTAACTGCCAAGGATTGCTCACGAAAGCTTGCGGTATAAAAATAATTCCTGCCGCTACAAGGGACACCAGCATGACTTTATGGACCCCAATTTTGTCAGATAACTTCCCTAGTCTTGGCGCCGCAATGATGTTGGCCAGCCCCGAAGCCGAGAAGGTTATTCCGGCCATTAGAGCAATATGACTGGAATCATGGGATAGGTGGGTAATATAAACAGTAATAATCGGTTCTACGGAATATAAAGCCACTGTTAATACAAAAAAGGTCACAAACATGGTAATCGTTAAACCGCATCCACCAATCGATCTAAATCTCGCACACAGAGTCCTCTCTATATCGAACTGCATCAATTATTAGTCCAACTCTTTGATGAAATGACAGCAACCGGGCAGAACCAGCTTAACAGCGTGTTCAAAGCTGATATGCTGTTGATCGCTTTAAGCAGCGAATCCTACTCCTTTCAAAGAGAGGAGCGCGGCTACTCGCTCGAAATGTTTTTGGAACAAATCTGGTTAACATTCAATTCACAACAATAAGTATGCCTACTCGTTTATTGTTCTTTAAACAATAAGGTTTAGACTGACTTGCTCCAAAAAAAGCGGCAGTCCCGGACATGTAAGAAATGTCCGAGACTGCCTCAGTTTAATGTGTTTTCTTGTCGTCATTTCCAATGTATTTGAATCGCTCAGGCCAGTTTGTATCTTCCGTATGTTTCAGGAATCGTTCAACCGCCAATCGTTTCACAAATCCAGCGAAAGCCATTCCATTCAGGACGCTTTCCTTCATAAGCCGATTCACTAATTTCAATTGCTTGTTTAATAAAATTCACATGATAACGTTCAATCTTCTCCTGTCGATCCGTGTAGCCAATATCCGTATGCAAATGATGAAGAACTTACATTTCCCAAGTTTTTTTGGGGTATGTCATTTCAAATCATCTCCTCTTTAGGCCAAATTTTGCTTAGCTATTATCAGATTCCAAATGCCTTTCATGGTGCAAGTCATCGTATCCGTTTGAATAAGCATGTCCATCGGCAGGTTTAAGGCAAGTGCAAGGGCAGGTTTAAATAATGGCATACTCTTACTGATTTGTCCGCCTATCACAATGGCATCCGGCTGAAATTGTTCCACGAACAGCAGCAGCGCACGTCCCAGCGCCTCGCCAAAATCGCTAAAAACCTGAACGGCTATTGGATCTCCGGCTTCTGCAAGCTCGCTTATTCCTTTGACGTCCAGTCTCTCTGCCTCCAAGCCTAATCGAGCAAATATTCGTAATATACCACGGCGAGAGAAATAATCGTCGAAGATACTGTCTTCATAAGGCACGTGATACAGATAGCCCTCCAACGGGATTCCCTGACCACCTTTAGTGACAATTTGCCCCTGATTAATAAAAGCAGACCCTAATCCGGTGCCTAATGTCAGAGCGATTAGCTTATTTACTCCTAACGATTTATATACAGCAGCTGCGCCTAATCCGAATATGCGAGCATCATTTTCAAATACAATTAAAAAATCGTTCGAAAACCGTTTAACCAATTGAGCATCTGCGGTAATAAAAGCTTGAATTGCCTCTTTCATATTTACACCGTAGATGGCGTCAAATTTCCCTATTCCCTGCATATAGCTGACTCCGGTTTCGTAATCAAACGGCCCAGGAAAGGCATATCCAATGCCTGAGAACTGATCTGCTTCTTCTGTAACGGTGTCCGCGAGCTCGCGGATCATATCATAGAAGTGTGCAAGCACCACATTCTTTGCTTCACCTGAGCGCGCAGGAAACTCCCTTTCACTTCCTTTAAGAGGCGTTCCGTTTGTAGTCAGTAAAACTGCTTTCACGAACGTACCCCCTATGTCAAATGCCATTACGTACTGTCGATTCATAGTTATCTTCACATCCATTCTAAGCGGAACCATTAGCGTACATATGCCTTCACTGTAGCCAATTTCAAACTTAAACCTTGAACTGCGGGGCGAATCGTATAAGGACCCACCGCAGCCGGAACGATGAATGTTTCTGCGTAATGGACAATAAAAGGCTCAAACTCACCAGTCGGACTCTCCACAACAACTTCTTCTCCCTCGACCAAGTTCAACATATGAACTTTTCCTTGTGTATGATGCGGTACCGTACCTTCGAACCAATGTCTCCTCGTTTCAATAAACTCAAGCTCATGCAGTCCGGTCTGTTCCTCTACCCAGCCTTCTCCTTCATCTACTGTTCGAATACAATTAACCAATTCCTTCTGCACCCATTCCGTCGTCCGATCCCATCGGATATTGCATTTGCCGTGTTCAATATGAATGGGACGAGGTCTCCGTCTAATCCTAAGCGATCCCAATCCCACAATTTAAAAGTAAAAATGTACGGTGTCGCACTGATTTCAAGCACCATCCCATTGCTGCCTGAACAATGAATTGTCCCTGCAGGAATGAGGAAATGATCATGTTTTTTAGCCGGAAATTGATTAATGTACGTATCAGCCGGAAAAGAAGACCCACCTTCCTGAGCCGCTGCTAGGTCGCGAATCATAGCATCCGGGTTAATTCCTTCCTTTAACCCTAAGTAAACGACAGCACCGGGCTCCACATCGAGCATGTAATAACTTTCATCTTGCGTGTAACTCATTCCGAACGTTTCACGAATATAATCCGTGAGCGGATGGACTTGCAAACTTAAGGGTTGACCGCCAATAGTATCCAGAAAATCAAAGCGAATCGGGAACTCTGTTCCGAAACGGGCATAAATCGCTTCTCCCATTAATGCAATCGGTTCAAACATCACCAGATTAATAGCCGGCAGCTCGATCCTTATAGCGCCATATTGGAAATACAGGCTGTTCTCCTCAGGCACACCATCAAAGCCCCAAGCATGCGGGTGACTTTTTTTCTCAAGACCTATATTCTTTTCTAACCATCGACCTCCCCAAACACCGGGATCAAAATAAGGCACTAACCGAAACGGCCTCTTGGTCGTTTGTTTGAAGCCATCGAACAAAGCTTCTCCCGTTATCATTTTGGATTATTCTTCATATTGGTGTCTAAGTAATAGTCCGCGTTTGGCAGTACGATACGCTTCAATCGATCCGCTGCACGCCATTCAATAAAAAAGCCGCGTTTATATTTCAGCAAAACATCCTCACTCTGATTATTCGTTAACCAATTGCCAAACTCTTGACTCCTGTAACGCTGTTGAATTTCCCACCGAGCCATATCGGCATAGATCAAAACATCAGCTTCCCCTACCAGCGATGCTCCCGTCCCAATGATCAGAATTACGCCTTCTTCTTGGGCACTAATTTCTTTGCGCATAGACTCAAGCCTTTCTTCTTCATAGAAATCCTGAATCTTAAATGGAGCCATATATCCAAATACTCTATCTTCCGTAAGGTACCGTTCCAACAACGTATGAATCTTAGCGGCATCTTTCACAGCTTGTTCGGAGTAAAAAATACGAGCAAGTGAAAGGCAAGAACTTAACCCTGTTACAATTTCACCTATACGTACGGCTGGATAACATTCAATTGAAATGACACATCGCTTGCTTTCTTTTGTTTTTATGTGAAGCTGCTTGGCAATATTTTCGTAGCCTGACCAAGCAGTCTGATCCCATCCCTTAATATCTACCGTCGGTTCTTTATCATAGCGAACATTCATGTTTATCCCCCTTTTTGATACTAGTATAATCCATATCATTCAAGCTGTATTTGAACAGGCGCGCCATTTTTTTGTCTTATCCGGACATAAAAAAACAAGCATCCATGATCATTCGGAATGCTTGTTCTTTCTTGGGTAAGCTGGGAAATTCCCTCTGCGATAGATGCCCGGAGGAATGCCCATTTTCTCTGTGAACACACGTGTAAAATAATGGACCGTCTTAAATCCTGTCTGCGCGGCTATTTCGGCGATCGAGAGCGAAGTCCTATCCATCAACTCTCTGGCTTTCTGAACACGTTTTTCCTGTAAGAAATGGGAGAAGGTCTGACCTGTTTCAGAAGAAAACAATCGCCCCAGATGCCTCTCTGAGATATGAAGATTTGCGGATAAGCTATGCATTGTTAAATGTTGATCCAAGTTATCTTCTATAAATAGCTTGGCCTGCTTCATCAACAAAGAACTGCTTTCCCGCTGCATCGATTTAGTTCCTAGGCTCAAACGGCTAATAAAACAATACGGGATCGAGTTCAGCAGCGAGCATGCCAACCTTTTAACATCTGCATCATCTGCCTTGATTGCGGCATCGGCTTCCTGCACCAAAGCTCTCCAAAGCAGGGCCGTAGTTTGATCCGTTGTCTCATAAACCACAGAGGATTCATTTTCAAGCAAAAGTGAGAAATCACGTTTCCGCTCATCCGAACATTGCTGCTTCAATTCAAAGGCCACGTATAGTAAATACATGCCATTTCCACTTCGAATTTGATGAAATGTCCCCGGTCTGGAGTAGAATATCGTGCCTTCCTTCAAAGGAAACACACTGCCTCTCTCTATATATGCCCCCTCGCCGCTAAGCACATAACAAACCTCGTAAAAGGAATGTTTATGTATAGAATTGTCATAATGCTCGGGTTGAATCCCCCAGTAATAAACAGAAAACGCTGCATCCTCAACCTCATGTAAAGTTACATATTGATTCAGGTATTTGCTGGCATTTTTAGCATTCCATTTGCTCATTATGTTGAACCTCTCTTGTTAGCGCATGTTTATATGTGACCCTATGTCTGGAGTACACTGTTTCTTACTCATTTTCCTTTTAAATGCTTCACGTGCTTCATCACCTGAGATACTTTGCCAAAATGTTCATGAATCTCTAGATACGCCTCGTATAGCCTTGAATAGACGACCTCATGCTCAGGAATTGGTATAAATGTTTCTTCCTTCAACCGAGCCATATGCAGTGCCGCTTGCTGAATCGTTTCATACCCTCCAACTGAGTCCCCTGCTGCAACAGCTGCAAACATAGCTGCGCCAACAGCAGGCGTCAGCATCGTATCCGATAACCGAATAGACATATTGGTGACATCCGCATAAATTTGCATGAGCAGCTTATTCTTTTGTGGAAGTCCCCCGCACGCATATAATTCACTGATTTCAAGACCGCCCCGGCGAAACGTGTCAATGATCGTCCGTGTACCAAACGCGGTTGCTTCCAGTAACGCTCTGTATATCTCCTCCGGCTTCGTACTTAGTGTAAGACCCAAAATTAAACCGGAGAGGTCCGCATCCATCAACACGGAACGATTGCCATTCAACCAGTCGAGTGCCAGAAGACCAGACTGTCCAGGTGAAAGTAGGGAAGCTTTCTCTTCCAGTTTGTTATGTATCGAAACACCCTCTACCGCTGCTTCCTGCAGCATGGCGGCCGGAATAGCCTGTTCAACGAACCAGGCAAAAATATCACCAACTGCGGATTGACCAGCTTCATACCCGTAATAACCAGGTATAATACCGTCCTTTACCACTCCGCATATACCTTCCATCACATGCTCTTCCTCCGAGAGCAGCATGTGGCAGGAGGACGTTCCCATGACCATCACCATTTTGCCAGGTGTTACAACACCAACAGCGGGCACTGCTGCATGGGCATCCACATTCCCTATGGCTACAGCGATCCCAGGAAGAAGCCCCATTTGCTCCGCTAGTGGAGCCAGCAAGCACCCAGCCTTGTCGCCGAGTGGGATGATAGGGCCCCGCAGCTTCGTCTCATAAATATCACCGAAATCAGGGTGCAGCTCCGTCAGGAACTCCTTAGATGGATAACCTTGCTTGTCATGCCAGTTTGATTTGTAGCCTGCTGCGCAGCTGTTTCGGGCTAGCTGACCGGTCATCTGCATGACAACCCAATCACTAGCCTCAAGGAACAAGTCTGAGGCCTGATAAATGTCAGGAGCGTCATGCAAAATTTCCAGGCTTTTGGGAAGCATCCATTCCGAGGAAATCTTGCCCCCATACCTTTTTAACCATGCTTCGCCTTTTGCTTGAGCCAAATTATTTATTTGAGTAGCTTCGGTCTGTGCGGCATGATGCTTCCAGAGTTTCACCCACGCATGAGGATGGTACTTCCACTCATCCTGCAAGCAAAGCGGATTAAAATGACCATCCACAGGCAGCATCGTGCAAGCTGTGAAGTCAATACCTATCCCGATAATCTGGTCAGCTTGAACACCGCTTTGAGTTAATACCGCTGGTACGGATTGGCGCAGCACCTCCAGATAATCATCCGGATGCTGTAGTGCCCAATCCAGTTCTAACCGTATATTACCGCTTGGGAGCATCTGATCTATGACACCATGAGGGTAGGGTGTTACATGAACAGCCTTCTCTGTGCCATCTTGAATATTTACCAATACAGCTCTTCCAGACTCTGTCCCATAGTCGACGCCGATCGTATAAAGTTGTTTATCCATACAATTATAATCTTCCTCCCTGTTCATTGTTACTGGATTCGTCCATCCATTGGATAACAGGTCGATATATGATATTTTGCGGCGGATAGAGTTGTAAATCCGTTTCCTGAAGTCTTTTTAAAAGAAGATCACCCGTTCGTTGTCCCATTTCATAGGGTTGTTGGCTTGCATAAACAATGCCTGGATTGTGCAGAAGTAATGCGGCATCAACAACACCATACGAAGCCAACATCATGTCATCAGGCAGCTTGATCCCATATTGAATAAGCCCTTGCAAAGCCCCGAAGGACATTTTGTTATTGAAAGAGATGATCGCAGTGGGTTGGTAGGGATTCTGCATGAAATATTCGACAGCCTTACATCCCCCATCCACTGAAAATTCTCCGTCAAATACTAGCTGTTCTTCAACCGGTAAACCTGCATCAGCAATCGCCTGTAAAAAACCTTGATAACGACCTGCTCCAGTACTAACATCCAGAAAACCATTAATTGCACCGATGCGTCTATGGCCTTTGTTTAAAACGCTTTGAGTAAGTTCATAAGCCACCTGAAAATTATCTTCAGCTACGATATCCAGCATCCCATCCAAACCACCAGGCAGTCTGTCAAGCAGAATAACCGGCGTGCCGAATTGTGCCATTTTCAGGATTCGTTCATCGTTCCCTCCAGCGCTTGCCAGAATTAGGGCATCTACCCGTTTCTCCTGAAGAAGATGAAGGAGTTCTTCTTCCTTCTGTGGATCCTCATCAGAACTTGCAAAAAGCAGATTGTAGCCTTCCCCATGCACACTGTCCTCAATGCCCTTAGACACAGTCATGAAAAATGGATTAGAAATATCAGGAATAATAACCCCGATTGTTTTCGTCTTATCTTGCTTTAAACTTCTTGCCACAGCATTCGGCTGGTAGTGCAGCTTATCGACTGCCGCCATGACCAATACCTTTACATCCTCACTGACGAATCCACTTCCCGTTAATGCTCTCGACACCGTTGCAGTTGAGACACCTGCTTCTTTGGCGACTTGCTTGATCGTTGTCTTCATTGGGTGTCGACAATCTCCTCTACACGGAAAAATCTGTTCAAGAATGATTAATGTAATCGATTACGTAATCGATTACATTAGTATCATACTTATATTAGGCAGCTATTGTCAATATGTAGAATTCTTAAAGTCAAAGATCATATCTCCACATAATACCATCGGGTCCTTCCCATAAAAAATTAGCAGCTTCTTTGCGTCGTCAATGACAACTCCGCCCTCGGACCAAATATCGTCTAACCAATCTCTACGATCATCCTAGGAGTTCAATACAACCAAACAAGGCTGTCCTGGGAAGAATGCTCTTCTTTGGGACAGCCTTGCTATATAAATTTAACATACATTCCATTGCAGAGAGAGTCTCTTCGCCTTATTATAGTTCTACTTTTTAGCTGCGGCGGAACCGGGATCATATTTTACCGTCTTCTTGATCGTATCGCTCATTTTGCCAAAATTATTGCCTGCCTTGATCTCAATGGGATTCTCCCCTGCGACCAGATTGATCGTTTGGGAAATGCTGCCCTGACCGACAGATTGGCCGTTAATATAAATCGTTGGACTCGGATCATTAGTATCCTTGGCACTGACAGAGATCGTAATCGAGCTGTTTTTCGTTGTCTCCGGTATAGGACCGTGAGTTAAGGTTGGGATCGGCATACTGTACATCACTTTTTGCCTAATGATCTCAGACGATTTGCCGCCGCGGTTCACTCCCGTAATATCAAATAGATTCTCGCCGTCATGGAGCATCACTGTAGTATCGACTGCACCATTGGATATGTATTGTCCATTGACATACATTTTTACATTCAGGCCATTTTTTGCAGTTCCCTTGACGGTTGCTTTCAAGGCGAGATTCATCGTAGGTGATTTCTCCGGCAGTGGTTCGACGACAATTATGGGTGGAGGACCAAAGCTGGCCATCCAATTCATCATCGGGTTCCAAAAAACAAACAGCAGAATAATAATAAAAGGAGCTGCGATAAGTCCGTTCCTCACAAGCCTCCGTTTATTACGAACGAAAAAACGAACAAATTTCCCCGATTGCTTCAGCTTGATCGTCCGGAACAATACAGCAAAGGACTCATTGTTTATCGCAAGCAGCTTTTGCCGCACGAGTTTGTCCTTAAAGGCGCGCGTATCGCGCAGTTGAAAATATTTGCTAATCGAAGCTTTATAGTGCGGATTAATGCCACCCTTAAGGTCCAAGAATCTGCTGTCTGAGGCCGACCATATTATAAAGTCATGTACCCTGTCGGTTTCAACGCTGCTGCCCCTTATAAATTCAAGTAGTCCCTCATAATTGTACGCTAACGAATGGTACAAGCCCTGTTCGGCCTGTGGCTTATAAAAAGCAAGCGGAATGGAGCTAAATCGGGTAAGGTCGATGCGGTCGGCCAACAGCCTTTTGATCGACTCCTGCACATTTTCCAGTTCCACAGGTCCGAGGCCTCGCAGTGCTTCCACCGCATCATTCTCCTCACCCGGACGCAGCATAAGCACACAATAAAGGATACCAATAAGAATTAACAGCTGTTTCTTGCTTTTATCCGCATGCCTGTACAAGTCCTCATCCAAAGGATCGACAACAAAACCAAGAGCAATGACATCTTCATAGCTTAACTGAGCTAAATTCAGTTCTTCCAGCAACTTTAGCTTGATTTCCAGCTTCAATTGATTGCAGAAATCTTCATAACGCTTTTTGCCGTAAAGCGAAGGCAGCTCTGCAAAGTAGCCGTGCAGAGAGACAGCCGCTTCAATTCGTTTACGCGTATCCCTTTGCAGTAATTGATTGCTTTTTTTCAGTACCTCATTGGTAAAAAAGCGCTGGAGCGATACATTCTCAGACTCCGTCAGCCAAAAACCGACCTCTTTCTTAAGCTGATCTACGGAGCTGACCTGCTTCATCCGATAGATGACATACTGCTCGGCTGTAGCAGCGGATTGCTTTTGCAGCTCTTTCATGACCAGCCCAAACAGGGAACTCTGCTGGAGAAGCAGATCGAACAGTGGTGCCGCCTTTTCTATTCCTTCTCCGGTACGTGCTGCCACCCGGTTCAAAAAGATCATGAAGCATTGAATGAGCAGCGCCTGTTCACCTTCTTCGGCGAGTGCGTAATAAGCAATCAGGCTTTTAAAGTAGTCTGCAGTTGGCAAACCCTCCACATCCGACACATCCTTACGCAGCAATCGTATGAACAGCTCCTTGAACCGTGGCTTTTGCCGCACCGTACCCTTATCCAAATACATCAAAAGAGAGTTCATCGTGCCTGCACGGTTCTTCTCGTACAGCCCATCGTTTCCCTGCTCGATCTCATACAATGTGCCCAACTGATAATACGTCGGTATCGCCAGCGCTACTGGCTCCACCGCTCCTTGCAGCGCTTGTTCGCAGAAGTCGAACAGCTCATCCAGTCGTCCCTTATCGTTGCGGAATTTCCATATCCAGTCTAATAAGGGATGATCCTGACCCGGAAGCTCTGAATTCACGAATCTTTGATTTGCAAAATCGAACACATAGTCCTTTTCGATCCGACGATCCGGCAAACGAAGTCCACCTTGCTCCACAAAAACGATATGTATGTTTTGCTTGGCCTCCGGCTCGCTGTTAAAGGTCATAAAACCGAGCTGACGACGGAACGCATAAGGCACGCAGCGGTAGATGATTTCAAGCAGCCGCTTCGCCTTCTCGGCGCTTTCCGATACGTCAGATGCCAAAACGATATAAACTTTCCTTTTGTTGGTGGCAGACGACATAATCGTATAGATAAGTTGTTGGAACAGCCGAGAATCGATCCCTTGCTCTGCAAGCAGTCTGTCCTGCTCTTCCTGCCTATAGACCGGGTCAAAATCAATATCTTCCAGCTCAGGGATCGACTTGCCGTCGCGAATATCATAGCTGCTGCGGAAACCGCGAATGCAGAACAGCCGGTTCGGTTCGCGCAGGAAGGGCTCCTGCAGCTCTTTGGGAATGATGAATTGATGTGTGAATGAGGCGCTGCGCTGTCCCGTGAAATCCGTCCCTATATAGACATTACGTCCGATCACGAGCTCACCGCTATCGGCATGAAACACAAGCAGCGTCTTCGGATACAGCTCGCTGTTCGACTCGTCCCTCGCAAGAAGCTCCTGGGGAGCTTTGTATACGCAATACGGATGCAAGACAGATTTAATGAAGGCGTTATCCAAGCCCTGGGATTTGGCCACCGTATCGAAGCCTTCGCTTGTTCGGAAGATCCCTTCCCGGTCTCTTGTAAAATATTGCTGCTGAATTTTATTATGCGCCGTCACGTAGCATCTCTCCTGACTACGTAATCCAGCTGGTGAAGCAGCCAAATGAAGGGCTCATCGACACGAATCGGATTGATGACATTGGTTACTTGTTTGTTTATGGGATTAGTCCCAAGCGCAGACACGGCAAAATACGCCGTATTCGTAAAGTAAACGTCTATCGCATCCTTGAACGGCCGATCCACTCTTTCGATAAACCGGCTGATTTCCCCATTGATGTTCTGAAATTCCGTTTGATTCAAATAACCCTTATGAACGACATTGCGAAATACATTGCTGTTCGGTTGAATATATTCGCTATCTTCTTCCTTCAAATATTGCAGCATGTCGCTCTTCGTAAGCACGATAGCCGTTGGGATATCCGTCTTGCTGTTATGCTGATGCGCAATGAAATTTTCAAATAAACTGATTACAACCTCGCGCGGCTCATCATATCGATTGGCGAATTCGCCCTCCTCTTCCCCCAGGTTAAGATGAATTCGGTCTCGAATCGTGCGAATTTGCAGCGGATCGACCAGGAACAGTATACCGGAGGAATTTTTAATATGCGCAGCATAAATGTCCAGATAATCTCGTTCCACCATACCTTCACCCGCCACATCAAAAAAGACGAGCATCAAAGGAGCCTGCTCCGGGTCTTTGAACACAAACTGGAAGATAAACGGCTCCTGCTGCTCGTTCGGGTTTGTGGACTGAAGCATACTGCCTCTCTCGAAGATAGGCTCATGATAATTTTGCCGGTATTTTTGGCTGATTTCAGCGCTTAGCGGCATGCAGGCCGCATTGAAGTTCGAAGCGGTCGTCTGTTGCAGCGTATGAATTAACGAGGTCATGTAGACGGATTTACCTACCTGAGATGCGCCCACAATAGAAATGATGTTGCTCGGCACCTTGCCGGAGGAAATCGGAAGCTCGTTGTGGCAATTCGGACACAGCCGCCGTTTGGTCGTTTCACCATAACGATCGGATACGGCTATCAGCACATTGTGCGAATAATGCTTGTAATCGTCGGGAATCGTGTCCGGATCGATCACCGCCTCCACATCAACCTCAGACAAATGAAATTTCCGTCGCCAATCGTTCAGCCTGCGGTCCTCTTGAAGCATAAACTCATCATCATTGTCTTTGGTGTGATTGGCCCGGAATACCACCTCTTCCGGCTCGAATTTGCTGAAACAAAACGGACAAACGATGCTGTAATAAGGGGGCCTTTCCTTGACAGGCGGTTTTTTTTCAAACAAGCTTTTGATATAACCTAGCATGTGGTTCCCTCCTTAGCGTTTTCGAAGAAAACTTAATTCGTAAAGCGAGCTTGACCTTTGCGTAAGCTCAAGCCTCAAGTATAAGCTCATATTGCTCACCGAATTGCCGGTTATCCGTAAAAAACAGGCGGAGATAATCTTTCTTCCCGATCTGTATCTCAGGCAGCACGCAGCGACCAATGGAAAAATCATTCATGAACGGATAGACGATACCGTCATCCTTGTTTACTGGGATCGCTCCTTCCTTCTTCACGTAGCAGAGCGCTTCCTTTGGCACCGCGATTTCGCTGAATAGCTGAATGCGGGCCGTTTTATATTTGCTGAACAGCTTGCTGCCATATTTAATCGAACAACGTATTTGGGCTCGTCCTCCACTAACACGAATGATATTATCCGCATCGGTCTGTTGGTATGCCGTTAACGCGCCGTTCAGCCGGATGCATGGAAATATTCGGTAACCGTGCGCCCCGATATAGCCAACGCGCTCCCTATAGCCACCCTTCGCCTTGTACTCTTCCCTGGTAAACAGTTTGAGCTGATGGGAATCCAGAAGCTGTGGAGACTGCTCCGCTCCATAATCGAAGCTATACATATATACATAATCGACATCCTTTGGCCACTGCCAGGTCAACATGCATTCCCCGTCATGAAGCTGGCATTCTACCTTGCGGATGCGATAAAATTCGTTCGGTTCTTCCCACTGGAGCCGCATTGAATGATCCTCCCTCCGTCTGTATTTCGCTCGCTAACGGAATCGCTTGCCGACAGGTCCGTTGCCGCGGCTGCCGAATCGGCTCTGTTCCTTCTCAGTACGCGCTCTTCTGCCACGGTTCAGGCCAGAGTGCCCATTCGTATCCTGGTGAACCGCCACAATCAAGGTAGATAAGGACAGCACGAACGCGAGGAGCAAATCAGCGATCGCGCGATAGAGGGAAGGGAAGGCCGCTCCTTGAATCCCCGTCTCTATGATAATACCCGCTAGCAGCCCCGCTACCGTACCTCCGATAGAGAAACTGGAAGCCAGGTACCGATTGTCGAAAACAATCCCCAGCGACAAGCCAAGCAGCGTTCCAACCAGCATGATCAGCACTACTCGCAACAAACCGTGGTAACCGTCGGACGACGACGCTCCAGTACGCTCATTCATCAAATGCCGGTGATGCTCCTGCGAATAAATTTGATTAAATGCATCCGTGATCCGGTCTGCGTGCTGCACGTCGTAATACGTGCCACCTGTTTCATCCGCAATCCGCTGTAGCAGTTGTCTCCCCTCTTCTTGCGTGGAGTCAATGCCAATCGTATGCACTCGAACCTGCTCTTGAACATAAGGAGCAAGCACCTTTGCTGTATCGACATCGCTGTATCCGTCGGAGATTAAGATAACCGCTGCGCTTCGGCCAGATCTGCCTACCTTCTTCAAATGCTCCATAGCCGCATTCAATGCTTTGCCGATATCCGTCCCTCCGTGAGGCTCATATGTCGCCCTCAGCTTGGACGTGAGTTCATCCTTGACGCCCGAACTAATCAGTTGAGTCAGCGGAAAGATCGGCTGCGTCTCATCATTGAACGTAAACAGAGCCACCCGCTTTCTGCTGTCCATTTTGGCAATTAATGACTGTGCAGCCTGAATGCTTTGCTTTCCCGGATCCGTATCGTTCATACTCTCAGACATATCCAGCAAAAGCACATAATCTTGCGGCTTATCATTCTTGCCTGGAGAAAATCCATATACGAATTGAAACAGCATCCCAGCTGCGAACAGCAACACCAAAGTACCAGGAACCAGAAGCTTCCAGCCGTCGCTTGCATAGCGGAGCCTCCAATTGTTCCCGTTCAGCTTAGGTGAGATCATCTCTGCAAGGAGACAGCATAAGCCGACAATCAGAGCGAACTGACCGAAATACAATCCCATCAGCAGCGTCTCATTCATCGTCCCTTCCCAGCGCGCCAATACCCACTCTCCTGTGAAAAAGCCGATACAACCGCCGACTAAACTAAATATCGTCAGCAGCCCGTTCCATTTTCGCTGTTTCACCGTCTCCCCCTCTTTCTGCATGGCAAAGCCTTCCTATATCCTATCCCTGTCTGGTAAGTCGATTGAATGAAACTGGTACCCATTCTGAACATACGTATCGTAATACAACTTGCCGTTTCGGTAATACATGAGGTCCTCCAGACGAAAGCCTCCCATCAGATTGAGCTTTTCGATCCCGTTTAGCTTCTTCTCGTGGATACAGCCGAGCTTGTAAGTCCGGCTACCATGATCGACGGAGAAAGCATACTGAATGAATTCACTTTGATAATCGCCGAATATATATTTCTCTTCATAACGGTGTCGGTGAGTGGAACGATAGACATCAGCACGGATCGCAGCCTCGTTCTCCAAGGTGGCATATAAATCGCGGAACAAATCCTCCTTGGAAAGTACCTCGCGGTTATCATAGTTTGCAACCACATTCGCCCGCTTCAACAGCTCGTCTTCGAAGGTTCGGTTGAACAACCGATGAGCGAACACATCCTTGCGCGCGGCCATTATCAGCTTATGAATAAGCTTCTCTTCACCCTTCACCAGCAGTTCCGAAAGATTGCCAAGACAACGGTCATCCCAATAAAACTGGAGGCCGTAGCGCTCTTCAAGCTCCGAAACGATTTCCTTTACCCCTTGTTCGTAGAACTCATTAATGTTTCGGCCCAGATAATCGTTCGTATGAGAGATGCTGCTCCGACTCGTATCGCGGAGCAGCATCTCCAGTTGATGAAATCGCTCCACGAATGGTACCATCTGCGCATGCAGCTCTTCCAGCTTGCTTATGTACTGGGCCACCAGCCGCTGTTTCATATCAAGATACAGCAATTCCAGCTTTATACCGTAGACCTCATCGACGACGTGACGAACGATATGTTTCACCGGGATCTGGTTCGTTAACCGGCTCCACAAGGTCGCTTGGCCGAACGATTGCACTTCGACGCGTTCGTCGTATTTCTGCTTCAGCTCCTCCCGGCATTGCTCCAGAAGCGCCGCCGTTTCCTTAGCTTGCTGACGCAGCTCGCTCATCACGCCGTTCTCTTGCGTATCCGCCGTCCATGCGCTGCCGCAGAGGAAGCCGTAAGACGGATTGTCCAGGATTCGCTGCCGGAAGCGCCGCTCCAGCTCACGCGCCATGTCTCGCTGCATAAGTGTCGATTCTACCCGATGAACGACATTCGTTTCAAAAAACGACTGCGCGTTGCCGCCGAATAAAGCCGCTTCGGCTTCACGAAGCGTCATCGACCTAAGCTGAGCAGATGACAACGGATGATACAGCATGCCATACATCCCTTCCACCGCTTTCGCGGGCTCAGTCATCAGATCTTCGACCAGGCGTGCGGAGCGTTCGGCTTCCAGTTCGAGCTCGTGAAGCACGTCTTGACTCTCTACGCTGGTACGGTTATCCTTCAGCCGCTGTAAAGCAAATCGATACCAATGATAGAGCACCGTCAACGCAATTGCCTGATCCGGACGCTTCACCGTGGACAGTCCGGCTGATGCATAGCATCGTCCATCTGTATCGGGCGGTATCATATTTTGCTTGAACTGCTGGTTGTTGTAGGCCCCGTGCTGCGGATCGAGCTCATTTAAAGCCCTCCGGTTTTTGAGCAAATTAAGACTGCTGATCAATTCATAAGTGCCCTGCATCCCGCTATCCGCAAAAATTCCTCTTTCGTCTTTGTTGCCCAGAAAGTAAACCATATCGAACAGCGGCGCAGGACCGTGTTGAACCGGCATACGGATGCCTTCCCCGGTCACCTGCAGATTAGCATCGAAGCGGTAGCTTCGGTCCTGATACTGATCGGCTTCCCGCAAAAAGCTGACTCCGAGCGAAGAGGAGAAGGCATAAGTCTCCGCGACCTGCTTCTCCTCCAAAAGCCCGTACAGATCGATCATCACCGAACGAAAATGTTCCCCAAAGACCGATTTCACCAGCACCGTCAATTCAGGAAGCAGTACGTTGCAAGGATCATCCAGCTCCGTTACGACGGCTATGTTCAAGCGCTGCATATGCGAATACATTCGGCCGAATTCAGCGATATGGCTGTTCATTCTGCGCAAAGTGACATTCAACTCCAGCAACTTCGACTCATCCTTGTAAAACTGCTTGTAGATATCGGAGCGCAGGCTCTTCTTGTCTCCTTGCACAGAAGGCAGCGTCCATCCATACTGGTTTTCAGTCATCTCGACAGGTTTGGTACCAACATGCAAATAGACGACACCTGCGCTGTTAGTCCACTTCTTGCGGTTTAACGCCGCCACTTCCATTAAAGCCTCCACCGACTGATCGCCAAGGAAAAGGAACACAAGCGGATGGTTGATGCTGCGCAGCTCATCGCCGTCATTGCCCGTGTTGTCCATTTCCGCTGCATAATCATTTGCGAACGAGAGCAGCTGTTCCCGCATGCCTCCTTACACCTCTTTCCTTCGCTTCGCCATTATTTCAGGCTTTTCACCATATCATTCACTTTGACCGCTACTTGTTTGTAGAAGCGGTACATGTCTTCTCCGTTCTCCCATTCGACATGGTCGTAATCCAGAGCAGTCTTCGCCTCCTGATAATTGTCCGCCATCTCACGCAGCTTCGCAACCAATTCGCCGATCTCGGCGGAAGCCGTTAGCTGTTGTATCCGCTTGGCGGATTTTCGTTGTAGCAGAGCCCGTTTCTTTTCGTCCAGCTCGCGGATTTGACTGTAAATCTCATACTCGACGAACTTATTCACCTGCATCAGATTAACGAAGGCATCCCAAGGATCTTCTTCCGCATCATGATCGTAGACGTACAAAGCTCCTTTTTTGCTAATCGTGCCCGTATACATCGTCTCGATGAACAACTGCATCAGCTTTTCCTCATCTTTTTGAGCACTGAGCAGCTTCTCCAGCTCTTCGATCTTCCGAACGAGCTGATCGTATTTGCGGCCTTCTTCCTTCACACGTTTCAGCAGTTCCGGCGAGCGGATGAGATTTTCCTTAGCCAGCTCTTCGTTCACGCTGCCGAAAATATCCTTTGTGCTTTCAACGGGAAGCCCCTGCTGAACGAATGCCTTGAGCTCATTTACACAGCGTTGCACTTCCCCCAGATTCGGCCTTTGTGAGCTGAGCTGCATGTTGAACGAATCCAGATGCTTCTGCAGGTCAAAAGACTTCGTAAAGTTGCATTCATAGCGGTTGATCGTACCGCTGTCTTCGCCTTTTAACCGGATGACACGGTATTCAAGCAGCTTTTCGAACAGCGTCCGAACTTCGGCATTGTATTTTTTAACGCGCGTATTGTCGTACGTATCACCCCAGGACTTTTCGGGAATCGGAGACGGCAAGTAGGTCCAATTGATTTTGTCCGTCTGCACCAGATGACGGCCGATCCCTTCCGGCTCGAGAATGGTGTTCTCGTAGCTCGTCTCATACACCTTGAGCGGCGTATACAAAAACAGCGGAATCCCGTTCTGAGTATTCAACCAGAAGATCCGGTTCTTCACTTCACTTTCCTTGATCGTGAAACGAGAATTGGCAATCGCATTGTCTTGGAAATTGCGGATGCCCTTAAAGATACTAGGCGCCTTGACCGGAACAGACACGAAGCCCCACGACGGGAAGTTGAAGTGCCCTGAGCTGTTGCTCAAATGAAAGACCGGCTTTGCTTCCTCGTAGAGGCGGTTGGCAATGTTCTGCTCCACCAGCTTTTCTATTGAATCGTCCTGACCATACTTGATGAGGAGAAACTCCTCCATCGACTTCGTGATCAGATCGCCGAAATGGTCGCTCAAAAACTCTGAAATTGCACTAATGACATCCACTTCCTGCTCCTTGATCCACTGATTCGATTTAAGCAGCAGCTCGTTCGTAAAATCACGGATCAGGTCATTCACATTTTTCTCGTCGGTCACTTCCCCGATTAGCTTGGCCATGTCCGGCACACTGACGACATTCCAGTAATAGGTCCGGTTCCCTTTATGATCGACCTCTTCCTCACCGTTCGTAAGAATATCGCCGTTTTTCTCAAAAATTTTATTGAGCTCGTTGAGCAGCTCTGTAAATACCTGATATATCCGGGAGTTTTCCTGATTGATAAGGTTGTACAAATCCTCGTAAAACTCGACCATCTGTTCCATCCGCTCGCGGTCGGCGTGCAGTAAAGACTCCTGGATTTTGGCTTCGATGTACGCATCCTTCTTCTTGTCCTTGGAAATGAACGCGCTTCTTGCTTCATTCATTTTCAGCTCCGAATTTTCTTCGGCCGATTCAATATCGCGAGGAATGCGGTAAATGCTTTCCTTAAGCGATTCGATATACGAAGATATCAGCTTGAGCAAGCAGAAGCCTTTGTCCTGCAAAATAATTCGCGAGACGTAGAACGGTCCTTGCTCGGGATTCCGGAAAATTTTGGTTACCTGTTCGGAGAACAGCTCCTTCTTCACTCCAGGCAGTTGCTTGCGGCATTTGATATATTCCTCTCGCGCTTTGGACAGGAAGCTTTGCTCCAGCTCAGTGTCGATGTTGATTGTCTGCTGCTTCACCACGTTACTGTAGCTCAACCGCTCGCTGTTCTGATAGCCGGGAATCGGCTCAGGGACGCGTTCACCAAATTCTCTGTGGACAGAGTCAGGGTCGATGCCGAGCTTGTGAGCAAGCTTCTCCACTTCTTCCTGGGACGGACCAGCATGGAACATTTTTTCCATCCGTTGAAACATTTTGAAAGCCAGGTAGGTGGTCATTTCCTCGATAGGCAATACGGCTGACGATGCGCCCAAAATATTGTATTGATAGTTGGCCGCATAGGCCTTTGGCATCTGATTAATATTAGTGCGGATGTTGCTTATATAGTCATGGATCGCGAACTCCTCTCCTGAGCTCTTGTCTTCGCTCGCCATGAAGTTCGTGATGTTCTCTGCCGTTACGTTCATGCAGTAATCATAAGCATTTTCGAGCAGCTTGCCCTCCAGGTTCGTGGCGGATATGAGATGGGCCAGATTGAAAGGCGGCATCGGCGAGTTGACGTTCAGGATGCTGGCATATTGCTGCCGGAACCGCTCGCCGCGCTCGTCGACGTTCATCCAGTAATCAAGCTCTTTGAGCGCTGCATAGCCGTTCTTCTTGATATATTCACGGGAATGCTCGGACAGACTCTTGTTCGCCAGGTTCACATCCGGAGTGAACAGATAGCCGAGCAGATTGACTTTGTCGACGCCTGCCGAGCCGAAGTCGCGTTCGATAATGCCCCGCACGATATAGGCGATGTCCAGAAAACAGCCGCTGCCCGTACCGCCGGACAAACCGGTCAACAGGAACACCATAAGCTTCTTGTTCGTACCGACTGACAGTGTCTTGATCTTACGTTCGATCGTCTGCACAACCTGCACGATCTTCGTAAACAGCAGCAGCCGGCCCGCCTGCCTGACTCCTGAGGCGCCATTGATCCCATCCGTAATGGTAAGCTCCGGCGAAAGCCATTCCTTGATGTAAGACTCGAGCACGCTGCGGTTTTGCAGCACGCTGCCGACTTCCGGGTTCGACAACAGTACGAATTCTGTTAGCGGATCGAGGCCGACGCCTTTATATTTCTTATTGCGATCATGCTCGTTCGTCTCCAGAGCAAGAAACTCAACATTGTTCGGCTTCTCTTTCTTTTTCTTCGTAAAAGGATCTTCCGGAAGCTTGAACCGGCGGTTAATCTGATATTTCAAGCGGAGCAGCGCATCGATCCCGGTACCGCCTAGGCCGATGATCAGCATCGGGTTGTCGATCGCATCGACCCGAATTTTATCGCTGATAATACCGCCGCCTAAAGAAACATCCAATTGTTGTATATGCTCTCTGACCACTGCTTTCATGTGTACTTCCTCCGTTAAGGTTATTTTATATATTCCAGCGAAATCGATTTATTTACGTTTTGAAGCGAAATTTTGATTCGATCGTTGTTCTTCAATTCCTTGCCCTTCACAGCATCAAACACGCGGCCGCCTTTCTCGATCACACAGCCCGATTCGTTGAGCAGAAGCACGGTATCCCCTGCCCCTGGCTTAAACACGATCTTCTGCGTCTCTGCGAATTCAGGAGCGAGCTGCAGAAGTTGATGAAGCTGGAATTTGCCTTTAAACGCAGTCAGCTTCTTGTATTGAGGCGTTGTCCGTTCTCCGGTGTCCTCATCCTTGATTTCGACAACAAGCTGTCCTACAAAGCCTTTGTTCACTTTTTTCCAGTAAGTTAAGGCATACAAAGCTGCTGCTAGCAGCACAAGAGCTGCGGCTATCGATCCACCGGTGACGGCCCAATTGATCTGCGGCTTCGTTTGAATCCCTGAAGCTTCAGTAGGGGCTTTCGTCCCTGTCTTGGCTGAGAGGGTCGCCGCCTGAGATTCACGGACGAAATTCGTGTTTTCCACCTTCACCTTCAGCGAGTACTCGTGAGCTTCAGCTACCTTCATCGAGCCTTCAAAGCCTTGTGCTGACGTAGTGAGCGGTAATTCCTCTGTTTTCTTCGTATCTAAATCGGTTACCACAAGGGTAGACTTGGCATTTTTGTAGAGCTCTGCATCATTTGCCTTCTGTCCGTTCGACTGTAAATAAGCTTTTACAGCGACGGTGTCCCCAGGCCTATAAGACATAGACGAAGGAAGTTCCATCGACACCTGCAAATCGTAGTTATAGATTAAATTAATGTCGATTTTTTCTTTGGGAACCCCCTTGACCTTCAGCTTCCATTCACCCTGTGCCGGGTTCAAAATTTTGACCAGCGAGTATGCATTTGAGGTCGAATAGACGATGCTATCGGATGGGATCGGCTGCTCCTGCCCTGCCGGATTGAACAATTTGACCTCCACGGGCTTCGATGACATGATCGAAATGTTCGCCTCCTGCACGCTGGAGTTCGGGATTTTCACAGGTACCTCCTGGAACTGCCCGTTCGCCGTTATCCCCGTCAGAGGTACAACCTTCAGCTTCAAATGGCTCGCATAAATCTCGCTCAAAATTTGCGGCAAATTGTCGGCTGTGCTGGTTATGAACAGCTTGCCGTTCGTTTCAGTCGAAATGCGCTCGAGCACATCCTTGTTCAGTTGTCCGTCGGCATTCAAACCAATCGTATAAATCGGAATCCCTTTGTCCTTCGCCTTCTTAAGGGCATCGTTCAGCACTTTGTCCGACTGTTCCTGCGTCTTGCCAGAGTCGAGCGAGTTGTTGCCGTCCGTGAGCAGGACGATCAGAGGGATATGTCCCTTCTCAGTGCCGGATTCCAGCACTTTGACCGCCTCGCTAACGCCAACGCCAATATCCGTATAGGGCCCGCGGCTTAGCTGGTCGATGAACGACTTGAGATCCTTTTTATCTTGGACACTGTTCATCTTCAGAAGCGCTTTTTCGCGAAGCACCTGATCCGTGTAAGCTACAACACCGATTTTGTCTCCTTGTACCGAGGACATGTCGACAAACATTTTCATCGCTTCGTAGCTGACTTTATTGACGTCGCTCTCGTTCATAGACATGCTGACATCGACCGATAGCACAGCATCCATGTTGATATTGCTGCTCGTATCGGCTGCCAAGCGCTTGCGAGATCGATAGAAGCATAATAAGCATTACAGGAAGCAAGCGGAAGATGGATGTGATATGATTCATTGTATTGATTCCTCCAAAGCATGATGTGTTCAGAAATTGTCTAATACTGTCGTAAAGATGACAAATTTCTATTATAAATTGAAAAATGTGGGATCACTGTTGTATATTGTGTCTACTATCCATATTAACTTTTTAGTATGTAATATGCCACTACTAGAATCTAAAATTAGGAGAAACTGATGCCGACATTTATTGGAATTGCTTTTGCCGCCGTGTTTGTCGTCGCAAGATGGATTTATTTTCATACCAGTAGAAAGCAAGAAATAAAGCCCCGAGACGTGGATGCCGAGTTTATGAGTCTATTGAATAGCGGTGAGCGCCATGAGTAAGAAGATTCCCGTACAGTTCCGCAAAAGCATGCGAACCCGCCATGCTTTCGGACGTTTTGAAACACTGCAAAAGGTTGCGGCAATTATACAGTTCTTTGGAACGAGCAATGTCTGAAGTGCGGAGCCGAAGGAAAATTCCAATCCTGCAGCGAGATCGTACGCTCGATTCAACGCCGCAATACGGTAAGGGACGCCATGATCGTCTTCGCTATCAGCCTCGTTGCTTTTTTCCTGGCGGATACTTTCATGCAAATGATAGCTTCGGCGCTGGCCAGCGCCGCACTCGTGATCGGTTATTGGCTGCTTAGCAGGCGTTATTCCTCCGCGGTCGAAAATCGACTGCTTCATCAGATGCTGATGACTGAAAATCAGGCTATTCGCGAAGGGCTGCTGCTGGACATTGAGAATGCCGTGAACGATTTGAAATTAGACGATTTCAAATCCGCCTATGAGAAGCTGCGGGAGATCGGTTATCTCATTACCGGTAATCAGGTCAAGGTGCTGAAGCTCATGTGCCTGAGCCACTTCATCTTGCGCAGCGATATGGATCTGGAACTTGCGACGCTGATTCCGACGGGCTTTGAGCCTGATTTTGTCAGGTATTTGCATGAAGTAAGCAAAATCAGCCCTCAATTGGTCCGTCGCGATGTACTCGATTATGTAATTAAACACCGTAAAGCGATAGAAGATTTCCCTGATGGCAGAGAGACGCTTGCTCTAATAGCAGGCGCAGCGCTGCGGGTAAAGGGTTATGTGCTGCAATACCACGACTTCATAGCCGATTTCATCGAAGCATTTCCAAGAAATCGGCTGCTGCGTCTATGCCGACTGCTTCAAGGCAGCTATAGCGAGGTTCCCGCGCTTTACGACCAAGCAAAGGACAAGGTTAAGTTAAAGTATGATTTTGATCCCGAATTTCAAGGGTTATTGTAGGAGGGCCGGCGATGTCAACTTCAATGTACAGCCGATCGAAACAAAAGCGTAACTTGGCTGCGCTGCTGCTTGCCGTCATGCTCATTTCTGCCTGTTACAAATGCTACGCCAGCTGGTTAAAGGCTGATCTGTACGGCCAGGCAGCAAAGGCGCAGGCGGAAGGGCACGAACTGGAAGCCGAAACCTTATACTTGCGTGCCAGGGATAACACGTCCATTCGATATAAAAACCATGAGATCGACGAAGCACTGAACAAGCTTCGCCCCGCAACGGAGCTAAAGCGCACGCTCGCTTCCATTTCCGATAAGATACGAGCCGCCGCTGCAGTCAACGATGTTCCGACACTGCTAAAAGCATATGAATCGTTCCAAAGCGCCAAGGCGGACTATGCGGGCATGGATGACACCGCTCAGAAACGTTTTGCCGATGCAGAAGCTGTCTATCGTATCGATGAGGGGTTGGCGCAATCGTTCGCCGACGTCCTAGCCAGACTGGAACAAAGCCTGGAGAAGAGCAGCACCAACAAAACGTTCGACAACAACAATTCGATTCAATACCTCCTGCAAATTCCCGCCATCTACTACAAGGATGAAAAAACGAAAAAACAGCAGTTGAACGATCGGTTTAAAGCATACGATCAGGCGCGCATGGATTCCCTGTTCAAAACCAAGAGCTTCCTCGAAGTCGTGAACGAAACTACGCTCATCCGTAAGTTTTACAACGCGAACGGCGTACAAGCCGAATGGCTTGTACCCATGTTGGAAACTTATGCGCAGAATACGCTCGCATCACTGCTAAAGAAGAATGATTTAAGCACGTTTATTTCTTATGCCAACAAGGTTCAGGAAACAACAAAGGAGCTCGCAGACAGCCGCTCCAAGATCAACACCTATATCCAGACTTCGATCAAGGCGCAGTTCACTCGTGCCGAGAAGCTCGTCGCCACCAAGAAATATGCAGAATCCATCGAGCTGTATACCATATTGAACAGCTACAAGGATACCAGCAAGGAAATCCGTGATACGGAGCAGCGCTGGCTCGAGGCCGATCCGGTGCAACTGTTGCGCAAAGCAATGAATACGAGCACGGACGCCCCTTTCACGAATGTCATAAACGGAAAAAGCTTGTGGGGCTCAAAAATGGCCTCGGTGGGCCTTACGGGCAGCAGTTCCCTTGCAGTAGCGCGTCTGATGCCTGATGAGCAGCTCGATTATGTCGAAAGCGCACTCAGTAAGCAGATCTCCGTCAAATCGGTGAAGCTCTCCGACTCACTCAGCAGCAGCGATCAACCGGCCATCGTAGTCGAAGCCGCAGCCAAGACGCGTAAAGCTAGATATATCGTCTTCGCTTACGATGTGAAGTCAAAAGAACTTAGAACCATTCTCGATGTGGAAGGGGATAGCTTCACCCCAGACCGCAGTCGTCCTGGTGTGCTGATCGTCGATAACCCTGCTGGAGAAGCCGAAGGGCAGCAAGCCTACTACGAGTATCGGGGCGGTCAATATACAGTTGTGAAGGTGAAGTCCGACGTCCTCGACATCACACTATCCGAGCTGCCGAAGCAGAAGCCGGGTGCCATCGTTCGTTTTCAATGCCAGATTATGTCCTTGGACGGCAATACGGCCATAGTCGCCTTGGGTAACGACTACGTGCAGCTGAGCGGTAATGTCCGGTTTAAAACAGGATCTGCCGTAGTGACTGGAACCTTCGTGGAGAAGAACAAAGTTACCTTTGGCCAAGGTCAAAGCTCAGGTAAAGGTACGGGGCAGAATAAAGAGGCTGGCTCAGGTGTCGAGACAGGCACAAGCACAGGTTCAGCTTCTGGCGCAAGCGGAAATAACGGTAAAGAACCCGGTGGAGCAGCAACAGAAGCGCAGGTCGTAACGGCATACAAGATCGCTGTCACGGATCTGTCGCAGGGAGATGCTGCATCATCCGATAACGCCGCGAATCGCCGATTGCAACCATGAATTTTCACACAAAAAACATTTACAAACACTCCGCTTCCCATCACAATTATTTTTTCTCAATAATTGGAATCGGAGGACAATAGTTGTCATCCATTTTATTGTTCAACAAACGTTTCGCCATAAAAAGTGTGGGAGTCGCAGTATCGGATGAACGTCCATCCTGACGCTTTCGAAGCCGCTTTGTTTCAGAGCGCTCCCGTGCGAAGACTGAAGCATCTGCATCATTTTGGTGCAGGTGCTTTAATAGGTTGTGCAAGAAACCACTAATTTTTGTATCTTTTATCTGTTAATTGCATTAATCATAACTTTACTTTTTTGCTTTTATGGCGGTTACGTTGCCGCCAAAGATTGCAAAATCTTCAAAATAAAAAACGCAGTCATCATAGCCTTATTTTTTGAGATATTTATTTATAATCCATTGGTTGGACAAACCGCCTTTCCTACTTGGTATATCATAGTGGTGCTCCTTTTGAATATTCCAATAACGGTATTGGGTGCTAGGCTTGCAATTAAAAAGTGAAACAAACCTTACATATATAAGTCTTTTGGATAGTCTAGTCATGAAGTTGTTTGATAAAATTCACACAGATAGAATGTGTTAAACTCATAACACCGAGTCGCTTCTCTTTATTGATTGCTAATTTATGCAAACGTAAAATATTTCATCTTTCTTTAAGGAACAGCGTTTATAATAAATCTCACACCTTTGTCAAAAAGGTTATTTTTTCTGATTCTTATTGGGAGGATAGGGAATGAAGAAAGCAGCGGTCATCATCGTTATGCTCGCATTTATGTTAACACAGGCAGGAGTCGCTTATGGAGAAGACAAGCAACCAGCTATTTCCAGTGGAACAGGTATTGTAATTGATAGCTCGACAGGCGAGATCCTCTATCAAAAAAACAAAGATGAACAAGCGTACCCTGCCAGCTTAACAAAACTGATTACCGCCATCCTTCTTGAAGAACATAGCGTGAACGGAGAATGGATGACAGCAAGCAAAAAAGCCACGCAACAAGAAGCCAGCAATTATGTATTTAATTTAAAAATCGGCGAGAAGATGCAGAAAGAAGAGGCCTTGAAGGCGCTGCTCGTGATCTCGGCCAATGATGTGGCGATGATGATTGGGGAGCATATCGGAGGCGATGGGGCCGCTTTTGCCGCGATGATGAATGACAAAGCTGCATCGATCGGAATGACGCACACCCATTTTGTCACACCTAACGGTCTGCACGATCCCCAGCATTATACGACTGCATATGACTTGGCTCTGCTTGCCAAAGAAGCCATGAAGTACCCTGCCATTATGGAAGCTATGGGAACCGAAAAGACTATGGTTATTACGGATCAGCGGCAGGTGCAGATAAAAGATCGAAGCCTCATCTTTCAGAATCCATTAGCGTTGGGCGGCAAAACCGGATTTACTGACCAAGCGCATAATACATTAATCGAATATATGAAAAAAGACAATAAAACGGTTATTGCGGTAGTGATGAAATCGACGCGACAAAAAGAATATTCCGATGTGCAAACAATCGGCAATTATGGACTCGACCATCTGGAAGTGCAGCGAATGTTTCAAAAAGACGAAACCATAGGAGAAACGACCTTTAATGGCGAAACCGTTAAAGGCGTGCTGGGCGATTCCTTTGTGTTGACCAAATTAAAAAACAATCCGGCTGATTTTACATACACTCCTTTATTCACAAAATGGCAAAGCGGACAAGCATCGATCAAAGTCGGCGAGGTTATCGGTGCTTATCAAATTAAAAAAAACGGGGAACTCCTAACGCAAATCCCTATAGTCTCAGCCAAAGAAGTCATTCGTTCTGAACCTTTCACAAGCAGCAGTGAAAAGAGCAACGCCTCATCAAATTGGCCTTTCTGGACTGCGGCTGTCCTATTACTTATTGGATATGCCTCATTTCGCCGAATGAAAAAGAGACGACAACGAGCGCAAGTGTCGACGTTCTCCCAGCAAGAATACGATGCCTGAATTCTCTCACCTCATTTTATGTAGATTATTAAGCAAAATAAATAGCAAAAAGACACATCCTTCAATAGAGACTACTGAAAAATTATAGTTTTTGATTTTGTAAAATGCACTTAAATAGATAAAGGGGAAATCTCATTCAATTTGAATGGGAATTCCCCTTTATTCTATGGTTTTTCTCATGCATAAACTTTCTGTTCGATATGTAAAATGATGTAATCCCCTCAGGTGCTTTTCCAAAAGCAATATATTCGAATCTAGTCGTTCTATTGGAACACGTGAGCAAGCCATCAAGAACCAAGCCTGGGTCGTAAACAAGAAACAGAAACAGATACTTAAAATTTAGATCAATTCACCATTGATCAATGACCATTGTACTTGGAATTGTTCATCTAACAAGACAAGATCAGCATCAAAACCAGTTGAAATCCTACCTTTAGTGTCAAGACCAAGTATTCTTGCAGGCGTGGTTGACGCCATTTGTACAGCGTCTTTTAATGAAATGCCGGTTTCTATCGTTAGACGTAGTGCCTCATTCATCGTAACTGTACTAGAGGCTAATGTCCCATCCTCTAGTCTGGCAATACCCCCGGCAACTGTAACAAGATGGCCACCAAATATATAATTTCCATCACCTAGTCCCATCGCTTGTAAGGCATCCGTGATGAGCACGATGCCATCAGGTCCTTTCAAACGATGCATCATTCGAATAATGGCAGGATGCAAATGAATGCCATCCACAATGGCTTGGAGGCTCACATGTCCTTCTTCAAAAGCAGCTACAATTAGACCGGGATCCCGATGATGAATCGGTCTCATGCCATTAAAACAATGTGTAACGTGACTTGCACCTGCTTCAAATGCTTGCTTTGCCTCCTCGTACGTGGCATCAGAATGAGCAACGGCGATAATGACTCCCTTATCCTTCAAATAAGAAATGAGCTCCATACCGCCGGGTAATTCGGGGGCAATTGTAACCATCTTAATCAGCCCGTCTGCTTCATTGAAAATGTCTTCCATTTCCTTCAGATTAGGATGCCGTAAAAATCGTTCATTTTGCATGCCTTTACGTTTCGGATTCAGATAAGGACCCTCTAGATGAAGCCCCGCAATTTTGGCCCCGGCTTCATGCCCGATTACACGTTTCACACTCCGAATCATAGCTAGTAAATCTTCAATTGTAGAACTTACAGAGGTAACAAGAAACGAGGTGCAGCCTGTTGCAGCGCAAGCTCGCGAAACCTCCTGAATACTTGCCTCACTGCCATCCATCATATCAAACCCGTTAGCACCGTGAATATGCACATCAATCATGCCGGGTATTAATAAGTGTCCTTGACCATCCACAAGTTCATAATTGCCCTTAGGAAGAGCAGTATTCCCATTTTCTAACTTTTCAATGATGCCATTCCTTATCCAGAGAGTGGCAAGCTGAACGATGTCATTTGGTTGAACGACATTCACGTTATGCAAAATTTTAAGACTCATTTCTGATTTCCTCCTCGCTTTTTCCTTCCTCTTCGCATTGAATAATCGTGATATTTTTATTGTAGAGTACTTCTCTTATTTCGTTAGGTACCTCTTGATCGGTAATTAGAATATCCACAAAATCAAAATCAAAACGGTAGACTGACTTGCTTTTAAACTTTGAAAAATCGGCCACGACAATCACTTGATCCGATCTACGGGCCATCTCTTTTTTAACTGAAACATCATCTTCGTAAGGGAAGTAAAGCCCATCGGTTCGTATAGCCGCAGCCCCGATAAAAACTTTATCAGCTCTTAATTCTCCTAGCTTTTCAATGACGGAGGGTCCATATAGCAATCGATTTTTGGCATGCAGATAACCCCCAAGCACATATACCTGGAGGTCCTCTCTACCTGCAAGAATACTTACAATATCGATAGAATGTGTAATAACGGAAATATCTTTAGCAGAAATTTGTTCAGCTACAGCTTGCACAGTAGTCGATACATCCAAAATAACCGTCTCCCGATCCTTGATCAGTTGTGCTGCTAACTTCCCAATTTTCCTTTTGGTTTCTGGCGCATCAATGAGTCGTTCCTGATAAGTAGCTATCTCCCTTTGTAATTGAGGTAACGCTACACCTCCATGCGTTCGTATCACGACCCCCTCTTGCACGAGTTTAACAATGTCTCTTCGAGCTGTGTCCCTGGATACATCTAAAAGTGAGCAGATATCCATAACACTCATTGCATGGTGCTCGTTTAAGTAATTGAGTATTTTCAGTAATCGTTCTTCTTGATACATAATTTTCACCCCTTTTAAGTAATTTTATCACATTATTTAAGTTAATTAAATATAAAATTAAGCAATTATAAGTAATTCAAGCAATTGAAACTGGTGGATATTTGAGTTTTTTGGGATACTGGCTGATCTTTATACAGGAAAACAGGACACCCTCTCTCGAAATGGAGATAAGGTATCCTGTTTATAAAGAAAGCTGGATAGTCAAAGTTTATAATCCTGAAGAAGTCCGAAACGATTCATTTCAAAATTTTTAAATCCAAGCTTTAAGGCTGGAGACTCATCCTTCACTCTATAATCGCCTTGCTCGGGATCGACGAATAAAGGATCGCCATATACCGAGTTTCGATCAAGCCCAAGTGTTTGCCATTCCTCCAGCGTAAAGGTTTTGCTGCTGCTGCCAAGCGGCCGGAAATGAACAGTGGCTAGGAAATGGCCCAAATCGTTATAAAACAAATTGCTGTCCATTTCTTCTACCCAACTGCCTTGTAAAGGAGGCCCGATAAATTCGTACAACTTCCCTTTGGAATCGCCTTTTTGAAAATCGATATCGGTCTCGGGGTTGTCGAATTGCGAATTTGCGACAATAATGTTGTGTACAAATCTGTCGTGATTAGCCTCATAACCGATATGGATCCCTGGAGGATTAGCTCCGTTAACGAAAATGTTGTTTTCCACGGTACGGTAATCCCCCTCGCGTAATTTAATGCTCACGCCGATGCAGAGATTGTTATAGATATGATAGTTGGAAGATCCGTCATCCAGATCGATCGCCCCATCCTTTGTGGTCCCTAAAGCGATTATTCCTGATAATAACCGTCTGCTGAGCATCCCGCTTTACATCACCGGCGCAGTGCGAGGAAGGGCCGTGCGATTGATTTAGACACCAAAAGCGGTCGCGTCCCCATGAATTAAACGGACCGTGATCGCCAGTTTCCCGCACCGTATCGTGGATGTCATTGAATGCAATGACATGACCTCCCCATGTCCCATCATTGATGCAAATTGCCGCACGGGGCACATGGCATATATGATTATGGCTGACCGTGTTCTCCTTGCTAACCGACATGAAAACGCCCGCCGTTTGTTTGCCGAATGTACCGATATCGTGGATTAAATTGTTGCAAACCTCAATTTTGGATGAGTAAGCATGATTGCTGCCTAACGTAAGATGCTTGGAACCGACAATGCAGACGCCGCTTTCCCCAGCCTCCGTGATTTTATTCCCATATAAGATATTTCCAAGATTATAGTTGCTTAAAAAAATGGCATTTCCGCCGACGGCATCAAAAAAACAGTGCTCAACCACACAGTGCTCGCTGCCTTCGAAATAGACCGCTCCCCCTCGGTGAATGGTCCAGTCCCCTAAGGAAGGTGCCTCGTAAGCTTCAAGAAACGTCGTTTCCGTATGAGCGATCTGAAATCCCGACAGGCGAATGTGATGCACAGGAGTTTCTTGGGAACCTTTGAATTGCAACAACCTTTTAAGACCCGACACCTCCACTACGGTGTTATGAATATCAACGTCCTCCTGAGGCATCCAATAAAGCTTTTTTTCCTGCCTATTGCAATACCATTCCCCTGGGCTGTCCAACTCCTCAAATACATTCTCGATATAATAAAGAGACCGTTCGTCGATCCCCGTAGCATCTTCACCTTGCATGATATCGTTAATCTGATACCCGCCTTTTCCCAAATAAACCGTATTCGCATCCCAATCGATATCCGCCACCTGCCACTGAAGGTTTCCCCAATAGTTCTTCGCCAAAATATGCACAATTGCTTCCTGGGGATTGCTCCATCTCTTCTTCGTGAAAGTGGCAGGGTCAAACTTAAACTGTGTGTGCGGCCACACAAGCTTAGATGCAGCGGGGTGAAGCATCCCGCCTGCTTTCGTACCTGCCGTATCTGCTTTCGGATATCTGGCACGCGTTTGCCTTCTGCCATCGACAAATAACTGAGTAAAGCTAATATCGGTTTCTGCCCAATCGGATAATTCGCATACAACGATTCCATCCCGATAAGGCCGCCATTCTCCTACAATTCTCCGCCCCCCGCTCAAGATGACCTTTTCCCCCGGATAAGCTTGATACGTAATAACGACTCCTTCACTGCCGGAATCCTCAGGCTCGAAGGTCAGTGTGTTTTCGAAATAATACGTCCCTTCGCGAACCAACACAGTGAACTGTCCGTTTACCTGCTGTTTGAATTGTCGGATTGCCTGTCGTGCATGTTCTAACGTAGCGAATGGTTCATCTAATGTGCCTGGATTCGTATCCTTCCCATTATTGCCTACATAAAACGTATAAGTTTCGTAAGATTTCTTTTCCATGATATCCTCCGCGATGCATCTTATTGGTTACCATACCGTTACTGCCGATTGCCCGCTTCCTGCTTCATAAACTCAGTCGGACTTTGGCCAGTCACATCCTTAAAAACTCGGCTGAAGTAAAAAGCGTCATCATATCCTACCATCGAAGCGACCTTCTTTAGCGCGATACCCGGGCAGGCTGCCATACATTCTTTCGCTTTGTCTATCCGGAGCTTGGTGACATATTTGTTCGGTGTAATTCCTTTACTCAGTTTGAATACATGGCTCAAGTACGTTTCGTTATAGCCAAAAAGGTCATAAAACATTTTATAGGAAATTGGCTGAGTAAAGCTGGCCTTCAGAAACTGCTCCATACGGTCAACGATTTCCGCGATAGATAAGTTAAGGGAAGAGGTCCCTTCTGAATGCTCATAGACCATATCGATCATACGACCATAGCGCACATACAGATCCTGGTAGCCAGTAGCCCCCGAGACGATCTCTGAAATTTCCATGGAAAGATCTGATATCCCCTTATAGTTCTTAAGCCAATGGATAAGCTTCAAAACCAACTGCTTAAGTAATTCCTCAACAGCATCCTGCGTATATCCCTTGGTTTCCCACTCTTTCAGCAAGCCTTGCAGATTTTTTTTGACTTCATTCATCGTCATGCCATTAAAAAGCGCATCGTATCTTTTCTCGAACTCTTCTGTCATTATGAATGGAGTCGAATTCGTTTTTTCTTCGATATATAGCCCTGAATGACCAAATACGATTGTTTTGCTTAAAAGGGTCCTAAGTTTTTTGATTGCTTTGGGAAGCTCTCTTACATCCAATATCATCTTCCCCACAATCATTTGTATAGGAAGAACATCATTCATTAAACGTTGTTTTAACCCGTGCGAAACTCTCTCTATTCGGTTTTCCTCCAGGTCATCCCCTCCAACAATGACAATTTTTTCATTTAAAGCGAAGCCATTCAACACCCAAACACGGGCTTCGCCCAGTTCATGTTCCAATTGTTTCCGAAGATCTACTTGTTCCCAAAACTCACGACCCGGATGATCAGAATCTTGTACAGAATTGCCGGCATAATGACCCGAACAAACGATCGTCGGAATAAATTTCAGCGAACCGAAATCGATATCCCCAATACCAGAGTAATCCTCGAAATAAACCGCTTGGCTGATCGCCGCTTGTTCCTCTACTGATTTTCTAGTATCTAATGAATGCTTTAACCCCTGCAGCATGCTTTGCAGCTTCTCCATTTGAATCGGCTTTAAAAGGTAGTCAAAAGCATGGCTACGCAGCGCTTTGACAGCGTATTCAAAATCGTTATGGCCACTCATGATGACGCAAGCGACCCCTATATACTTTTGACTTACCTCTTCGAGAAGGGTAAGCCCATCAACGAAAGGCATGCGTATATCCGTCAGGATGACGTCAGGAACATCATCGTTCAGCATCTGCAATGCGTCTCTGCCATTCCGGGCGACTGCGCTGACTTGGAAGCCATAATTTCCTGTATCAATGAGATGCTTTACCGCATAAAGAATCGGTGGTTCGTCTTCTACCAGCATTATTTGTACATACTCTCACCTCACTCGCCGATAGGTCCCCCAATAATTACGATGGCTCCGCCTTGTTCTGAATTATAAAACTCAATCGTTTCCTGGCCTTTATAGAATAAACGCAGCCTCATAAACGTATTGATCATTCCAATGCCGCCTTTGCTTTTGTCGAAAAAATCGCCAGCTTGCAGCAAGTATCGGTCTGCTTCCATTTTGTGTTTAATTTGCCTGATCGCCTCGGCTTCAAATCCTCTTCCGTTATCCTTTATTTCAATGGTCCATCGTCCATTCCTGACCGTTCCCTTCATCTTTAAGATCCACGGAGGTTCGATATCCATAAAGGCATGACGGAATATATTTTCCACTAAAGGCTCTAATGTAAGCTTAGGAATGGGGACCTCCATCAAAGCTTCATCCATGTCGATCTCAACTTGCAAATCATTCTCGAAACGAAGCGACATCAGCTTCAAATAGTTCTGCATATGGAGCACTTCAGATCGCAGCGTCGTTTTCCCATTGTCCGAATCGATCGTATACCGCAGCATATCTGATAAATCGGCGCACATTTGCATGACTTCGATGTTTCCCTTTTTAATACCGTAAGCTCCGATGACAGCAAGCGTGTTGTATAAGAAATGAGGATTCATCTGCGCTTGCATGGCCGACATATGTGCACTCATCTCCCGTGAACGGGACTCCACCATAAGGTCCATTGTCCCCTTTACTTCGTCCAGTAAATCCTGAAATGCTTGTGCGAGCAGCGTGATTTCATTCCTTTGGCCTGTTTTGAGCCTAAGTCTAAGGCTATCCATATTAACCGATAATACAGACTGTTTTAAGCTGCGGATCGGTCGGGTAATATTCCTCGTGTAAATATAGAGAATAATTAAGAAGATTGCAAAGATAGAGAAATAGGATACCCATGTCATCGTGCGCAAAATCGTGATCGGCCGCTCAAACTCGGCATTATCTTCCAGCAGCAGCATGCCCCAATCAACTACAGCCAACTTGTTGAACGTCACGAGATAATTGCGGTGGTTTTCCGGATTTGTCACTTGATAATTTCCGTATTTGGCTGTGCCGAGAAGACCATCATAGAGCCAATCGCCACTCGAATCGATATTAAAATTGTGGTAGATGAGTGTTTGATTTTGGTCAAATATAGCCCCTTGGAGCACACGGGAATTCCCTTCAACTTCAAACAAACGGTCGATTTTCTCTAAATTGTAACTGACTTCTATGAGCCCTTGTATCTCGTAATTCGTGCTCCTCAAAGGTCGAACGACGGAAAAAACAGATTTTCCTTTTGAAGTCCATTCATCTTGGTGCGGCGGCAAGAAAAATTTGTAGCGATCCGTCTGCATAGCTTCTTTAACAAATGCAAATTTCCGTACATCGTTCTTCGTGATGTTTTGCGTATCGCTTTGATTGCTGAAGTCTAAAAAATCTTGATACTTAGAAACAATACTAATTCTGCCATTCAACGGCTTCAATGCGGTCAAGGAGAACAAATAATTTCGGATTTCCTCGCTAATCTTCGGGTACGTATCAAAATAATTCTCATCCGGTATTTCAGGTATATTTTCCAACACATTCATGATCATATCCGACGAGTTCACGGAAATCGTCATATTGTCAATTTGGGCTAGGAGAAGATCAAGCTGCTCTTGAATTTTTTGCACGGTGTGCTGCTGTGTGACCACCACATTTTTTTGGACAATCGAACCTGTATACAAGTAAAATAGCCCGGTAGAAACGGAAAGCAGCACAGATGTAAGGACAGAAAAAGAGATGAACAACTTATATTGGAATTGCATGCCTTTAAACAATGACTTCACTCCAGAGCACATCGCAGTTTTACATCCAGTATAACATAACAGATCAAGGATCAGCCTTTTACCGCGCCAGCCGTCATACCAGAGATGATATACTTTTGAGCGAACAAATAGGCGATTACAACTGGCATGGAAACGATGACCATGTTAGCTGAAACCAAATGCCAACTGCGGTTGAAACGCCCGAAGAAGTTATATACCGTTAACGGCAGTGTCCACATCGATGATTTATTCACTAGGAATAGTGGGTAGTAGAACTCGTTCCACACCCACATGAAGTTTAGGATGGCAACGGTTACCGTAATCGGAAGCAGCAGAGGCAGGATGACCTTATAAAACAAGGAGAATCCGATACACCCGTCTATAATCCCCGCTTCGTCTAATTCTTTGGGCACAGTTAACATAAATCCACTGAACAGCATGGTCGCAAAAGACATGAATAACGCCGTGTACACAAGAATGACAGAGGTGTATGTCCCATAAATATGTAGGAATTGCAACGTTTTAATGGTCGGCAATGCGGCAAATGGAGCGATTAAGCCTAGCGTCATCATACTGTAGATGGCTCTATTCAGGGTGCTTCGATTCCTCATGATGGTAAAACTAAGCGTACCGCTAAGAATAACGATGAGCAGCACGGAACAACCCGTGATAAGCATGCTGTTCATTAGCGCCTGAAGCATCTTCCCTTGCACGAAAACCGTTTTATAATTTTCAAAATGAAAATGCTCGGGCAGCGAAATGCTGAGCTGGCTGGCTTCGCCAAGCGATTTGAATGAGGTCATAACCACCATGGCAAGCGGATAAAGAATCGTTAAACTCAGCAGCCACAAAATAACTTCCCAAACGATTGGATATCTCCTGCTTGTAGTCATAGCTCCACCTCTGTTTTTTGAGAAAACTTTTGGTACGTGAAAGCTATGGCGACAAGGAGTAAGCAAAATACGAGATTAATCGCCGTAGATTGTGCATACCGATCTTGCGAGAATTCGTTGAGGATTAATGTGCTGAACGTTTCCGTATCATGACCTGGTCCTCCGCCAGTTAGAATATACACGATATCGAACACCCTTAGCCCGTAAATGATGCTTAATAAGATATTAATATGAATGGCCGGCATTAACAGCGGGATCGTCACGCTTTTAAATCGTTGCCAAGCGCTGGCGCCATCAATCATCGCAGCTTCATAGTAATCTTTGGGGATCACTTGTAAACCGGCTAGAAGAATCACGACTGCATACCCTGTAGATCTCCAAATTTCGGCTAAATTGATGACGAATAACGCAGGCAAGCGACGTCCCAACCATTCAGGTTCCCACGCTTCGAGTCCAATTTGAGTGACGAAACGGTGGATAACACCGCCTTGTGCATCAAAGATCGCATTAAATAACAACCCGACAACCAATGCTGACAAATGATAGGCAAAAAATAGATGGTCCGAAGCAAATTTTGGCTCTTTAGTTGCTGATTTAAAATAATCGCAATGAGGAGACCAAAGCCATTTTTCAAAATCGTCGTGATGACTGTGAAGCTAATCGTATTCCAAGCGGCGCCGCCAAGCGACTTGTTGGTTAAGATTTCAGCAAAATTGGCGAAGCCTACGAAATGAATACCTTCGATAAATGGGTTCCAATCCGTGAAAGCAAAGTAAAAGCCCACTAGAGAAGGCACAATGAAGAACAGTAAGTAGACGCCTAATGGGAGAAACGTTAAATATTGCGGATAGATTCGTTTTAAGTTCATAGTCACTCACCTGCCTGGCTTAATAATGAGGGAAGACCTCTAAAAAGGTCTTCCCTAAGGGCACCGTTACATTTAGAAACCAGGAATTTTTTGTGCTTTAGCTGCTTTGATGCGCTCATCGTCCATGGCTTTAATCGCCTGCTCTGCTGTTTTCCCGCCCAGCATCAAATCCTGCAGCGGTTTTACCATCTCTACTTGGCTGTAGCCGATGATGTTTTGCTGGACGGATGCATTCATCAATTTATCAACGGATTCCTTGGCTGCTCTATATTGTGCTGTTGGTTTGTTCGACGTTACGCTTTTGAAGTACGTTTGCGTAGGCTGATCTTTATAGATCTCATTCAGGTTTTCAGGCTTCGCCATGAATGCAATAAAAGCTTTCGCTTGCTCGACGTTTTTGCTGTTCTTGTTCACATAGGTCCCGATCGCATTCGGTCCCTCGTACGTGCCCTCCTCATTGACCCCGAGGTACATCGGCATAAGGCCAAATTTACTGGATGCTCCTTTGGCTTTCGGCTCGATATCCGATTCCAGATACGTATCCCAAGCATAAACCATCGCATATTTCTCGCTTGTTAATGCCGCGGGCTGACCATCCCAAGTATTCGTTGAGAACTTCGTTCCCAGATAACCCTTGTCAGCAAGCATCTTATACCAGTCGACTAAGCTGTTCAGTTCTTTAACATCAGCGAACTTCGTCTGATTGGAATTTAATCTATCCAGCAGGTCCGGCGTTTTCTTGAGGACTGGATCGAAACCGAATTGCGGCAGAAGCGGCCAAATATCTTTGAATGCCATGTAAATCGGTGTGATGCCATTCTTTTTCAGCGTCTCGCAGGCTGCTAAGAACTCATCTTGTGTTTTGGGAACCGCGATATTATATTTCTGGAAAATGTCTTTGTTATACAGCATGCCGCTGACAGACCCCTCCCAGAGAGGGAATCCATAGACCTTGTTATTTACTTTTACTTGTGGCAATACGAAATCTTTCAGATCAGCAGCCCACGGCTCTGCGCTCATATCCACGAAGTTTTTATCAGGTTGGATCGCAGATAGTTGATAACCGCCATAGTACATCACGATATCCGTCATCTCGCCCGTGGCGAACTTCGTTTTCATAACTTTTTCCCAGCTATCGATAGGAACCGCTTGAATGTCCAGCTTATTTCCCGTTTTCTCTTCATACATTTTCCAAGCCTTTTGCGTCAGCGGTTTATTAACCCAATCTTGATTAGCCATCAAGGTCAATGTCACTTTTTCAGCCGTCTTTTCAGGCGCTTTTGTTGCCGCAGCGGATGCTTTCGGAGTAGCCGCCAAGTCCGCTGCAGGAGATGTAGTTTTCGTACCGCAGCCTGCTAATAAGGAAACAGTCATGAGACCGGAAATCATCGAAAACAAAATTTTCTTATTTTTCATTGCATGTTTATCCCCTTTATCGCTATTTATAAAACGTTTTCATTTCACCCTGCATTTCTCAGGCCTTTCATGATTACCCGGAATAATCATACCCTTATACTAATCAATTACTGACATTTGTAAAATAGAGCATTCATATGAGTTGCATGGACGATCTATAGAAAAATATAACCTGCGGAGACTTTTTAGAAGCTGCCGCAGGTTTATTCAAAAGAATCAGCGTCTAGTTGCTAGTCGATCATTTTTAATACATGCAGAAGTCTGTCGAGCATAACAGCGGCTTCCCCGCGAGTCGCATTGGCTCCGGGAATGATCATCTGCTCCGTCACTCCTTGGATAATCCCTTCATCAGCACATAACGCTAACGATTCTTTAGCCCAAGCGCTGATCGATTGTTGATCCAAAAACTTCGATAGTGCTTGATCGGAGTTTTGCTGTGCGTTTACAGATTTGCCTGCATATTTCATCATTCTGACAATCATTACTGCCATTTGCTCACGTGTCATGTTCCCATTCGGATTAAACGAGCCATCTTCATATCCGTTTATGAGTCCAGCTTTAGCTGCGGCACTAATAGGACCTGCAAACCAATCCTCATTCTTTACGTCAGAGAACGCAAGCGCGGCTTGCTCCGTTTTTAATCCTAATACCCTTACCAATAATGTGGTGAATTCTGCGCGGGTAATCGGTTCATTCGGTGCAAAACTGTCCTTCGTTATCCCTTCAAAAACGGAGAATGAAAGCAGTAAGTCAATTTCCTTTTTTGCCCAATGACCTTTAATATCATTGAATTCAGGCACCGGCCCAGCCATCTTTGTTAGTTTGGCAATTGGCTTTAGATCCGGTTTTTCTGTCCCTCCTGGGGTTGGTTTCGAATCTGGTGTACCTGATGAATCCGGTTTCGGATTCGGCGTTGGCGTTGAATCTGGTCCTGGATCCGATGGCGTAACCGATTTTGCAGACGTTGTAAACGAAAAGCGATACTCGCTTCTCATACCGTTCCCCATCTCCCCTTTAATCGCAGAGGCTGGAATTATCAATTCATACCTTGTTGACGGATTGAAGCCCCCCTCCGGATAAACGGACAAAGTATGTTCACTTATGGAAGCGACTGCTTGCACCGTTGTCCCTCCAGATTTTAACTCAATAAGATCGAAGTTAGCTCCTTGCTGCACCGGTTGGTCAAATGAAACTTTAGCGGCCGCAAGATTATAGGGCACGTTTATGGCTTGATTCGAAGGTTCGCTTGAGACAATGGCAACCGGCTCGACGAACTGCACGGTTACCGTTGCGAGCTCGGAAACCTTATTCCCGTCATCTATGACATAAGTAAAGGTGTCGGTTCCGCTTGCTCCCGCATTCGGGGTATAGCTGAACTTTCCGGTTTGGTAATCGATGGCGGCCGTCCCCTTTTGACCGTTCTTCTTGATTCGGAACGTTAACATCCCGTCATTTTCACTCACCGTCGACAATTGACCTAAGATATCCTCATTGGAAGTGCCTTTGGCCGAATAATCGCTGGCTGCAGGGTTATCGTTCCCTTCCTGTCCGGAGACGATTCTAAAGGCGTCTACGAGCATGTAATCGCCGTCTTTCTTGACGAGCTTAATCGTGTGCGAAACGTTGGGAGACAATTCTCGTTTCGTAAACAGAACTTGATTCGTCTTCCGGGATGCGGAATAGGAATTCACAGTTCCTGCGCTATTTCCGTCCACGAATACTTCGATATTGCCTTGGTTGGTATCTGTCTCCGTAATAAACTGGACTTCCGTTCCTTTGAACATAAACTCCGCGCTATCCCCGTTGGTCATTGTGTAATGCACGTCCGTCCGATACGTACCGCCACCGGCGCGTCCCGAGCTCACGTCCCAACCTCCCGCATAAACAATGCGCGGGTCCGAATCGTTATACATGTCAGGCTGGTCTCTCGGTTCGTCGGTTCCGACGATGCCGTATCTGGCCGCGTTTTTAACATGGATCATCATTTGGGTGGAGGACGGATTCAACGAACCGTCTTCATACATCATCAGGTTATAGCTCAGTACTTGTTTGTAGCGCGTCGCTTCAACGATGCGAGATACCGCTTCGCTAGCGGACAACAAAGGAACGATAGGCTGATTGGGCAGATGGATTCCCCAGTCGTCCTCAGTGATAAACGCCGTGTGAGCTTGCAATCCCTTATACCTGCCGTCGCGCATGATCCCGTTATCGTTATTGGGCAAAGGCATCCACCATTCGGAGGAAACGTAATCCTGGAAGTCCGTTCCTCTCGGTCCTCTCGCGTTGTTATAGGTAATGATCCGGTCGGCGTTACCCGCTTTGGCCGCCGCCCCCAGCTCCTCGTAGTCTGCCGGATAGTAGATGCAATCGTCGTCGATATACCACCCCGCCAGTTTCGTCCCGTAACGGTTTCCGACTTCGGTCATAATGTTTTTCCAATTGGTCAGAAACTTCGTCTTATCGTCCATGGATACCCAATTCGTGTCCCACCAATCTTTCGTTTCACTTCCCGTGTGATAATAGAGCATCAGTCGAATGCCCTTCTTGTTCAACGCATTCACCAACTCTCCGATCAAATCGCGCTGAGAAGTGTGCCCTGGGAGAATGTTATCGATCGATTGAATCGGGGCAGGAAAATAATAACTCCACCACGAGACCGACCAAACGACGTACCCGGCCCCCATCTTTGCCACCTGATCAGCGAAAGCGTTCACATCGAAATCGTCGATCTGCTTAGGCCATTGTTTTTTGTCGCCAGATTGCGGATAACCCCATTCCCCCCACTGAAAGAACACGCCATATTTGGCATCCTTAAACCACTGCGTATCCGAACGGAAGCTAGTAATTCTTTGTTCCATCGCTGGAACTTCAGCAGCTGGGATTAATTCAAGCGATTTGAACTCATTAGAATTCGGGTTCGTGGCAGTCACCAAGATTTCGCATAGCCCTTTAGGAAGCGTTAACGTACCTGTAGCTCTGATCTTATCCCAGTCACCAGTACCCGTGAACTGAACACTGCCGTATGTGACGCTTGACACCGTGACGACCGAGTTCGTCGGGGCCTTTATTAATGCGTCGACCACATATTCTCCTGCGATAGGAACGTTAATGTTCCATTTGAAGAAATCGGTTTGGGCATTCCAATTGGTAACCCAGAATCGCTTATCTTTCTCATGCCCATGATCGATGAATTGCCCGAGTGAACCGGAACGTTCAGCCCTGTCAGCCATCAAATAAGTAATCTTTTTGGCTAGTATTGGAATGGCTTCCAACATATCAATGGCATATTTCGCATCTGTTAGTTTCGTAATGCCCCCGACCAATGCTTTTTGCGCCTCCGTCAAGAGGTTATAATGCTGCTGTACTGTTTGCACGGCCTGTTTGTCTGCCAGCGTCACCGACGCTTTGTCGGGCAGCAACTGAATTTCGGCTTGTACATGGTCGGCAAGCTCTTGGTCCGTAAGCGTATCATCGACATATTTGATAAATGCATCAAGCTGCAAATATGAACCGCTTTCTTTAATCAATCTAATCGTATGTATTCCATTTGGCAACTCCTTATTACTATATACAACTTGCTTGGCTACGTAATCCGAAGCCCCTATGGCTGTGTCTGCGAGACCTTGTGACACCCCATCAACAGATACGCTAATTTTTCCGTAATTGGGATTATTACTTGCCGGAGCGACTACTTCAATCCCAGTGCCGATAAACGTATACTCTGCCGAATCGCCGTTACTAGAGGTATAGTGTATATCATTCTGAAAATCCCCGGCCCCCCTGCCGCTTGAATACCCCCACACTCCACTGTATATGATCGATGAATCTGTATCGTTGATATATACCGCAGTAGTTACCGCCATGGTGCCCGCCGTTGCTCCGGCTGCAGCTTCTGCTCTATTTATTGAGGTAAAATTGACCATACTGCATAATAGCGTAAAGACTAGTGATAGCACTATAAATCTCATTTTTTTGTTGGAAGACATCGTTCTTTACCCACCACCCATTTATATTTTTCTTAGGACTACTCCTTGTTCCCTTTCATTTGTTTCATCGATTGCTTATAACGTGTCCACCTCCACTCGCCTTTTTTTAACATTAAACCAATAAAACCACTTTTGAGAGCGGTTTCAATTTAGTCATAGCTTTATATTCGCTTAATTTTACAGCCAACAGAATGGATAAAGTATAGAATATACATAGAGAATCCATAGAAGATACAATATTCAACCTGAATTTTCGACAGCCTATAATCGTGGTTCCCAAATGACATGCAAAAAGCCAGCAAACTCAAGCTCAAAGTTTGCTGGTTTTATGAAGTCGTACTCCACGGCAATAAACAGAAATACCCATTCCTTCGAATAGAGTATTTTCATTATGGAAGTTTCTCTAAATTTTCTCGCATTAGCTTAGCAATCTATTTCGAATTTGTCATCTTCTTGCAATTCCAATGCGTTTATTACATGTTCTTGTCTTTCCTTTGAATGGTTTTGGCTTAGCTTCCACTTCCCCTCTATTTTAGATATTTGAATTTTAAATCCGACAATAGCTTTTGACAAATTATCAATGAAATTAGTACCTGCTTTGCTCATATCCCAAGCATTCGGGTTTCCTGTTTCATAATAAGTTACCGAATCATCTAAAATTCGCATTAAACTTTGGTTATCTTCAATTAATTCCAGATTCCCATAGACATGGACAGCAACATAATTCCAAGTGGGTACAGATTGCGGCGTTTCATACCAAGAAGGCGATATGTATGAATGGGCTCCAGAGAAAACAACCAACACTTCATTTTTGACGTTTTCCCATTGCGTATTTGCTTTTGCCATATGACCATATAAGCATCCCTCATGTCTATCTAAAAACAAGGGCAAATGAGTGGCAAATGGTTTTTCATCCTTCTGGGAGAATAAAATGGCAAAACCATTTTTTTCAATAAAGTCATAAATGATTGCGTTTTCATTCATCTCAAATGTTTTAGGTATGTACATAAAAACCTCCAATTAATATTTTGTATATTTATACTATAATATCCGGCATTAAAGACTCTGTTATAACTTGAGGCAAAGACGATCAATAATTTGCAGGGGATCTTTACTAATTTCTTCAATAAAAGCTTTGACTGCACTTCGTATTTCCTCGACCGTGGCGAAAAAAACATTATAGATGACCGACTTTTTCAACCATGCCCATAAGCCCTCAATTAAGTTTAACTGCGGACTGTAGGGAGGTAGAAAAAAGAGTTCAAGTTGCTGCACATGAGCTTTCAGGAACGGTTGGATCAGTTTTGCATGATGGATCCGGGCGTTGTCCAGAATCATCACGGTCTTTCCTTCAGGATATTTGGCAACGATGTTTTCCAGGAAAGAAAGGAATACTTGGGCATCATACTGACTATGTTCTTCCCAATAGATTTCACCTGCTTCATAGTCGAGTGTGCCCATCAGTTTTGCACCATGATGTTTTCCGTAAGTTGGAATTACTATCTGTTGCCCCTTGGGAAACCACGTATTAGCCAAGGCTTGATAATCTCGAATCATACATTCATCTTCAAACAGGATTCGATCAATTTCGCGACGAAGCAATTTTTTTTATCTCTTCGAATTCTTGTTTGAATGCTTCCTGTTTCTTGGGATCAGCTTTTGCTAAGGTATACGTGGGTTTCGTGTAACTAAAGCCTAAACGGTAAAGCAGTTGCCTTGTCCCTCGGTCGGAGTAATTAACTTGGTATTCTTTCTTAACCCATTGTCTGACCAATCCCGATGTCCAGTTCATATTCGCTGGAAACCCAACATCGGCGGGTATTTTATTGACGATGGTTTGATATAATTCTTGTTCTTGTATAGGTGTGAGACGAGTCGGGCGTCCGGGTGAGTGATCTAATTGCAGTCCCATTAACCCATCTGAACAATATGTCCGAATATACGCGCCAACAGTATCGATATTTCGATCTAGAATGGCAGCAATACGAATTCGGCTTTCACCGGAAAGAAATAAGAAAATGCACTGATAGCGTTCGTATAACCGTTTATCACTTGTTTCTCTCATAGCCATTTTAACTTCTTCTAATCGCGTTGCTTTATCGTCAAATTGAACTGTTTTTGTTCTCGCCATTAACTTCACTCTCCCCATAGGGGTAATACCAGCGTAGCTGACACCACCCGCAAACGTATGGATTAAATTGGAAATTTATTAATAACCTCGTTATATTCATTTTGAGCATCGGTAATTGCCAGCTTTGAGTATACTTCCAAAGATTTTCTGCTTTCATGTCCGGAATAAGGTTGAATAAGTGCGTCATCGATGCCCTGCTTTTTTAGCCAGGTTAATAGAAAGTGACGCAGTTTATGAGGAGAAAGGTTTTGAGATAAATTGGCCTCCTCTGAATATTTAGCCAAAATCTTGCGGATTCCCCTGTCTGTGTACTTTTTCTTCCATGAGGACTCAAACAAATAGGCCGCTTGCTTCTTTTTCATCGTATCTGCATGCATGGCCAGCAGCTCTTTGAAACTCTGAGGAAATGGAACAATGCGGTCTTTGCTACCCTTTCCTTTGTTGATCCGGATCTGGCAGTAAATAAAATCGATGTCCGAAAGCTTGATTCTGATTAACTCACTGACCCTGACACCTGTATACATGAGGGTTTTCACGATCATCATGTCCTGAAAATTCTTAGCCTTCCAAACCACTTCATAGTATCTTTTTAATTCTTCCTCTGTGGGCACGTAAGGCAGCTTCTTTGATGAATTTGGAGCCGTAAAGCTGTTGCATACTTCATCATTTGATCATATTGCTGACGGATCAGTTCCCAATTAATCGGACGCGTGAGTACATGCTGCAGGTTCGCATATGCATCAGTCATTCCCGGCTCCGGACGGTATAACTTTTGTGTATGAATAGCTTTTAATCGAGGCATGAGTTTGTAACCAAGTAAATGACAGAAGGCAAATGCAACCTCACTTTGTCCATGAGAATCAACATAATTTTTCTCCACTTCCATATCGGTGCAGTGGCGCAACAACCCTTCCATCATCGCGGCGACTTCTGATGAAGAACACGATTTAAGCTGCGAGTAGATGCAAGTCGAATTTCTCTCTACGTGCCAATAAATCATAACACCGCGGCCGCGGTACCGGATATGCCATTCCGTCATAAGGTTCTGATCCCACGCCCCGAATTTCTTTGAATCGGAGGCGCAAGAGGTTGTTCCTTCACCCCATATTTCCTGCATACGAACTTTGAAAATAGCGTTCACAACCTCGGAAATCGCGTTGCGAAGGTTATCCTTGTGAATGAATTTGCGTCGGACGTAAAGGAGATCTTTATAGCTTTCACCGTGATCACCGGCGCTTACACGTTTTAAACCGGTATTCGTTCCCAAACCGTAAAGAGATAAGATCAACCGCTTTTGCAGCGTATCCCGGTCTAATATCTCTCGATGTGCCACCGTCTTGAACATTTCTGTAAACGAAATACGTAAATCGGTTTCCTTTAAGATATCCAGCAAGCTGGTCATTGGCCAGCGGCGCGTAATTTCAGGGAGTCTAGCAGAGTTAAAGATGCGGAAGGCAGCTTTTGATATGTCGCTTGGAAGAAGGATTCTTCATATGTGTGAATGGCTGAACGGATCAAACGCTCAATGCGGTCCGGTGAAGGAGGCACGATTTATAATTCATGAAATCGACGGTAAACGCGTTCCTTTAAATGCTCAAATTCATGATCGTGGTGCAGAACATGTTGGCATAGCCATTCTGTCATTGCCTGAGCGTCCTCTATTGTATCCTCTCGGAACCCGAAGAATTCCCGGATCTGCGTTCGGTGGTAGGTGATCGAACGACCGGTCCAATCGTACTGAGCATATAATTCGGGCTCAGAGAAGATTTGTTTTGCAATGTATGCGATAACCGCTTTGGGAACTTCGTATTTATGGGTTGGAAAACGGGCTTCATTTTGAAAAAACTTGAGTAGTACGGCAAATCCAATCCTGGTTTCCCCAGTCTTGTTCTCGATCAACCTCATCTCGTTCGGTAGGATCGTAAAATGTTCGATTAATTCGTCCAGTTCCCAATTCCGTTTCATGTTATTTCCTCCAATTGAAAGTTTCTATAACGGTGAGTATCGGAACTTAGTACTTGGAATAAGTATATCCAAACTGTATATTTTAGACAATAAGAGTCTCAAATAGCTCGAAGTTCCGTATACAAAAATAAATTCGGTACTTATTTTATTAATGGGGACGGGCAGTTAAGTTTAGCGGATACAGATGTTTTTTTGTACGCATTTTTTAACAAGAACATATGTTTGTTTTTTCCTTTTCTTTTGAGCAAATATTTTGTATGATAAAAGAGACGTGAATGATAGAGGAGGAGTTTGGATGTATCGACAAGTGGATGATTTTTTAAAGGAATGGGCAGTGGCTGTGAAAGGGACATTGCAAGTATTACAAGCCGTAACAGATGACAAATTAGGACAAAGTATTTTTGAAGAGCATAGTACACTAGGTTGGTTAGGCTGGCATTTAGTAGAAACAACAGGTTATTTTAGTCATTTAGCAGGTTTAACTGTACCAATGATTGGTCAAGATGAACCAGTTCCAGCGACAGCAAGAGAAATTGTAGCAGCTTACGAAAAAGCAGCAGAGGCGGTCAAGGAAGAGGTAGCCAAGCTATCAAATGAGGACTTGCTAACAGAAACAGGCTTAGAAAGTCTTGCAACAAAAGGTTCATTATTACGTTTCTTAATTGACCACCAAACACATCACCGCGGCCAAATGATGGTGCTATTACGTCAAGCAGGCTTACCAGTACCGCCTGTGATGGGTCCAACAAAAGAAATGCAATAACGAATAGATGTCTTCCTTGGTAGTGGCTCCTCAAAGTTAGAGTTTTTAATATGCGGCTGATTGGTTGGTTTGAGTTCGGTATTGCATTGGACTCACCCAGCCAATAAAAAGTACAAGAAACACCCTCAGCGAGTACGTGAACAAATTCCCCTTCACGCCTTCGTTTTTATTTTCCCCTCCATCTTCGACTGTACTAAACTAGAGGTAGGTGCAAACATGATCCAATTAACAAACCGCCAGGCACGGCAATTTCTGTTGTTGAAGCATGGACTTTTGGGCGAATATAAATTTAGTGAGAAGCAGGGCGTATTGGACTTTGCTCGGCAGGTCAGCTGCATTCAATACGACCCCATCGATGTTTGCGGAAAAAACGCCGAATTGGTGCTACAGTCGCGAATCAAGGGATTTACCAAGGGAATGCTCGCCGAGTTGCTGTATGAGGATAGAAGCCTTGTCGATTATCCCGACAAGAACCTGGCCATTATCTCTGTCGAGGACTGGCCGTATTTTGAGCGATACAGGCAAGCCGCCCGACAACATGCCGAACGCTATCCCGAAATGGAAGCGTTGACAGCGCAAGTACGGGCTCATATCCAAAATCACGGTACACTAAGTTCGGATGATTTAAAATTGGATGGAGATTTCTCTTGGCAATCGGCCATCCACTGGAGCGGTGGAAACAATTCATCTCGATCGGTGCTGGAACAGATGTATTCGACGGGTGAGTTGATTATCCATCATAAAAAAGGAACGCGTAAATATTACGATATAGCCAAGAAGTACATACAGCCAAATCTGCTGAATGCATCAGAGCCGCTGGAGGATGAGCTTGAGCATCATAAGTGGCGGGTACTGCGTCGAATCGGCTCTGTTGGTCTCTTATGGAATCGTGCGTCAGATGCATGGCTGAATATATGGGGGTTGAAAGCAGCACAGCGCACCGAGGTTTTTCGCCAGCTATTACACGAAGCTCGCATTGTTGCTGTTGCCGTGGAACAAATGAAGGATATGCTGTACTGCCTCGCGGAGGATTTACTGCTTATTGAAGCCGTTCTGCAAAATCAGGAGCCGAAATTGCGTTGCGAGCTTATTGCCCCTCTAGATAATTTCATATGGGACAGAAAACTTATCAACGAATTGTTTGGCTTCGATTACACCTGGGAGATTTACACGCCTGCAATCAAACGAAAATTCGGCTATTATGTGCTGCCTCTATTATATGGAGAAAGCTTCATTGGACGAGCCGAGATAATCGTGGAGCGAAAAACTGGAACGCTCGTTCTTAAAAACATCTGGTACGAGAACGGTGTGAAGCAAACAACGCAATTGCGAACAGCCTTGAACAGTTGTTTCCAAAAGTTTGCGATATTCAACGGGTGTGAGACGATTTCGGCAGAGTCTATGAACTGATATTTCCTGTATTTGTATAGGGATAATAAAGTTGTTTACTTTTGAAGCAGGCCTGTTGATTACCAAATTATGTAACACAAATAACCCACCGGGGGTCGTATATCTGAATAATTTGTTGAATGGCTACATCCCATTCAACAGGGGGTAGTTTCAGGCTAAATAAACGTGTAAATCGAGCAAATGAAAAAATTGCATGGTTGGCAACTACTGAATTCGTAGTGTCAAACAACCATTTTAGCAGGACATAGACGATTAAAGCTACAAACAGTTGACCATACACGGCATTCTCTGTTGTACCGAACAAAGTAGGAATGTTTAAATGTTGCTTAATCCAACGAAAGAACACCTCAATTTGCCAACGGGCTTTGTAAATCTGTGCGATTTGTTCTGCCGTAACTTGCATCAGATCTGTAACAACACGGATCTCTCGACCCTCAAAATCCTGAAACATAACAACACGATGACGTTTATTAGTGGAGACATCGCATCGATACCGTTCTGAATCGACATCCTCACCAACCATAAATTAAAAGAGGTCATTCCGCTAACGGATAACGTTAGTTTAACAAACAGGCCGCAATTGGTACATTTATCACTCATAAAAAGAACTCTTCAGACTCGGAGGGTTCTTACATTTTTATCCATGTGTTTGCGGGTGGTGTCAGCTACGCTGGTATTACCCCCCATAGGTAATTTTCTACCAATGGAAATCTTACGCTGTATAACAAAATGGATCGTCAGTTATCATGTGAGCTTAATAGGATCGAAAGCCTATTTTGATGACGACTCTATCAAATG
>NZ_VRTT01000199.1 GCF_008017805.1 Paenibacillus sp. N3.4 | reverse complement strand
ACTCAACTTTCGCACCTACGAAAAGCTAGTTGAGCCTTATGGTTGCAAGGGTTAATGGAGAAATTTTGCTCATCTTGACAGAAAAACACCCTCTTTGTTTGGTATCATGGAAGTGACTAGCAACCATGCAAACAAAGAAAGGTGTGTAACTCCTATGGTACACCAAAATTCCTTATCTGAACAGGCAAAATCTCGTTTTTCCATCTTGTTTTCAACCCTGCAAATCGGCCAACTACTGCGAAATGCTGGAATTACTAAATCTTTTGGCTATTCTAGCTTGGCTGTGTTCCAACTTCTGTTTTCACTTGTGTTTGAGGGCCGAAACTGGTTTCGTCTTTTGGAAAGTGAACGCGGTGAGTCACTTCCTGGTAAAGACGTCATTTATCGCTTCCTTAATCAGAGCACATTTGCATGGCGAAAGTTTTTCCATAGCTTTGCTTTAAAAATCGTTTTGCACTTTGAGTCCCTTATTTCGACTTCGCGTACGCGCGTTTTCATCATTGACGACTCCGTCTTGAAGCGTGATCGTAGTAAGAAAGCTGAACTATTGGCACGCGTATTCGACCATACGACCGGTCGATTTACCAAAGGGTTTACGATGCTGACGCTTGGTTGGTCGGATGGTTTTAGCTTTGCCCCGATTGACTTTGTCATGCTTTCATCAGCTAAGCTTGCGAACCGAATTTGTGAAATCAAGGAGCAGCTTTCTAAGCGCAGCCATGGCTACAAGCGCCGACTTGAATCACTCCATCGCAAACCGGATGCCGTAGTAGACCTTTTAAAACGGGCACTAACTGTCGGATTTACAGCGGACTATGTGCTCATGGACAGTTGGTTTACTCAGGCACCTTTGCTTCGTCAACTGAACAAAATGGGACTTCCCGTCATTGGTATGGTCAAAGAATTGAAGCAACGTTACCGATTAAACGGCAAGCTAATGACCTTGAAAGAACTGTACGCAACACTTCCAAAGGGCAAGGCTACTGAAATTTTGGGCTCCGTTATCGCCGAAACCGCTTGTGGATTACCCGTAAAGTTAGTGTTTGTTCAAAATCGCAACAAACGTCGTGAATGGTTGGCCATAATCAGCACGGACTTGACGGTGGGCGAGGACGAAGTCGTACGAATTTACGGCATGCGTTGGAGCATCGAGACGTTTTTCAAATTTACGAAAAGTTATCTTAAACTTGGTACCGAGTTCCAGGGCCGTTCTTTTGACATGCTGATCAGCCACACGACGGTCGTGTTCAGCCGTTATTTGGTGATGGAATATGAGCGTCGCCAGGAAAATGACGCAAAATCGCTAGGTGGACTATTTTTCCTATTTGCGGATGAGGTTAGAGATTTGGATTACCAAACAGCGTTACAACAGCTCATGGTGTTATTTATTCAACTGACTCATGCAAAGACCAACCGCGAAAAGTCGTCGGTATTTTGTCAACTCC
>NZ_VRTT01000198.1 GCF_008017805.1 Paenibacillus sp. N3.4 | reverse complement strand
GATGAAGTAAAGTAGTCTGTGTAACAAAATTTGGAGTCTTCACAGATAACAAAAAAGTAGGGTATTCTCGGGATTGCGACACCACCAAGAAAGGACCCTACTCCAATGACAACTTCTACTTTACACGAATCCGGTCTATCCGATCTACTGGAAAATTTAGTACGTAACTTCTTAAAAGAAAAACTAGAATTCATCATGCAGGAAGAAATTAAACATGTACTTCAACTGGAACAACAATCCGAGGGAAAGAAAAATTATCGGAATGGTTACTATGAACGAACGCTAGATACTCGCTATGGCCGTATCGACGACCTCATGGTGCCCAGAGACCGAAACAACGATTTTCAAACCCAACTATTCGAGCCTTATCAACGCCGCGAAGGTTGGTTAGAAGAAGCTGTCATTCGCATGTACAAGGGCGGTATGAGCACGCGAGAAGTCGCTGGATTTATTGAAAGTATGTTTGGGGCTCAGTACTCGCCAACAACCGTAAGCAACATAACGGGCACAGTGCTTGAGGATGTAGAAAAGTGGCAGAAACGGCCTCTTGAGAAGCGCTACTCCGTTCTTTATTTGGATGGACTGTACGTCAAATTGAAACGAAACACGGTAGAAAGTGAAGTCATTTACTTAGCCATGGGCATCAATGAACAAGGCTACCGAGAAATCCTCGGATTTTACATCGGTGGTCACGAGAGCGCAAATGGTTGGAAAGACGTCCTCAAGGATTTGTATCGTCGAGGCGCGGAAGAAGTGCTGCTAGGTGTGTTTGACGGACTTCCTGGGCTTGAGAATGCGTTTAAAGAAGTCTATCCAAAGGCGGACGTTCAGCACTGTATCGTGCACAAAGTACGGAGTACATTCCCAAAAGTACGCGTGCAAGACAAGACCGAGTTTATTGATGGTTTGAAAACTATTTACAATGCAGTGAGCCGAGATCTAGCTCTCGCAGCCTTTCAGACGTTCAAAGGGAAATGGGGGAAAACGTATCCGAAAGAGGTAACTTCTTGGGAAGAGCAGTTATCCACGCTGCTGACCTTTTACAAGTATCCAGATCTCATTAAAGGAGCTATTTACACGTCAAACCCCATCGAGCGAATGAATAAAGAGCTCAGAAAGCGCCTGCGTCCCATGAACAGTTTGACGAATATGGATGCTGCCGAGAAGATTGTTTACCTTGAAGTTTTAGACTACAACGAAAAATGGTTTAGACGTACGATCCGAGGATTTGGAGATCCCGTTGTACAAGAAAAACTTACAAAGATGTTTGAGGAACGATATTCTTCTCGTTAAAAAACAAAATGGAATAAAGCACCAGCTCCCGCGCCTTCGCTTGAGCTATGTCCACCTCCAAACCATAAAGACTGAAAATTCTGATCATTATACTTGAAATTTATTTGCTTATTTTTTATCCATCGTCCCGATGGATAATCCTACCTTACACAAACTTCTTGACGCTTCC
>NZ_VRTT01000196.1 GCF_008017805.1 Paenibacillus sp. N3.4 | reverse complement strand
GGACACCCTAATACGTTTAAATAAGGTATAGTAGTAGCATTCTGGGGAAAAGCCTGGACACCCCGGGACTCGATCCCTTAGGCAAGACCTGCTTTCCTCAGAATAACAACGATTAAACAGTCGATAGAGGGTTGTGCTTCGAGCACCAAAGTATTAGGCCACTGCTAATTATTGTTTACCTGGAGGAGAGGGTGTTCATGTTTTTTGTAGGAATAGATTGGGCTGATGAAAAGCATACCATTGTCATTTTGGATGAGGTTCCAAGACATGTTGCTTCGTTTGAAATACCTCATAGTCATGACGGAATAAAAGAATTCACAGAGCGGTTGAAGGATCTGGGGATTCCAGAAGACAAAACCAACTGCTTTATTGAGACAAGCCGCGGTTTGTTGGTTAGTTCATTGTTACAGCTAGGGTTTACTGTTTATCCGCTTAATCCAAAGGTAGTAGATCGACAACGGAGACCTTCTGGAGCAAAAACAGACTTTATTGATGCGAGATTATTGGCGGATATAGGACGAAAAGAATTCACAAATCTTAGACCATTGACAGTGTCTAATGATCTCATTGAGGAGCTGCGCATGATGACACGTGACCAAGAAGGACTTGTTCATGCACAGACACGCTTAACCAACCAATTAATCGCTTGTTTAAAAGAGTTTTTTCCTTCAGCCCTTCATTTTTTCACAAGGATACCTCAGTTGTGTACTTTGAAATTTTTACAGCTTTACCCCACAGTAGAATCCCTGGTGAATACGTCTAAGGAGGAGCTCTCCAAGGTCTTGAGTGGCCTTCGACATAAATCCCCAGATTCTAAGGCTGAGGAAATACTTCAAATAGCTCATCAACCTCATATTTCTGTACCCATGGCTACTGTTAAAGCTAAGTCTAAGTTAGCACTTGTCCTTATTAAGCAGTTGCTGGTTTTGGTTGAAGAGTTAGCAAACTATGATAAAGAAATCCTTCGATTATTTAGAAGCCATAAAGATGCTTCAATCTTTGAAGGGCTTCCTGGCGCAGGCAAGAGACTCGCTCCCAAACTTTTAGCTGAGTGGGGTGATAACCGTTCACTGTACGATTCATCTGCAAGTGTACAGGCCTTGGCTGGTACTTCGCCGGTCGCTTTTCAGAGTGGTAAGTACTGCAAAGCTCGAAGAAGAACATCGTGCGTTAAACCCTTTCGGAATGCCTTACACGAGTTTGCTTGGTGTTCTGTTAGATGGGAACCATGGGCTAAAGAATACTATTACCGAAAACGTAAAGAAGGAAAAAGCCATCATGTAGCTATACGATCCTTAGCAAATAACTGGGTTCGTATTATTTTTGCATTGTGGAAAAAAGAAGATAAGTACGACTCCTCGACATTTATAAAGTCGCAAAAACGGCATTTCCAAAAAACGGCATAATATTTTCCGTGAACACAATACAGGATACTCCCAACTATAAAACCGAACATACATTCCATGTTGACATAGAGGGTCTTG
>NZ_VRTT01000195.1 GCF_008017805.1 Paenibacillus sp. N3.4 | reverse complement strand
GGCTCTTCGCTGCTTACTATTGGTAATTAAGATTATAGAGAAAAGAATAGAAACAAGCTTCTTACCAGCCTATGCTAGAATCTCATAGCAAATGAAAGCCCTCAAGGAGATCGCTTGACCGCTTTCATTTGCCATGAGGAGCGGTTTAAAGGCCGGTAAGATTGGCTTAAAACCTAGTGAGGCTCGACCTTCATCTTGAGTTTGTTCGCGGTGGCATAGATCATGGCAATAAAGTTACGCGTCGAGCGGTAACCTCGTGCTTTACGCTTTGCTGCTTGAACCAAACTATTCAGACCTTCGAGCAACCCGTTAGTCATCTTGGTTTGAAACCAGCGCAAAATACCATTTGCATATCGCTGCAACGAACGTGCAACGGCCGACATAGGCTCAACTTGGGACCGAACCGCCCACTGCGTCCATTGCTTAAAATACAAATCTGCATAGATGGCTGGATATGTCCACATATCTTGAAGGGCCAATTTGAGTCGGTACGCCTTGCCTGTTTGTAGATTCATGTCCTTCAGTTTGAGCATCGTCTGCTTTTGTCCTTCCGTCAGGCGGCTTTCATTTTTCAACCAGATATATCGGGTTTTCTTGAGTCCGACGACTTCTTTTTGCTCTTCACGGCGAACTTCATCCACCGCTTCGTTGACGAGTTTCATAACATGAAATTTATCAAACGTGATCTGAGCGGCGGGAAAATGTTCCTCGATTCCAGCAATGAATGCTGCTGACATATCACAGCAGGCTTCTCTAATTTGGGTAGGATCGATACTGCGCTGAGTGAGGAATTGCTTGAACGTTAAGAGTCCGCTACTACCTTTACCTTCCGTCGCTAACAGCACTTGTTTGGTGTCGATGTCTACAAATAACGTCACGTACTCGTGTCCGCGTCGACTAGAGGTTTCATCCAGAGCAATTCGTTTCACGCCAGTCATATCCATTTCATTCATGGCTCGGTCCACATAGTAGTGAAAAATACGCCATAATCTCGTGTCATGTTCGCCTACTTTTCGCGCTACCGCAGCAACGGGCATCTCCGTCATCAAAGCCATTACATGGGCCTCGAACAACCAACTGAACGCCGTATGCACTCGGGCCCAGCTTACTTTGACGGTCGTAATTTTATCGCAATGCTTACAATGAATTCGCGGCAAACGTGCATGGAGAATGGTCTGATATTGCCAAAAGTCCAAATGGCGCCAAGTCCGATCTTCATTCACGATATCATGCACTTTACCGTTTATGCCACAGCGTTGGCAAGAAAACGCCGCACCGCGCTTAAAGTTCAAATATACATGTAGTTGTCTTGCTTGGCGGTCTAACTCACGATAACTGACAAACCAAGGTGATTCAATTTCAAGAGCTGCTTGAAACATGTCCAAATCGTTCTCATATTCTTCCATAAACCATACCTCCGCTTCAACTTACTAGAAGTATCGTCTGGTTTTCAATTTAACAAACCAATAGTAGATAGCGAGGAAGC
>NZ_VRTT01000194.1 GCF_008017805.1 Paenibacillus sp. N3.4 | reverse complement strand
TAAAAATTAATCTCAAAAAGTTCTATTTCTCAAGCTGCAAGAAGATCATTGGAGAACGCATTAAAATCTATCAAACCCAACTGAAAGTAAAACCCAAAACCGTCGAAATCGACGAGTCCGTCACCAAGTGGGGAAGCTGCAACTCGGATAAAAAATTAACGTTTAATTATCGCTTGGCAATGGCCCCCATGGAAGTTATTGATTATGTCGTTATCCATGAACTCTGCCATCTCTTGCATATGAATCATGATAGGTCATTTTGGCGGAGGGTCGGTAGCATACTGCCGGATTATAAGGAAAGGGAAGCTTATTTGGCACGGTATGGACGTGCGATGACGCTTTAAAATAATTCTTCTTAAGCTCTGTCATCTGTGTGGCTTGGTGAAGTCAGTGGTAAATTTTCGGTCTGAGGAACACGAACCGCAGAAGATACTGGGAAATGTCCCGAAACATAAATAATGCTCTTAACCTTTCCTACTGGAAAGATTAAGAGCTACTTAGTCTAACGATTTGTTATCTAGAAATTCGTTAATCTTTAGGAGCGGCGTATGTGGAGCCGCATGTATGTGTGAGAGGTTAGGGGCTAGGGACTAGCCACCACTATTTACTCGAATTACTGGTTATTATATTTAATAGTCTGTTAATAACGACAGCAGCTTGTGCTCTTGACGAATCTAATGCTGGTGCAAAGTTTGTTTCATCATATCCAGTAAGCAAACCCAAGCTGCTTGCTATGTTGACATAAGTTCTTGCCCAATCACTAATGCTTCCGCTATCTGCATATTTCGCTACTGTTGTAATAGTAATATCAGAAAGCTTCTTATTTGTTACATGTAAATAGGCGTTGACCATCATAACCGCCATTTGTTCCCTTGTGATGTTGGCTTCAGGTTTGAATTTATGGTCACTAACACCATTTACGATATTAGCCTCATGCGCGGCGTAGACAGAGTCTTTATACCATGAGTCATTAGTAACATCATCAAAAGTTACTGCTTGGCTGGGGTTTTGAAGCTTCAATGCTCTGAACAGCATAGCTACAAATTGCGCCCGTGTAAGATTGGCATCTGGTTTAAAAGATGTTTCGTCCATACCGTCGATAATCTTACTGACAACCAACTGATCGATTTCCTTTTGTGCCCAATGACCTTGAATATCGTAAAATGTTTTTAAACTTGCATTCGTTCCCACTTTTTCTAAAACGGCGTATTTCGAGAAATGCGGTAATGTAACAGTAATTGTTCCGTCACTATTAACTACGCCACCCAAGTTGTTCCAAATTCCTGTTT
>NZ_VRTT01000193.1 GCF_008017805.1 Paenibacillus sp. N3.4 | reverse complement strand
CGCACTTTTAAAAAATCATAAAGAAACAGAATTTCGATGATTTCTTAAAAAAACGAATGAAATAGCTAATTATGCTACAGAAAGTTGTAGTTGGGAAAGCCGATCAACTGCCAGTTTGCAGGCGTTGTACGCAAGATGAACCAAATCAAAATGGACTTTAGCTTTCTTCCCTGTACAATGGTAAATCTGATTCAATAGAAAATAACCTTCAAGATAGGCGTTTACGCGCTCAACGGCACTTCGTTCCTTATAGATTTCAGTCCATTTCATCGAGCCTCTTGCCGGTACCGTGTAGCGTCTCAGGTCATCTGTAACTTCTTTTTATAAACCTTTTGACAAAGGCTGTCGCGGGCTAATGGACATTCTTTACATTCGATTGGTCGTGTATATTTTAATGTTCCATATTTTGTATCATAGCTGTCGTAACGATAACTATGCTCTCGCACACATGTTGGCGCGAAGTGCTTATCGAAGCCTATTGGTTCAGGCTCATTTTTCTTATTGTATGCTATGACAGACTGGGCTCCTATACGATGAACTTGTTCATAAATAGGGTAGTAGTCATAACCGGCGTCCATTGTCGTCCTCTTGATTTCTAAAGAAGGTAAACGGGCGTGGACCCCCTTCAATAAAGGAATTGCAGCTTTTCCATCGTTAAGACTGCCAGAAGAAAACAGCGATTGAAGGATGTATTGGCTTTTCGTCCCAACGGCTAGATGGCACTTAAATCCGAACCAAAAGATATTCTTCCCTTCGCTATTCTTCTTCACCCCCCATTCAGGTTGAATGGGTACAGCGGAGCGAAGTTCCTCGAGTGGTACATCCAGTTGGTCTGCAATTGTTTTCTCATAGAGTGGAAGATTAGCTTCTTTCTCAGCCTGCTCAAGGAGCCACTGTTCACGTTCTTCTTTCTTTTTACGACCTCTTTTCTGAGGTTCCTTTTTAACCTTTTCTGTTTGAATGGAGCGCGGTCACGTGATTCAACATGGGTTGCATCAATGGCTATTGTTGTATCTGAGACAAATCCTTCCGATATTGCCTGGAGAAGAAGACGCTCTTGAACAATTTCTAACGCGTCTGATTCACTAATTAACGTGATCATACGCGAATAGGAAGCTTCAGATGGAATCTCATCCGATACTAAGAATCCACAATCAACCTTAAATCGTAAATCCGTAGAAAGACGCTTCACAAGGTCCTTAATGAATGGGATACGCTCCGTGATTCGAATAATCAACGAATAGATCATCGCGGAGTAATTAAGTGATTGTTTTGGTCCAAATCGCGACCTTTTCATCACAACATCTAGGATTGGATGAATGTCAATACCGGATAAAACCGAATTAAAACGTTGGGTAGGTTCCAAATCGAATAAAACTTGCATGTCAAACAGGCTTTCTTGTCGTATAATGGACATAGGGGTATCTCTCCAGTCTGTTAATGTGTGTGTCGTAACTCTCATTATACAGGATTTGGGGAGGTACCCTATTTTTTTGTCGTTTTAAACTTAGAGCCCCAAGGGCTCAGAGATATGAAATTGATTC
>NZ_VRTT01000192.1 GCF_008017805.1 Paenibacillus sp. N3.4 | reverse complement strand
TTGTGTCGGGGAATTGAGACGGCATATCTCCTTAAATGATGTTTGCAACACTCAAGTCAGCATATTAAAAGGCGGGATAGCTCCCGCCTTAATATGTGTAGGTTTTGTTCCCTTAATCCCATGATTCTTTTTCATTTCAATGCTTTTGATTACATCATTTGATCAGGCTTGCCGAATCCCAAGTAAATTTCCTTAACCGCCAACCTAACTTTCCTGTTATCATAATATCTAACCCCAACTGGCGCGTCCAAACCATCCCCTGCCCAGGACCTAAACCAAAGCAGAAAAAGTCAATAAACCCCTTATGCACCGGCGCTGGTTTCCCAGCCATTTCCGCCAACAAGATCTTTCCAAGCCTTGCCGCTTGAGCCGTTGCTTCCTTACAAGTCTTTCCATCCACCTGTCCGCTAACAGGATCTATGATTTGTGCACAGTCACCGATACTATATACACTTTGAACCCCTTGAACTCGATAGCTTGCATCTACGATTACATATCCATCCGGGTTGACAGGCAACCCGATGCTTCCCAGCATGGGATTGGGCTGCAGTCCCAGCGACCAAATACATAGACCGACATTCATCTTATCGCCCCTGGATAAGGATATCATTCCCTCTTTCTCCTGTAGAACCTTAGTCTCATGTGTAATAGTTACTCCGCCTGCGACAAGGGATCGTTCCAATTTTAACCCTACCTTGGCTGGTCCTTCGGGAAAAAGCCTCTTGTTCGCGTTAAATAGATGTATGTTCACGGCACCAGGGTCAAGTCCCAATCGTTCCGCATCTTCACGCACGAAATGAGCCAATTCAGCAGATGTCTCAATCCCGCTTATCCCTGCTCCGGCAATGGCAATTGTCATTAATCTCTGACGTTCGTCCGCGTTTGTTTCTTTGGCGGCTTTCTTTAAATTCGTTTGCCACGTCTCACGTATTTTCCAAGCCATGTCCAGATTTGCCAATGCCATCCCTCCAAGACTAGGAGCTGGCTGCCGCACGACGCTGCCCACCGCCACTACGAGAATATCATAATTTATCGAAGTCTCTTTTCCTTCGGCATCTTGATAAAGCAGCCTTTTCTCTCCTGATTCGATTCTCGTTACGTTTGCTTGAACATATTCAACCCCCTCGGGAAACAACCTTGTTAAAGGCACTGTAATCTCTACGTTTCCGGCTGCGGGCTTAAAAAGCAATACTTTCCGAAAGTGATAGGTGTTTTTATCCAATATAAGAAGCCGAAGCTTTCTCTTGGCAGCCACATCCGTATATGTTTTTCGAATTGCTTTAACAGCATTAATACCCGCATAACCTCCACCAATAACGACGCATGTCAATTCCTGCACAATAACCACTCCTTATTCTTTTGCCAATGTAACGAGATAAGGAGGTATTTTGTGACAATACCTTGTAAGAATCTGAGGCTGGAAAAATAAATACCCCAACCTAGAAGAAGGTCGGGGTATTAACATATACAGCATTTTCTTAATTTAGGCGAAGCTTTCTGGCAATTCGGGCAGCGCTATTCCAGCTATTATAAGCTGATGTTCGGAGGAGCCTTTGCAAATTTC
>NZ_VRTT01000191.1 GCF_008017805.1 Paenibacillus sp. N3.4 | reverse complement strand
AAAACCAACAATCGATGATTTTAAGCCCATATATAGATATTTACAACTTGGTTGTTCCTAAGGATAACTTGCTGCGGCAAATTGAAGAACTTGTTGACTTCTCGTTTGTGTACGATGAATTGAAGAATAATTATTGCTTAGATAACGGTCGAAACGCCATCGACCCTATTCGAATGTTTAAATATTTATTGTTAAAATCCATCTTCGATCTATCCGATATCGACGTTGTAGAACGTTCGAAATACGACATGTCCTTTAAATATTTCCTGCATATGGCGCCTGAAGAAGCAGTGATTGAACCGAGTTCCTTGACCAAGTTTCGGAAATTGCGGTTAAAAGACCTCAACCTGTTGGATCTGTTGATCCATAAAACTGTCGAAATCGCTATTGAAAAAGAAATCATTAAAAGCAAAGCTATTATCGTCGATGCTACGCACACCAAATCTCGCTACAATCAGAAGGCTCCGAAAGAAATCCTGATGGACCGCGCCAAAAAGCTTCGGAAAGCTGTCTACAAGATTGATGAATCCATGAAAAATAAGTTTCCAGCCAAGACTACAACAGAAGTTTTAGAAGATGAAATTGATTATTGCCAAAAACTCATAGCGGTCATTGAGATGGAAGACGGCATCTCGGGATTCCCAAAAGTAAAAGAAGGGCTGAACTTCTTAAAAGAAACCGTCATGGATGACATCGAGCAATTGCGGATTTCACAAGATCAAGACGCAAGAGTAGGCCACAAAAGTGCGGATTCCTCGTTTTTTGGCTACAAGACGCATTTGGCTATGAGTGAAGAACGAATTATCACAGCAGCAACCATTACGACTGGAGAAAAAACTGACGGTAAGCAATTGCAAACATTAATAGAAAAAAGCAAGGCCGCTGGCATGAAGATCGATACCGTAATTGGAGACACTGCGTATTCAGAAAAAGAGAATATCATGTACAGCAAGAAGAACGAAATACAACTCGTTTCGAAGTTACACCCACTAGTCGCGCAAGGAAAGCGAAGTAAAGAAGAAGAATTTGAGTTTAATAAAGATGCAGGCATGTATGTCTGCAAGGCAGGACATATGGCGGTCAGAAAAGCGCGGACTGGAAAAAAAGAAAAAGACAGAAACCAAAAGACTACTTACTATTTCGACATCGAGAAATGCAAACGATGCCCGATAAAGGAAGGCTGCTATAAAGAAGGCGCTGCAACTAAAACATACAACGTAAGTATTAAGTCGCTCGAACACGCGGGGCAAGCAACGTTTCAAGAAAGTGATGGCTTTAGAGAAAAGTCGAAGCAGCGCTACAAAATAGAAGCGAAAAATAGTGAATTAAAACATAGGCACGGGTTGGATGTAGCAGCATCCTCGGGTCTAATCGGCATGGAGATACAAGGAGCACTGGCAATATTCACAGTAAATTTGAAGCGAATATTGAAATTAACTGATTAAAATCTAACAAAAGACGTATATATATGAATATAAAAAAGACGGCTCCTTCCATTTTAAAATGGAAATGAGTCGTCTTTTTGTTTAGAGATTTAGAAATTCTGAAAAACAGAGAGTTCTTCAGTGGCCTCC
>NZ_VRTT01000190.1 GCF_008017805.1 Paenibacillus sp. N3.4 | reverse complement strand
GAGGCCACTGAAAAAGGTGCGCTTTTAATTTTCTGAAATAGATCTAAATTGATAATGGCGAATTTCCATTCAATCTGAATGAGAATTCGCCATTATTTATATGGTCTTCTTCATGTATTCTACTTTACTAGCGTCATTATTCTTTTGAGATTGACAGTGAATATCGCAAGTGCACCTTGCATTTGCATGCCAACTAGACCCGAGGTAGTGGCTACATCATACCCGTGTCTGTGTTTTAACTCACTATTTTTCGCTTCAATTTTATAGCGCTCTTTTGCCTTCTCTTTGAAGTATTCACTTTCTTGAAAAACGTGTTGCTCGCTATGCTCGGTTGATTTAATGGTGACTGAATAGGTTTTTGATTTTGCTCCTTCTTTATAACAACCTTCTTTAAACGGGCATTGCTTACACTTATCGATATCAAAGTAGTAGGCATCTACTTGATTTTTTCCTGCATTTTTTCTTCCCGTACGTGCCCTACGAATCGCCATATGCCCCGCTTTACAAACGTACATTCCTGCATCTTTATTAAACTCAAATTCATCTTCTTTTTTACGAGTCCCTTGTGTTATTAATGGGTTTAATTTTGATACTAAGTGCAATTCATTTTGGTTAGCATACTGGATATTATCTTTCTCTGAATAGGCTGTATCTCCAATAACGATATCGATTTCCATACCAGTTTTACGACTTTTTTCTATCAATGTTTGCAATTGTTTTCCATCACTTTTTTCACCTGTCGTTATTACAGCAGCTGTAATAATACGTTCTTCATTCATTGCAATATGAGTTTTATAGCCAAAGAAAGAGGAATCCGCAGTTTTGTGACCCACACGTGCGTCTGGATCATTCGAGAGTTGAAGGTGTTCATGGTGATCTTCTACGATTTCTTTCAAGTAGTTCAGTTTTTCTTTTACCCTTGGATACTCGCGGATGGCTTCTTCTTTTTCCACGACATCAATTACTTTTTGGCAATAGTCCAGTTCATCTTCTAATTCGTTAGTTGTTGTTTTCGGTGGGAACTTGTCCTTCAATTTTTCATCGATCTGGTATACTGCTTTCCGTAACAGTTTGGACTTCTCCATCAATATTTCTTTTGGTGATTGCTGATTGAAGCGTGATTTCGTGTGGGTAGCATCCACAATAATAGAGCGGCTCTTAATAATGTCTTTTTCCAATGCGATTGTCACTGTTTTTTGAATCAGCATGTCGAGTAGGTTCACATCTTTCAAGCGAAGTTTACGAAACTTCGTAAGTGAACTAGGATCGATAACCCCGTCTTCTGGAGCCATATCTAAGAAGTATTTGAAAGACATGTCATATTTAGAACGTTCCACAACATCTACATCTGATAAATCGAAGATTGATTTGAGCAATAAATATTTAAACATTCTAATGGGAGGCACTGCATTGCGACCATTGTCCAAGCAATATTTATTCTGCAATTCTTCATGGACAAATGAAAAATCTACGAGATCGTTTATTTGACGTAACATATTATCTTTAGGCACTACGATATCGTAAATAGCCATAAATGGACTAAGAATAAGGGACTGTTGGTTGGAGATCATCCGAAACACCACCTGATTTTGATACCTTTATTATACAAAAAAACAGGCGTCTTTCACACAAATAAATTGCGCAAAAGATACCTGTTTATTTTTTGTGGACTTTTTCAGTGGCCTC
>NZ_VRTT01000018.1 GCF_008017805.1 Paenibacillus sp. N3.4 | reverse complement strand
TAACGCGGTTTTTCAGCGTTTCAGCCGTCAAGAGGGAACGTCCCCCATATTAAAGAACAGGCCGATAATTATTCGGCCCTATTCCTAATCACCTAAAGCAAAAACTCCTCTGTAGCACTGAAAATCCTGCTTACAGATAGAAAAATAGCTGGCAAATCCGCATGACAATGAGGATAACGCGGTTTTTCAGCGTTTCAGCCGTCAAGAGGGAACGTCCCCCATATTAAAGAACAGGCCGATAATTATTCGGCCCTATTCCTAATCACCTAAAGCGACATCCGATAAATATTCACGACGTCCTCGCGATTCAGCTTTTTGAAGTTGCCGAAATCGCCATAAATCATAGCCTTATCGGCCATTAGCTCGATGGTGGAATCGTCTATGTCGTAATCAGCCAAGCGACTTGGTGCGCCGATGCTGGTCAGGAATTGGCGAAGTGCCGCGATGCCTTCCTCGGCAACTTGGCGATCTGTTTTGCCTGCTGCATCGATGTGGAAGACATGCTGCGCAAATTGTTTGAAACGCGTTACGTTAGCATCCAGCGTGTAGGTCATCCAGTTCGGGAAGATAATCGCTAAGCCGCCGCCATGAGGAATATCATGTACCGCAGAAACGGCGTGTTCCAAGTTATGAGTAGCCCAGTCGCCGCGAATACCCATGCTCAGGATCCCATTAAGCGCCATGGTGCCGCTGTAAAGAATGGTAGCTCGTTCGTCTAAGTTGTTCAGGTCTTTCAATAAGCGTGGCGCTGTATCGATAACAGTGCGAAGAATCGTTTCACTAAAGCCATCTTGAATCGGCGTATTGGATCCGTGATGGAAATATTGCTCGAACACATGAGACATAATATCAACCATCCCGTAGACGGTTTGATTTTCCGGTAGGGACGTGGTGTGAGCTGGATCAAGAATGGAAAACTTGGGAAAGGAGAAAGGACTGCCCCATCCGAGTTTTTCTTTCGTTTCCCAGTTCGTGATGACCGAACCGGAGTTCATTTCGGAGCCTGTTGCTGCGATCGTCAGGACCGTTCCAAGCGCTATTGCATCTGTAGCGGCAGCCTTGCGTGTGACGATATCCCAGAAATCGCCCTCGTACTTGGCTCCGACAGCAATCGCTTTGGCACAGTCAATGACACTGCCGCCGCCAACAGCAAGAATGAAGTCAATGTGCTTATCGCGGCATAGGGCAACACCGCGATGAACGGTGGTCAGCCTGGGATTTGGTTCCACGCCGCTTAGTTCAAAAACAACGGCATCCACATCAGCAAGCAGTTTGATTACATTGTCATATATGTCATTTTGTTTAATACTGCCTCCGCCATAGACGAGCAGCACATTTTTGCCGTATTTAGGTACCTCAGCTGTCAATTTCTCCAATTGGCCTTGGCCAAAATGCAGCGTAGTAGGATTGTAAAAAGTAAAAGCGTTCATCGATTTCCCTCCTAGGAATATCTGTGAATTACGATTTGTTTATCCGATGGTTATATAAAAACAAGCTGCATCTCAGCGAGATAACAGTGTACTTTCATTGTATAGAAAGTAGTCCCAAAACACAAATCGGGAAAATGAATATGGCTCATTTACGCTAACTCGCGAAAAAGCCTGTTCCATCCTCAGACTGATTGGATCTTGTTTATATTCCGTTTAAAATAGCAGTGTATGATCCAGAAGTAAGATTATTCACAAAAACGGATGGATATCCGATCGGGTAAGGAGTAGATATAGATGGCAAGAACCATTAAAGAAGAACCGAACACTAATTTTCGTGCGTTTTTCCGCCTGCTGATTCAGGCAAACCCGCCTAAGCTCGTTTTAAGCATCGCCTTTGGGTTAAGTATCATTTCAACGTTGGTGGGCCTGGTGATCCCACTTTTTACGAAAAATGTGGTCGATAGCTTCTCTGTCAGTTCACTAAGCTGGGCACAGATTAGCGGAATGGCGCTAGCCTTCGTAGCACAGGCTATTGCTGCCGGGATTTCCGTTTACCTGCTGAACTATGCGGGGCAGCGCGTCGTGGCTGGCATTCGAGACCGGTTATGGAAAAAGCTGCTCGTGCTGCCGATTGGCTACTATGACAACAATCAAACAGGCGACACAATCTCACGGATGACGAACGATACGTCTGTGATCAAAGGACTTATCGCGGAGCACATGTCGGGGTTCGTAACCGGGATTATTGCGATTATTGGATCGATCACGGTGCTGCTTTACATGGATTGGAAAATGACACTCATTATGTTCAGCGTATTTCCGATTGCGTTCCTCATTCTTTTTCCTTTAGGCAGACAAATGTATAAAGTATCCAAAGGCTTGCAAGCCGAAACGGCCAGCTTTACGTCAGTGCTGAATCGTGTCCTGTCCGAAATGCGCTTGGTAAAAGCGGCAAACGCCGAGCAAAGCGAGTATAAAGAAGGCAGTTCCGGTATTCAGAAGCTGTTCCAATTTGGGCTGAAAGAAGGCCGGATTCAAGCCCTGATGGCGCCGTTGATTTCTTTTGTTATGTTGATGCTGCTTGTGGTCCTTTTCGGATATGGCGGCATGCGCGTCTCCTCAGGGGCTATTACCGCAGGTCAATTGGTGGCGTTTATGCTTTATTTATTTCAAATTGTCATGCCGATTACGCAGATTACGCAGTTTTTCAATCAAATGCAGAAAACCATGGGAGCCACGGATACGATCTTGAAGGTTCTGGACCACGAAGAAGAGATTCCGGATGTTGGAGCTGTAGTGACGGACGCCTCGCAATCGATCCATTTCGATCGGGTTTCCTTCTCGTATAAAGAGGGCGAGCCTGTGCTCAAAAATGTCAGTTTCACGATGGAAGCGGGCAAGGTTACGGCTATTGTAGGCCCGAGCGGTAGTGGAAAGACGACGATGTTCTCTTTGTTGGAACGGTTTTACAAGCAGACTAAGGGTTCAATCACTTTGGGCAAAGAGCCGATAGCTGACTACTCGCTAGTCTCCTGGAGGAGTCAGATTGGTTATGTTTCACAAGAAAGTCCACTCATTTCGGGGACCATTCGAGATAACATCTGTTATGGCATGTCGCGTGAAGTTCCTCTGGAGGAGCTGAAGCGGGCATCCCAGATGGCCTATGCCGATGATTTCATTGAGAAATTGCCGGAGAAGTACGAAACCGAGGTTGGGGAACGAGGGATCAAGCTGTCCGGCGGCCAGCGGCAGCGGATTGCCATTGCGAGAGCTTTGCTGCGTGATCCGAAGATTCTGATGCTCGACGAAGCCACATCGAGTCTGGACAGTAAGTCGGAGGTTGTGGTGCAGCAGGCTTTGCAAAATTTGATGCAGGGGCGCACGACATTGGTCATTGCCCATCGCCTGTCTACCGTTGTGGATGCCGATCAGATTGTGTTCCTGGATAGAGGCGTTGTGACAGGCAGCGGAACCCATCAACAGTTGTTGGATTCACACGAGATGTATCGGGAATTCGCTACGCAGCAATTGCAGCTTCAAGCCGAAGATCGGGCTGCTGTGCAGTTGATTCCATCGGAAACAGCGGTATTAGCCAAAGCTGTCTCACTCAAAAATGTGCATTCCTAAATTTTAGGGATTGAAATTGAAGGGAGCATTTCAGACCTTGGTTTAACGAGGGTTTGAAATGCTTTTTTTTCAGTAGAATAAGAAAGTATATGTCTATACATTTGCTTCGCATCTACCTAGACAAACTCGCTCGTCCCTGAAGGACGACGAAGTCGTTTATCCTTGTGAGCCGCGGTCATCAGGGGAATACTTAGTCAGTTAAATTTGAATATATATTGCAAATCGTTGCACTTCTATGTCAATATCAACGTAAGATTTGCTGACACGGTTTCGTAGGAACCGTTTTTTCATTTTTCAAATTATAAAAAAGTGAGGGATCACCGATGAGACGCTGGTTTGCCAAATCCCTGAATCGCAAGCTGTCTTTACTCATTTTATTTGCCATTGTCATTCCACTCCTATCTACGGGTGTGGTTTCTTACCGCATCGCAACGTCCATTACGGAGGATAAAGCTAAGCTGGCAGGCATGAACACATTGAAACAAATATCGGATAAGCTTGACTTTGTTACACAAGATGTGGAGATCATGTCCATGTTTTTGATTGGACAAAAAGACATTCAAACCTATCTCAATAGTGACGTAGGGGATGTAAACAGTTATTTGCAAATTGTCGGCACGCTTTGGAATCTTTCGTATTCCAAGAAATACATCTCCAATATTACGATCACTCCAATCAACGGCAATCCCGCTTTATATACAACAACCGTAACGAATTCGGGACTGAATGCACTCATTGAGCAAGATAAATCCGTCTATGAGTCTGCCGTGAGATGGTGGTCACCTCTTTATGCGACTCAGACCTCGGACGGGCCTAAGAGAGTCATTTCCTTGGTGCGGCCGATTCGTGATATCAACACCTTCAAGATGATAGGCACCTTAGCGATTAGCATCGATCAGTCGGAGCTTGAGCGCTATTTGACACAGGCGGGTTGGGAAGAAAGCGGTTACGTGCTGTTGTTGAACCAGCATACCGATATCATATCGGGTGGCGATCCCTTATGGTTGGGGCGATCGATGAGCGAGGTTTTCCCGCATATGGGGCCGTTTCTGGATACAAGCAGTATTCAAAGTTACAAAAACAGCGCGCAGCAGTATACCGTTTTATATAATCCAATTCCTAGGTTGAATTGGAAGTTAGTTGGATTTATTCCGACACATATTTACCGGGCGCAAAATGAGTATGTCGTTACAGTAACAGCTGTCGCCATTGGGATTGCGCTGCTGCTTGCAGTTCTCATGGTTCTTTATTTCTTACAGTGGGTGACACAGCCCTTGATTAAACTGACTCAATATCTGAAGGATTTGAATCCGGATGACACGATTCCCCGCTATGAAGTAAAAAGCATTGATGAGGTGGGGCTGCTCGTACACAGCTACAATAAGCTAAGTGAACGGATCGGCTGGCTGAAGGAACAGGTGCAGCAGAACGAAGCGATGAAGAAGGAGGCGGATATCCTTGCCCTTCAGGCGCAAATTAACCCGCATTTTCTGTACAACACCTTATCCTCCATCCATTGGATTGCTCTGAGAAACAAGGATCATCAAATATCAGAAATGGTTGGAGCACTCAGTGATTTTCTGAGATTCAGCTTAAATAAAGGGGAAGAGTTTTGCAGTGTGCAGCAGGAGATTTCTCATGCACAGAACTATGCGTATATCCAGTCTATTCGTTTTCCTGATCAGTTTACAATTGAGTTCTTTATAGATCCTGAGATGCAGCAACTTCCTATGCTGAAGCTTCTGCTTCAACCTTTGATTGAAAATAGTCTTATTCATGGCATTCAGAAGAAAAAAATGAAGGGCCATATTTACGTACACGGTGAACTGCTGGAAGATCAGATGAAATTTGTTATTGAGGATACAGGAATAGGGATTGAAGAGCTAAAGCTCCGTGACATCAGCCAGCAGTTAGCTTCTGCTCATCAGCAATTGGGCAGACTAAATCAGGCGCCTAAAGAATTGAAAACATCCATTACGAGCTATGGTTTGATTAATGTGCACCGCAGGTTACTGCTGCATTATGGCGCCCAGTCCGGGCTGCAAGTATACAGTACGGTAGGCGTTGGAACACGCATTGCCTTCTCAATTCCTCTGCTAAAAGGAGAGACAGTGATATGAAAATTTTGATTGTGGATGATGAAGTTATCATACGTGAAGGGTTATGCACGGTTATAGATTGGAAAGAACTAGGTCTTGAACTGCTGCCTGCGGCATCATCTGCCGAAGAGGCGCTGGATCGTATCCCCGTTGAAAAGCCGCATATCGTTCTGACCGATATTCGTATGTCCGGCATGGATGGTATTGAGCTTGCTCGTGAGATAAAGGAAATGCTGCCCGATACGGAAGTTGTCATCCTCACGGGCTATGATGACTTTGGATATGCGCAGCAGGCGCTGCGTGAAGGCGTAACGGACTACTTGCTCAAGACAAGCCGTCCTGAGGAGATTATTAAAGCTGCGATGAAAGCCAAACAGAACATCATGCATAAATGGGAATCGATGAGGCAGGATCAGCTCCAGCAGGCGGCTCTGCGCACGCAAATGCTGGATCGGGTCCTGAAAAAAGGCTTGCAGGATGATCCGGAAGTGAGGGAAGAGCTTCGTGCTTGGTTTCACAAATATGAAGTCGACATTCACCGGCAGACGGGTACTCCGGCTGCGATGCAGGTCATGCTCGTCTCCGTATCAGGTTGGGGAGAAGCATCCTTTGCGGAGCTTCTGCAGGGAGGGGCAGAGAATATTCTTTTCGAGCTGCTTCCTTGCGTGACGCTGATCAAAAAAGAACACCTGCTGCTTGTTGTGCGCTATGAAGTAGGGGTAACCGATGCTGTTGGGTTGAAACGTGCACTTAGGCATGTCACAGAGACGCTCAAATGTAATGCATTTGCAGCACTTGGCGGCATTGCCCAAGATTACGAAGACCTGCAAGAATCATACCGGACAGCCAAAGAAATATTTGCTTATCAAAGCTTGTTTGGCACCCAAGGCTTGTTCACGGTTGACGATATTCGGAACCGCAGTGGAGGTCGAACGATTTGCTCGGAGAAAGAAGAAGCAGAGCTCACAGTTATCTTGATGAGCAACAACGCTATTGAACTGCGTCATTGGGTGAATCAGAAGGTGCGTACCCAGATGGAAGATGCAGCGGCAACACCGCTTAGCGTGCAGGGCTACTTGCAGTCGATCATCATTGCCGGCCATCGCTGGCTCGAACGCGCCCATACCTCGCAGGAGGAGGCGATTCCCTTAGGGACTCTGTCTAATTTTGCTCAGACGAGTCGCCCTGAGGAGGAGATATTCAAGGCTTTGTCTGCGGTAATGACGAACTTTCATCAAGGTTTGGGCAAACAGCGCTATTCCTATATCCATAAAGCCATTGTTTACATTCGGGACAACTTGGATCAATCCATTTCGCTGCAGCAGGTAGCAAGCAGCGTACACATAAATCCTAATCATTTCAGCGAGGTTTTTAAACGGGAGACCGGTCTGACATATTTGGAATTCGTGACCCAGGAACGGATGAAACGCGCGATTGATATTCTTCAGGGCTCACAGACGAAGGTCAGTGATATTGCAAGAAGAGTGGGCTATGAAGATATCAAATACTTTACCCAACAGTTCAAAAAGTACACGGGCAAGACGCCGTCTGAATTTCGTCAGGAAGCAAAGCCTGAGAAATGACCCCCCTTGCCCCGAAGTCTCTCCCGTAACTGACCCCCATCATTGTCCCTTATACTAAGTTTGTAAACAACGAGAGCTTCTGTATACAAAATGAATTTTCTTTGAACACATCAGAGGAGGGTATATTACATGAAAAAACCATTTATCGTCACGCTCGCGGCAGCGTTATCCTTATCGCTCCTTGCAGGCTGTGGAGCAAGCGGAACGACAGACAAGAAAGACACCGCTGCTCCTAAAGCAACAGATGCAGGAAGCAAGCCTGCTGAAAAGGTGAAATTATCGATCTGGCATAACTATACCGGGGAAGACCTTCGGGCCAAAACGATGCGTGCCTACATGGATCAATACAAGAAAGATCACCCGAACGTAGAATTGGATATTCAAGGTATTCCTCCCGATGGCTACAAAACACGTTTGAAAACAGCTGCTGCAGCAAACGAATTGCCAGATCTGTTCGTATTGTCGCCGGGCGTTATGACGAAGGAGTTCGTGGGCGGCGATCTGCTTCAGCCGGTTAATGAACTGCTCGATAGCAAAGCGGATTGGAAAAATGGTTTTATGCCAGGCTCTTTCGACGATTTCACGGTGAACGGCAAAATTTACAGTGCACCGATGGCACTTTCTCCAACTTCGATTCTTTATTACAACAAAGAAATTTTTAATAAATATAACGCTCAACCGCCTAAAACGTGGGACGATCTGATGAAGCTTGTTGATACGTTCAAGAAAAACAACATCACGCCAATCGCGCTTGGCAACAAAGCAGCATGGGTAGCACAATCCAGTATCCTTAGCTCGCTTGCTGACCGTGTAACGGGTACGGAATGGTTCTTGAAGGCTGTCGATCAAAATGGCGCTAAATTCACGGATCCTGAATTCGTTCAAGCATTGACTTACTTGAAACAGCTTGGCACATCAGGCGCTTTCCAAGAGGGCTTCAACAGTATTGATAATACGCAAATGGAGCAATTGTTTGCTCAAGGCAAATCCGCGATGATGATCGACGGCGGATGGGCGCTGACGAACTTGGCATCGAATGCATCCAAAGAAGCAATGGCGAATATGGCGGTTACGGTTCTTCCTTCTGTGCCTAATGGTAAAGGCGATCCGAATACCCTCTCCGGTGCAGTGGGTGTAGGTTTGGGAATGAGTAAAAAGGTAACAGGCGCACAAAAAACTGCGGCTTATGAATTGATTTACAAAATGGCAGGTCCGGAAGCGCAAAAAGCGATTCTCGAAAGCAACAACCTAGTAAGCTACAAAGTTGATCTGGACACAACAAAAGTTTCCCCAATCTTCGCAGAAGTTTACAAAATGATGGGCACTGTGAAAAGAACGCCGGTGTATGACGGTCGACTGAGTTCTGTGGCAGCTGATGTCGTGAACAACGGTCTGCAAGAGCTTCTCATGGGCGGTAAGCCAGAGGACATCGCGAAGAAAATTCAGGACGCGCAAGCGAAAGGCATTAGTAAGTAATAGCACAAGCCAAAGGTCTCCAGCTCAAGCTCGGCTGGAGCCTTTTTCAAAAAGCGAGGTAGCTTTTCACACTTCAGCTGTAGGAGGGAAATTATGACGGCAGCATCTCGCATCCGCGGATTTATTACGATAGGGCTTATTCCGGCTCTTGTTTTGTACCTGTTATTCGTTATCGTTCCGATCTTTTGGTCGGCATATTACGGTTTTTTTGATTGGAAAGGTATTGGAGCTGCTAAATTTATCGGTTTCGATAATTACGTAGAGGTTGTTAAAGATCCTATTTTCTGGAAGTCTTTCAAAAATAACATGCTGATTGTAGCCGCTTCTGTGTTCGGTCAGGTGCCGATTGCCATGATTTTGGCACTTATGTTGATGCGCAGCAACTTTTTCCAAAGAACGATAAGAGCTTCGGTGTTTATGCCTATGGTGCTTTCCTCTGTTGTTGTCGGTATTATTTGGGGTTACCTGTATCACCCGCAAATCGGGATTATTAACTTCTTCCTTGAAGGCGTTGGACTTGATAGCTGGAAGAAAGCTTGGCTCTCCGATCCGAAAGTGTCGATGTACGCACTGATGGTGCCGATCATCTGGAATTATATTGGTCCTTACATGATTATGTTCATTGCCGCTTTGCATAATATATCTCCGGAAATCAACGATGCGTCACAACTGGATGGTGTTGGTCCGGTACGTAAGCTTTTTACGGTAACTCTTCCTATGATTTGGGATACGGTGAAGGTAACCGTCATCTTGTGTATTTCAGGAAGTTTGAAGTCCTTCGATTTAATTTATGTGATGACGGGGGGCGGACCAGCTCACTCTACCGAACTGTTAGCTTCTTATATGTATAACAGCACATTCAACGTCTATCGCTTCGGCTTCGGCAGCGCGATCTCTACGGCCATCATTATTCTTAGTCTTATTCTAGTTGCTGGCAGTCAATATTTAATGAAGCGAGACTATCGCTAAGTGTTTTGTTCGTGATAACCAAGCGCGTTTTCTTGAGAAAACCATGAAGGAGGACCTCTATGAAGCAAGAAGTATCGATGCAGCCGGGATTAACAGCTACCCGCATGAAAATAAGAGGATGGCTGCACGGCATGAAGAATGTGCTGCTTTCCATCTATGCTTTGGTCACCCTGTATCCGCTCATTTGGCTATTTATAAGTGCCTTTAAATCGAATGAAGAGTTTTATTCGCGGCCTTTTTTACTTCCGACAGTTTGGAAATGGGACAATTTGGTCAGAGCATGGAAAGTTTCCGGCATGGGGCTTTCTCTTTGGAACTCGACCCTTGTCACCGTGGCTTCTCTCATTCTGACGTTGGTTATCGGAGCCCTGGCAGCATACATTTTATCGCGTTTTGAATTTAAGCTAAAACCATTTTTTATGGGATTGTTTCTGTTAGGCATGCTCATTCCGATTCACAGCACATTAGTGCCGCTTTTTATTTTGATGAAAAAAATAGGTCTGTTAAACACATACGGCGCACTCATTTTTCCCTATACGGCATTTGAGCTTCCTTTGGCGATTTTCGTCATAGCGGCTTATTTAGTTACGATTCCGAAAGAAATTGAGGAAGCGGCCTTGATCGACGGTACAGGGTACTGGGGGATTTTCTTCCGAATGATGATGCCGCTCAGTATGCCGGCGATTGCGACGGTCGGGATTTTAGGGTTTTTACGCTTTTGGAATGATTTCGCCTTTGCGCTTGTTTTTATTAGTAAGCCTGCGCTGAAGACAGTGCCGCTTAGCTTATCTGCTTTTGCCACAGGATATATGACGGATTATGAATTAACGATGGCTGCGCTTCTGATTGCTGTACTGCCGACAATTATCGTTTTCCTATTGTTCCAGGAACAAATTATGAAGGGCATGACTGCAGGCGCTGTCAAAGGATAGGGTTGGCTCTATTCATAATTTGGATCGCATTTTGCAATCCTATTCATAAAGTTAGAGTCAGATGGCTGATGCGCTGTCTGACTTCTTTTTTTACCATAGTCATTGCTGGATTTGTATATTTACTTCCGTATGGTTACGTGATATCCTAAGATTATAACGTTATAATGTTTAAAGGAACAAGATTTAAATAATTAATCGACAGAAACTAGGTGAAAGAAATGAAAGAACGAATCGTCTTACAACATGTTACGCTTGTCAATGGAGAGGTACTCGATATCGTCATTGAAGACGGTCAGATTGTGGAGCTGGCAGCAGCCGGGAGCGGTCACGGCGAGCAAGTGATGGACTGCTCGGGGATGTTTGTATCCAGCGGTTGGATTGATCTTCATGTTCATGCTTTTCCTGCGTTTGATCCCTATGGTGATGAAATTGATGAAATTGGCGTCAAGCAAGGTGTCACTACGATTGTAGATGCAGGCAGCTGTGGCGCGGACCGGATTTCGGAGCTCGTGGCAAGTAGGGTAGGAGCGCGAACGAACTTGCTGGCTTTTTTGAATATTTCGCGTATCGGGTTGCAAAGAGTCGATGAACTATCGAACATGGCATGGATAGATAAAGATCAGGTAAGGCAGGCCGTTCATGCACATAAGGATGTGATCGTCGGACTTAAGGCCAGGATAAGCAGCAGTGTCGTGAAGGAAAGTGGGCTGGAGCCGCTGCACAGAGCGCGGGAGCTTTCTGAAGAAACATCGTTGCCGTTAATGGTCCACATTGGATCGGGCCCGCCGAATATCGAGGAGATCGTGCCGCTTTTAGCCGAAAGGGATATCATTACACATTATTTGAATGGGAAAAAGAATAATTTGTTTGATGCAGAAGGCAAGCCACTGCAAGTGCTAGTCGATGCGATTGCAAGAGGCGTACATTTGGATGTTGGCCATGGGACAGCAAGCTTTTCATTCAAAGCTGCTGAGGCTGCCCAAAGTATGGCATCCGTTTAAATACCATCAGCACAGATATTTATCGCGGGAACCGCTTAAACGGTCCTGTTTATCATATGGCTCATGTACTTTCCAAATTTCTTTACTTAGGCTACTCGCTTGAAGAGGTCATCGCAGCGGTTACCACACAGGCTGCTAATTGGCTTCAAAAGCCCGAACTTGGCCGCATTCAAGTCGGGGATGCTGCACAACTAACGTTGTTTACCGTGATCCAAGAGCCAACGACCCTGATTGATTCCGAAGGGGAGCAACGATTGGCCGACCAACGAATAGAAACCAGAGGAGTGTTTGTGAATGGCGAGTTCCTTAAATGCTAAATATGGTCTTAAACGTGTGATCAATGCAAGCGGGAGGATGAGCATTCTTGGGGTGTCAGCTCCGACCGATACCGTCATGGAAGCCATGAAGCATGGCGGTCAAAATTATGTAGAGATCGCTGATCTAGTCGATAAAGCGGGTGACTATGTAGCGCGAATCCTCGGTTCCGAGGCTGCGGTTATTGTCAATTCGGCATCAAGCGGCATCGCGCTTTCGGTTGCTGCTGTTGTTACACAAGGGAATCGTCGCAAGAGTGAACGTCTGCATCAAGAGATCATAGCGAGGCGCGACATTATTATGCTGAAAGGTCACAATGTTCAATACGGGGCTCCGGTTGAAACCATGGTCTACCTTGGCGGAGGAAATCTTGTTGAAGTAGGATACGCGAACGAAGGTAAAGCGGAACATATACAAGACGCTATCACGGAGAATACAGCCGCTATTTTATATGTAAAATCCCATCATGCCGTCCAAAAGAATATGATCTCTGTTGAAGAAGCCTGGGAGGTTGCCCAACGTCATGGTGTTCCCCTGATCGTAGATGCAGCAGCCGAAGAGGATATACAAAAGTATGTAAAAGTGTCCGACCTTGCCATTTACAGCGGTTCCAAAGCAATCGAAGGGCCAACCTCCGGAATCATTGGCGGCAAACGCAGCTATATCGAGTGGGTTAAAGTGCAAATGTATGGGATTGGACGGAGTATGAAAGTGGGCAAAGAAACCACCTTCGGTTTGCTTCAGGCCCTCGATGAATATGGCGCTAAAGAAGATAAAAGCGAGCAGGAAAAGGAAAGTTTGCAAGTGTTAATGTCTTTAAATGAGTTAGCGGGCGTGAAGGTATCGATTGTTCAGGATGAAGCGGGTCGTGCCATATTCCGCGCTCGTATTCAAATCGATCCAGCATTAGCCCAAACCACAGCGAAAAGCGTTGTGACAGGTCTTCAAGAAGGTGAAATTGCTATCTATACACGTGATTATGGCGTAAAACAAGGTTATTTTGATATCGATCCACGTCCGCTTCAAGGCGACGACATCCATATGATTGCGGCTCAAATACGCGAATTAACAGGAGGAAACTAACATGTCTAACATTGCAAAGCATTTCTATAAAGGTCGTGCAGCATTAAACGTATTGGCAAACAGTATCGAGAATGCCAAAGAAATATTTGAAGCGGCTGAGGGGTATGTATTGGTCGGCGTGCTGTCGAAGAATTATCCGACGGTCGAAGCCGGCGTAGAAGCGATGAAGGCTTATGGCAAAGAAATCGATGATGCGGTTTCGATCGGATTGGGCGCAGGCGACAATCGTCAAGCGGCTGTCGTTGCAGCGATTGCTAAGCATTATCCGGGCAAGCATATTAACCAAGTATTCCCTGCTGTGGGAGCTACGCGCGCTAATCTGGGCGGTCAAGATAGCTGGATCAACAGCTTGGTATCACCGAGCGGACGCGTTGGATATGTGAATATTTCAACAGGACCGGTGAGCGCGGCACAAGACGAACATGCGATTGTACCTATTAAAACGGCGATTGCGCTTGTCCGCGATATGGGCGGGAATGCATTGAAATTTTTTCCGATGAACGGCTTGAGCTGCGAAGACGAACTTCGTGCAGTCGCTAAAGCATGCGGAGAAGAAGGATTTGCTTTAGAGCCTACAGGCAGCATTGATAAAGAGAATTTTGAAGCGATTTTGCGTATTGGTCTGGAAGCCAATGTGCCGCAGGTTATCCCTCACGTCTATTCCTCCATCATTGACAAAGCTACAGGGAACACGAATCCCGAAGATGTAAGTGAATTGTTGGCAACGATGAAAAAATTGGTTGATTACTATGGCTAAAAAAATTGCAGCTTTCGGAGAAGTTATGATGCGCCTGCAGGTACAGGGGTATGAGCTGTTGTCGCAAGCGAGCACATTGAACTATTCCTTCTCGGGTACAGGCGTGAATGTCAGTTCGGCGCTTGCGCGTCTAGGGCATACGGGATATCTGGTATCCCGATTGCCGAAAAATGCTATCGGGGATGCGGCAGAAGCGTCTCTTCGCAAATTAGGCATTTCACCATCATTCCTTGTTCGAGGCGGCAATTATGTAGGTATGTATTTCCTGGAGAATGGATTCGGCGCGCGGCCAAGCCGCGTTACGTATTCCAATCGTCAGGAAAGCAGCTTTAATACGGCTCCGGATGATACGTATGATGTTGAGGAGATAGCCAAGCAGATCGACGTCATACATTTCTGCGGCATCACGCTGGCGATGAATGATAACGTACGCGCACACATGAAAGTGTTGGCGAGAGCGGTCAAAGAGCAGGGCGGCACCGTTGTCTTCGACTGCAACTACCGCCCGGCCCATTGGGGAGAAGGCGGCTATGTCAAAGCGAAGCCGCATTATGAAGAAATGCTCGGTTTGGCAGACATGGTCATGATGAATGAGAAAGACGCGATGCTGATCCTCGGGATGGAGACGGACAAGGAAGAGCGGCAAGATCAGCTCATGGAACTGATTCCTGTCGTTGCCCAGAAATATCAAATTTCTGTTATTGCAGGTACGCATCGCTCCATCAACGGTGACAATACGCATTCTTTGCAAGGCTTTATTTATAAAAATCAAACATTCGTCTTTTCGAAATTACTCACATTTTCTATCTATGATAGAATTGGTGCAGGAGATGCCTACACGAGCGGGATTATGCATGGGGAGCTTGCAGGCTTTCCAATGGATAAGACTGTGAATTTTGCCGCAGCGGCTGGCATGCTGGCTCATACGATTGTGGGTGATACGCCCATGTCGTCAGAAAGTGATATCCTGCGTGCGATGACAGAAGCAGTAGGCGATGTAGAAAGGTAGTGTGGATGAAGCAGTGAGTTTATCTCGAAATCAGAGACCGTTATATTTACAAATAAAGAATATCCTAAAGGATCGTATTCTGCATGGTGTTTATCCCATGGGAACGAATATCCCGTCCGAACCACAATTGGAAACGGAATTCGATGTGAGTAAAATTACAGTTCGTAATGCCATCAAAGAGCTGGTCCAGGAAGGCTATCTGGAGAAAGGCAGCGGCAAAGGGACGACCGTCATTCGCAATACGTCTGCATCCAAGCTCTCCAAGTGGAAACGGTTTACAGAGGTATTAGTGGAGAAAGGCCATCGGATTCATAAGCAATTGCTGTTGGCAGAGGTCGTAGTTAATGAATCAGGGAGCCAACCGTATGAATTATTTGGGGAACGCTGCTACCGGATAGAACGTCTTTATTATTTGAATGACGTACCTTATATTCATTACACGAACTATTTGACGATGCGAACGACCGATATTCAGCGATCCGATTTGAATGCTCAATCCTTATACGATTTGTTGGAGGAGCAAGATATTACTTTAGAAAAAGTTCGGGATGAATTTACTGTTGCCCCTGCCCCTGCTCACGTAGAGCAAAAACTGCAAGTCAGTGAAGGAACACCGCTATTGCTGCGACTGCGCTATGCCTATGATGAGAAGGGAGAACTCATCGAATACAGCAGGGGGTACTACCATACACACATGCAAAATTATGTTGTGAATTATGATGTGTGATTCATATAAAAGTAGGCAAATTGAGAATGGGGGGTAATGAGCCCTAACTGTTCTCTTCACAAAAAATGAAAGCGTTTCCTTTTGATCGTGAATATGGTTCTTTGCCTCAAAGGAGGTAGATGTTCTATGTCGAATAGATGTAGTAGACAAAATTGTTACTAGGTGAGGTGATACTTGAAATGGAAAGCATTCGATGGGGAATCATTGGCTGCGGAGATGTGACGGAGGTCAAGAGCGGTCCGGCCTTGCAGAAGGCTGCTGGCTCGGAACTAGTGGCCGTTATGCGGCGCAACGGAGCTTTGGCGGAAGATTATGCAAACAGACATGGCGTGGCCAAATGGTATGATAACGCAGAGGCGTTGGTCAATGATCCTGATGTTAATGCCGTTTATGTAGCTACACCGCCGGGCTTTCATCGTGAGTATGCCCTGCTTGCTGCCAGTGTTGGCAAGCCGGTCTATGTCGAGAAACCGATGGCGAGAAACTATCGAGAATGCTTGGAGATGCTATCGGCCTGCGAACAGGCGAAGATGCCTTTATTCGTAGCTTATTACCGAAGAGGGCTGCCTCGATTTATTGAAATTAAGAGGCAGCTGGATCGTGGAGCCATTGGCGATATTCGATTCGTCCAGTCCGTGCAGCTTCAGTCCATGAGAGCGGATGAGGGTGAAGTTCTTCCGTGGCGGATACAGCCTGAGCTTTCTGGTGGGGGGTTGTTCGTTGACCTCGCGAGTCATACCTTGGACATTTTGGATTATTTGCTTGGCCCTATCGGTGAGGTCAAGGGCTTCGCGAGAAACCAATCGGGACAGCATCATGTAGAAGATATCGTTACTACTACTTATGCGTTCGAGTCTGGTGTCCTGGGCACGGGAGCTTGGTGCTTCAACGCATTCACTCGCAGCGATATGAACGAAATTATCGGCAGCAAGGGTAAAATATCTTTCTCCACCTTCGGTGAAGATCTTCGTATCGAGAGGGTTGATGGTCAAACAGAGGAGTTAATCATTCCTAACCCAGCTCACATCCAGCAACCGCTCATTCAATTAGTTGTCGACGAATTACGGGGGCTTGGAAGCAGCCCAAGTACAGGAACCAGTGCAGCCCGCACGAATCGGGTGATGGACGAACTGCTGAATGGCTTCTATTGGCAGAAATAGACCGATAGATGATGTATCCGCATGGTTACAAAATCTATAAAAACGCATACAAAACAATTGACGGAAACGCTAGAGCCAATTAAACTATGGTTAATTCGAAATGCAACCTTAGGCCTATCCTGCCCCTACACTTTGCTTCACAAAAGCGTTAACGTGGTGAGTGGGCGACTCGTCTAAGTGTTACAAGAGAGAAATTTGAGAGGGGTAATTACATTGATAAAAAAGAAAGCTTTGGTCACGCTCGTTTTATCCGCGGCACTTATGACAGTAGCTGGTTGCGGCCAGAAAGCTGATTCCGGTAAAACAGCAGGAGGTACAGCTTCACCTGCTCCGGTAGCTACCGCAAACGCGCAAAAGACATATAAAGTAGCCATTTCCCAAATCGTTGAGCATCCTTCTTTGGATGCAACACGTCAAGGCTTCCTTGCAGCACTTAAAGACGCAGGCATCGTAGAAGGGTCAAACCTCAAGGTTGATTTCAACAATGCCCAAGGCGATCAAACGAACAACTTATCCATTGCGCAAAAAATTGCTTCCTCCGATAGTGATTTGGTCCTCGGTATCGCTACACCATCGGCACAAGCTGTTGTGCAGCAAGTGAAGAAAGCGCCAATCCTGTTCGCAGCAGTAACGGATCCGCTTGCGGCTAAGATTGTCAGCAATTTGGATAAGCCAGGCGGTAATGTGTCGGGAGCTTCCGATACGAATCCTGCGGCTGTTGCACAATTGATGGATTTCGTGGCTGCTAATTTGCCAAAAGTGAAAACAGTCGGCCTAGTTATTAATGAAGGTGAACCTAATGCCGTCATTATGGCGAAAAATGCGGAAGAGTCTTTAACGAAGCATGGTATTAAATTGGTTAAAGCACCGGTAACGAATACATCTGAAGTCAAGCAAGCTGCGCAATCCCTTGTTGGACGTGCGGATGCTTTCTTGATTACACTTGATAATACAGTAGTAAGCGGCGTAGACTCCATTATTCAACTGGCTAATGAAAAACACATCCCGTTCTTCTCGAGTGACCGTGACACCGTGGAAAAAGGAGCCTTCGCAACAGTTGGCTTTAAATACTACGATCACGGCTACCAAGTCGGACAAATGGCTGTTGAAATTCTTAAAAATGGTAAAAAACCTGCTGACTTGAAAGTAACCGTTCCAGAGAAACTGGATCTGATCTTGAACTTGAAAGCTGCTAAAGCGCAAGGGATTGAAGTGACAGATGCAATGAAAAATGCGGTAAAAGATAAAGAGAAAAATATTATTCAATAAAGGCAATTCGATTAAAAGGGGTGGACGTCGCTTTCGTTCACCTCTTTTTTTAAAGTAAAGGAGGGCTAACTTATGATGGATTCAATGTATGGCGCTGTCGAGCTGGGTCTTCTTTATGCGTTGATGGCGCTTGGTGTTTATATCACGTTTCGTATTCTTGATTTCCCTGACTTGACGGTGGATGGAAGCTTTACGACCGGCGGAGCTATTGCTGCGATACTTATTTCACACGGATACTCCCCCATACTAGCTTGTTTGGCCGCTTTTGCCGGAGGTCTGGCTGCCGGCGCTTGTACGGGATTGCTGCATACCAAAGGGAAAATCAATGGGCTCTTATCAGGGATATTGATGATGATTGCGCTGTATTCAATCAATATGCGCATCATGGGTAAACCGAATATTTCACTGCTTGGAGCAGACACGTTGTTTTCCACTGTGAAGCCAATTACCATTGTGCTCATTATTGTCGTCGTATTGAAATTGCTGCTCGATGCCTTCCTGCACACAGATTTGGGACTGGCTTTGCGAGCAACCGGAGATAACGCCCGAATGATCCGCAGCTTTGGTGCCAACACAGATCGAACAACGATTTTAGGTGTCAGTTTATCGAATGGTCTAGTGGCCCTATCGGGAGCGCTCATTGCTCAGCAGTCTGGCTTTGCTGACATTTCCATGGGGATTGGGATGATTGTTATTGGACTCGCTTCCGTTATTATCGGAGAAGCGATATTCGGAGCTCGCACTGTGTTTCAGGCAACACTTGCCGCTGTACTCGGCTCCATCGTCTACCGTATTGTGGTCGCGTTGGCGCTTCGTGTCGAGTGGTTGAATGCCTCTGACTTGAAGCTGATCACCGCTATTATTGTTATTATCGCACTTGTGGTTCCTTCCGTGCAGCGCTCATTCAAGCAAAAGGCAACGGCCAAACGTCGCTCAGCAGAGCTGATTGCTCGAGCTTTGCAAACGAACAAGGGAGGTGGCCGCTGATGCTTCAACTCTCCAATGTTTCCAAATTATTCAACCCTGGCTCGGCGGATGAGAAAATCGCCTTGATTGGCATTAACTTGAACCTGATGCCGGGCGACTTCGTTACGGTAATCGGAAGTAATGGCGCGGGTAAATCAACGCTCATGAATATTATCTCCGGCGTCATGACACCGGATGCCGGCGAAGTGCGTATTGGCGGCGAGATCATCCATGACTTGCCTGAGTACGAGCGCAGCCGGTGGATCGGCCGCGTATTCCAAGACCCTATGGCGGGGACGGCGCCTCGAATGACCATCGAGGAGAATCTTGCCATGGCCTATGCCCGCGGCAAGAAACGCGGACTGAACTTTGGTGTTACCATGCGCAAGCGCAAGGTGTTCCTAGAGCAGCTGCACCGCCTAGGCATTGGCTTGGAAGACCGTCTGCGCGCGAAGGTAGGCATGCTCTCCGGCGGAGAGCGTCAAGCGCTTAGTCTATTGATGGCGACGTTCACGAAGCCGCAGATCCTGCTGCTTGATGAGCACACCGCCGCGCTCGATCCTTCGCGCGCAGAGTTGATTACAAGACTCACGGAGGATATCGTCCGCGAGATGAAGCTAACCACGCTGATGGTTACGCACAATATGGAACAGGCGATTCGCCTAGGCAACCGGCTTATCATGATGGATAAAGGCCGCATCATCCTTGATGTCAATGAGGAACGAAAAAAACATCTGACCGTCGAGCAATTGCTCGGTGAGTTCGAGCAAATCAGCGGGAATAAGCTGGCGGATGACCGTGTGGTGCTGGGGTAATTCGTAGATATCATTTATCAGACAATTCCATAACATGTGCAAAAGAACCTTCAAAACCACTATAAAAGTGGAGCTGAAGGTTCTTTTTTATCCAAATATTACGTGAAAGTTGAGGCTAAACTTCTTTATTGTTCAGCTGTTTTGGCTGTAACAACGGGTGTGGAAGGAGCTGCTTCCACTTTGCGTTTTCGCACAAACAACGTCAGTGGCAAGGCCACAAGTACGATGAATGTAGCCAGTAAGTACACATCGTTGACACTCATCGTGAACGATAGCATCCCGATTTGTGCTTTGTCTTTCAACCCACCGCTAGCCAAGTCCGTTACATGTGTGGCTGTTTTTGAGGAAAGCACGGAAGTAAAGAGGGCAATCGCAAAGGAACCAAAGACATTACGTACCCAGTTGCTGATGGACGTGGCATGACCTGACATCGTTCTTGGAATTTGTTCCATACCTGCATTGCTTGAAGGCATAGTAGCAAGAGCGATCCCAAGGTTCCGAATGATCATCCAGAACACAATATACCCACGGGAAACATCTACGCTTAACCAACTGAGCGTTAAGGTACCGAGCGCAATTAAGGCAATACCGCTAAACATCAAAACACGTGGACCCACAATCCCATACAGCTTGCCGACAATCGGCATGCTTAGCGCCATGACAAGCGAAGCTGGGAGCAGGATTAGACCGGTATCCAGCGGGGTAACATGCTGAATATTTTGCAGGAAAATAGGGGTCAAAAAAGTCCCTGAGTACAAACTAATGGTAACGATACTCGAAATAATGAGGGTGAGTGTATACCGTGAGTTTTTCAAGACACGAATGTTCAACAGCGGCGTCTCTACACTTAGCTCTCTCCAGATGAAGAGGAGCAAGATCACGATACCTAATGCGAACAGGCCGATAACTTTACCAGATGTCCAGCCCCAAGCATGACCTTGAGAGAAAGCAACAAGTAAGGAAAGACTGCTCGTTACGACGGTTACCAGCCCGATAAGATCGAACTTCTTGGGAACCGATAAGCGGTAGAACGGAATAAGCTTCATAACAAGAATGATAGCGACTATACCGACCGGCACGTTCATCAGGAACAACCAGTGCCAGCTCCAATTTTGCAATAACCAACCGCTTAACGTAGGTCCAATTGCAGGAGCCATCATGGCAGACAAGGACCAGAGCGAGATCGCAATCGGCTGCTTATCGCGCGGAATAACCTGGTAGACAATAGTCATTGTTGCCGGCATAATAAGTCCGCTGAAAGCACCTTGTATAATACGGAATGCGATGAGAGAAGGTGCGTCCCAAGCAATTGCGCATAAGAAGGAAAAAACAGTAAAGCCGACTAGCGCAAGCGCATAAAGACGCTTATAACTGAATCGTTCTCCAAGATATCCAGTAATTGGAGCAATCGTACCGCTGGCGAGCATGAAGCCGGTGATTGTCCATTGAATCTTACTTAAATCGGTGTGAAAATGGTCACTCAAAATCGGTATGGCAATATTTATGGTGCTCATACTCAAAATGGATACAAACGATCCAAAAAAGATAGCAATCATGATAGGCCAAAAGCGTACTTGCTGTAAATCATCCTTACTCAAGGTAATGCCTCCACTTCATCCATTGATCTTATTCGCTGGATTCTCTATAATTTGAATGTAAATTATCATACTACCAATGCAGTTAATATGTCAATTGTGACATAACAAAGGAGTACCATGAATACCCTTTCATATGGATTATTAAGTTTGTTGACAAGAGGTTCACGAACCGGTTATGAGTTGATGCTGCACATCCAGCCCTTCTGGCCAGCGAAGCACAGCCAAATTTATCCTCTCCTCGCCCGATTGGAGCAGAACGGATACGTTCAATTCGTTCATGTCCCACAATCGGACAAGCCGGATAAAAAAGTATATTCATTAACAAGCCTCGGAGAAGATGCCCTGCGGGAATGGATGGTTATGCCGACCGATGAGCCTGTACTCAGAGATGAGTTTGCTCTCAAGGTGTATTGCATTGGACTTGTAGACAAAGGTCAAGCGCTTAAAGTGCTGCTTGACCGTGAGAATTACTATAAAAAGAAGATGGAGAAATTCGCACTCTCGTTTGAACAGTTGAAGAATGACAGTTCGAAGCCGCTGGAGGAATTGAGTCTTGAAGATCCTTTATTTGGAATTTATTTATTAATAGGGAAAGCGCGGGGGAAAGTGAAGGCAGATTTGGAATGGTGTCAGTGGATGAAATCGAAGCTAAGATAAGCTAGAAGCTTATCCTTCGCTGCCGAGGTCCTGTATGAGCGTGACAATTTTTTGCAAACGAATATACTCCGATTTTTCCAGCTGCGGCCGAAAATACGCATATAAATAGGCCGCGTCGCAGAACGCCAGTCCAGGGTAACAGACTACCTCCTGCACAGCCCCGGGATTATCCATAATCACTTGCCATTCTCCTGCACGATCCGAGAGGGGAATTGTCTGCAATACATATTTTTTTGAAGCTAAGGTGGCATGGAGCTCTTGCCAAACACGTGCATAGGACGGGCTGAAAATGACAGGCTCTTGAAACAGTCGGCCAGATTTCTCCAGCGCATGCTCAAGGCTTTCGATGTCCATGTCCATTGCTGCTTTAATCGCCTCTGTAAGGCCATCTAAAAGTCGGCGAAACCCGGCATATCCCTCGGTATGAACCTCTTGTTGAAAGGCCGATTCGGCATCTGGGGTTGAAAGCTTTGTAAAGTCATCGTAAGTAGGGTTCAGCATCGTTTGGAAATCCACCTCACTGAAGGAGTATGTATGCGGGGGGGGGTTCGGATCTAAGCTGCGTATACTGAAAATGAGTTGCCCCCAGTATCTTCCTAAAAAATGTAACATAAATCGATTCCCAAAAAAAGTACGAGCTGGAGAAACGTTATCTGTCTTCCGTTTACATTAGGTTTATATAAATCGCTTATGCTTATTTCATTGAAGAAACGGCATATCTGCTGCTCTAAACAGACGCGGTACGATGTCAAACTAAATCCGATATTCGAGAAATGAGGCGTATGCAGATGGCTCCCCTATTAATTGTCGACGATGATCCTTATATTCGTGAACTGGTCAGTGTCTTCATGCGCAGCGAGGGCTTCGATGTGGTTGAGGCTTCCGACGGTGTAGAAGCTCTCCGCTTATTAGAAACCACCCAAGTGGATATGGTCATCATGGATATTATGATGCCGAATATGGATGGGTGGGAGCTATGCAAAGAGCTGCGGGAGCATTATGATTTTCCGCTGCTTATGCTTACGGCCAAGGGAGAGACCTCCCAGAAGGTCAAAGGCTTCGAACTGGGAACGGATGACTACCTCGTCAAGCCATTCGAGCCTATGGAGCTGGCTATGCGTGTAAGGGCACTGCTCAAACGCTATAAGATAGCTTCATCCCAGACGGTACAGGTTGGAGACCTAACGATGAACCGTAAAACCTATGAAGTAACCGTAGGCTCAGAAAATGTGACCTTGCCGCTCAAAGAATTTGAGCTGCTTTATAAGCTGGCCAGTTACACCGGAAAAACCTTTTCGCGTGACCAGCTAATCGAGCAGATTTGGGGCTTCGATTATGAGGGGAATGAACGCACGGTAGATGTTCACATCAATCGTTTAAGAGAGCGATTTCCGGAGGAACGGCATGCCTTCCGAATTTCTACGATTCGCGGATTAGGCTACCGGATGGAGGTGCTGCGAACGTGAGGGAGAGGAAGAAAAGAACTCAGAACCGAAGAACTCACAACCAAAGAACTCCGAACAGAAGAAATCAGAACAAAAGTAAGATGCCCCCCATGCAGCGATTTCGTGGATTTTTATTTGGGGCAGGTATCTTTTTACTCGTTGTTTTTTATTGGTTAGTTTCTTTTTATGCAACGAACTGGCTGTATAACTACATGGATAAACGTCCTTATGAGGTTATCGGACAACTCATTAATTCCATCGGCGGTTTATTTCTTTGGGGATTGACCATGACGATTCTAGGTAAATTCATCCAGGGTAGGCAAATGGAAATTTTTCAGACGATGATTGACGCGATTCGCAGTATGTCTAGGGGGAATTTTAATGTCTCCGTCGATAATAATCCTCACAACGGACCTTTTGGAGAGCTTGTTGATTCCATCAACCATATGGCAGTCGAGTTGGGGCAGCTTGAGAAAATGAGGCAGGAGTTTATCTCCAACGTATCCCATGAGATTCAATCGCCGCTCACCTCGATTAGCGGATTCTCTCGTGCTCTTCAGAATGAGCAGATTTCAATAGAAGAGCGCAAACATTATTTGAACATTATCGAAGCGGAAAGCAAACGATTATCCAAGTTGAGTGACAACCTGTTGAAGCTTACATCATTAGAATCGCAGCATCATCCCTTCGAGCCCAAAAACTACCGGTTGGATAAGCAGCTGCGCAATCATATTCTGGCATGCGAACCTCAGTGGTTGGATAAAGAGCTCGAGATGGATATTAATCTGAATGAGGTTACGCTGAACGCAGACGAGGATCTACTCAGTCAAGTTTGGACGAACCTCATCCATAATGCGATTAAATTCACGCCAATTGCTGGGCATATAGGCGTTTCGGTTACGAGCAATGAGAAGAACGTTATCGTTCAGATTTCGAACAACGGAGTGGGTATTTCGGAAGAGGATCAGGTGCATATCTTCGAACGCTTTTATAAAGCAGATAAATCCAGAAACCGTACTTCAGGCGGAAACGGACTTGGACTTTCTATTGTAAAGAAAATCATTGATCTGCACCATGGGGATATTACTGTGGATAGCAAGGTTGGGGAAAAGACCATTTTTACCGTTCTATTCCCAATAGAGAAATAAAAAGTACTTACGGATTGTCATCGTAGAACACAAATAGGACCCCCGCTTATCCATGATAACCGGAGGTCCTTACTGTTCACCTATCGTATTCAATTGTTACCAAACACACTCCGATCGATTAATTAGCGTTGTTTCCAAATTAAGTTTAAACACACGACTTTTCAATTGACAACCAATCCATTACGAATCCTTTCCTCGAATAAACGCGTTAACCACATTTACCATGGTTGGATTCCCACATGCCCGATGAACGAAGCTCGTTCCCGCACCTTATCTTCAACGTTGGAAGGAAAAGTGGGCATGTTTCGCTAACATTGTCCATTGGACTATCCCCTTTCGTGTGACCGAGAATATCCTGCGCTCCTATTCGGGTGCCTCACCTTCTGTGTGGCTTGTCCTTCAAGTGAGCGTATACCTAATATAAACGATTATTAAAATATTGTAAATATTCAGATTATTGAAATAAGTGTGATTTTTTTCGCAATGTCACACTTTTCCATTGATTTACTCACGTATCCTTACTATTAGAAGATATTTCTGCAAGAGCCCCTCTGCAATAGTTCCTTATGCTGAATGATGGACTATTTGGCAGGAAATTTCTTGGCGTTGCAGCTGCAGCAGCCTACAGGAAGTTTGTGTTTTGGACAAGTAGGTCTAACGATTTCACGTTAATGCATGAATGTGTTACTTTATTCCCCCTCTATACTTCTAGGAAATGATACGGTTGAATTGCTTAAACCGAGTGCCTTGATTAGTAAGTGTACCTTCATCCCCCTCTACGATATAACCAAATTGATCATTACTAACCCTTAATTCAAGCCGGCTGCGATCTTCAAATTCAAAAGTAATATAATAACTTGAGCTTGAGCTGGATTCTCCCGAGCCACCCGAAACTTTCATTCTTTTGGTTACAACTTTACAGTTACGGGATTGGATGGGAGATGCGTTATTCGAAGACCAAGTGATAAGTCCTTTGATGATCATAAAAAGGATAAAACCAATAATAAAAAGAAAGATGATTGTAAAAATAGTGCCAAAAAGGAGACCCCCACTAAACGGATTCGTATTAAATCCAGTTGACATGCTACACACTCCATTCGCTGAGATAGTTATAAAAATCGTTTGACAAATTTGTACCCGGTCTCATGAAAGCCGATAGGTTCATTTGCAGGAGGGGAACTATTCTTTTCTGATCCGGCAATCCACCACATGCCTGAGCACTCATTTTCAGTGGTAAGCCGCTCTGCATATTTCTTTAAGTTATCTGCTGCTGCTTGCCGGTGATTCGGAACTATACTAGAAATAACTGAGATCTCGCTAAATTTCAAAATCGTATCGCTGCTGCGCCGAATCCGAAAACTTAGCGTTCCAAGAATCTGATTTTTCTCTTCATAAACATACAAAGATTCATCTGGATTATCACGCATAAAATGTAGTCTGTTCTCAATATGAAGCGGGGATATGGCCTTGCCGGTACAAGCAGAAACGAACGAGCTAATACCTTGTGTATCTTGGGATGTTGCTTTGCGAATCACATATTTCATAAGGTTCCTACTTTCTATACGCTAGTTCTTTTGCTAATTATACCATAAATTGGAACATTAGTTCTATATTTACGTTAATAGCAAGAAGGAGCTTGTGGTTGGTCCTACCAATGGCTGGATGCGAAACGCGTCTGAGGGGATTTTGTTCGATAAGTTTTGGGCATAGAAGGATGAAGGCTAAAAAACCCGCCGATGTATGGCGGGTTGAACAATTATGCTTGCGCATAGATCGTATTTAGTGTGCTGCGGTCACTCGCTTGCACGAGTTTAATGAGCAGTTCCTTGGCAGCAGCATAGTCATCTACGTGCAGAATGGAAGATGAGGTATGAATATAGCGAGCGCAGACGCCAATCACGGCAGAAGGAATGCCGCTGCCTTGTAGATGCACTTGTCCGGCATCCGTTCGCCGGCGGAGATAAAGTATTGATACGGGATTCTATGTGTCTCGGCCGTATCTAGGATGAACTCAACCAACCCACGGTGGGTAATCATCGTGGGGTCGAAGATGCGCAGCAGCGCGCCGCGCCCGAGCTGCCCGAAGGCTTGACGGTCGCCGGTCGTATCACCGGCGGCGCTGGCATCCAGCGCGTAGAACAAGTCCGGCTGGATGAGATGAGCCGCCGTTCGGGCGCCGCGCGCGCCAACCTCTTCCTGTACGGTGGCACCGGCGTACAGAACATTCGGGAGCTTCGTTCCGTGAAGCTCCTTCATGAGTTCAATCGCCAGGCCGACGCCGTAGCGATTGTCCCAAGCTTTGGCCATAATCCGTTTCGGATTGGCCAGTGGAGTGAACGGGCAGATCGGCACGATCTGCTGCCCGAGGCGAACGCCGATGCGCTGCGCATCGGCCCGATCTTCAGCGCCGATGTCTACGTACATCGACTTGATGTCGGCGGGCTTGCTGCGTGCCGCTTCGTCCAGCAAGTGCACGGGAACAGAGCCGATCACACCGATGATCGGCCCCTGATCGGTCATGATCTGCACGCGCTGCGCAGGCAGCACTTGGCTGAACCAGCCGCCGAGCGGCTGGAACTTGATGGTTCCATGATCGGTAATGCCGTTGACGATGAAGCCCACTTCATCGAAATGGCCAGCTACCATGATTTTGGGGCCTGCTTCATCCCCGCGGAGGATACCGAATAAGCTGCCGAGCCCATCCTGCACGAACTCGTCTGTGTATTTTTCTAATTCGCCCCGTACAAACCGGCGAATATCTCGCTCAAAACCTGGGGCTGCCTGCAGCTCCGTCAATGTCCGAAAAAGTTCTAAAGTTTCTGAATTCACTAGTTGTTCCTCGCTTTGTTTGAAAATAGATGGCATACGTGTCAACACATATGCGCTTTATTTTACCATAGTAGCGGGGGGAAGATGAATATAGGCCCCAAGTAAATCCAAACCTCGATAAGCATATACAATTATTTGATAGGCATTGCCTTATCTTCTCTCATGTCGTCTTTGGAGCCTGCATGTAATGTTTTTGGCGCCATGAAGCTGCGAACAAGTCGGCTAAGCGATTTTCTGAGCAAGCGCGATTCTATACAAACGACAACCTCTGCCACGAGGCAGGCACCCGCGATATCGAGCAGAACATGCTGTTTAATAAATAACGTGGATGCGATGATTGCCATCGCCATGAAGGTAACGGCATATTTGTAAGCCCTAGGTATATTTCCGGTGCTCCAATAAGCTCTCATCACCAAATAGGAGGTTAGCACATGAATGCTGGGGAAGCAATTATAAGGTTGGTCCGAGCGATAAACCCACTGAACCATTTGCAGCAGCGCATCATTTCCGGCTAATTCTGGACGCTGCACGTGAGTTTGAAAAATAGCGTAGATAACGTAACAAATCAACTGCCCCATGTTAATTTGCAGCAGTGTTTGGACAAATACTTCCCGATTTTTATAGGAAAAGTAAAGGAAAGCGATAAACAAAAAGCCATACCAAGACACATACGGCAGGATGAATATTTTAACAAAGGGAATTTGCTGGTCCAGATCTGTGACTAAGTTGTAAGCCTTACCTCGGGCATGATTCAGGTACACATAAATAAGACCCAATAATGGGATCGTGAACAGGGACATTAATGGAATTAAATGAGATTTGAATGATTCCGTTCGCATATGACTTTCCTCCTAACATGATGGATAACGGGATCGCTTCAGCTCGATTTGTCGATACCTCTATGATAAAAGAGAATGCAAACTTTCAACATACACTTTGGTTGTGTTCTCACCTAGACTAAGGTCTTAACCCAACCTAGACCTTTGTAAGCTTGCAAAACCTCATTGACAAAACTAATGTAATTAGTTATTATACTAATATAAATAGTTAACGGAGGGATTTTTAATGAAGATAACACGCATCGGTGCTTTGTATCAAATTGCTTTTATGCCTAGAATTTTTCCGGTAAATTGTTATTTAGTTGAGGAAGAACAGGACTTGACGCTGGTTGACGCGGCAATGCCATTTAGTGTAAAAGGTATTCTACAAGCAGCGCAGCGCATAGGGAAGCCCATAACTCGCATCGTACTTACCCATGCGCATGGCGATCATGTCGGGGCGTTGGACGGATTGAAAAAGGCGTTGCCGCAGGTGAAGGTCTACATTTCCAGACGAGATGCTAAGCTGCTGGCGGGCAACAAGGAGCTGGAGCCAGGCGAAGCGAATACGCCCATTAAGGGCGATGTGCCGAAGTCGATACAGACCAAACCGGATGTTTTGTTGGAGGATGGCGATCGAATCGGCTCCCTGCAGGCTGTTGCTGCACCGGGGCATACACCCGGCATGATGGCATTCCTTGATACCCGCAGCCGCGCGCTGATTGCAGGAGATGCTTTTCAGGTTCGCGGCGGCATGGCGGTCGCCGGTGTGACCAAGTTTTGGTTCCCTTTCCCGGCTATGGCTACTTGGAATAAGCAGGCGTCATTAGCGAGCGCGCGTAAGCTGAGAGAACTGAACCCAAGCGTGCTGGCTGTAGGCCACGGACAGATGATTGAGCAACCGCAGGCTCGTATAGATCGTGTTTTGGAAGAAGCTTCTAAAAAGTTTACTATAGAAGCAGCAAGTATGTAGAGAAGAGGAAATCACATGGCATATCGACAAGGTTTAGACCCTGAAACAGTCCTGCAAGCAGCTATAGAAATTGCCAACCTACAGGGCGTTGAACAAGTTACATTAGTAGCCTTGGCTACTAAATTAGGTGTGAAGACCCCGTCCTTATACAATCACATTAAAGGACTGCCGGATCTTAGAAAGCTGCTCTCCCTTCGCAGTCTGCTTCTTATCAAAGAAGCGATGGTCGAAGCGGTCATCGGGAAATCCGGCGATGATGCCTTGCTGGCAGTGGGTTTTGCTTACGTCACCTTCGTCAGACAACAGCCTGGGCTCTACGATGCTATGGCATCTCTGCCTGATTATGAGGATCCCGGGGTGAGTGAGGCCAGCACGCAGGTTGTCGCGTTCATCCTGCGTCTGTTGGAGCCTTATGGTCTAAATCAAGAAGCTGCGCTGCATGTGGTACGCGGCTTCCGTAGCATTTTGCATGGCTTTTCCTCGCTAGAAATGAAAAATGGTTTCCGTATGGGCTTGGAACGCGACGAGAGTTTACGGCTTTTGTTAACCACCTACTTACGCGGGCTGCGTACACCTGCAGAATAGTAATTGTGTAAGAGGCTGAAATTTAAGCATATATAGGAGAACATTTAAAATGAGTCAACGATTTCTGGCACCTCTTGCCGTGCATGTATTTTTGAGGAAAGAAAATGACATTCTTTTGCTTAGACGCTTTCATACAGGATATGAAGATGGCAATTACAGTGTGATAGCCGGACATCTGGATGGTAACGAAACGGTCATTGCTGCTGCGATCCGCGAGGCAAAAGAGGAAGCAAATATTCAAATTCGTCCGGAGAACGTTCGTGTTGTAGGGATGATGCATCGCAATGAGAATGATGAGCGGATTGATTTTTTCGTAGAGGTTAGGCATTGGGAGGGGGAGCTTGTTAATGTGGAAACAAATAAGTGCGATGAATTGGCCTGGTATCCGCTTGATAATCTCCCCTTCAATGTAATTCCTTATATACGCAAGGCACTTGATCTAATGGGTAGCGGTTGTTTCTTTGAAAGCTACGGTTGGCTTCAGAAGACAACGGGTAATTGAGCTTGTTGGTGGACTCATCAGGATTGACACGTCATGCGCCTATAGCTACAATGAAGATAAGTTAATAACATGTGACGGAGAACAGGAGACTCACTCGGATTGCCTATGTATTTAGTTGGCAATACTTGGTGAGTCTTTTTTTGTCTACGGTTTCCAGTTACGAAACGGAGGAGTTAGCGATGTCTTTGCAAGAGCAGCGTATTTTACCGGCCGTTCGCAAAATGAAGGACTTAGAGAAATTATTTAAGACCAGTTATACATATATTGTGCTGCTTGACAGCCACATTGGTCAGCTAAAAACGATTGTCGACCTAGGCAGAGCTAATGGGAAAAAGCTGCTGCTTCACGCCGATTTAATTGAAGGGCTGAAGAATGATGAATACGCGGCGGAATTTCTGTGTCAGAGCATCCGTCCCGCGGGATTGATTTCAACCCGGGGAAATGTCATTACAAAGACGAAGCAGAATGGGCTCATTGCGATTCAGCGGCTTTTTTTACTGGATAGCAGTGCTCTGGATAAGAGCTACACACTCCTGGAACGGACGAAGCCTGATTTCATCGAGGTGCTTCCCGGTATCATTCCGCCTATTATTACAGAAGTGAAAGAGCGCTCGGGCATTCCCATTTTTGCAGGGGGACTTATTCGTTCCGTCAATGATGTGGAGCTGGCGCTCGGGGCTGGAGCAACCGCTGTTACAACGTCACATACGGCTTTGTGGCAGCACTATGATCAAAGATCCTGAACATGTGGAGGCATCATTATGGCAACAACATCTTCTTATATTTTATCCCTAGATCAGGGAACAACAAGTTCGCGGGCTATTTTGTTTAATCAAAAAGGCAGCATCGTCCACACGGCGCAGCAGGAATTTAAGCAGCATTTTCCTAAACCGGGCTGGGTTGAACATGATGCGAATGAAATATGGCTCTCCATTCTGGGCGTGATTGCAACGATGTTGTCGGAGTCGGGTGTGCAGCCTGCCCAAATCGCCGGCATCGGGATAACGAACCAGCGTGAAACGACAGTTGTCTGGGATCGACACACAGGCATGCCTGTCTATCATGCGATTGTATGGCAATCTCGGCAAACGGCTGATATTTGCGAAGCATTGAAGGCGCAGGGCCTAAATGATCTTTTTCGGGAGCGTACAGGGCTTCTGATTGACGCCTATTTCTCAGCGACTAAGATCAAATGGATTCTCGATCACGTTGAAGGCACAAGAGAGAAGGCGGAGCGGGGTGACTTGCTTTTTGGCACGATGGACACATGGTTAATTTGGAGACTGACAGGCGGAAAAGCGCATATCACCGATTATTCCAACGCATCTCGGACGCTATTATATAATATTCATGAGCTCAAATGGGATGAGGAACTATTAGCCATTTTGGATATACCCGCCTCGATGCTTCCCGAAGTTCGCTCGTCTTCAGAAGTATACGGGTATACGGAGGAGAGCCACTTTTTCGGCACGGCTGTTCCGATTGCAGGAGCAGCCGGCGATCAGCAAGCGGCTTTGTTCGGGCAAGCATGTTTTGAAAAAGGGATGGCGAAAAACACTTACGGTACAGGTTGTTTTATGCTGATGAACACTGGCAATTATGCCATACCTTCGCGAAGTGGCTTACTAACGACGATTGCGTGGGGGTTGAACGGGAAGGTCGAATATGCACTGGAGGGCAGCATTTTTGTGGCTGGGTCGGCACTCCAGTGGTTGCGTGACGGGCTGCGGATGATCGAATCAGCGAAAGACAGCGAAGCCTATGCGGAGCGGATTGATTCAACGGAGGGTGTATATATCGTTCCCGCTTTTGTTGGGTTAGGCACACCGTATTGGGATAGCGAAGTGCGCGGCGCGGTTTTTGGGCTTACCCGAGGAACTACGAAAGAACATTTCATTCGGGCAACGCTGGAATCGATTGCTTATCAAACCAAAGATGTGCTGCAGGCAATGGAAGATGATTCCGGCATTCAACTGACTAAATTGCGTGTAGATGGTGGTGCTGTTAAGAACGACTTCCTGATGCAGTTTCAAAGCGATATGCTGGGGGTCACCGTGGAGCGTCCAGTCATTAATGAGACAACAGCGCTCGGGGCCGCGTATTTAGCAGGTCTGGCTGTTGGTTTTTGGAAGGATCAAGAGGAAATCGCGGTGCAGTGGCAAGTGGATGATGTATTCGATCAGCAAATGGAAGATGAGCATCAAAAAAAGCTGTACCAAGGTTGGAAAAAAGCGGTTCAAGCCGCGATGGCTTTTAAATAAAAGGAATCAATGTTATACTGATGACAAGTTAATATGCGGTTGGAGACTAGGAGAAGCCACAGCGGCCTACACGTGTAAACGTGTTAGGTCAGTTGTGGTTTTTTATTTTACCACATAAGCAAGTATAAATTTTCGGTTCCCGAAAATCGCTTTCTTATTGGCGATAAAACCAACCTCTAAATGCGGTCGCTCATCATTGAATGGCCTCGATAGAGGTTTTCTCATTATATGTGCATAAAGGGAGAGATGGGCTATGACGAATTCGATAACAAGTGCAAACGATCAAATAGCAGGCAGCAAAAACCAACAGAAGATTTATGGCTTCAACAGTATAAAAAGAACCGAAACACTCCAGGCGATGTCGGAGCAAACCTTCGATCTGATCGTGATTGGCGGTGGGATCACAGGAGCAGGAATTGCTTTGGATGCGCAAAGCAGAGGGCTGCGTACAGCGCTTATTGATATGCAGGACTTTGCTGCCGGAACGTCAAGCCGTTCGACAAAACTAGTTCATGGCGGGCTTCGTTATCTCAAACAGCTCGAGGTGAAAGTTGTTGCTGAGGTAGGCAAAGAACGTGCTATTGTTTATGAAAATGGGCCGCATGTAACGACTCCGGAATGGATGCTGCTGCCTTTCTATAAGGGAGGTACATTTGGGAAGCTGTCAACGTCGCTCGGCTTGCGGATGTACGATTTCTTGGCAGGTGTGAAAAGGTCCGAACGCCGCCGGATGTTTGGTCGGGATGTGACGCTTCAGCACGAGCCGTTATTGAAAAAGAAAGATCTCAAAGGCGGCGGCTACTATGTGGAATATCGCACAGATGATGCTCGTTTAACCATTGAGGTGATGAAAAAAGCCGTCGAGTTGGGTGCAATTGCGGTGAACTACGCCAAGGTGGAAGAACTGCTTGTGAAGGACGGCAAGGTCGTTGGTGTACGCGTTGTGGATCAGATTGGCGGAGGGAGAGCGGCAGGTGATTTGGGCGGCTCGAGAGACTCAAGAGACTCAAGTGGTCGAAGTAACCCAAGTGACAGAAGTGACCCAAGTGACCCAAGTGAGAGAAGTGACACAAGCAACTTAAGTAATCCAAGTGAGAGAAGTGACACAATCAACTTAAGCAACTCAAGTAACCCAAGTAGCCCAAGTAACCCAAGTAACCCAAGTAACCCAAGTAACCCAAGTAACCATGGAGCTTCCTACTCGCTCTTTGCGCATAAAATTGTCAACGCCTCCGGTCCATGGGTGGATACGCTGCGTGAGATGGACCATTCGAAACAGGGCAAGACGCTGCACCTGACCAAAGGGGTTCATCTCGTATTCGACCAGAGCCGGTTTCCGCTGCGGCAGGCGATTTATTTTGATACACCGGATGGGCGGATGGTGTTTGCGATCCCAAGGGATGGCAAACCTATATCGGAACGACGGACACGAATTATAAAGGGGATATCGTGAATCCCCGTATTACGGTAGCAGATCGCGCTTATGTGCTGCGTGCCGCGAACGAGATGTTCCCGGTCCTCGGTTTGACGGAGGCTGACGTCGAATCGAGCTGGACCGGATTGCGCCCGCTGATCCACCAAGAGGGCAAAGATCCTTCGGAGATTTCGCGCCGCGACGAAATCTTCGTCTCGGACTCCGGCCTCATTTCGATGGCCGGGGGCAAGTTGACCGGCTACCGCAAGATGGCGGAGACGGTCGTAGACAAGATCGCCGCCATGCTGGCGGCGGAAGGAAAGGCCGCGGCGTTGCCGCCGAGCCGCACTCGCACGCTGCCGATATCCGGCGGCGATGTGGGCGGCTCCGCGCAGCTGGCGCCGTTCTTGCAAAGCAAGGTCAGCCAAGGCGTGCGCCTAGGGCTGACCGAAGCTGAGGCCGCGCTGCTCGCGCGCCGATACGGCTCCAATGTGGACGCCGTATTCGAGCTGCTGGAGCAGCATCGGACAGAGGCGGCGCAGCGGGGCATGCCCGCTGCAGTGCTCGCTGCGCTCGTGTACGCGATTGAGCACGAGATGGCGGTGAAGCCGGCGGATTTCTTCATCCGCCGCACGGGCGCCCTCTTCTTCGATATCGCGTGGGCAAAGCAGTGGAAGGCACCGGCAACGGCCTTCATGGCAGAGCGCTTCGGCTGGAACGAAGCGCAAACCGAGGCATACACCGCGGAGTTGGAGCAGCTGCTCCATGACGCGGTGTACCCGCTGGAGCAGGCGTAAGCTCCAACGGCTGTCCAATACATCTTATAATTGGGGGAGCCACACAGGCTGCCTCTTTTTTAAACATTGTAGAAAGTATAGGTTGCAGGAGAGGACTGAGGGGTTACCCCTTTCTAATTTTTTATTGAAATTAAAGGATGGAATTGAGCATGTTTAAGATGATATTTTTTCGATGAACGTGGTCTTGGCTAGTTACGCTTTGAATGGAGAATCACCGGGTGTCGAGGAAATTCGCTGCTGTCGGAGATTTTCCTGTTTATGATGCGGCGATATGGTTAGCTTCTGAGCGTGTTATCCAACTCCGAACGTGCTTTAGGCATCGGGGTCGGCTTTAACATGTTGAGAGTCTTTCTTTTTTTGACGGGGACGTCTAACGAACTCAGCACACCTTATTCCATCAAATCACAAAGACTTATCGTTCTAACGAACTCCAGACGCTTTATTTCAAGTAAAAGCTCATCCATTCATTCATTATTAACTCGATAACGTCGCTTCAGTTCGTTAGAAGAATGGACAGGCTCATTTCTCGTCGATAAGAACACTACGATCCGTTAGCGTAGACAACAACGCAAGTATGGAGTCGCTTCATTGTTCGATTGGTTTCTGTTCTGGATACATAAGCAATCGAAGGCTGCTTAAGTTCATTAATGTACCGGGGATGGAAGGTTATGCAGAAAATGAGCACGATCTGTGGCCATTATCTCACGGGTGAGACGATATTTGTGGCTATGGATTCCCTAGCACAAAATGGAAGAGAATCTTGCTTCAGACTAGGCTTATTTTATTATATGTGTTTTGAGGCATTAAAAGGTGCGGATCGCACATTGTCGAAGTAGAAAAATGGACCAGCTATTAGGCTCGATGCTAACCAGATTGCCTGGTCGATGGATAGTTTGCGAAATATTTCACTTATTAATAAGCAGCAGAGCCACTCATATGCTATTATGCCTATGGGGGCTGTTTGTGTTCTCTAATTATTGCAAAGCAGAGTAGGTGTACGCATTTATGGGAGTTACGGAACTGTTGTCATACTTTACAGAAGAGAATTTGGCGATTCTTTTAGATAAGTACCGTTCACTGGGGCCTTTTCCCGGTCTAATTTTACCTTTTATGAAATCGTTTATCCCGCCTCTGCCGACACTGGTCATTATTAGCGTCAATGCTGCGGTATATGGGTTATGGTTAGGTTTCCTTTATTCCTGGATAGGCATTGTTTGTGGGTGTTTGGTCACTTTTTTGATAGTGAAAAAAGTTGTAGGTCATCCCTACCTGGAACGCTGGTCCCAGAAGCCGAAAGTCCAGAAGAGCTTGGTTTGGGCGCGTCGACAAGCCTTTAATTATGTATTCATACTCAGCCTTTTTCCGTTAGGGCCGTTTGTTGTTGTCAATATGGCGGCTGGACTCGTCGGGATGAAATTTCGTTCTTTTCTCGTGGCGGTAGCTTCGGGTAAAGCCGTCATGGTCCTATCGGTCAGTTTTATAGGTTACGATCTCAAGCGATTTATAGAGCACCCTTATCAGATTTTATATGTTGTTCTGTTCATCGCAGTTTCTATGGTCATTAGCAAGCGAATCGAGAAGCGCTTTATGTGAGAAAGTGGAAATAGGATGGAACAGTGTAACGATTTGAGTTTAAAAAGGTAAAAGCGATGCCTCATCAAGCGGGCCCCGCTTTTTTTGTGTTTAATGGCTTTGTTGGATCAATCGGTTACGACCTGTAGGCGGAGCTTCGGATAAAAAGCGGAAATATCGGCTGCTTGCTTCTCCAGCACACTGAATTCAAATGCCTGGCTGAAAATATCGCGATCCGGCAAGAAAGTAATGCTGGTTCCGGTTTCGTTCGTTCTGCCTACAGTCAGCAATTCACTTTGTGGAATACCATGTCTGTATTGCTGCTGGAACACTTTATTGTCACGACGTATTTCTACGGAAAGTTGGCGGGAAAGTGCGTTCACAATTGGCATGCTAATGCCTTTCTCTCCACCTGGCGCTAAAAAGGAGGCGCTGGCATTTAAGCGATTCATGTCTGTCAGTACGGTTTGGACACGAGGCAGCTCGCTATCGGGCAGGGCCTGTACGGGGATGCCCCGACCATTGTCTGAGACGGTGATACTGCCATCGAGGTGCAGGAAGATATGAATTTCGCTGCAGGTTCCATGTATATGCTCCAGTATGCTGTTCTCGACGACAGCCCAAAGGAGGAGGTGAGGATCATATTGCTCGTGGGCTCCGCCTAGATACGTATGAGCATTATGTCTAGCTTCGGTCATGTCCAGATAGTCGCTTGTATCGATGAAATCAGCCGCAGCGGCCAGCAACAAAAGCAGCGGCAGCGCTCGGTGGCCCGGAATGGTGTATTTGCCGCCACGTTCCTCCTGGATAAGTAGATCGGCGCCTACTAATGCTTTGATATGATGATAAAGCTGGCCAGTCGTACCCATGTTCAGACGTTCGACAAGTTCGGGTCCTGTCAGTGGTTCTTGCAAGACAGATCGTAAAATATCTAAACGCTGTTTATGACCAAAGACTGCCAAAATTTTCGCGATTTTCTCGCCATCCATTTGCATGAGCAGACTGACCTGTTTCTCCTGAGGCTCCCAACGAAAGCTTCCTTGTGCTCCCCGATATTGGCCTGAATAAAACACGCTGCCTAGCTCAGTGGACATATTTTTCTCTGTGTGAATAGCCTGACCTTCTGCTTGGTTATGAATCAACTGTCTGACAAGTTGTTGGAGTTCTTTCATTTGTGCCTGCATCGCATCAAGTTCCAAACCATAATCCCGCATTGTGCTCAAATGGATCACCTCTTTATTTAAATACGTAAATACGTTATTACGTAATTAAATAATAACACACTTCTACCGGAAGTCAAATATTTCAGGTAAAAAATAGCAGATGTAAAGGGTTGGCATAGCCTGTTAATTATACATTTTTCACTGTACCAACATGAGCCGTGTTAAAATATGGAATATGTCATTTTACATTCAAATAGGGGTTCATTTTATGAAAGAGAGGTGCTTGTATGGATCTGGAACTACGTGTTAATACCCTTGAGAAGAAGGTAAAGGATCTGGAACAACAACTCGAAGCGATTCTTGAAAAAGAAAAAAATTCACAAGCTCACCTAACACTTGCAACAACAACTCCTGTACTCCAGGCACAAGAAGCTATGGAACCCTATAGTGAGATAACCAAACAGGCGAAGCAGTCCGCTCCCCCCAAAGACTGGGAGTATTTGATTGCTCGTGTGTGGCTGCCGCGAATCTTTATTGTTGTGTTCCTACTTGGCGTATTGTGGGGTTTTACCGCAGCAGTCAGCGCGGGGATTATTACTGAGCCTGTACGCTGTATACTCGGTATCGCAGTTGCAGGATTCATGTATTGGCAGGGGGAAGCGCAGATTCGCCGCAGTCGTATAGCTCTTGGGCAAGTGCTGCTCGGTGGTTCCAGCTGCGTTCTGATTATTTCCTTGTTTGCAGCACATATGTTGTTTGGATTGATTCCTGCTGGACTTGCTTTTGTTTTATTTGTAGTATCCATAGGTCTAAGTGTTTTTACCGCACTTCGCCATCGTTCGCAAGCCTTAATGATCATTACTTTACTTGCTGGATATTTGGTGCCATTTCTTGTTGATTCTGCAAAACCCAACATCTGGGTATTCATCGGATACGAGGCTCTATTTTCTATTGCCATGATCCTAGTATCTTTCCGTTATTCATTCCGTGCAGCCTATTACGTGGCGATCGGCGTTCTACATCTCTCTTTATTGATGGGGTCCCTCATGGGGGACGGAACGGACAATCGAGCCGCAATCATCATTGCCGTAATTCTACAGCACACCCTACTTTACACATTAGCTACCTTGCCCTCCAAAGACAACACGTTAGGACAGCGGATGACACTTTTCATGAGTTTTGGCTTGCTGGCCTCGTGGATGTACGGGTTATATGGACATTCAAGCGATCGAATAACGTATGAATGGATGGTAGCCTTATGGTCACTCCTGTATAGCGGCACTTCTTACTGGCTTTTCAGTCAAAAGAGATCCCTCTCCGTCCACTTGCCGATCGCCACGTTCGGCTGGTTCCTATGGCTAATTTATGTGCTGAAAGCTGACCAATCCGCTGCTGCGATTGTAGCCGAAGGCGCAATAGCTCTCTGCTTAGGGGTCAAATTGAGAAGCAAACTGCAGAAAATCACAGGAACCGTTACTTATTTAATTGGAATGATCATCGTGTTGGTTCATCCAATTCAAGAAATCTTTTCCGTAGAAACGTTCGCATGGCTCGCACTTCTGGCATCCATTGGCGGTTTGTACAGTTTCTTTCGTGTAACGCTCGAAGAAAGTCGAGGAAAATTAGAGCTCCAATATATCTTGCTGTGGGCTGAGTTGGTTCTATGCCTCATCTTTGTCACACAGATAACCAATGTCCTAACACGCGCGTTAACCGTTGATTATCAACATTTAGTATTATCTGCGGTTTGGGTCGTTTACGCGATTTTATTAATCGTTTATGGACTAACAATCAAGAAGCCTAAAGCGAGGCTTGTCGGCATTTTATTTCTATTCGTTACGCTGCTAAAAATTATTTTCGTAGATCTGCCGGACGTCTCTACCGCAATTCGCGCAATCCTGTTTATCGGACTTGGAACGATTGGAGTCGTTATCTCAAGAATTTTATATAAGCGCTAAATAAGAGAAATTTGGCTGCGAGAATCAATCTTATCTGTGACCAAAGAAGGAAAACACAAAAAGAAGCATCCTGTTCAGGATCCTTCTTTTTGTGTTTTCGTAGGATTGTTGATCTTGTAAGCCATGGGATGTCTTATGAAGAGCTACTCCTGGATCGCTATATAAATATCGACCTCAGCATCCAATGGATTAGCGGTCCTCTCATCGTATAATTCAAAATCCCCTGTGAAGGTTCGTTGGATTTCAGGATGGTGGGCAAACCAATCCCAGATCGCTACCCATGCTTGGGCAACATTGGTGAAAGCAGGACCTTTTGCTGTAGTGAAAATAGCGTACCGACTGGCTGGAACCGTTTTTGACACTAGATCCCCCGCAACATCGGTTGGCTCAGCCACTTTCAATCCGACCAGCAGTAGATAGGAACCTGAGGCATCACTTTCATAATCTGTGTATAGCCCGAAAGTAGGGCTGTTCGGGAGGAAATGCGGTATTTTTGCCCCAACTTCTTGCTGGTAGTAATCCTGCCAAAGCTTCGGGATCACACCGTTCCCCGCCATTTCTTGAGCATTGGTTGTTCGAGCGGATATGCCTGTTACCTGAAATTCGTTCAGCTGTTTAAATGTTGGTTGGATTGGAATCATTCCTCTCTTGTTGAAGCGGGACCTTAGACCAGTGGCTGCATGCCGCGTTCCAACCAATCCTCACGAGTCGGACCATAAATGTCAGGGACACGGAGTCCGGCTTGTCGCATAAGGACGATCATTTCTCCACGGTGGTGTATCTCATGAGAGATGAGGATACGCAATGTGGCACTATTCGCCCACATCTCACCATACATATCAACGGTTTCTGTAAGCTTGGCATCTGTCCATTGCGATTCAATGGCGTTCTTTAGTGAGGCGGCAGAAGCACGATACGTGTCAGCAATTACTTTGACTGAGGCCGGTGCATGCTCTTCACCTTCGGGTGCATCAAACTCTAGGCCTGTACGCGTCAACATCTCGTGAATGGTTGTTGTGATATGCCAGGCTAATTGACCTAGCGTGCGGAAGTCTGGAGCGATTCGCTGTGCCAACGATGCATCGGTTAGCGTGTCTAAGACGCGCTGAGTTGCTGTAGATTCGAATGTCCATTCCTTAACAAAATCCTGAATCGTTGTGAACATGAGTTGAGCCTCCTTAGAGTTTTCGCCAGAAAACTGGCATCGTAAGCATAAGCTTAGATTTTTCGCCAGAAAACTGACATCGTAAGCATAAGCTTAGAGTTTTCGCCAGAAAACTGGCATCGTAAGCATAGGCTTAGAGTTTTCGCCAGAAAACTGGCATGACTTATAGACTAAGTATAGCCAACTACAGCTGACAACAGCATGTCAGTGTTCAACCGCATACAAATTAATAATTTGTTTAGCTTTTTCCTTGATGATCTCTATGATATGCGGAGGTTCAAGAACCCGTAAATTAGCGCCGTAGCTTAACAACATTCCGTGGAGCCACGGTTCGTCAGGCTGCCTGGCTGTGACCAGCAAGGTACCGTCTTTTTGTACGATAATGTCTTCAGGTTTAAAATAATCCTCAACCTGAGCACGAACGTTCGGTTGTATATGCAAGACTAACGTAATTAGCGAGGAAGGGTCATCTTTGCCCCAACAGAAATGGAGGGGTTCGATCTCTTCTTTTTTACGCTCGAAGGTTCTGGTTAACACCTCGAGTTCTTTCAAGCGAGATAAGCGAAAGATGCGAAAGTCTTGGCGAAGCAAGCAGAAGCCGTACAAATACCAACTGTAGCCTTTGACGACAATACCCATAGGCTCAACTGTACGCACCGATAATTCACTTTGGGAAGATGTATAGTGAAAAGAAACAAGCTGTTGTTGTCGAATGGCTGTTCGAAGCTGATTCAGCTTCTCTTTGTCTTCACTGCCTTTGCGCCATGGATTCATATCTATGATGAGTTGGTTGTTCATGTTAGCGACTGTATGCTGTTCCGATTTAGCGACAAGTGCACCGACTTTATCGAGCAGGTTGCCGATTTCTTGGTCACCGACGGAGGCGTGAATGCCTTTGAGACCGGTAATAATGGATTGTAGTTCCTCTAAGGAGAGAAACTGGCGGTCTAGTCGGTACTGATCCATAATTTCATAGCCGCCGCTGGCACCTGCGTAGGAGACGACGGGAATTCCGGCTTGGTTAATGGCTTCAACGTCACGGTAAACCGTTCGTAAAGAAACCTCAAAACGTTCCGAAATTTCTTTGGCACTAATTCTTTTGCGATTAAGCAGCAGCATCGTAATAGCTAGCAGGCGATCAATTTTCAAACCGTGCACCTCATTAATTCAGGTTGGATAGAATAACATTCGAGTCGTGATGGAAAATTCCTTTTCTCGAATGCTGCCATAACTCTATAAAGTGTATTTTATCGAAAATTGAGACAAAACGATCTTTTCGGTGAGCTGCCAATCCCTTTTTTCGTATATCCCGCGGATATAGTAGCAATAATAAGCTGATTCCAAATCCAAGGCAAAGAGAGTTGAGCATCTTGTTTAGAAAAAGCACCAAAATTGCCTTCCAATCGGTGGCAATCAGTTTATTATTGAGCAGTCTATTATTGAGCGGAACGGGAGGGGCATTCGCCGGAAGTAACGAAGAACTACCGTCGCCGCCCCCTAATACCCAGCAGGGACAACTTTTGCAAACTCGAGAAGTGGATGTCACAGGCGATGGAAAACCCGATCATGTTGCTTTAGTGGGCACCAAACTAGACAATTCAAGTCCGTACTTTAACAAATTGTTTATTATCGTAACAGGACCCTCACAAACCCAAGTCGTCATACCCCTTGAAGGTGGGTACAACCCGCAGATGGTATTTTGTGATTTTACCGGTGACCAAATACCTGAAATCTATGTATCTGCTGAAACAGGCGGAAGTGGTGGATTATCAACCTATTCCATCTATTCATTGAATAATAATGTCCCGACGGCATTTCCACTGCCCGATCCGCTTCGCGTTAAGGCAACGTTTAAGAACAACTATGTGGTGAAGTTGAAAATTGAAGCAACAAGGAAATCGGTTAAGATCGATCTCAAGGATCGGAAAGACGATTATGATAAATTCGGTGTGTACAATAACGGGAAACTGGTAAAACCGATCATCGTAAACGTAAATGGATTTGGGGCCTTGCAGCCAGTGGATATAGATCAAAATGGTATTTGTGAGCTCAAGGGTATCCAGCGAATAACAGGTATCGCTAACGCAGATACAATAGGCTATGTCACTTCGGAATGGAAGTGGATGGACGGAAAGTGGATGTTGCAGAAATCATCTATCACCAAAACGCTGCAGCATCCTAAAATGCGCTAAAAAACACCGCCAATCCGAAGGAGCCATGATGGTCCTGGCATTGGCGGTGTTTTCGTTTACTTTGCAAAGCTTGTTTTACACCCAGGTTCCTTTGCGGAACAAAGGTTCGCGGGTACCATCCTCGTACACACCGTCGATATCCATGTCAGCAGAACCAATCATGAAATCTACGTGGATTAAGCTTTTATTGTAGCCGTTCGCAGCCAATTCCTCCGGGGTCATCGTTGTTCCGCCTTCTATCGTGAAGGGATACGAATTACCAAGAGCGACGTGACAGGATGCATTTTCATCAAATAACGTATTGTAGTAGATAAGCCCAGACTGAGAAATCGGGGAGTCGTGAGGCACGAGGGCAACTTCACCCAAGTAACGAGCACCCTCGTCCATATCCAGCATTTTATTCAACACTTCCTGGCCCACCTCTGCCGTTGCTTCAACTACCTTGCCATGTTCAAACGTCAGGCTGAATCCCTCGATTAGAGAGCCTTGGTAGCTAAGCGGCAATGTACTGCGAACGGTTCCGTTCGTACCATTGCGTCCCGGCATGGTGAATACTTCTTCCGTCGGAATGTTCGGCACGAAATAAATGCCTCGATCGGTTGTACTGCCCGCAGCCACCCATAAGTGTTTAGGAGCAAGTTCAATATATAGATCGGTACCGGGTCCTTGGAAATGAAGCTGTTTGTACCTTTTATCGTTCAACACGTTCTGTTTCGTGGTTAGTGTCTCGATGTGCTGTTTCCATGCGTCTACCGGATCCGCCTTATCCACGCGGGTCAGCTTGAAAATTTGTTCCCACAGTTTATGAATACGTTCTGTCTCGCCAAGCTCAGGGAATACTTTGGCCGACCACTCCGCGGTGGGGAAGGAGACCATCAACCAGTTAACCTGATTGCTGCGCAAGTATTTAAGAAACCCTTCCCGCGCTGTTGCTGTTGTTTTACTGGAGATCGCGACTCGTTCTGGATCTACATCTTTAAGCAAATCCGAGTTGGGCGCGTAGATTTGCAAGAAGGCCGCGCCTTCTTTGGCCATCTCCTCCAGCCCGTTGGCTCTCCACATCGGATACTCGCGAAGTGCGGATTCCGGGGCGTGCTTCAGACGAAGTGCCTTCACTTCATCATCGTCCCAGTCGATCACGACATCTTTGGCACCTGCATCATAAGCTTTTTTCGTTAGCATGCGAACGAAGTCAGCGCAGGCAATAGGGGTCATAATGACGACGGTTTGATCTTTTTGTACATTTAATCCTACTCGTACAGCTAGCTCGGCATATTTATCTAAGTAATATTCAAACGTTTCCATCTCGCTGGCTCCTTTATATTTTACTAAGATTTAGTGTATGATAGAAAATAAAACTTTAACCCCGTGGGAGAGAGGCTGGACACATATGGAAACGAAGAGTACGACAAGCACTCCATCCAATTTCATTAAGAACATTGTAAACGAAGATCTGAAATCAGGCAAAGTCAGCCAGGTGATCACCCGATTCCCACCGGAACCGAACGGATATCTTCATATAGGACATGCGAAGTCGATTTGTCTTAATTTTGAACTGGCTCATGAGTTTAAAGGATTAGCAAACCTGCGCTTCGATGATACGAATCCTGCGAAGGAAGATACGGAGTATGTAGAATCGATTAAGGCCGACGTTGCTTGGCTCGGTTTCACATGGGACGGCCTATTTTTCGCTTCGGATTATTTCGAGGAAATGTATAGCCGCGCTTTGGTTTTGATTCGCAAAGGTCTTGCCTATGTTGACGACCAAACGGCGGATGAGATTCGGGAAACGCGTGGAACCTTGACGGAACCAGGTAAAAATAGCCCACACCGTGATCGCAGCGTGGAAGAGAACTTAAGCTTGTTCGAGCGTATGCGTGCCGGCGAATTCAAAGATGGCGAGCGTGTGCTTCGCTCCAAGATTGATATGTCTTCGCCAAATATCAACCTCCGTGATCCGATCCTCTACCGTGTTGTTCATGCTCATCATCACAAAACAGGGGATGCTTGGTGCATTTACCCGATGTATGCTTTCGCTCATCCGCTTGAGGATGCGATTGAAGGCGTTACTCATTCGATCTGTACACTTGAGTTTGAAGACCAACGTCCTTTCTACGATTGGGTGATTCGAGAATGCGAAATGCCAAATGTACCTAGGCAATTTGAATTTGCGCGCTTAAACCTGACTAACACGGTCATGAGCAAAAGAAAGCTGAAACAGCTCGTTGACGAGAAAGCCGTTGACGGTTGGGACGATCCTCGGATGCCAACCATCTCGGGACTTCGCCGCAGAGGCTTTACACCTGAAGCGATTCGCACGTTTGCCCGCGAAATTGGCGTAGCTCGGAGCTACAGTGTCGTCGATGGCAAGATGCTGGATCATTTCATTCGCGAGGACTTGAAGTTGAAGGCGCTTCGTACCATGGCTGTTCTAAATCCGCTTAAAGTCGTGATTACGAACTATCCGGAGGATCAATCGGAGCTTTTGGAGGCTGAAAACAACTCCGAGAATCCGGAAATGGGCAACCGTCAAATTCCGTTCTCTCGCGAAATTTACATCGAACAAGACGATTTCATGGAAAATCCGCCGAATAAATATTTCCGCTTATTCCCAGGTAACGAAGTGCGTCTGAAAAATGCTTATTTCATCAAATGTAACGAATTCATCAAAGATGAGAATGGCGAAGTGGTTGAGCTTCATTGTACGTATGATGTAGAAACGAAGAGCGGCAGCGGCTTTACGGGCCGTAAAGTAAAGGGTACGATCCACTGGGTAGATGCCAAAAGCGCTGTTCCTGCTGAATTCCGGTTGTATGAGCCGTTGATTTTGGATGATCAGGAGAACGAGAGTGCTTCTTTCTTAGAGAATTTGAACCCCAATTCCCTGCAAATAATCCAAGGTTTCGTGGAAGACAATATGAAACAAGCCAAGCCGCATGATAAATTTCAATTTTTCCGCCATGGTTATTTCAATGTAGATCCTAAACATACAACGACTGACCATTTAGTGTTCAACCTGATCGTTTCATTGAAAAGCTCATTTGTCGTTTAAGTGCTGTAGTGCTTCACGAATGCATAGATATAGTCAAAGAAATCCTAGTGATAGCTAGGGTTTTTTTGCCATTTTTTGTTCACAAATTTCTTGTAAACTGCAAAATATGAGACGTAACGGGAGGTTAGTTAACGAAGTCCTGTAGGATATGAAGTAAGAAGAGGAGAGCCCCCTATGAAAACGGTTTTGGTGGTAGATGATGATCTCAATATTTGCCGGATTACGAAGCTTTATTTAGAGAAAAACGGATACGCCGTCGTGACCGCACATGACGGAGAGCATGCCTTGCAGCAGTTTGATTTGCTGAGTCCGGATTTCATCGTCTTAGATATTATGCTGCCGAAGCGGGAGGGTTGGTCCGTATGCCAGATGATTCGCGCCAAGAGCGATGTGCCCATCATGATGTTGACGGCGCGCGGAGATGTCGATGAACGGATTGAAGGCCTGCAGATGGGAGCAGACGACTATTTAGTGAAGCCTTTTGACCCTAATGAATTAGTTGCCCGTGTGACAACTATTTTGCGTCGCACGTTGCTTCGCACAAAAGCTGGAACGCCAGCTCATATTTATGAGGTGGGCAGCTTACGGATCGATGTCTTGTCACATGATGTAACGGTCGAAAGGCAGTTAGTTGCTTTACCTAAAAAAGAGTACGAGCTGCTGCTGTTTTTCGTGCGCAATCCGAATCAGGTATTCACTCGGGAAGATTTGATTTCCAAGATATGGGGATGGGATTTCGAGGGTGAAGACCGTGTCGTTGATTTGTACATTAAGAGGTTAAGACAAAAGCTGTCTGCTTGGACCGAAAGAAAGGTAGACTGGAGCATTCGCACCGTCTGGGGCGTAGGCTATAAATTCGAGGGGCCGGATGCATGCTGAATTCTTTTTACCGAAAGCTATTATTCATCTATATTTCGATCACGGTAGTATCCATTGTGGCCATATCCGGCACGATTGGTTATTCAATGAATAAGAAGACCTATGATCGCAGCGAGAAGGTTCTGTTGGAGAAAGTGGAGCAGGTGGATGAGCTGGCAAAGGCTTTATTGGACAATTCGACATTGCTGAAGGATTTCAAAAAACAAATCAATACGATTGAAAAAACTTCGCATGTTCACGTAGCGGTCATCAAACACCCCAAATCCAATCAGGATAACATTCAGTCTATTGGTGAGACACCTTCACGCAAGGAATGGGTGGATAAAGTGCTTTCTGGGAATCAGGTCATTGCACGAAGCAATTTTGCCCAAAACAGTAAGGTGAAAATGCTCATCGTAGGGCGCCCAGTTGTGTTGGATAATAAGGTTATAGGTGGGATTTTTCTGTATACCCCGCTCGAAGATATCCAAGGTACAATTGATGAAATTAATCGATACATTTATGGGTCCGCTTTTTTCATCGCTTTATTGGCAATTGCCGTGCTTTACTTTGTATCGAGGCATTTTGTGAAGCCGATTCAGTTGATGAGTAAGACCGCGGAGGCTTTGGCTCTGGGTGATTTTGGCGGAAGAGTTGCGGTAAAAGGCAAGGATGAAATTGCTTCACTGGCTGAGTCGCTCAATCGAATGGCTGGTAAATTGCAAAAGTCGAAGAGGGTCGTAAACGATTCCTCTCGGAAATATCACATGAGCTGCGGACTCCATTGACGACGATTCGAGCTTCTTTGCAAGGAATCACGGACGGAATCGTAGATCCCCAAGATGCGAGGGAATTCATTCAAGTTTCTTTGGATGAGACGCTGCGCTTGAGCAGCTTAGTGGATGATTTAATGGAGTTGTCTTCATTTGAAGAGAAGCAGGTCAAACTGATTTTACAGAACGTGGATGTTCCGGAGTTAGTCGGGCTTGTGGTCACACAGCTTAAGATGAAAGCCAAGGCTAAGCAAATTGAGCTGAGTGTGGAGATCGAGGGGCCTTATACGGTTTACGCGGATGCAGATCGATTAAGGCAGGTACTGATTAATTTACTGGACAACGCGATTAACCATATTCCTGAGGGCTCAATAGCTGGAATTCGGGTAAAAAAGATCAAAAGCGAACATTGGATCGAAGTATGGGATAACGGTCCAGGCATCGCGCCGGAGAAAGTGCAGCATCTCTTCGATCGCTTCTATAAAGCCGATGAGAGCCGCAACCGCTCAGGCGCTGGCCTAGGTTTGACGATCTCCAAGCATATTGTTGAAGCTCTTGGAGGTTCACTTCGTGTGGAATCACGACTTTCCCAAGGGACAGTGTTTATGATATTTTTGCCTGCTGTATCTATTCCGTCGGATGACAAACTTATGACATAACTTTTTTGTAGGATATGTATTGTAGGGTAAACATAGACGAATTGAGGAGTGATACTTATGTTAAAAAAGTTAACAGGATTAGCGTTGGTTGGTGCTCTCATATTATCTGTTCCAGTGGCTGCTTTTGCTGAGAATGCGCAAGGCACTACAGCACCTTCAAAGAGCAGTTCCTCACATGCACTTAAGCAGTCGCTGCAAGAAAAAGCGAAATCCCTTGGCATTGCTACGGAAGGTAAAACGAATGCGCAGCTCAAAGCTGAGATTCAAGCGGCTGTTTCGGCCAACCACTTGGCGCAGTTGAAGAAAGCTGCTGAGAAGCTGGGCATCAGCACCGAGGGCAAATCGGCCGCGCAGCTCAAGACCGAACTGCAAGCTGCTGAGCAAGCAAAGCTAAACACGAAAGCAGCGAAAAATGGCGTCAGTACCGAAGGCAAAACGAACAAAGAGATCAAAGCTGATCTGAAAGCAGCCTCTTTAGCTAAATTGAAAGATCAAGCGACCAAAGCAGGTATTGCTACGGAAGGTTTAACGCCCGAACAAATTCGCGCTGCGTTGAAGGCGGCTCAACAAGCTAAGCATACAGCAAGCATTAATCAGAAGGCAGCTAAATTAGGAATCAGTACAGAAGGTAAGACAACAGCGCAAGTATTGACAGAAATTAAAAATGCTTTGAAAGCAAAATCAGAAAATAAAACGAAGAAATAAAAATAAATTACGATCATAATGAACAAACCCCGAGGTTATCCTCGGGGTTTGTTAGTTCGCCCACACCATTTCGTAGACGTTGCAATAGTTTATAGCATAGTGACTATAGGCAGTGGGGGGATAGCTATGAAGATAAGGAATGGCAAAACGGTTCGAAAGCAAGTCAAACTTACGGTGCATGCCTTGCGTAAAGTGGCGGTCATTATGCTGCCTTTCTATCAAAAGCTTGCGGCGGATCGAAGTTATTCTGCAAGATGGGCCAAAGCCGTTCGCGAAGCGGACCTGGATACACTGGAAAAGATGCTTAGATCGGTCATAGGTTCGGTGCCATTAGCCTCCTTCGGAACGAACGGTATCGGTTATTTTATCGGCTTTCCGCTACCCAAACCACTTGATGTTATAACCAATGCCACATCGATTCGTCCCGGACAGGTGCAATTCACCTTCAGTGGCGCAATTAATCGGTCCATTGCTAAGGCGGTTGTACCGCTATATCGAGAGATAGCGAACAATGCGGGCTACGCGGCTCTCTTAGTAAAAGCGATTAATGCGAATAACAAACCATTTCTTAATCGTTTGCTTCGCAGCACAGTGACGACACGTCGCTTTACTTCGTTGGAAATCGCCTACTCAGGAATGTTTTTAGGATTTAAATATCCTTCCAGTAAGTATGTTTATTATAACGAGGTGTTTCTTGAATTTATGAGATGATCTGGTTGAAGTCGCATCCTATTTAGACAAAGTGAACTGAATATCATGGGTGTCCGAGCTAGCTGCAATGAATTCAAGCAGCTTGATACCTTCGGCTGCGACTTCAGTCTGGTCGGATTCGGATAAAGGAGCGAACAGGTTGATAGTTAAAGTGGCGGTTTTGCGCTTTTGTATCAGCGACCAAGTGCCACGGACAAACCCATCCACAAGCAGCGTGGCGCGAATAATGCCATTATCGGTAAAGACCAGACGCTTATCTTCATCCCGTATGATCCGGGTACGATCATCATAGGACAAGAGCATGTTATCGAACTCCGATAGAAAGCGCGGAGGAACAGGGGTACCTGCCTCCGGCCGAGGAGCATTCGGCAGATCGAACAGCTCGCAGCCCTGCTCGTCGCGCAGGGAGAGCAGGCTTGGACGCAGGCGCTCGATAACCTCGCGCAGCCGAGTGAGCCCGGACCATACCTGCATATCCTTCACGGATGCAGGTCCGAAAGCGGCCAGATAGCGCAGCAGCATCGCATCTGGCTCTTGCTCTTTCGCCAGCGGCTGGCTCAGCCAAGCCTTGGCGGTGGTGTGGGCGGCCTGCCCGCTGGCGCCCCAGATGCCGCGGGGCGGCACCTGGACAAGCGGCAGGAGGCAGCGCACCGCATTAGCCAAGGCCGCGGCGCTGCGCCCCGGCCACTGGGCTTGAAGCCGCTTGCCAAGCTCCCCCAAGGTGAGCGGCTGCTCTTCAAGCAGCGCTCGCCCGGCAGCGGCGAGCGCGTTCAGGTCCAGTTCGGCAAGCTGCTTGCCGAACGTGCCTTTCAGTGCGCGATCCTGCACGGACTGCAGGATCGGGCGCAAGGTCAGGCAGTCGTCGGCCGTGACCAGATGGATCGTTGAGCGCATCAGGGCCATGCGCACGATGCTCCGATCTAGGATGAGCTGAGACAGCTCCTCATGATGAAAGTGATGCAACCTCGTCCAGAGTGCGATGTAGGGTGGGTTAGGGGCTTGGGCTTGCAAGCCGATGAGATGCGCAACCGCATCAAGTATGGACAGATGCGAGCGCTCCAAGAGCAGCTGCCTGGCGAGCAGTGCGCGGTTGAGAGCACGTTTGCTAAGCGCTGGGTTTGAATGATTTGGCTCCGATGCTTGCTGGGTGGAGAAAGATGGGTTGATTGATTCCATGCTAACGCAGCCTGTGGGAGAAGGTGACATTGAGCTTTTGGCTTACATAGGATTGAAACAGCAGCGACAACGTACATACCTCCCGATAATTGAAATACGGTGAAGACTCCCTTGCTTATGTATTCATTATATAAGATATCTGCTGACAGCGTATTGTTACTGCATGAAGGAAAATCGTTCGGTTCACAAAAAAGAGGCAAGGGGATCGTTGATCTCCCTTGCCTCTACGTATTTGAATCATGAATTAAAACTGTGCGGCTACCTTAGCTGTTTCTTGTAATCCAGCTTCAACGATGTCCTTCGAACGATCTTGATATTGGTTGTGACCTTCGATCACAACAACCTCAGGATTGGTTACGCCCCAAAGGCTAACGGCTACTTTCACATAATTGACAGCCATCTCCAAGGAAGCCATTTGTGGGATCGAGTAATCTCCGCCACGTGCGCTCAGCAAGGCAATTTTTTTGTCTCCAGCTAGTCCAACAGGACCTTGAGCAGTGTATTTAAATGTTTTCCCGGCTTGCATCAAGTAGGAAATATACGTAATAAGGGGTGCTGGTACAGTAAAGTTCCAAAGTGGGAACGCGAAGACAATTTTATCAGCAGCTAAGAACTGATCTAAATATTGGGTTACAAGCCCGGCTTGCTTTTGTTCCGCTTCAGTAAGCTCTAGACCTTGATTTAATTTATAAAGAGCAGTGATGGCTTCATTTCCATAGTAAGGCAGCTCGACGTTATAAAGATCTAGCTCGGTTACACGATCCTGGGGATGACTCTCTTGATAGGTTTTCAAAAAAGCATCGTACATTTGAACGCTTACGGCTTGTTCTACAGGGCGATCGTTAGCTTTTACAAATAAAACATTAGACATGATTATTCCTCCGTAATTTCTGTCTCAGTTTTGAGCACAGTTAGATTTAAAATATAATTGCAGTACGAATCATACTGCAACTGATATGAGCACATTATAATACGCATTCTCTATTCATTGCAAGTAGGATGATTGGTAAGGGGACCAAAATCAATACCTTGCATCAAATCTGCCAACGTATATCGTTTTAACCAAGTAATCGTCTGATCCTCCGCTTCGCTCATGATGCGTTCGAGCGCATAATCTAACTGTTTGCCGGCCTCTCCGCAATCTACATCGCTTTCGGTGCAAACTTCCGTGCATTCTGATTTTACAGCTATATAAACGTCGGCAAGGGTCAGCCTATCTGCTGGGATTTTTAAGTAGTAGCCTCCGTCGCGACCTTCTCGGGCTTCAACGATTCCGAATTGAGTTAGAAGCGCTAAGACTCTGCGAAGAAAAGTAGAATGAGAATTGACTTGGCCTGCGATGACTGCACTTGAAAGGACACCACCACTATTTGCCAACCAAACAAGAGCATGAACGGCGATGCCAAAGCGCGGTGGACCTATTTGATTGATTCGACTGGGTTTCATTTCAGCGATCCCTCCAATGAGTTAGTGTAGTTGACGATACTTAATGGCTATATGGCTATATCTTTATCCTACACTGAAAATTTACAAATAAACAAGTGGATAATGAGAGGACGAGCTATTTCCACTCTATCTGACACTAAATATCATTTAAAAGGCGCTTCTCAAACCGACTATTCGGCTGAGAAGCGTCTTTAGTTGTTCTACATCTCAACGAGCGATAAAATAAAGAAAAAAAGAAACATACGTAAGGAGTACTTACTATGATTTACATTGGACTCAGCGGTTGGGGCGATCATGAATTGGGTGGGAACAGAGGGAAGCTGCAGGAGTATGGCGCACATTTTCCCATTGTGGAGTTGGATAGTTCTTTTTATGCAATTCAACCCGAACGCAACTATATAAAATGGCTGCAAGAAACGCCGGATGACTTTGGTTTCATTATTAAAGCCTACCAAGGAATGACGGGTCATTTGCGAGGAGAGAATCCTTTTGCTGGTGGGATGGAGCAGATGTTTGATGTGTTCCTGCAGTCTATCCGACCTGTACAAGCAGTTGGAAAACTTAAAGCTGTGCTGTTCCAGTATCCACCATGGTTCGATTGCAGCAAAGCCAATGTTGAGGTGCTTCGATACGCGAGAGCGAAGATGGGGGATGTGCCCGTAGCACTCGAATTCCGCCATCAGAGCTGGTTTACAGAAGAAATGAGGGACAAGACGCTCTCCTTCATGGAACGGGAGGAGTGGATGCACAGCATCTGTGATGAGCCTCAGGCTGGGATTGGATCTGTGCCGACAGTGCTTCAAGTTACGCATCCGGATCTGACCATGGTTCGCTTCCACGGACGGAATGTTAGCGGTTGGGTGCAGAATAGCGAAACAAACTGGCGTGAGGTTAGGTACTTGTATCACTATAATCAGCAGGAATTGCTGGAGTGGAAGGAAAGGGTGCTTGAATTACATAAACAATCGCGCGAAGTGTGCGTGATATTTAATAATAATTCAGGAGGCCATGCCGCAGGGAATGCTAAGGAATTGATTGCAATGCTCGGATTAGACTATGAAGGATTGGCACCTAGGCAGATGGATTTGTTTGAATGATTATTTATCAATATGCGGGCTTACTAAATCTGGAACTGAATCGTAAACTCTCGTAAACTCAATAAGCGAGGATCTCAGACTTGGTGTGACCACGTTCGAATATGCTACCCCCCTCCCCATCACCTCGATTTGCATTCTAATAATAGTGTACAATAAGGCGAGAAGGTGGGGGCGGGAAAATGCCGGCAAAAATAAAGGGGAAAGTATTGGATTATTATTATTCATTATCGATCTTTAAAAAGATAACGCTTTATTTTATGTTCGCACTATCTCTGTTGATTATTTTATTGGCTGTTTTTACCTATCGCATTTCATCGGCAATTGTAATCGACAAAGCGATTGAAAATACAGTTCAAAATTTAAAGCTGGTTTCTGAGAAATTAGAAATCATCTTTGTAAATGCAGAAAACTATTCTAAAATTGTCATCACGAATAACACGATTCAACAAGTCCTAAGTGAGCCTGCCACTAACAATCCATTGGAAAACTACAATAAATATGTAGCCGTGCAGGATGAACTGAGGAATATCGTGGATAACAAAACGTTCATCGATGCCATGATGATTTACGACCGTTATAATCATATCTATGACTCCGGGAGTCTCGGAGGTATTGCCAATATAAGTGAAGAGTATTTCAAGAAATTTGCAGTTACTTTGTATGGTCTTGCTTGGGAGGATACTCGAACAAGTAATTATTCGAAGTCCAATGAGGGACGGAATGTCATTTCCTTATTCCAGAAATTTAATTCGGGAAGAACAGGGGACCCGTTAGGCTTGATTCAGCTCTCCATCGATGAAAGGTATATATCTGATCAGTATGCCAATATTGACATGGGTGCCAGTGGGAACCTATTTATTGTCAATAAAAATGGCATCATCTCTTCGGATACGCATAAAGACAAACTAAATACTTCGATAAGTCATGCTATTTATTATCCTTGGGCAGTTAGTCATGAAGGTGGTAAAGTATTCCGCATGGAAGGTAAGGATTTTCTAGTTGTTTCACGAAGCTATCCGCGATTTGACTGGGTAATTATCGGAATCGTTCCGATTTACGAAATTACGAAAGACAACCGGATACTTACTGAAAAGTTTCTGCGAATCGGTGTCATATTTGTCGTTTTGGCTGTTATCCTTACGCTATTAATCGCCAAATCCATCACGAGACCCTTGGATAAAATAAAAAAACAGTGAAAGATGTTCAAGATGGGAACCTCGATGTTTGGCTTGATATCAAATCAAGGGATGAAATCGGCGCCTTGGCCAAAGAATTTAATAAAATGGTTGGAAATACCAAGATGTTAATGGAGAATATCATCGAGGAACAAAAGAAGAAGAAGGAATACGAGCTAGCTGTCATGCAATCGCAAATCAATCCGCATTTTTTATATAATACACTTGAATGCATTTGCGGTTTAGCTGATCTGAAAAGAAATGCAGATGTGGTCAAAATTGTTAATCAGCTTGCGCTTTTTTATCGTGGTGTGCTTAGTAAAGGAAATCCTGTTATCTCTATGGAAGACGAGATTATCATTACGCAAACCTATTTGGAAATCTTGAAAGTCCGTTATGGAGACCAGATTGATTACACGTTGGATTTCGATCCAGAGGTGTATAAATACAAGACCATCAAGCTGCTGCTTCAGCCAATTGTGGAAAACTCAATTTACCACGGTCTAAAGAACAAACGTGGAAAGGGTCATATCCATATTCAAGCCGGTATTAAAGACAAGCAATTGGTTATTGTTATCGCCGATGATGGGATTGGTATACAGCAAGAGCAATTGGATAACATGTTCAATCTTGGAGCTGCCGATTATAAACAGAAAAGCTTCGGGTTGAAAAGCACAAACGAGCGGATCAAGCTTTATTTTGGCGTAGAATACGGTTTAGAAATTCAAAGTGAATATGGAAAAGGTACACTGGTTAAAATTAAATTACCAACACTTGAAACACGGAGTGATACGGAATGATAAAAGTGTTGATTGTCGATGACGAATATCTAGTTCGAGAAAGATTGAAACAATGCGTAAATTGGAATGATCTCGGTTACGAAATCGCAGGGGATGCAGGTAACGGAGAAGATGCATTAATGATGTTAGAGCATATACCTGTACAACTGGCGATTGTAGATATTAATATGCCAATTATTAATGGTTTAGAGTTTGCCCAAGTGGTGCAGATGAACTATCCTGAAATGAAGATCATCATCCTAACAGGCTATAGCAGTTTTGAATATGCGAAAACCGCTTTACAAGCAGGTGTTTCCGATTACTTACTGAAGCCGATCAATATGGATGAACTGACACAAGTATTAAAAAAGTTGCAAGATCGGATCGAAGTGGAATTGCAGCAAAAGCATAGGAATGAGCATCTACAGCAAAGCTTAAAGGAAAGCGACAGTATTCTTCAAAGAAAATTCATCCAGTCGTTATTGGATGGAACCGCATCCGTGAAGGAGCTGGAGAAATTCCAATTGTACTGCCCGGGCTTGCGAGAAGGCGCACTATTCGTTATTGCCATTAGTATCGACAAGACCTTGGCGGATAGCAAGACTCAACCTTTATGGAAGCGATTTGCTGTATCCAATATTTTTAGTGAGATTTTTGTAAAGGGGGGAGTGAAAAATTTTGAGATTTCATATGATGTGGAAAATAAGATTATTTTAATCATTCATATAAAGGAATTTGATCATGCGGATATAGAGCTTGGCTTTATATTAAAAACCTGTTTGGATGCCACCCAGGCGGTAAGCAGACATTTGAAATTCACAGTAACGACCGGAGTTGGGACTGTAGTCAAAAGCATTAATGATGTAACAGTTTCTTATAAAGAAGCGATAATGGCATGTAAGAATAAAACAATTTATGGAAGGAACAGGATCATACGCTACGACACCTTGTTGGACAAGACATTATCCCACGATCTGTCGTATATCCGTGAAGATATCATTATTCAATTAAGATTAGGCAATTTTACAGCTATTCAAGAAGAATTGCATAAACGATTTGAAGTGATAATGGAAAACAAGCAATCTATTATTAAGTTATATGCCATTCTGTATGAATTCATAGTCGTTTTGGGTATATTTGCTGCAGAAAATAAGCTGGATTGGAGACGATCGTTTAGTGAACCATTCAATCCGTCCAAACTCGTGGATGAACTAGAAACGATAGAGGAAATTGAAGGTTGGGTGCAGGACGAATATCGGAGTGTGCTGCAGCACGTAAAAAGTCTGAAACAATCGACTCCGGCTAAGCTGGTGGAAAAAGCGAAACAGTATATAGACAATAATTACGCGAATGCAGAGCTGGACTTAACAGAGATAGCTGGAAGCATTTATATCCATCCCAGCTATCTCAGTCGCATTTTCAAAAGCGAAACGGAATATTCGGTTGTGGAATATTTAACGAAATGTAGAATGGTGAAAGCCAAGGATTTAATGGAGCAAGGATGCAAAAATTTGTATTTTATTGCGGAGTCGGTTGGCTATAAGGATACGCACTACTTTAGCAAATGTTTCAAGAAATATTACAGTGTTTCTCCCTCCAAATATATCTCACCCGATTAAGATACGGTTAACGGATAGCTTGTAACTCTCCATTTCGGGCAAAAATCCCGCGAGATTTCTCGCGGGATTTTTGCCCGTTATCCTACAGATGTTAAATAAATTCCCCCTGTAGTAAAGAAATTGCATGTTATGTCACATTTAGGCTCATTATAATAAGTTGGTGTAAGGCAGAAAAAAGTGTGCATAAAAAATAAGAATTAAAAAGGGAGGCAATCGATCGTGACCCAAAAAACTTTATCGTTCGTACTCATCTCTACCCTTATTGTATCGACTATATTGGCAGGTTGTAGTAGTTCCAAAGACAATACAAGCGCAACGCCTACTAAAAAAGCCACGCAAGAAGAAAAGGTCACTGTACGAATCATGACGCGAACAGCCGGTACAAGTCCGACCGTAACGGCATATCAAGGATTGCTAAAAAAGTTTATGGAAGAAAATCCGAATATTACCGTTGTTGATGAATCACTTAATGATGAAGCCGCTTACAATAATAAATTTAAGGCTAGCTTAGCTACAGGTAACATGCCAGAAATTTGGATGAACTATGGCGGGGAGTCTTTCAAAGAGTATGCCAAAAATGTTGCTTTGGATTTGGATCCATTCTTAAAAGAAGATCCCAAATGGGCAGGAGACTTTTTGCCGCTGCTCGACAGTTGGAAATATAAAGAGTACCCAGGAACGTTTGGAGTTCCAACTGAATTTTATAGTGTGGCCATTTATTACAACAAGGAATTATTCCAAAAAGCGGGTATAGAACCGCCGAAGACAGTGGAGGAAATTCCTGCTCTGGCAGAGAAATTTGGGGCAATGAATGTAGTGCCGATGGCTATGGGGGAAAAAGAAAACTTCCGTGGAGGCCATTTATTAACAAATTTATCACTTAAAAAGTATGGTTTTCAGAAAACGCAGGATTTAATGAGCGGAACTGCAAAATGGAACGATAGCGAAATGGTTGCCTTGATGCAAACGATGAAGGATTGGCAGAATCTTGGGGTATTCGGTAAAAATATCGTAACGATGGACGGCAATACGGCAACTACGATGTTTTTCGACGGGAAGAGCGCTATGCTCTTCGAAGGTGTTTGGGCACTCTCACAAATGGCAGCATCGCCAATTGCAGACAAAATCGGTGTCATTCCATTCCCAGGATATAAAGATAAGCCGCAATTTAAAGATAATTGGTTTGGTGGCGCAGGCGGATATTCGGTATCGAAAGAAGCTAAGGGAGCTAAACAAGCTGCAACGATTAAATTAGTTAAATTTTTGACTTCGGCTGATTCGTTTAAGTATTACTTGAAGGAAACCAAAGGTGGCGTATACCCCGTTAAAATGGATGTAGATCCAGCATCATTAGATCCGATTACGGTTCAATACATGAAGGCTCTGAAATCATCTTCAGATTTTAAAGGTGAAATTGAAGAATACAGCCCTCTCTTGCAGCTGCAGGACAAAGTTCGTAACGAAATTCAAGGTATGTTCGCCGGTAGCAGTCCTCAGAAAACAGCTGATGCGATCCAAGGCTTGGTTGATTCAAACAAAAAGTAAATCGAACCTTACCATAAACCATACTGCCTTCTTTAGGGGTATGGTTTACTTTTTAAAGTGGATTCGGGTTTTACTGGAAGGAGAAATCTAGTGAGCAGAAGAAAACCATATTTCATTGCAGCCATGTTTTTGCTGCCTGCGCTTTTGGTGTACACGATCGCGTATGTCGTTCCTATGTTCCAAACGGCGTATATGTCCTTTTTTAGCTGGAATGGGATAAAAAACGTGCCATTGGAATTTGTAGGATGGAAAAATTACGTTCAAATGTTTCACAAACCAGAATTTTACCGTGCCTTAAAGAACATTAGTATATTCATCCTTTCATCTTTTATTTTAATTTTGCCAATTGCATTTACATTTGCGTTAATTATTACGAGTAAATTGAAAGGTAAACGATTCTTTAAAGTCGCTTATTTTATGCCGTCTATCCTCCCACTGACCGCTGTCGGACTAATGTGGCAGTTTCTGTTAAAAGGAGACGGAGGACTTGTCAATGCGATCCTATCTGTTTTAGGTATGAGTTCGCTAACAAGAGATTGGCTTGGAGAACCTAATATAGCTATTTATGTCGTAGTTGTGGTCAATGCATGGATATATGCCGGACTGAACATGATCATTTTTGCCAGCGGGCTTGTTGCCATTCCTGAAGATCTTTATGAGGCGGCAGCATTGGATGGAGCAACAGGTTTTAAGCGACTGCTGTATATTACAGTGCCGATGATGCAAGAAACGCTCAAAATTTTTTCCATTTTAGCTGTTACGCAGTCTTTAAGGGTTTTTGGACAGATCTTTGTTATGACCAATGGTGGTCCGAACGGTGCGACAGATGTTCCAACAACGTTATTGTATTACGAGTCGTTTAAATATAATAATTTCGGTGTGGGAAACAGTATAGGTACTTTCATCATCATTGCGGCATTAATTTCAACGATCATTTTGAATGGGGTAATGAAAACCCGCAGTACAAGATAAACAAGATTGGCAGGTGATACAAGATAATGACCAACGTTACGAAGTGGTTTATCTATGTTTTTTCGGGAATTTGTTCGGTGATCTTCATTTATCCACTAGTTTTCACATTGCTTTCTTCTTATAAAGACAACACAGGCATCTATGGGAGTAAAATTTTTGCCTTGCCAAGCATATGGCTTTGGAGCAATTACAAAATGGCGTTTGAAGAAGCGCATATCGATCATGCTGTTTTAAACTCGTTTCTTTATGCGATTGCGGGCACGTGTCTGACTTTAATCTTGGGTATCATGGCGTCATATATACTATCGAGATTTAATTTGAAAATGAATGGTTTTATATATATTTATTTCATATTGGGGTTGATGATCCCCGTATTTTCCTTGATTATTCCGATCTCTCGAATGATAGGAAGTTTTAATGGCTTTAACAATTACTTGGTCATGATGGTTCTTTACGGCACATTTGAGCTGCCTTTAACGATTTTCTTGATTACTGGTTTCATGAAAGGCATTCATAAGGAAATCGACGAATCGGCCGAAATGGATGGATGCGGACCGTTCCGGCTTTTGTTTCAAATATTGACTCCGTTAGCGATGCCTGCCATATCGACAGCTGGCATTTTGGCCTTTTTCAGTATTTACAATGACCTCATGTGGAATGTGATTTTAATTACGAACCGGGATATGTACAACATATCCATGGCTTTAATGTCGTTTGTCGGAGAACGAGGCTCCGCACAAATGGGACCTACCTTCGCAAGTATCATACTTACGATTATTCCAACCGTTATCGTCTATTTGTTGTTCCAAGAAAAAGTTGAAGGCGGCCTGAGTTCAGGCGCAGTGAAAGCATAGCTGAACGATAGTTGAAGGGAGAGAGATAAGATGCGTTTCAGACAAGTTCATCTGGATTTTCATACGTCCGAAATGATTCAAAATATCGGCAAACAATTTTCGAAGCAGCAATTTCAAGACATGTTGAAGGTGGGACATGTAGATTCCATAACGGTGTTTGCTAAATGTCATCATGGTTGGGCTTATTTCCCAGCTGAAACAAACGTGATGCATCCTCATCTAGAATTTGATTTACTAGGGGCACAAATTGAAGCTGCCCATGAAATTGGCGTAAAGGCACCGATTTATCTTTCGGTAGGATTTGACGAAAAGCTGGCAAGACGCCACCCTGAATGGTTGATGCGGGATGAAAATGACCAAACCAACTGGGTTAAAGGCTTTATGACGCCTGGATGGCACCAGTTTTGCCTGAATTCCCCGTATTTGGAGCTCATGATTAGTCAGGTTGAGGAAGTGGTGCGGAAATATGACGGTGATGGTATTTTTCTGGATATCGTTGGGGAACGTACCTGCTATTGTCATACTTGCATAGCCGAGCTAAGAGCTGGAGGTAAAGATCCGCGTAATAAAGAACACATTATCGCACAAGGCAAACGAATTTATGCCAATTATACACGAAAGATGCGAGAAGCGATTCACGCCATTAAACCTGGCACCTCCATCTTTCATAATGCGGGACATATTGCCCAAGGCCGGAGGGATTTGGCAGCAATGAATACGCATCTGGAGGTAGAATCACTGCCTACAGGAGGCTGGGGCTACGATCACTTCCCACTTTCAGCGCGCTATGCTCAATTACTTGGCATGGAATTTCTGGGGATGACGGGGAAATTCCATACATTCTGGGGAGAGTTTGGCGGATACAAGCATCCGAATGCGCTGCGCTATGAGACATCTTTAAGCTTGGCAAATGGGGCGCGCTGCTCGATCGGAGACCAGCTGCATCCAGAAGGATTCATGGATCAAGGCACTTATGAGCTCATCGGTAAAGCCTATTCAGAGGTGGAGCAAAAAGAGCCATGGTGCACAGACACAATCAATATTGCGGATATTGCTTTACTTACAGCAGAAGCAGCCGGAGTAGGCAATATGGATAGTGCTATGTATACGGGACGAGCTGACGCGGGGGCAGTTCGAATCCTGCTTGAAGGCAATTTTTTATTTGATGTTGTGGATATGGAAACCAATTTTAATGATTACAAAGTGTTGCTTTTACCGGACCAAATCGTTATATCCGATAAGTTAAAAACAAAGCTGAACGCGTTTTTCGGCAATGGCGGTAAAGTGCTCGCAACGGGTAAATCCGGACTGGATGAAAACGGGGATGGTTTTGCCATCGACTTGGGCGTAAGGCATATCATGGAAAATCCATACCAGCCCGATTATTTCCGACCAGGATTTACACTCCCAAGCTTAGGCAAGTCCTCATTCGTTTTTTATTCCAAAGGACAGAAGATTGCTTTGAACGGTGGAATAGAGTTGGGGCGGCGCGAAGATCCATATTTTAACCGTGATATATTCACGTTCTGTTCGCATATGCATACACCGAGCAGCATGAATGACGGTGGTCCGGGCATGGTGGAAAGTGAGAAAGGCATTTATATTGCATGGAATGTGTTTGAGGATTACGCCGTCAAAGGAAGTTTAGCACTTAAGGAGACGGTGGTGCATGCAATTAACCGGCTATTGCCCGAAAAGACGCTCACAACTAATCTTCCCGCACAAGGTATTGTGACACTGCAGGAGCAAAAAACGGCAGGAAGAATGATCAATCATCTGTTATATGCATCGCCTGTAAAGCGGGGAGATGACATCGAAATCATCGAGGATATTTTGCCGTTGTATAACATTCAGGTGTTCTTGCTTTTACAGGATCGCACCGTAAAGCAAGTCTATTTGGCGCCTCAGATGACTCCGATTGCTTTTAAACAAAATGATAAGGGAATCAAATACGTTGTTCCTGAGCTGGAATGCCATCAAATGGTCGTCATCGATTTCGCAAAGCAGCAGTGAAATAAAAGTGGAGTTGTGGGGTGCAGTGAAATGAACGAAGTTTTGGTCGAAGAATACCGCGGTGGTTTATTGGAAAATGTACATGAGGGACATATTTGTGGAGTATCAGAAGCCGGGGACGGAAGCGGCAATCAAGCAAATGCTAGCTGCTAGATAAACATAGACACTTTACAGCAGAACTGTGGAATAGATGGAGATTTAAAAGAGGTGAAGCGATGAAGATTGGTTTGAGTACCTACAGCTTATTAAATGCAATCCAATCAGGGGAAATGTCTGTCCTTGATGTCATTCAATGGATTAAAGACAACGGTGGCGAACATATGGAAATCGTACCGTACGGCTTTACACTGGTAGATAACTCGGAACTGGCAGACGCGGTTCGTGAAAAAGCAAAATTAGTAGGTATCGAACTGTCTAGCTACTCCATGCCTGCCAACTTTGTTCAGGATAAGGAGGAAGCTTTTGAAGCTGAAGTCGAGCGGGTGAAGCAGCATGTCGATCTGCTTCATCGCATGGAAATCAAACATATGCGTCATGACGTAACTGCATTTACGCTGCCTCCAGAGAAAATGGACATTGCGTACTTCGAGAACAGCTTGCCACAAATTGTTGAAGGAAGTCGCAGGATAGCCGATTATGCTCTACAGTTTGGAATTACGACTACCATAGAAAATCACGGTGTAAGTGTTCAAGCTAGTGACCGAGTACAAAGGGTGCTGAAAGCTGTCAATCGTCCTAATTTTAAAACAACGCTGGATATAGGTAATTTCATGTGTGTGGATGAACCTTCAATTATCGGTGTGAAGAAAAACTTGCCGTACGCATCACTCATACATATCAAAGATTTTTACTTCCGTCCCTACTATAATGATCCTGGAGAAGGAGAGTGGTTTAGGACATCCAACGGAAATTTCTTGAGAGGTGCGATTGTCGGACATGGGGATATTGAGATTCGGGAAATCATCAAACTCATTAAACAATCAGGATATGATGGTTATCTCACGGTTGAATTCGAAGGAATGGAAGAATGTAAACTAGCTTCCAAGATTGGTATGAATAACGTAAAACGCTTCTGGAATGAGATAAGCCTAGTGTAGTTGATTTACATCTTTGATTTTCTTGATCATCGTAGCTTGTACGTTGCTTCAAGTATAAGGAAGGGAGGGGTTCGTTTGTATACCAGTAATAAGCAAAAATGTTTAGAAATCCGGCATGAATCTGCGATAGCGGGTAAAGATGTAAAGAGCCGCAGGCGAATTAGCGCTTGCGGCTCTTGTTTAATTAGGCTTGCAGTGTATTCAAGTCTTCCATGTCCTCGTCGTCTTCGTCTTCGACCCAGGTTTGGGACCAACGCTCAATCTCTTTTACAACGGGAGTAAGCGCCAAACCTTTATCCGTCAGGGAGTAGACGATTTTAATGGGGGACTTCATGATGATTTCCCGCTTGACGATTTTCTCTTCTTCTAGATCTTTCAAGCGCTCAGACAAAAGTCTCTTGCTGATCCCGATAACGGTTTGAATTTCACTAAAACGCTGAGGTCCGAAATGCAGTTGGTAAATGATCAAGCAAGTCCAACGCCGGTTTAAGATCTGGAGACCTTTCTCGACCTTGGAGCATAAGGTTGAACTCATTTTGTGTCACCTCCGTTTGTTGAGCATAATGCTTAATAAGCCAAATACGTTTATTATGTAAAGGATCACGAGGTTAAAGTATATTAAACAAATAAATTTACTTGACATTTATTATGATAAACCATAACATAGCATTTGTACAATATAGGTAACTAATAATAATCAGGTAATTAAACGAGTATCGATGACCAGACCACTGGAAGCGAAACCGTGCGCATTCTTGCGCATCGTTTTCGCTTTTTTTGTTTTCCGCGAGCATGAAGAGCGAAAATCAAGAGGAGGTAATAGGATGAAAGATCAGCAGGATGTCCATATTCGTGCAGATGTCTTGGTTATTGGAGGTGGGCCAGCGGGAACGTGGGCAGCCATTGCCGCCGCCAAGGAAGGTGCGAACGTGGTATTGGTCGATAAGGGTTACTGTGGGACAAGCGGCGCGACGGCGCCTTCCGGAACGGGCGTATGGTACGTAGAGCCCGATGCGAAGGCGCGTGAAGAAGCGATGGCAAGTCGAGCGGCACTTGGCGGTTATCTGGCGAAGTCCGATTGGATGCAAAGGGTGCTCGATTTCACTTATCACAACATGAATCAAATTGGGGAGCTCGGGTACCGGTTTCCAATCGACGAAACAGGGACGATACAGCGGCAAAGTCTTCAGGGGCCGGATTATATGAAGTTGATGAGAACGCAGGTGCGCAAAGCCGGAGTTCGCATTCTTGATCACAGCCCTGCCTTAGAACTGCTGGCTGATGAACATGGCGTCGCTGGGGCTGCAGGTTTACATAGTCAGAACAACAACAAATGGCGTGTTGATGCAGGTGCAGTTGTTATCGCAACTGGCGGCTGCGCGTTTCTGAGCAAAGCGCTTGGCACCAATGTGCTCACTGGAGACGGCTATTTATTGGCAGCGGAGGCTGGAGCAGAGTTGTCGGGGATGGAATTTTCCACGTCGTATTCCATTGCGCCTGCATTTTCCCCGGTCACAAAGTCAGCTTTTTACCATTGGGCGACATTTTATTACGAGGATGGGACCGTGATTGAGGGTGCAGGCTCGAAACGTGGCCGATCCGTGATAGCCAAAACCTTGATAGCCAAACAAAAGGTATTCGCCAGGCTGGATAAAGCCGACGCTGAGCTGCAGCGGGCTATGAGAAAAGCGCAGCCGAATTTTTTCCTGTCGTTCGATCGTTTGAGGATCGATCCCTTCACGCGCAAATTCCCGATTACACTCCGATATGAAGGAACCGTGCGTGGAACAGGCGGCATTCACATCGTGGACGAGCATTGCTCGACGCATGTACCAGGTCTATACGCGTCCGGCGATGCTGCCACCCGCGAGCTGATTTGTGGAGGCTTCACAGGAGGTGGAAGTCATAACGCCGCTTGGGCGATGTCTTCCGGCTACTGGTCGGGCGAAGGTGCAGCGCGTTATGCGTTAAAGCTTGGCGAGAAGCGACTGAGTCGGCGTCCGCGGGGGCTCTCCGAGACATCGGGGGTACAGGCTTACGTCTCTGAGCGCAGCGGCGCATTGCGGACGGATGAAGTTGTTCGCTTGGTGCAGAATGAAGTGTTTCCGCTGGATCGTAACTGGTTTCGCTCGGAAACCAAACTTCGAGATTCCATGAATCGTCTTGACGAGTTGTGGCGTGAACAAAAGCTAGGCCTTCGTGATGGCAATGGGAGCAGCTATAAAATCAGGGAAGCGGCTGCCATGACAGCGACAGCCAGATGGATGTACGCCAGCGCGATCGAAAGAACGGAAACGCGGGGGATGCATCGCCGCGAAGACTTCCCTCAGACCGATCCGAACCAGCATTACCGGCTGCTCAGCGGAGGTCTCAATCATGTTTGGACCCGAGCGTTGACAGGGGAGCTTGCGCAAATTTAGATGAAGGAGAAGATAATTCGATGATTGAGCTGCTAAGCAAGGACCGATGCATTAGCTGTAACCAGTGTGTCTCCGTGTGTCCGACCAACGTCTTTGACGCGACCGAGGACGGAATACCTGTCATTGCCCGGAAATCAGATTGCCAAAGCTGCTTTATGTGCGAGCTGTATTGTCCGGTGGACGCACTGTTTGTTACGCCATTAGCCGATGAGAATGTTGATATTGAGGAAACTGCGGTTGCCGAGCAAGGATGGCTTGGCAGTTATCGGGAGCAGTTGGGTTGGGGAAAAGGCAGAACGTTAACGGTGTCCGAGGATGCCTCTTATTATATTTTCCGCAAGGCGCATGAGGATCATTAAAGTGAACTAAAACTAATGATTTCATATCGATATTAAAGGAGCTTGATCATATTGCAAACACAGAATTTTATCCATGAAGCTTCACTTTCATCATTGCTGAGCACTTTGGAGAAGCATGCGTATCTGGCGGATGAAACAGGCCAAACGCAGCCGGAATCGCTCCGTGCGCTGCGCAGCTCAGGATTGCTTGGCAGCATTATCCCCACAGAGTACGGCGGGAAGGGCGAGACGATATGGTTTGCAAGCAAGCTGATTGAACAGTTGGCGACCGTCGATCCATCCATTGCGATCGTGGTGCACCAACACTTATTAGTGGTGACCAGCTTATTAAACAAGGGCAGCGAAAAGCAAAAACGAACGTATTTGCCAAAGCTCTCCAGCGGAGAATGGATTGCCGCGTCGGCCTGGTCCGAGACGGGTTCGGGAGCGGGCAAACAAACAGTAGGCACAAAGAATGATGAAGGAAATTGGGTCATTAATGGCGTCAAAACATTTACGACGGGAGCGGGACTTGCGGATTTGTACCTAGTACTGGTGCAGACGGTTTCTTCCGATGCGGGGACGGAAGCGGCTCAGCACGGACAGACCTTTTTCTTAATTGAGAAAGAGCAGGTTGTAGCTGTTGATACCCAAAGCGGGCTGTCGGGCATGAGGGGTTCCTCCACTAGATTTATTGAGTTTCATCGCAGTGTTCTCACCTCGGATCATATTCTAGGAGAAGTGGGCGGGAGTGTAGAATTGAAAATCGCTTTGCGGGAAAGTGGGCTTACTTTGGGTGCAATTTCCGTAGGGATCAGCGAAGCGGCTTTCCGGATTGCGCTGGATTATGTCGAGCGGAAGGGGTTAGCTGCGAGTCAATCTCTGCAAGTAAGGCTATCTGAGCTCCACATGTGGATTGATGCTGCACGCGCACTCGTAGATAAAGTAGCTGAGCGCAGCTCCGATAATCTGAAGCTGAGCGCAAGCCAATCCAAGATTCTGGCGTCGGAAGTAAGCGAGAAGGTGTGCCGCGAAGTACAGCAAATCGTCGGAGGAACCGGATATATGCGTGGTCATAAAATCGAGAGGCTGTACCGTGATGCCCGGGGTGTGTCGCTGATGGGACCTGTCAATTACTTGGCACGTGAAATGGTAGGACGAGAGATTGTCAGCGAGCCCTTTCGGTTCTAGGGTCTGGTACAAGGAGAAGCAAACTCGCACGAGTGAATAACAATTAAACACATCGATAAACTAGGGTATTGACACAATCTCTTGAGGTTGCTAATATGATGAGAAGGTGCACAAAGATTACCAGGTAACTAAATAAGAATGCTGACCTGACGAATGGAGGCAAAAGCAAGCGCAATGCGCTTGACTTTGCCTTTTTTGTTTCTCCTCGAGAACGCAGAAACTTCAGATTTCGATGATTATAGGAAAATCCATTTGACGCTAGAAACAAATGTAGGATGTATGGAGGTAAGCTTATGGAAATTTTTTGGTATATCAGTCCTGTCGACGGACGGTTTCCTTGGAAGGAGGAAGGGCGTTACCCGGTTGATCATCACCGTTTGCGCCGCTTGGCAAGTACCATTGATCGCGCCAAGTTTTCTGGTGCATTGCTGGGTACTTATGCGCATGACGTGTTTACTCTCGCTGCGTCTTTATTCCCTCTCACGGAGCGGATGCGATTCCTCATACCCGTGTATCCCGGTGTCACGGCACCGACTTTGCTGGCACAGCAAGCGCTGACGTTTGATGATTACTCGGGCGGCCGACTCATCCTGAATCTCGTGAACGGAAGCGATTCGGTTCTGGCTCAATACGGCGTTCATCTACAGCATGACGATCGGTACGAAATGAGTGCTGAATATTGGAAGCTATTCAAAAGGCTGTATGCAGGGGAGACTGTGGTTTATCAAGGTAAACACTTCGACCTTGTGGGCAAAGGCGGGCGCGAAAGCAGCCCTACCTTCCTACCACTTGGCCCGATACAGTCGCCACATATTCCATTATGGGGGGCGGGGGCGTCACCAGCTGGCATACAGCATGCCGCCGAGGTCGTAGATACGTATTTGACGTTCCTTCAGCGTCCCGAGAAGCTTAGCAAGCAGATTGAGGCAGCCAAAGAGGCCGCAGCGTCCCAAGAGCGGACGCTGCGCATTGGTACACTGGCAAGTGTCATCGTTCGAGAAACCGAGGAGGAGGCACTGGAACATTTTCTCTGGCTTCAGCAGAAAACGGGAGCCGATACGATTGCCGATCGACTGAACGCGAATCTGGTGAATGTAAACGGCATCGAGGGCGGATTGGCATCGCTGACGAACGACAATCCGCAGGTGCAGGCACGAATTGATGCGCTGCGCGCCGGTCATTTGCCTGAACTGTCGGATTTGGAGTTCCATCCGAACTTGTACGCTGGAACGACCCCATGGTCGCCGCTTGATGTGTTTGACAACGGATGGGGCTCGTATATCGTTGGCAGTCCCATTCAGGTGGCGGAACGTCTGCGGGAGCTGAAGGAAACACTGGGCATCGACGTGTTCATCCTTTCCGGTTGGCCGCTGATCGACGAGGCCAATTATGTGTCAGAGCTGCTGCTGCCGCTGCTTGAGCTCGATATTGCCGCTCCTGTGCTGGCGAAGCCTGCCGCTTCGGCGCAAAGCCCTGTCTTTGCCTAAGCCGGAAGATCAAGAATAGAAGGAGTGCTTCTTAATGGATAGCACGAAAGTGAAAGCGCGTTGGATCCCCAGAAGCGTGATTCGCTCGGATGGATCGGCGCTCACGTTGAATGAACATGGAGCCTATCTGCATGAGCGAGAGAAGCTTGCGGATCTGCTGCATGATGCAGATGATCCGGCAAACGCCATTAGACAAGCCTATGAGCTGCCGACGTCTTCGGAGCATTTAGGCAGGAAGCGAGCTGGCTTATACGGAATCGCGGGTGGGCGTTCCGTTTTTGCGGGCGGCCTGACGGACTATGCGCATGCCTTATTGGCATCCTGGTACGTTCAGCATGATCGTTTACTTTTTACAGATCAATCGCCAAATGACTCTTTTTCCAAGTGGTATGAAGAAAGCAAGCGGACTCGTAAGCTTGTGACGACTTCTTTCTATAGGCTAAAGCCTTTCGATGCCACGCAAGAAGTTGCTCCTTACATAGAGTCGGTGAAGGAGGGCCTCGTGTTGCGTGGCAAGCAAACCTTTCTTGCAGACGCGTTGTTTGTCGATGAGCTGCTGGTGTGGATCCAGGAAGCAGGGGAGACGGCACCTTCTACAGTTGTGCTGCTTCCAGTCAACGATAAGAACGTCCGGTTCCGAGTCTCGAGCCATCTGGATGTCGGAGTAGCGGTTGAATACGATTCCGTTTTAATTCCATGGTCACGCGTCCTTGTGGAGCGAAATTCGGTACATGTGAACGAAAGACTTCGTCAATCGAAGGTGAGCGCGATCGCGGATTTCCAGTGGACGGCTAGGCAAACGGTACTGTTGGAATCGCTGATCGGTACGACTTTTGCTTTAGCGGAAGAAGGCGGGCACAATGGCGAGCATCACGTACAGGTGACACTTGGGGAAATCATTCAGGAGTTTGAGACGGTACAAGCACTTTTGCTAGCGGCAGAAATTGGCGGCGAGCCGAGCGATGCGGGTTATTTCTTACCGGCGCTTGTTCCGCTGCAAGCGGCCAAACAAGCGGCAGTGGGCGTTCTTGATCGTGTCTTTGAGCAAGCGCGCCGGATTGGCGGCAGCTTGATCGCAGGTAATCCACATATCGATGCGGGTTCGGGAGCGAAGCTGGGCTGGGCGCTTGATGCGGTGGGAAGCGAACGGGCATATCGCCAGTTCCAGCATGAGCTGTATGCGTTCGGCGATCCGATTCGGCAAACGCTGAGTTTTTATGAGGAATATGGACTCGAAGCTCTGAGAAGCAGATACCAATTGTTCTGGAAAACAAGGCGCACGAAGGATAGCGCTGAAAAATGGTAAGGACAAGGAAGTGAAAGACATGACGGCGGGCAAACAGTATGTACAGCGTTTGAATGATGGAAGAAGGGTGTGGCTGAACGGAGAGCTCATCAAGGATTTGCCGAATCATCCGGACTTCCGGGGCACGGTCGCAAGCGTTGCCAGCTTGATGGATTTGCAGGAGCATCCGGACATTGGACCGAACCTGACGTTCCAGACGGAAACGGGTGTAAGGGCTAATCGAGCCTTTCTTATTCCTGAGAACCGGGATGATATCGATCGCCGCAGCCTTGCTTTTAAAATTTGGTCGGAGGCGACATTCGGCGTCATGAGCCGCGTTTCAGGCGCTTATCGGTCCCAGATTACGGGGTTTTACGCGGTCAGGGATACGCTCCGCCAGGATGCGCCGGGGTTTGCTGAGAAAATAAGCCGTTACTATAAAGACCTGCGCGATCGCGATCTGCTTATTACGTCGGCAGGACATGATCCGCAAATTGATCGGAGCAAGCTTTCCAATGAACTTGGAGATTTGTACACAGCAGTTCGGATCGTTCGGGAGACGGAAGAAGGCATTATTGTCAGGGGAGCTAAAATGATTGCCACAGGCGGCCCTTACATGGATGAAATTATCGTTGCTCCTGTCGGTAAAAAAACGCGGGATGAACAGCACTATGCGCTAATGTTCGTCATCCCTGTTAACAACCCGGGCGTTCACCTTATCTGTCGAGAGTCATTCGCTTCAACGAACGAGGAAAACCATCCGCTTAGCGCTCAGTATGATGAGATGGATGCGATTATCGTGTTTGACGATGCGCTTATCCCTTGGGAGCGGGTGCTTATCAAAGAAGATCCGGAGGCGCTCTGGAAGCTTCGCTCGAACCCGTTTCTTGGCGCATTCGGTCTACATGAGAATATTGTACGGCTTGTCAGCAAATTGGAGTTCGTAGCTGCAGTAGGCAATGAGCTTGCTGATTCCATCGGCATTAAGAAGTTCACTCACGTCCGTGAAAAGCTTGCCGAGCTTTTCTTCCAACTCGAATCCATCAAGGCATTGCTGTTGGCAGCTGAGCAGCGATCCGTCCTTTTTCCGAACGGGGTGTGGGCGCCGGATATGCAGCCGCTAAATACAGCCAAGAATTTAGGCAATCGCTACTATCCGCGTGCCTTGGAAATTCTGCAGCTGTTGACAGGGGCCGGTGTTCTTCAAGCACCTTCCACGATTGCTGACCTCAGAGGACCGTTAGGCGACGCGATGCAACTCTATTATAGAGGGGCAGACCGCAGTGCTGAAGAAAGGATTAACTTGCTGAAGCTTACGTGGGAGCTGGTTGGAAGTCCGCTCGGAGCGCGTCATGAGCTCTATGAACGGTTTTATGCGGGAGATCCGGCGCGAACCTATGCCGGGCAATATCTCGAATATGCCAAGCAGCCTATGATTGAGAAAGCCAAGGCTAGATATCAACATATCTAAAATAGCGTAAATACCATACGAATGTTTAAGGAGACGTGCAAATGAAAAAGATCATTATTAGTGCATTTATAGTAGTCCTTATTTTCCTGACAGGGTGCTCCGCAACGAGTGCCGGGGATTCAGGAAAAAAGAAAGCCCTTGTCGTTGGAACGGTGGATGCTTGGAATCCTTACGGATTCTTGGATAAAGATGGCAAGCCAACGGGCTTTGAAGTCGAGGTGTTCAAGGAAATCGGCAAGCTGCTGCCGCAATATGAGGTCAAATTTGAACCGATGCAGTTTGAAAATCTATACGTTAGCTTGGACAGCGGCAAAATTAATACAATCGCCCTTCAAGCGGAGCGCAATGCGGAGACAGAGAAGAAATACTTGTTTACAGATGAGGCGTATTCCATCCTCATGACCAAATTAATTGTGCTGGAAGATAACAATACCATCAAAAATTTCGCTGATGCGCAAGGAAAGACAGTGCTTGTAGCATCGGGAAGCGGCGATGCCAAGTTCCTCGAGCAGTACAATAATGACCATAAAGACAAGCCGATTAAGCTTGAATATATCTCCGATCCTTCCACCGTTGTGAAAAGCCTTGTCGATAAACGAGCAGATGCTTTCGTTCGCGGGGACACGGCCGTAATCACTTATGGAGATGCTTATGGCGTAAAGCTGAAAGCAGTTGGAGATGCGATCCAAAACCGTAAATCGTACTATCCGCTTGCCAAGGGACAGGATCAGCTCAAGAAAGATCTGGACGGCGCCCTCAAAACATTGAGGGAAAATGGCAAGCTTAAAGAATTGTCTATCAAATGGCTGAAAAATGATTACAGCCCAAAGTAAATGGATAATTTCTTTGATCCCAAGCTCATCGTCGCGTACTTGCCGAAGCTCCTCGCATGTCTCGATGTTACGTTGATTATTCTCGTGTCGGTAACTCTTGCCGGCATGGTACTGAGCCTGTTAATTGCAACATTTCGGTTGTTCGACATTCCTGTGTTGAAGCAGTTGTCCATCATGCTGACGAGCTACGCAAGAAATACGCCAATCGTCATCCAGATGTTCATCATCTATTATGGGCTGCCTCTCCTGCTCAATGCGTGGTTCGGCATCAATATCAATACCTGGGATAAGCTAGTTTTTGTCATTGTGGCGTATACGATCAACTCATCAGCCTTTTTCTCGGAGGCGATCCGTACAGCCGTGCTCAGTATTGATCCCGGTCAGATGGAGGCAGCGTACTCGGTCGGTATGAGCAGATTGCAGGCCTACCGGCGGATTATCCTTCCACAGGCGTTTGTTATTGCCTTTCCAATTATCGGGATCAACATATCTGCTCTCATGCGGGATACGTCAATCGCCTATGCGATCGGAGTTATGGATGTGGTCGGTCAGGCGAAAGCAATTGGAGGCAGGAGCTTTCACACCTTGGAAGCTTATGTCGGTGCTGCGATCATATTCATCATACTGAGCCTGGTGTTCGAAAAATTGTTCTCAAGCATAGAAGATCGGCTTGGCCGAAAATATCGAACAACGTAAGGAATACGCAGTTTCAGGCAATCTATATTCGCAGGTGAACTCCATGAATCCATCGATTGATATCGGTTTTATTGTGCAGACTATGAAAATGTCGCTTCGTTATTTGCCGGCTACCTTGCTGCTCTCCTTTGTGCCGTTTCTTGTTTCGTTTCTATTCGGTACGCTGTTTGCTTTAGCCAGGATGTTCAAAGTTCCGTTTTTCGCCAGGTTCTGCAGCCTTTTTATTGTTATTATTCGGGGTATTCCGGTGGTACTACTATTATTCATCTTCTACTACGCGATTTATGGCGGGATTGATGTGCTGGCCAAATCCTTTGATTGGAAGGTAGCATCCAAGGACTTTTCTCCGCTCTTCATAGCGATTATTGCTTTATCGGTGAATGGAACGGTTTATTTGGCCGAAACGATGCGCAGTGCGCTGCTAGCGGTTGACAAAGGGCAGATGGAAGCAGCCTATTCCATAGGGATGACCACGACCCAGGGGCTAATGCGCTTCGTTTTTCCGCAGGCGATTCCTAAGGCACTTCCGAATCTATGCAACAATCTGACAGCTACTGTCAAAAGCGCCTCGCTTGCCTTCACGATATCGGTCGTCGATTTATTAAACGGGGCGTTATTGTACGCCAGCTCGAATTATAAATATTTAGAAGCTTATGTGGCAGCGGCTATTTTGTATTGGCTGTTGTGCTACCTCATTGACAAAACGCTTCAATGGCTTGAAAAACGGTTTAATCTCCAAGCGGAAAGGACGACGCTATGATCCAGTTGAAGGGAATTCGCAAATCGTTCGGCAAGCTGGAGGTATTGAAAGGCATCGATTTAAGCGTGAATAAAGGCGATGTGGTTGCTGTGCTAGGGCCTAGCGGCTCGGGGAAAACGACGCTGCTGCGCTGCATCAATTTCCTTGAACGTGCCGACGGCGGTGAAATCATCATTGGCGATACCTGTGTGAGCTGTAAGAAGACGAGCAAGAAGGACATTTTGGCGATTCGTAAGAAAACGGCTATGGTGTTTCAATCCTATAACCTATTCCATAACAAAACGGCGCTGGAGAATGTGATGGAGGGCTTGGTCATCGTTCGTTCGATGAGGAAGCAGGACGCCATGGAAATTGGTAAGCAACTCCTGATAAAAGTGGGTCTGGAGGATAAATTGGACGCTTATCCGAGCCAATTGTCCGGTGGGCAACGGCAGCGCGTCGGCATAGCGCGGGCACTTGCCTTAAACCCGGAAGTAATATTATTCGATGAGCCGACTTCGGCACTTGATCCCGAGCTGGTGGGCGAAGTGTTGGCGGTAATGAAGAAGGTGGCCCAAGAAGGGATTACCATGATCGTTGTCACGCATGAAATGTCCTTTGCCTATAACGTTGCAAATAAGGTAATTCTGATGGACGAAGGCGTTGTGGTTGAGGAAGGGGCGCCCAGCGAATTGTTCCATAACCCGAAGGAAGAGCGCACCAAACGGTTTCTAACGGGTAGGGTACCGGATTGGAGTTATTCTATTTAAGTGTGTGAATAGTCATGAATCGTGATACTTGACCCGGGAGCTGCAGGTGAATGTCGACTGCGGCTCTTTTTGTCGTCTGCAGCCGCTGAGTGTTTTCGCTATGATGGCTGCAACATGAGAAAAATAAGAATTGACTCTCACACTAATGTCATTGTTTATGCTGAATGAAAGTTCGTTACCATTTCAAACAGGAAAGGAAGCCTGCACCTTGAACATTTTAGCGATTTCTGGAAGCCTCCGCGTGAATTCATCGAATACAACCCTCCTTCGAGCGGTCTCTAAGCTAGCACCTCCGGGTACAGAAGTGACGATCTATGAAGGTATCGGGGAGCTGCCGCATTTTAATCCGGATCTAGACGGAGAGGAGCCGCCTGCAGCGGTGCAAGATTGGCGTCGGGAGCTGCAGGCCGCTGATGGCGTTATCATTTGCACGCCGGAATATGCAAACGGAGTACCCGGCGTTTTGAAAAACGCCTTGGATTGGATCGTATCCTCGGGAGAATTTCTGGATAAACCAACGGCGGTTATTAGCGCTTCTCCTCTGCAAACAGGCGGTGCGAATGCACACGCGTCACTCCTGCTCACATTGGTGATGATGACAGCCAAGATAAAGGGGAAACTTCTCGTACCCTTGGTGAATAAGAAGATAAACACTGAGGGAACGATTACGGATGCTGCCCTGCGGCAAGAGGTTGAGACGTTATTCGGACAAATGTTGGCGAAAAGTTAAATAGGTAGAGCCCTCCTAAGAACTAAGAACTGCTTTAACACTTAATATGTTTAACCTCTTAGAACTTTCTAGTGAGATCCGCCAGTGGAATTTATTTTTCATTTAAATAATGACTGGAAAGTACTGAGTAAATTAAACGTCCTATCCAAACAAAAATGATCCGCCGCGGCGGATCATTTTTCATCTTCTCTTGAATTCAGTTATCTAAACTTATGAAATGTAAGGCTATCCAAGCACCCTATCAGCAGCATCAACCGTATGCTTAAGCAGCATAGCGATGGTGACAGGCCCAACACCGGCTGGAACGGGCGTAATGGCATGTGCCTGTTGGAGGCAACCCTCATAATCCACATCGCCCACATTCCCGGGGTTATAGCCCGCATCAATAACGACGGCACCTGCTTGGATCCAGTCTGACTTTATAAACTGGGGTTTGCCTACAGCCGCAACGACAATATCGCCTAAACGGACGATGCGGTGAAGCTCCTCTGTCTTGGAATGGCATATGGTTACGGTCGCATTGCGATTCAAAAGCATAAGAGAAACGGGTTTGCCAAGTATAGGGCTTCTGCCTACGACAACGGCATGTTTGCCTGCAATCGGGATTTGGTAATAATCAAGAATAGCCATAATAGCGGCCGGTGTACACGAGGGATAGTTAGCGAATCCAAAGGCGTTTTGCGCAAAGCCTAATGTTGTAACGCCATCTACGTCTTTTTCAACGGCGATGGTATCAAACGCTGCCCTTTCATCGATTTGATGGGGAACAGGATGTTGGAGAAGGATGCCATGAACAGTCGGATCATCATTGAGCTGTTGAATGACGGTAATTAAATTTTGTGTGGTTGTTTCTTGTGGCAGGTGAATGCGTCTGGAGTCGATGCCAAGCCGTTTGCATGCATTTCCCTTCATCCGCACATACGTTTCGGAGGATGGGTCATCCCCTACAAGAATGGTTGCCAAACAAGGAGTAATCCCCTTTTCGGATAGGCTTGTAACCCGTCCCACTAACTTTTCTTTAATTTCATTCGCCACGCGGGTACCGTCCAAGATGATTTTATCTGATTTCATGCGCTGCCAACTCCTTTTGTTTGGTTTATAAAACACGAAAAGGCAAGGGGGATCATTGATCTCCCTTACCTTTGCCCAGGCGAACGGCTCTGACATCGATATGCTCCCTCATGGTTCCCCATGTTCCGCCAGTCACATACCAACTTTTGTAGCTATCTTTGTATCATACTTAGTTGGTATAGGAATTTCAAGCCCTCTAATTTCTGACCTGACTCTCACAATAAGAATTGACATTGGGTCCTAAAGGTTTTAGGATATAAAGATAATGATAATCATTCTCATAATAATTTAAAGGGGTGCTACCAAGTTATGCATAACCGTTTTTCAGCTATGAGCCGCATATTAGGGGGAAAGCTGCTCGTTCTTGTTACAATGATCACGCTCATTCTAACAGGTTGCGGGCAACAAACAGAGATTTCGAAGTCGGCCGCAACACCTACCAAGGATACGAAGGTTGAGAGTCAGCCTGTTCAATCGGAGGCGTATACCGTTAAACATGCCATGGGAGAAACAAAGATAAAGGGTACACCGAAAAAAATTGTCGTCTTAACGAATGAAGGTACGGAAGCTGTTTTATCGTTGGGCATTAAGCCTGTTGGCGCTGTTAAATCTTTCACGATAGGGGATTGGTATGATCATATCAAAGCCGACATGGAAGGCGTGAAGGTTCTTGGCGACGAAAACCAACCGAATTTAGAGATGATAGCGGCCCTAAAGCCTGATTTAATACTTGGAAATAAGGTGCGTCAGGAAAAAGTGTACGAGCAGCTATCAGCGATTGCTCCTACGGTATTTTCCGAGAGACTGTCTGGAGATTGGCAAATCAATTATAAGCTATATGCGGAAGCGTTGAACAAAAAGGCTGAGGGTGACAAAATCATTGGCGATTTTGAGCAGCGTATCACAAATTTCAAAGCTAAAGCTGGCGATCAGTTAAAGACGAAGTATCCATTGTTCGTTTTATGCCGGGGAAGTTCGCATCTATATGAAAGATACATTTTCCGGTGTAATTCTGAGTAAATTGGGCTTCCAACGTCCCGACTCGCAGAATCATAATAAATTCGCGGATGATTTGACGAAGGAACGTGCGTTAGATATGAATGGCGACAGGCTATTTTACTTCACTTGGGATAACGAAAAGGGGGAAGCCAGCAAAACGGAGCAAGAATGGACGAATGATCCCCTCTGGAAAAACCTCGACGTGGTGAAACAAGGCAAAGTGAATAAAGTAAATGATGCGGTTTGGAATACCGCTGGTGGCATTAAAGCGGCTAATTTGTTACTGGATGACTTGGAAACGTATTTTTTGAAAAAGTAATGGAGTGACTAACCTGATTTACTTAACTTAACTTAAGCGCTAAAGAGCGGACGAAATGTCTGCTCCTTTTATCGGTATACGGTGGATTGCTGTCGCTAAAACTACCTTTTTGTGGGAAAAATTGTGTTGTTTCTCTCCTGTAAATATGCTAGATTCTAGCTATTGCAATCATTTTCCAAGAGAGGAAGACCACAATGGGGAATTGGAAAGGTTTTATGAATAAAGGGGTTGTGGCGCTGTTAGCCGCCCTATTGGTTATGTCTTTCGTGGCTCCGGCACCTAGCTATGCAGCGGAGGGTAACACAGAGATTCCCAAAGTTGTCGAAAGAACATCACCGTCCGTCGTAGCCATTATCGGTAAACCATCCATCAATTCGGATAAGTCACTAGAGAAGAATCGTTTCAATCTTGCGCATGGAACCGGCGTTATTGTTGAATCAAACGGTGTTATTGTCACCAATGCGCATGTTGTGAAGGACATGAGAAATATCATCGTTGTTACATCAGAGGGTACGACGTACAATGGGCACGCAACAAATATAGATGAGGAAAGCGACCTGGCGTTGGTCAAAATTGAAGCTTCAGGCCTGTCACCTGCCAAGTTCGCTTCATCCTCGGATATTAAAGTCGGAGAAACGGTAGCTGCCATCGGGACACCAATTTCCTTTGCTTTGAGAAACTCGGTTACGGTAGGTATTGTGAGCGGGATTGACCGCTCCGTTAATTCTCAATACCAGCTCATCCAAACCGATGCGGCGATTAACCCAGGGAATAGCGGCGGGGCTCTGATTAATATGAATGGTGAGGTCATCGGCATTAATACCATGAAATATGCAGAGTTTGGGGTCGAGAACTTAGGCTTTGCGATTCCGATCGATACAGTTAAGTATGTGTTGAAGCATTTCAGTCTTTATGGGAAAGTGAAGCGTCCTTATCTCGGTCTGGAGTTGGAAGATAGCTGGGAGGCGGTTGTTGGTTTACCAAGCTCAACGGGGCTAAGAGTCGCTTACGTCGATCCGGGCTCCCCTGCGGCGCAGGCCGGCATCCAGCAGGATGATATTTTCATGTCCATTGGAAGCCATAAAGTGAAGACATTGGTCGATTATAATGAGGTTCTTAAAAACTATTTGCCTGGTGAAAAGGTAGACATCACGATTAAATCCGGTTCTTCGGACTTAGCAAAGTCAGTTACATTGGGAGAAGCTGAGAATAAGGCGACCAAATGGACACAGGATGCAGACGGTTCATATCTGGACGCAGACCGCGGCAAAACAAGAATTGGTGACAGCCATTTCGGTTGGTCGATGAAGTATCCGGCAGGCTTGGTCAAAAATCATCAGTCTGATGATGGAGATGAAGTCAGCTTTGTAGATGCTAAAGGTGAATTTTCCATCATGGTGCAAGTAGAAAATCACCAAAGCGACGAACTGTCCCCTTCGGCTCTGCTGAATAAACTGACAGGGGGCGAGAATGGCAGTTACGCGGGTGGAAATTCAACCATTCTGGAACGGCAGTATATCAAGCGAGAAGTCAGCCCGTATGCCAAGGTAGTCAGTCGTTCAGGCGACTACGGCTACATTCAAACGCGAGGTTATCTTCATGCAGGTCGTTTGTATACCGTTCATTTATTTGTTGGCAAAGATCATTATAATAATAACTTCAAACAGAATAGCTATAACGATTTATTGGATAGCTTTAAGCTGTCTTTCAATGAGAAAGACGATGCACTCAAAGATATTTCGGTATTTTCAAATGGAAACACGACGTACAAGAATGAGTATGGATTATCTTTTGACCTGCCCACCAGCTGGCAGAAAAGCGGCTCCTCCTTCTTCAAGGATGACTACTCACAGACGGTGCAGGTTCGTGTAACGTCGGTTTCCTCCGGGGATACACTCAAAGCTTGGGTAGATCGTCAACGTGCGCAGTTAGAAGCTCTCTATACACCTAAATACCGCAATATCCATGCTTCTGAGGAACTCATGCTTGCTGGGGTGCCAGCTCTGAAAGTAGCCTATGCGAACACGCTTGGCAATAAATGGACAGCAGGCTACTCGCTCTTCTTCATTAAGGAAAAATATAAGTATGAAGTACAGTTTACGTATCCCAAAAATGAGGACGAGACTGAGATTCAAGGGCTTCTGATGACATTAACGAGTTCGATTCAAGTGGATAAAGCCGACATGGATCAGGAACTCCGTTACATTCAAGATCTGGACGAACTGACAGACCCTAATCGCACGGTTGTGTACCAAAACGATAAATATAAATATTACCTGCAAATTCCGGAGATTTGGAGCAGTAAGTCTTATGATAACAAGGATCAAGTCAATAAGACGTTCCTTTTCACAGGCGGGTACTTCGGCGTTAAGGCAGATACCAAGATGTCTTACGAGGATTTGATAAAAGAGCAGGAAGCCGCTCAGAAAAAGAGCCATGATAATGATAATGATTATACGTATACTAGCTCAGATGTTACGGTGTTCAATGATGTGAATGCGAGGCAATATGTCGTTACCTATGTAAGTGCCAAAATTCCTTACACAGAAACCATCTACATGTTCCGTCAAAATAATATCTCCTACACGGTAACCCTCCGTATTGATGAAGCGGTCCGTACCGATGCCAATGAGAAACGGTTAAATAAAGCATTTGAGTCTATGAAGTTTGTGGTTCCTTCCAAGAATTAGGATGCTCCGCTGTGCATAAAAAATCGCTTTAATCCTCAACATAGCGGATGTACCGTATTAATATGTTAGAAGGAGAATCGTCGATGACACAGCCCGATTCAAGCTTGCAATCACAAAACCCTATTTCTTCAGCTCAAAATTCAGTGGATAACGTTCATTACGCCGTTTCCCATGCGCTATCGCATCCTACTTCGCAAACGATTGAAGAGGCTCAAAACGCGATTGCGCAAGCAGAAAGGGCATTGGAGCAGGCGATGGACCAGTCCGATCAACCGGCCGTGCAGCAAGCCCAGCAGTCGCTAAATGAAGAGAAATCCAAATTACAAATTCTGCAATAAAAAGAAACAGCCCTATTCCCTTTCTTAGAGGAATGGGGCTGTTTCTCTATAAACAGCTTATTTATGGTAGAGCGGGTAACCGGGATCCTCGGGCACTTCAATGGCAATGATGCGTAAGCCTTGTTCGCTATCTGCTGTTAATTGAAGAAGATTTTGCTCTCCAGTGGCTTGGACAACGGCAAAGTCTTTGTGAGAAAGTGTGCCTGATGCTTCTACGTCAATCTGGGTTGTGCCCTGGCCGCGAATAACGAGCAAAGCAAGCAGACGGTTTGGGCTTAATTTGTAGCGATATGAGGCTCCAGGTTCGAATGTCCAATCGTACATCGTCGCTTCCGTATCCAGCTTAATGGGAGCTTCTCCGCCAATCACGGTTTTGACAGTTACTCCCTCTTCATTGCTGCTTGGAAACAGCTCGTGCTGATACTGATGGTAGGTCGCCGGTTGCTTCACCGTCACACTCAGATGCGGTTCGAACCAGATCTGCAAGCCTTCACTGCCTGCCGTGCGGAAAGCTTCCGAGTGATACACGCCGGAGCCGGCCTGTATGACCTGGGCACCGCCATTTGTCACTGTTTCTAACGATCCAAGAGAGTCGCGGTGCTCCACGATACCTTCAATGACATAAGTTAAAATCTCAAATGATTTATGTGGATGCATGCCAATTTCGGCAACTTCGGTAGCTTTGCCCCAAGCCCAGTAAAATAAAGAACCAACCCGATTAACGGCTGTTTTCTCTCCGGGAAAAGAGATGGGCCGCTGCTCGACGAATTTACCTCCGTCAAAAGCGCCAACTCCCTGCTGACCAGCGGAAAAGAGTTCAATACCCATTGCAATCACTCCTTCTATTAACTTTAATTAAATAACTTACTAACTATATGTAAGTATTGTAGCTCGTTACCTTCGGACTGTCAATGTGCCATCACATTAGCAGTCTAATCTAACGATAAGACCAAGAAATGATCTTCCTTACCAGTCGGCGAATACAAGGCTTGACGTGTGGTTTTCTTGCTACTACAATATGTAGTGTAAGGAGTGTTTGAACAATGAAAATGCATAATTTCAAGTTTCAAAGCAGCGGTTTAGAGCGTTTTTTCGGTCCCTTAGAAGCCAAGATTATGGAAATCCTGTGGAGTTCCGCTGAGGAAATTACCATTAAGGATGTCCATCATAAGCTTGACCAGGAGAAGGCTATGTCCTTCAACACGGTGATGACGGTCATGAATCGTCTTGTCGACAAAGGTATATTGCAGAAACGTTCACAGATCCGGTCTTTTGTGTACCGTCCTGTCATGTCTCGTGAAGCATTCATGGAGGCGCAGTCCAAAGAGCTTACTTTTGATCTGATTGAGGAATTTGGCTCCCAAGCCGTCGTGCATATGGTCGATGCCTTGGATCAAGTTGATCCAGCGCTTTTGGATCGGTTGGAGCAGAAAATTAAACAATTGAAAAAGGACAGATAACATATGTGGGAAACTAGGTCTAGATGGATGCTTTACGCTTCTCTCCTAACAGCAGGCTTTATGATGTTGCAAATGGCCTTCTTTTCGCTGCATATGCTGTTCGGAATCCGTATTTCTTTTAATATGTTTAAGCTGTGTATTGAATTGTTTCATTCTCTTCGTTCTCCATTGGTTTTTTATTTGATTCATGCAATTGTGCTGTATACGCTTGCCGCTTGTCTATGGGTAATCAGCCGACAACTATTCGTGTCGGTTCGCTCGACGCGGCGGCTTAACCGCCAGCTTGATACTGCGCGCACCCAGTTTTACAGCCGTAAGTATCTATTGCAAGAGCATGAGCTGATGATCATTCATAATGTAGTACCCATTGCGCTCACACTTGGAATCATTCGTCCCCGAATTATTTTGTCCACCGCTCTTTTGGAATTATTGGAGGAGGACGAGCTGCAAGCCGTGTTGGAGCATGAGAGATTTCACTTGAAACATAGAGATCCGTTAGCTATCTTCTTGTTATCGATGCTAGCCATTTCGATGTGGTACATTCCTCTATACCGATGGGTGCTTGATAAATACAAAATTATCATCGAGATTATGGCTGACCAATTTGCTTTATCCAGAATTCATCATGTCACCGATTTGGGCGGCGCACTGATTAAGATGCTTAAACAAGGACAAGCACCGCATACGTCTGTATCGTACGCTTCATTTGCTGAAACATCGATTAACGTGCGGATTTTGCACATTTTGGAGCCGCAAACAAAGCTCTCCCTCCGGATGCCTTTCCTGCGTACAGTCATCTCCATATTGGCTTTACTGATTTTGGTGACCTTCACCTAAATCTTTTTTTATACAAACACACTACAAGGTGTAGTGTCATTTCCCGATTGCTTTATATACGGCTATTCTGCTCACCGTTATCCGAGTAGGACTGCTCATCTGGAAGAAGAAAGAGATCGGACGTCATCCGATCTATCTGGTCGGCGCGCTTGCCGTTGTTATTCTGGTATCATATACCGGTCATCTGGGCGGTCAAATGGTACATAGACCCCTTAACCCTAATGGTGGCCCTAACATGCAAGGGGGTCCTGGACAGGGCTCTCCCGGCCAGGGTGGATCTGGACAAGGGCAGAATGGAGCAGGCCAAGGTCAAAATAACCAAGGCGGCACTGACGGCCAGGATCCGAAAGCCACTCGGCAGTCAAAATAAATATTTTTATTAACACTTTTTTGCAGCACCTAATCCGCTTTGTTCAACTCCAGCTCTTCCAGCGAGTAGCGAAAGTTCCATAGAAATTCCCTATCATATTGGGTGGAATCGACACGCACGAAGTGAGCAATTGCAGCAACGACTCCTCCCACACAAGATCCGAACCCTACGATCCAACCCATCAAAGCAAATACGTGATCGACCATCCTAAGCCCCTCCATATAAGCGTTTACTTTCACCATATGCGCTCTATTTATGAATCATGTGTGACGAAATCAGAGGAGATGAGACTTTAGTTATAGTCTTTTTATCCGATTGACATCGGCTCAGGAGGGGTGTTAAGATCACCTTTGTAAGGAAAAATAACCAACTATTGGAGAAGGAGGGGAACAAGATGAAGGGTATTGTTAACCATACAAGTAAGGCTAACCATACAATTTCATATTTTGTAGCCCGTCTATCAGCAAGAAGCTTGGATTTTATATGCCAGGTTGTGCCGCAACCTTAACATAGGTTTCAGTGAGCGCGGGTTACGAAGAAGTTCGTAACGTGCGCTTTTTATGTTCATTAGAAGGCATATCGCAGCACGCGGTGTGCCTTTTTGCATGGATAAGAGAGCAGATGTCTATACAATTGCTGCGCATTGGTGCTATTTGAAAGGGAGTGAACGTATCGCATGTTTACCGTGTTAAAGAAATTAAGCTGGTTTTTCCGCATGAATTGGCAACGCTACTCGATTGCTGTGGGATTGCTTATCTTCGTAGGATTTATTGATGTGATTCCGCCTAAGCTAATTGGTTACGCCATTGATGGCATCCACATGGGTACATTGACCGGCAGCAAGTTGTTTCAACTGCTTGCCTTTTGGGGCGCATTGATTGTGGTTGGTTATGGATTAACCTATATTTGGCTTTATCAGCTCTTCGGGGGTGCCTTTGTCTTAGAACGCATTATGCGTTCGCGGTATATGAGGCATTTATTGCGCATGACGCCTACATTTTATGAGCGCAATCGTACGGGAGATTTAATGGCCAAAGCAACCAATGACCTGCAGGCTGTCTCAACAACCGCAGGGTTTGGTATTCTCACCTTTGTAGACTCTACGCTTTTCATGTTAACGATTCTAGGCATGATGGGCTTTTTCATAAGCTGGAAATTGACGCTTGTTTCGATCCTGCCTCTGCCGATTATGGCTGTTGCCATCACGATTTACGGCGGGCGGATTCACGAAAGATTCATGCTTGCGCAGGATGCCTTCGGCCAAATGAATGACCGCGTGCTGGAAACCATCGCTGGCGTCCGCGTAATTCGTGCTTTTGTCCAAGAGAAGGCTAGCGAACGAAGCTTCAAAACGATGACAGACGATGTATATCGTAAAAATATCGCAGTAGCCATCATCGATGCCTTGTTTGAGCCTACAGTCAAAATTCTCGTCGGCATTTCCTATCTAATCGGGTTATGCTATGGCGGTTATCTGGTATTTCATAGTCAATTGACGCTTGGCGAGCTGGTTTCCTTCAATACCTATTTAGGAATGCTGATCTGGCCGATGTTTGCCATTGGCGAACTGATGAACATTATGCAGCGGGGGAACGCTTCTTTGGACCGCGTCAATGAAACACTGGGTTATAAGCCGGATGTCAAAGAAGACCCAAGTGCAACAACGCTGTTGGTGCCGAATTCGATCATCTTTGAAAAGGTTACCTTTCGCTATCCCTCCTCCTCGATTGATAACTTGGTGAATATTAATTTCCATTTAGAACGGGGGCAAACGCTAGGAATCGTGGGTAGAACAGGAAGCGGGAAAACGACGCTGCTTAAGCAATTGCTTAGAGAGTATCCGCTAGGTCAAGGTAAGATTGCCTTATCGGGGACTCCGATTGAGCGGTTGACGATGGATACCGTACATGGCTGGATCGGCTATGTGCCGCAGGAACCGCTGCTTTTCTCCAAAACAGTGAGAGAAAACGTGATGTTTGGCCGCAGCCAAGGAACAGAGGAACAACTGATGCAGGCGTTGGAGCTTGCCGCATTCCGCAAGGATGTCGAGTTCTTGCCGGATGGCCTGCAAACGTTGGTTGGTGAGAAAGGCGTCGCCTTATCCGGAGGCCAAAAACAGCGAGTTTCCATTGCCCGTGCGCTCTATATCAATCCTGAAATCCTGATGCTGGACGACGCGCTCTCGGCAGTCGATGCGAAGACGGAAGCGGAAATCATTCGCGGCATTCGCACCGAGCGAGCCGGTAAAACGACGTTGATCACAACGCATCGTCTTTCCGCAGTTCAGCATGCTGACTGGATTCTTGTATTGGATGAAGGCTATGTGGTGGAAGAAGGCACGCATGAACAGCTTCTGGCGCTTGGCGGCTGGTACAAAGAACAGTACGACCGACAGCAGCTTGAAGGAACAAGCACAGGTTTAAATGGGACACACAACAGATAAAAAAGAAGGTGAGAACCCTTATGAAACATACTGGAAAACGACTATTTCAATATGCGGCTTTTTTCAAAAAGCCGCTGCTCATCGCGCTGCTGTTTTTATCGGTCGCGGTGGCGACGGAGCTGGCAGGACCCTTCATCGCGAAGCAAATGATCGACCGTCACATTCTTGGCATTGAGAAGCCTTGGTATGCCACGACATCCGTGACGCAAACGTTTCAAGCCGTTCCGCATAATGGCACGTGGTATAAGCGAAGCGATAACTTTGCGGAAGGCGAACCGAAGGGCAAGGAGGTCCGTATTTTGCAGGTTGGCAGTCAGTTCGTATGGATCGAACAGCCGATTTCTTTTGATGGCGTCCGCAAGTTGGTTGGGAATAATAGGCTCACGATTACCCAAGGCAAGGAGCAGGCTGAATATGCAGCCCAAAAGCTAAGTATTCAAGAACTGTACACGTTCTACGAACCCGAGTTTAACAGCTTAATGAAGCTTGCAGGTCTGTATTTTATCCTTATCTTGATTGGGGCCGGATTTACGTATGGTCAGCGCTATTTGCTGCAATCGGCTGCGAATCGAATTATTCAACGGATGCGAAGCGATGTTTTTGCACAAATTCAGAGGCTCCCTATTAACTATTTTGACAATCAGCCCGCGGGCAAAGTTGTCTCGCGAATTACGAATGATACGGAATCGATAAGGGACTTATATGTGCAGGTGCTAGCGAACTTTTTCACAGGAACGATTTATATTGTAGGGATTATCGCAGCTTTATTCCTGCTGGATTACAGGCTGGCTTTATTTACGCTTCCGGTTATTCCGATGCTCTATGTATGGATTATCGTGTATCGGAAATATGCTTCCCGCTATAATCACATCATCCGTGAAAAAATTGGATCGATTAACGGAATGATCAACGAAGCGATTCAAGGTATGACGATTATTCAAGCTTTTCGCAGGCAAAAGGAAACGATCGAGGAATTCGATCAATTAAACGAAGAGTACACGAATTATCAGAACAAACTGCTCAGCCTGAACTCGCTGATGTCCCATAATTTGATGAATGTGGTTCGAAACGTATTCTTCTTCGGTCTCATCTGGTATGTCGGGGGAAGTTCTTTGAATACGTTGATTACGGTTGGTGTGCTTTACGCTTTCGTGGATTATTTGAACCGGATGTTCAATCCGATGGTTGGTATTGTGAATCAACTGCCGAATCTGGAGCGAGCTATCGTCTCAGCGGATCGTGTTTTCGAACTGTTGGATGAAGAGGGATTGGATGTCGTCGCAGAGAAGGCGGAGCGCTATCTCGGACATGTAAAGTTCGAGCATGTTCGTTTCGCTTACAAAGCAGGCGAGGACGTACTCAAGGACATCTCCTTCGAGGCAAAGCCGGGGCAGACGGTTGCACTGGTGGGACACACAGGTTCGGGCAAAAGCTCGATCTTGAACTTGATATTCCGCTTTTACGATGTAAATGAAGGCCGAATCACCGTGGATGGCCGAGATATCAGCCAAATACCTAAGCAGCAGCTGCGCCAGCACATGGGTATTGTGCTGCAGGACCCGTTCCTGTTCACAGGGACGATTGCGTCCAACGTAAGTCTGGACGATCCGTCCATCACCCGGGAACGGGTAGAAGCGGCTCTGCGCGACGTAGGCGCAGCGGAGATGTTCAAGAGCCTGCCGCGGGGCATAGATGAGCCCGTCATCGAGAAGGGCTCTACGCTGTCTGCAGGGCAGCGGCAGCTGATCTCTTTCGCTCGGGCGTTAGCGTTCGACCCGGCGATCTTGATCCTCGATGAGGCGACGGCCTCGATCGATACCGAGACTGAGGCCATCATTCAGGCCGCGCTCGATGTACTCTCGAAGGGGCGGACCACCTTCATCATTGCACACCGCTTGTCGACGATCAAGAACGCCGACAAGATTCTGGTACTCGACCACGGCGAAATTGTCGAGCAGGGCAGTCACGAAGAGCTGATGCAGCTCCGCGGCCGATACTACCAAATGTACCAGCTGCAGCAGGGACATCAGGCAATGGCTAAGACCCATAAGGCTGGAGTCGAGACGCCGAATGGAATCCCATTGGTGTGAGGAAACTGCCGAACATGTTTCTGAGGGCTTTCGTGGACAAATTGAGAAAAAAGGCTAAAGACTCAGTGATAAGGCTATGCTACAATGTAAGCGTTAGTTTACAATGCACTTACCTGAAATGGAGGATGACTCATGCGTTCTGATACGATTCGCCTTTTAAATGTCGTTCAGCTTTTATCCGAAATTGCGATTGCAGTGGGTTATTTGCTCGGTCTCATTCCGTTTTTCTACTTATGGTCGTGTTCGTGGGTCATCCCGCTCGTGTTCGTGAATCTCATAGTGGCTCTGCTTACAGGCAATGGCACAACGATCAAGACTGTGCTCAATATCATCATGGCTTTCTTAAGCTTTATTCCCGTGGTGGGGTATTTGTTCCGGGCGCTCGGTATCCTCATCTCTTGGATCAATATCGTGGCCTTGTCCAATGAAAGAAGAAGACATAATTAGGCGCTGTTTATACAAAAGACGGATTGTAATCAGCTTCGCTGACTGCAATCCGTCTTTTGCTTGCTTATGGTGATCTCGGCAGAAGCCGTTTAATAAGCAAGCCCTACACGAAAGCCTATATCTTGGTTCTCCAAGGCGGTTCTATAAGTAAACGCTGCGGTATCCCCAACAGAAATGGACATGCCGCCATCGGGCAAGTAATCTCGTTCGAAGCGGTACTGGCCAATAGGCTCGCCATCGGGCAAATAGGTTGGGCACACCACAGTCCACTCCAAGCCCGAGGCTTCAAAGAGCTCCCAGGATCGGCGGTGTTCTTCCGCAGCCCGTGTAGAGGAGCGTCTGGAGTCAGGTGCTTCGTAACGGAGTAGCCCTGGATGTTCCCGGCTCTGGAGGATGCCGGCGGTACCAATCGTGACGACTCTGCTCACCGCCTGTGACTGCATAGCCGCAATGAGGATCGGCGTGTATGTGGTCAAGACAGAGCCGCCATCAGTTCCCAGACAGCTTATGATGATTTCTGCTCCGCGGAGGGCATTTTGCAAATGTGCAGCGTTACAAGCATCTCCTTGAAGTAAAGCAAGCCCACTAGGGGGTGACTCCACTTTCTCAGGAGAGCGAACTAACGCAGTCACCTCATGCTGATCGCTCAAGGCTTGTTTAAGAATCTTTTTGCCGACTCGGCCTGTGGCTCCTAATAGAAGGATACGCATAGAATTAACCCCCTTATCCGGTTCGTAGTTGGCTTTAGTATACCAGAATAGGTGCAAGCACCTCAAAAAGAGGCTTCCTGCACATCCTGGTTATTCGACTTGAACCTCGTGAGTGAATCCAGCATAATAAGGCTGTAGGCAAGTAACGGATACATAATGAGAAGGGGAACTCCCACGAATGAGAATTAATAAATTTATTAGTGAAACCGGTGTTTGCTCCAGACGGGAAGCGGACAAGTGGATAGAAGCGAAGCGCGTAACCATTAATGGGGAAGCTGCCGGATTAGGCAGTGTCGTAGGTCCCGGTGATGAGGTAAGAGTCGACGGTCGACCGATCGGCGAGAAAAAGGAGCATGTGTATATCGCACTCAATAAACCTGTGGGTATCACAAGTACAACGGAAGCGCATATTCGAGGCAACATCGTTGATTTTGTTGGGCATTCGGAGCGTATTTTCCCGATAGGGCGACTTGATAAAGATTCGGAGGGACTCATTCTCCTAACCAATAATGGAGATATCGTCAACCAGATTTTGCGGGCGGAAAATAATCATGATAAAGAGTACATTGTGACCGTGAATCGTCCGATTACACCGATGTTTCTGCAGGGGATGGCGAGCGGAGTTCGCATTCTCGGGACGATGACAAAGCCTTGTGAAATTCATCAGATCGGGGATCGCGTATTCCGTATCATTCTTACACAAGGATTAAATCGCCAAATTCGGCGTATGTGCGAGGCATTTGGCTTGCGTGTTGTGCGCCTGCAGCGTATACGGATTATGCATATCCATCTGGGCAATCTAAAGGTGGGCAAGTGGCGGAATTTAACGCAGGGCGAAGTACAGGATTTCATGCTGACACTTCGTCAGGACAGCTCCAAAGCGGGTAAGTAGCCGTAATAAGCATGAATGGAAACAGCCCTTGAGCTGAAAGCCATTCGTGCTTTTTTTGGTAGATAAGCACACTATGTCTATACGTTTGCTTCGCATCTACCTTGACAAACTCGCTCGTCCCTGAAGGACGACGAAGTCGTTATCCTTGGTGAGCGGCTGTGGTCCTTATACAGATGTATGTTCGATAATAAAAAAAAGGTAAATTATGGCCGCTAATTGAGCAACCTTTATTCATCCTGCCACGTTAAGAAATATTATGGAGATTCTCATCCACGTTAAGGAGGAAGATGGTATTGAAAATACTCAAACAAGCAGGTTCGTTAGCTCTTGCATCAACGCTGCTGCTGACGGCGGCACCAGGGGTACGGGCGGACGAAGCGATCGTGCAATCCAAGGCGGTTTCGCTCCCGATTATGCCAGGTAAGGACGACGGTAAACAGTTGGACGCTAAAATCTCGAAAGAGCAAGCGCTGGAACGAGCTAAAAACTACATTACGATACCGGAAGGCTTTGTTCTGCAATCCATTAGCTTGAATGCTCTCTACAGCATGAACGGGCGTAACTTTCCTACTTGGAATATCAATTACACGAAAAAGGTGAAGGAGCAAAACTACGGTTACTTAAACGTGTCCATTAACGGTATGGACGGCACCTTGACTGCTTTTTCAATCAATGATAATGATCCTGATCATAAACCGAGCTATCCGCCTAAAGTTGATTTTAAAGCAGCCAAAGATGTGGCCTCCGCTCTAATTGCCAAGGTGAACCCGGAGAAACAAAAAGATCTGATTTATAACGATACAGAAGAGAATGCATTCCGTACGCCATTGAATGGGAACTATCAATATCATATTCGCTTTGACCGTTCTGTAGGTGGCGTAGCTTTTGCCAATAACGGCATTAATGTGAGTGTCAATGGTGAAGGACAAGTAGTGAGCTACAATTACAATTGGGACGATAATGTGACCTTCCAACAGAACGTGACACCGATTACGAAGGAGAAGGCCGCCCAGCTCTTCAGCGATAAAGCCAAGCTTTCTTTAGTGTACCAAATTCCTTACTCGGCTAAGAGTAAGAAAACTCCGATTATTTCTTATGTCATGGATGCCTTCTCTCTAAATGCAGAAACCGGAGAACAATGGAATTCGGGAATGGGACCCGCACTGGCTGCGGATGGTGAAAAGCCTTTAACGGATAAACCACTGGGAGATAAGCCTTTGGCTAACCAAGATTTAACGAAGGAGAAGGCTGTGGAGAAGGTGACGTCTGTATTTGACTTACCTGCGGACTACAAGCTTCAAGGAGCCGGCTACAATGAATCAACAGATCCAGAGACCGGGGAGACGAATTCCTACTGGAATTTAAATTGGAACCAACCAAACGACAAAGATCCCTTAGGCAAAATGGGTGGAAGAAGCGCCAATGCGAATGTGAACAGTAAGACGGGCGAGATTACGAACTTCTACAGCTATGCTTTTTACGGTTCGGATGCTGATAAAGAAATCGAGGGCAAGATCTCCCTTGATGACGCAAAAGCAACAGGGGTTAACTTTGTGAAGAAATATCTTCCTGCTTATACGGATCAGCTCGTTCTTGATGTCCCCGCAGCCAAAGACTATTCCGCCGAGCAGCTGAAGCATATGCGTAATTGGGATATTCGTTTCAAACGAGTCATCGACGGAGTCATCGCAAACAATGAGAACGTGAACATAAGTATTGACCGTCTTACAGGCAAAATTGTCGCTTATAATTTCTCCATCAGCACGTTGCCGTATCCAAACAAAAAACCAAGCGTACTCGCTGTGGATAAGGCGAAGGAACTCTGGATGAGTCAATATGACATCAAGTTGAACTATGTCGTGGATAGCAGTGGATTTCTGGGGGGGTTGCCCATCGAGAAATATAGAGTGATGGTGGCCGCAGGTCAGATTTCGCAAATGCCATCTCCGGATCAAGCGGATCAAAAGGTAGAAGCAAAGCTAGTCTACTCCCTGGTTCCTAAATATAATCGGGAAACGTTTTTCCTAGAGGCGCAAACTGGTCAGTGGAGAGATGCGAATACAGGTGAAAACATTTCTTTGGAAAAAGTGAAAGTGGACGATATTGACAAACACTGGGCCAAAAATGAGCTTCAACTTATGCTGGATTATCAAGCGCTGGATGTTAAAGATGGAAAGGTTAATCCAGATCAAACCATTAAGCGTGGTGAGTTGATCAAAATGCTTGTCATCGCCATGAACGGCGGTAATGGGGGGATCTACTACGGGGCGGAACGTAAGGCTTCGTTTTCGGACGTCAGCGCCACTTCGCAGTATTTTGCTTATGTTGAAAATGCCGTTGATCGTGGGCTCATCGATATTGGGGCAGAATTCAATCCTGAAGCCGTCATGGATCGGGAAGATATGGCACAGCTTATTGTGAAAGCGTTAGGCTACAAGAGCTTGACGAAGTTTGATGGCGTGTTCAACACAAGCTTCACAGATGCAGCTAAAGTCAAAAATGTGGGTGTAGCAGCTATTGTGGTTGGCTTGGATATCATGTCGCTGAATAACGGACAATTCGTGCCGAAACAAGAAGTAACCAAAGCGCAAGCGGCCAGCGCCTTCTTCCGTTTCTTACAAAGACGTTCGGAACTGCAGGAGCAGCCTAGATACTACTACTAAACGGCAAAAGTGACTGAGGGATCATGTATCCTTCAGTCACTTTTTTCATATTTCCTCACAGGTTGTTCTGGATATGTTACAATAAGCTTTAAAACTTTGAACAGCATGCACAGAAAGGAAGTATGAGAATATGGTTGTTTCCGGAAAAGTAGGTTTGGAAGATATTATTAGGGCCAATCATGTGCTCAGCAAAGTGATAGATCCTTCCCCCTTACAGCGCAACGAACTGCTTTCTAACTTATATGAATGCAACGTTTATCTTAAACGTGAAGATATGCAAGTGGTGCGTTCCTTCAAAATAAGAGGGGCCTACAATGTGATTCAAAGCCTGACCGCAGAGGAGCGCGCAGCTGGCGTCGTTTGTGCGAGTGCCGGAAATCATGCGCAGGGTGTGGCTTATTCTTGCAAGGCGTTGGGCATAGAGGGCAAAATCTTTATGCCGACTACGACGCCTAGACAAAAGATTTCCCAAGTTAAACTCTTTGGCGGTTCCTTCGTCGAAGTGATTCTCACGGGAGATTCCTTCGACGATTCCTCTACACATGCGAAAGCGTATTGCCAACAAGAAAATAAGATTTTTATTCACCCTTTTGATGATGTTCGCACGATTGCTGGACAAGGTACAGTTGGTTTGGAAATTATGAACCAGATGCCGGAAACGCCGGATTTTATTTTTGCAACGATTGGTGGCGGCGGTCTTGCTGCCGGAGTGGCGACTTATGTGGAAAGCGTGTCCCCTAGGACACGCATCATCGGTGTGGAGCCTGAAGGTGCGGCGAGTATGTCGGAGGCGCTCCAACAAGGGAAAGTTATTACGCTAGCGACACTGGAGAAGTTTGTTGATGGTGCGGCCGTGAAGCAAGTTGGTCAGCTTACTTTTGATATTTGCAAGGAGAAGCTGGATGACATCGTTATTATCCCTTCCGGTAAGGAATGTACAACGATTCTAGAGCTCTACAACAATAATGCAATCGTCATAGAGCCGGCTGGCGCGTTACCTGTTGCGGCGCTTGATGCGTATCGGGAACAAATTCGCGGTACGAATGTGGTCTGTATCATCAGCGGTGGCAACAATGATATTGATCGTATGCAGCAGATTAAGGAGCGGTCGCTCGTCTATGAGGGCTTGAAGCACTACTTTATTCTTAACTTTCCTCAACGTGCGGGGGCGCTGCGTGAATTTCTGGAGGAAGTCTTAGGGCCGACTGATGACATTACTCGTTTCGAATATACGAAGAAGAATAATCGGGACGATGCACCTGCGCTCGTCGGAATCGAACTCAAAAATAAGGACGACTACGAGGGATTGATCGAGCGTCTTTCCCAAAAAGATTATGGCTACATAGAAATCAATAAGGACCCGAAACTGTTCAATCTGTTGATTTGATACAGACTTGCAGGGATTTTCCGAATGATATTGTATTAGTCATTGAAGAATGGGTATGATATAGTAAAATAATCCCATTTATTACGATATCGTGAAAAAGGCAAACTTACCGAAAGGTAAGGACGCAAAGCTTCAGGTCTAAGGTTGCCTACGCAACGATGATGGCTGAGCTGCGACAGGTTGAAGTTTACCTATTTAAGGTACACCTAACGGCTATTCCAATATGGAATAGCGTTTTTTATTGTATAAAGAGAGGAAGGGATAAGCATGGGACGGGGAGAAAAGTTCAAGGGGATACAACATATGAGAGCGCATGCATGGGCTTATAGCGGCTTACTGGGGTTCATATTGTTGATTGTTAATCTGCTTGCGACCGCGTCTTATTCCTTGCATGCACGGGTAATAATAGGAATACTCGTTCAAACCGTGATTTGTTTGTTTTTTGCCGGTGGCATGCGTTATTTGCTTTTATCTAAACAACAGCAGGAAGAGCAAAGCAGGCATCTAGCTCTTTTGGCTTATCATGACACGTTAACGGGACTGCCCAATCGCCGATTATTCGATGATCGATTGAAGCAGGCGCTGCTTCATGCTCAGCGCAGTGAACAGCTTGCTGCTGTTATGTTTTTGGATATGGATCGCTTCAAGGATGTAAATGATACGTTAGGCCATGCATTTGGGGATCAATTAATACGCTCGGCGGGAGAACGATTGCTTAGCTGTCTGCGAGAGTCGGATACCGTTTATCGACAAGGGGGAGACGAATTTACCATTCTTTTGGAATCCTTTACGAAGCCGGAGGACGTAAGAATGGTGGCATCTCGGATTCAAGCTGCTCTGGAGGAACCATTTATTTTACAAGGCTTGCCCGTTTCGATAACGGCCAGTATCGGTATCGCTTTATACCCGCTAGACGGGTTAAAGTCTGAAGAACTGTTAAGACATGCTGATGAAGCGATGTACATCGCCAAAAATCAAGGAAATAACCAGTTCCAATTTTATGCTTCCGATATCGATGCGCTGGTGAAGCAAAAGGCCTATTTGGAAACAGAGCTCCGCTGCGCCTTGGAAAATGTTCAGTTTGAACTACGGTATGAGCCTCAATATGATCTCTCGACGGATAGGTTGATTGGCATGGAAGCGACGATTCATTGGAGCAAAGGGCAGAGTCCTCCTCTCCAAGATATCGATTGGAAAAAAGTTGCTGAAGAATTGGGCCTTATGGTTCCAATAGGGATGTGGGTTTTGAGAACGGCGTGTGCACAAATGAGAAGCTGGCAGGATAACGGCTTTGCCGCAATGCGAGTAACAGTTGCTATTACGGCTTCGCAATTTAAAGCCGAGCATTTTATAGAGGAACTTGCTGCTGTTTTGAGCGAAACAGGGATAGATTCGATACAGGTAGAACTGGATCTGACGGAAAGTATTACTTCATCCAATGTTCGAAAGGCAAATGAGAAACTGCTCATGCTCAAAAAACTAGGTGTTCACATTGCGATGGACGACCTGTGTACAGGACTGTTTACAAGAAGTGGACTTGAACGTATGCCGTTAGATCGCGTCAAGCTCGATCAGACGCTAATCCGAGATTTGGTTGATGATGATGAAAATCAACTGTTAGCTGCCGCCATTATTCGAATGGCTCAGCGTTTGGGCTTGAACTTGATCGCGAAAGGCGTTGATACACCAGAACAGTTGGCCTGTTTAAGGCACTTGCAGTGTACGGAGGCACAGGGAAAGCTATTCAGCAGTCCGCTTGAACCTAAAGAATTTGTAAGGCTTTTCCATGAGGAATTTACATAGGATAATCTGGATTTAATTAACCGCTGGTAGTATAATAAGCAATTGGGTTGTGGCCAACATTGTGGATAATGACAGTTAGACCATGTTAACTTGTTTAACATCACGAATTATCACATTTTTCTAATGTAACTCTTCTATCTTGAGCTTTAAAATGATACTATTGTAAATAAGGTAGGCTTACATAATTTCATTGATTTTGGCCAACCTACAATGGGGGAACCCAGGAAGAAAAAAAATCGATATTTTTCGGGGGTAATCATGATGAGAAAAGTGTTTACGACAGTTCTTATGGCTGTAACAGTTTCGGCATTGGCTCTATCCGGATGTGCTAAAAAAGAAGATACGAAACCAGGATCTTCGGCAGCTCCAGCTGCAAGCACATCAGCGGCACCTAGTAATAACAGCGGTAAAGATTTCAAAATCGGTATGGTTACAGATATCGGTGGGGTTAATGACAAGTCCTTTAATCAAAGCGCTTGGGAAGGCTTGAAGGCGCTTGAGAAACAAACAGGTGCTAAAGTCAAAAATCTTGAAAGTAAAAGCGATGCCGACTATACACCGAACTTAAACCAATTTGTTAAAGATAACTACAACTTGACTTGGGGTATCGGCTTCTTGATGGGCGATGCACTGAAAACAGTAGCTACACAGAACCCAAATGCTAAATTAGCTATTATTGACAATGTTGTTGAAGCACCTAACGTTGAATCTGTTACTTTCTCCGAACAAGAAGGATCTTATCTTGTAGGGGTTGTTGCAGGTCTGACGACAAAAACGAATAAAATCGGTTTCGTTGGCGGCGTGGAAATCCCGGTTATCAAACGTTTCGAGGCTGGTTTCGTTGCAGGTGTTAAAGCTGTAAACCCAGCGGCAAAAGTAACCATTAACTATACAGGCGCTTTTGACAAGCCCGATGCAGGTAAAGCAGCAGCAGCAACCATTTATAACGATGGAGCGGATATCATTTTCCCAGCTGCTGGTTCCACAGGTAACGGTGTATTCAATGAAGCGAAAGACCGTACAAAATCCGGTAAAAAAGTATGGGTTATCGGCGTAGATAAAGACCAATCCTTAGAGTTTGGTGATGAAGTGACATTGACGTCCATGTTGAAACGTGTTGACGAAGCGGTTGCTCGTGTATCCAAAGACGTGATCGACAATAAATTCCAAGGTGGTAAAGTCGTTGTTCTGGGTCTGAAGGACAATGGTGTAGGCCTTCCTGAGACATCCAAGAAAAATGTTTCTGCTGACATCTTGAAAAAAGTAGATGAGTATAAAGCAAAAATTATCAGCGGCGAAATCAAAGTTCCTGAAAAACCTTAATCGGCAAGAGTAACTGAGTCCGTTTAAAGGTGAGGTACGATCTGTTTATTACCGTTGAAACAAGGCTAGTTATACTAACTAGCCTTGTTCTTTAGTTTAAGAGGCATTTTATAAAAAAAATTGATCCTTAGGGTGATCTGATGAGTGAATTAACCCCTGTTGTTGAACTTTGCAACATTACGAAGCGATTTCCGGGCATTATCGCAAATGATTCAATCAGCTTGAAGCTGCAGCATGGTGAAATTCATGCCTTGCTTGGTGAGAATGGCGCTGGTAAATCGACATTGATGAATATTTTGTTCGGTCTATATCAGCCAGATGAAGGTCACATCAAGGTTCAGGGTAAAGAAGTTGACATTGATAGCCCGAATCGTGCGATTGAGCTAGGCATCGGTATGGTGCATCAGCATTTCAAGCTGGTTCAGCCTTTTACCGTGACGGAAAATATTATTCTCGGCATGGAGCCCAAAAAGGGCATGAATGTCGATTACAAAACAGCACAAGATAAAGTTCGTAAGCTTTCTGAACAATATGGTCTCCGCGTTGATCCTAAAGCGAAAATTGAGGATATATCCGTCGGCATGCAGCAGCGTGTGGAAATTTTGAAAACGCTGTATCGCGGCGCGGACATCCTTATTTTTGATGAACCTACGGCAGTTCTAACACCGCAAGAAATCAAAGAATTGATCGTCATTATGCGAAATTTGGTCAAAGAGGGAAAATCAATCATCCTCATTACGCATAAGCTTAAAGAAATCATGGAGATTGCGGATAAAGTGACGATTATTCGTCGAGGAAAAGTCATTGACTCCTTAACGATCTCCGACACGAATCCACAGATTTTGGCAGAGAAAATGGTTGGTCGCGATGTTACTTTCAAGGTAAATAAAGAAGATGTGAAATTGGGTGAGCCTGTTCTTCAAGTTCAGGATCTGTTGTCCCGTGATCATCAAGGTTTGCCTGCGTTAAAAGGGCTCAGTTTTGAAGTGAAAGCCGGAGAAATCCTTGGTATTGCTGGTGTTGATGGGAACGGTCAAAGTGAGTTAATTGAAGCATTGACTGGCTTGAGAGCTATTGATAGCGGACGTGTGCTGCTGCTGGGCAAGGATATTACGAACCATACACCGAGACAGATTTCGGAGCTGGGTTATCGCATATTCCAGAGGATCGGCATAAACACGGACTCGTATTGGATTTTTCAATGAGCGAAAACATGGTGTTGGAAACGTATTTTCACCCTGCATATAGTAAGGGCGGATTCTTGAATTACGAGGCAATTGATCGTCATGCCGAAGAACTCATGAAGAAGTTCGATGTTAGGACGCCAAGCATTTACAATAAAGCGCGCTCTCTATCAGGCGGTAATCAGCAGAAAGCTATTATTGCCAGGGAAATTTATAAGAACCCGAACCTTCTCATTGCGGCTCAACCTACCCGAGGTTTGGATGTCGGAGCCATTGAGTTCGTACACCGGCAATTGATTGAGCAGCGGAATAATGGGAAAGCCGTGTTATTGATTTCTTTTGAGCTGGACGAAATTATGAATGTCTCAGATCGTATTGCTGTTATTTATGAAGGACAAATTGTCGGGGAAGTCATGCCGCAAGAGACCAACGATCAAGAGATCGGTCTTCTAATGGCTGGCAGTAAGCGCACAGAGAAAGGAGCTGCTCATGAATAAGGTTGCTCGTATTTTTACAAGTGAATCGGCAGTAAATCCAATTGTGGCGATTGTGCTTGGACTTATATTCGGAGCGCTCGTTATGCTCGCCGGCGGATATAACCCTATTACGGCCTATGGCGCATTATTTTCTCGGATATTCGGTAATGCTTATGATATGGGTGAAGCCATCAGGGCGATAACACCGCTGATTTTAACCGGATTATCGGTCGCATTCGCTTTCCGTACGGGCCTGTTTAACATTGGTGCTGAGGGACAAGTAGTCATGGGGATGACAGGCGCAACCTTTATCGGTGTGAAAATACATGGACTTCCTTGGATTATCCATGCGCCGTTAGCTGTTATTGTTGGAGCTCTCCTCGGCGGCCTATGGGGCGCTATCGCGGGTTATTTGAAAGCCAAAAGAGGCGTCAACGAAGTCATCACAACGATCATGTTGAACTGGATCGCCTTGTTCTTGTCCAACTATATCGTGAATCAATTCCTGCTGGAGCCGAAGCAGCAGCGTTCTTACATGATTCAGGATTCTGCTTCTCTTAGCATCACTTGGTTGTCTGAGCTGCTCAATCATGCCAGAATGCACTGGGGGACCGTGATTGCGATTTTAGCGGCGGTGGCCTTCTATGTCATCCTTTGGAAAACCAAGCAAGGTTATGAGTTGCGCGCCGTGGGTCATAATATCGATGCCGCCAAATATGCGGGGATGAATGTGAATAAGAATATTATTAAGGCCATGTTTATTAGTGGTATTTTTGCCGGACTGGCTGGTGTGTTCGAGATTCTGGGCGTGTTTCATTATCAAGTCATAGCCGCGGCATCGCCAGGTTATGGTTTTGATGGTATTGCGGTTTCTCTGTTGGGAGCGAATAACCCGATAGGAATCGTTCTGGGAGCAGCTTTGTTTGGAGGACTATCCTACGGTTCAGCGGGGATGAGCTTTGGTGCGGATGTTCCGCCTGAAATCGTGCGAATCGTCATCGGTTCCGTGATTTTCTTCGTAGCTACCCAAGGCATTGTCAAATGGGTTCTTATCCCATTCTATGGCAAGCGCAAGAAAGAGAGGGCGTCGTAACATGGACATGCTCACCATGCTTAACGCATTTTTTACGAAATTCAGTGAACTTATTAATACGACGCTTGTCTACTCGACAGCTCTCATATTCGGAGCTTTAGGTGGGATTTTCTCGGAGCGTTCCGGTGTTGTCAATATCGGGATTGAAGGCTTAATGGTTTCTGGGGCCTTTGCATCTGCGGTAGGGGCTTATTATGCGGAAGAAGCCAACATGGGCGCTTGGTCACCTTGGATTGGTTTGCTAACAGCTATCCTGTTTGCGTTAATTTTTGCTTTGATTCATGCAGTCTCTACGATCACATTCAAAGCGAATCAAGTCATCAGTGGTGTAGTCATTAACTTTTTGGCTGCGGGTGTAACTGTATATTTGGTTAAAGTTTTGTTCCACGGAGCTGGTCAAACGGAAACGTTAAACAATGTTTTTTCTAAAGTTGAGATTCCGTTGCTGTCCCAAATACCTTACCTCGGTTATGCCATCTTCACCGCTTATCCGACTACGTACATTGCTTTAATTCTGGTTGCTGTCACGTATTATGTGTTATTCAAAACACCTTTCGGTCTGCGTCTTCGCTCTGTGGGCGAGCATCCGAGTGCTGCTGACACCGTAGGGATCAAAGTGAAGCGAGTGCGTTACTTGGCTGTATTGATCAGCGGGGCATTAGGCGGACTAGGCGGAGCGACGATTACGCTTACGACTACAAGCAGCTTCTCGCATAACACAATCTCCGGCCAGGGTTTTATCGCCATGGCTGCGATGATCTTCGGTAAGTGGCACCCGTTTGGGGCCTTAGGTGCTGCGGTATTCTTCGGGATGGCGCAGGCATTGAACAACTTCATGCGACTATTCGAATTTTCGAAAAATATTCCGCAGGAATTCCTTTACATGCTGCCGTACGTACTGACCATTCTAGTTCTGGCAGGCGCAGTAGGCCGTGCTAAAGCGCCATCGGCGTTGGTGAGCCTTACGATCCAGGTAAGCGTTAAAACAAAAGCATGCATAGACTTAGGGGCAACCCTGAGCTATGCATGTTTTTTTTTCAAAGTGATTTTATTTGGTTGCGATACTCACTTGGCGATACTCCATACCACCTTCGAAATTGTTTAGAGAAATATAACGGATCGTAAAATCCTACGGAAGAAGCGATTTGCTCAATCGTTAGTTCTAAGCGTTCTCTTAGCAGCAAACGAGCTTTATCGACACGAAGCTTTAGGAGAAATGTGACGGGGGTGACTTGGGTATGTCGCTTAAACATGCGGGATAAATAGGCGCGGTTATAGCCTAAGCTCTCTGCCATTAGCTCGATGGTGATTGGCTCCGCATATTGGGTGGATAAATAGTGGATAGCTTGCTGAACGATACGGTCATTTTCTGCATGCGTGATATCCCCGATTAAGGCAGAGGCTGACAAGGTTTCGCAATACTCACCGAGTAATAGATGCAAATAACCAATCGCCTTTAGTTGGGCATTCGTACGTTTAGTCTTTAAGGCTTGTTGGATCTGGCGAAAAAGGACGGAAATATGGCGGTTCCGCTCTGTATGAATAACAGGCTGCAAAGGCGTAGCGCCTGTTGAAGCAACGAGTGCAGCTGCTTGTGCGCCCGTGAAGGCAATCCAGCAATAGTGCCAAGGATCACACTCATCGGAGACGTAGCTAATAAGCTGCTCCGGTTCAATGACGAAGCTGTCTCCGGCCCCCAGCTTGTAGTCTTGTCCTTGAGAGGAGAAGACGCCTTTGCCGGAAATGATGTAGTGTATCAAATAATAGTCATACACTTTGGGACCTAGCCGATGTTCAGGCTTGGTTTGGCTCTCTCCAGCGAAAAGTACGGTCAACTCATTCTCATGTAAGGGCAGTGGATTCGATACCACATAGTAACTTGCCGACTTCGCCATCGCGTTTTCTCCTCTTCGATGTGCTTCTTGATATTCAACACTATAACATAAATTTTAAACTTGAAGGCATACATAAATCATATTTATCCATGTTAAAATAACATGCATCCATAGCCAATCCTAGATTATTCTCTTATACTGAAGTTACAATCATACGTATTTATATGACTTCTAATACCTCTAAAGGCGGTGCCAGAATGGCAGATTTGCAAATACTAAAAAACACGTTTATTGACATTTACGGTGAATCCACTGCGGCGATTTCAGCATTTCACGCGCCGGGTCGAGTTAATTTGATCGGCGAACATACGGATTATAATGGTGGGTATGTTTTTCCGGCAGCTTTAACCTTCGGAACGACTTTGATCATTCGTCCGAGAGAAGATCGTGTCATTGGTTTTGCATCCACCAATCTGACACTCCGTAAACAAATTTCCATAGATGATTTGTCTTATCATGAAGAGGATGATTGGATGAATTATCCGAAGGGGATTTTCGTCCATCTGGCGAAAGAAGGCTTCCCGGTAACGAAAGGTTACGATCTACTATTCCACGGTGAAATTCCGAATGGTGCGGGACTTTCTTCCTCTGCTTCGATTGAAGTAGTAACGGCATATAGTTTGTTGACGCTTGAAAGCTACCCTATCGATACGGTGAAAATTGCCCTGTTGGCACAAAAAACGGAAAATCAATTCGTCGGTGTCAATTGTGGCATTATGGACCAGTTTGCAGTCGCGAATGGCAAGAAAGATAACGCGATTTTGCTGATGTGCGATACACTGGAGTACCGCCATGTGCCATTCCAGAGTGGCAGCTACAAGCTGGTTATTGGTAACACCAACAAACGAAGAGGTCTTGTTGACTCCGCTTATAATGAAAGAAGAAGTCAATGCGAGCAGGCTGTGACCTATTTGCAAAAGCAATTCCCCGACATCACGTTACTAGGCCAAATCAACCTGACGCAGTTTAACGAGTTCAAACATTTAATTACGGATGAAACCGTACGCCGCAGAGCGCAGCATGTAGTCGAGGAAATTGATCGCGTCCTGAAATCTATTGAGGTTTTGGAAGCGAATGACCTTGAATCGTTTGGCAAGCTGATGATCGGTTCGCACGATTCGCTTCGCGACCTCTATGAAGTAACAGGCTTAGAATTAGATACAATGGTTGCGGCAGCGCTCAAAGTCCCAGGTGTGTTAGGCGCACGTATGACAGGAGCAGGATTCGGCGGGTGTACAGTCTCACTTGTTCATGAAGATAGTGTACAACTATTTATTGATCAAGTCGGTCAAGAATACACGGAGAAAACAGACTTAATTCCAAGTTTTTATGTTTGTGATATTGGTAACGGTGTAGAGCAAGTAAGGGAGGCGTTGTAAGATGGCTATTCTGGTAACGGGTGGAGCAGGGTATATCGGATCTCATGCTGTAGCTGAGTTGTTAGCTAAAGGTGAAGAAGTGGTCATCGTAGATAATTTGCAGCAAGGACACCGCGATGCGGTACTTGGGGGCAAGCTGTACGTGGGCGATCTGCGTGACGGAGCTTTTTTGGACACGGTATTCACAGAGAACGCTATTGACGCTATTATCCATTTCGCAGCAAATTCATTAGTTGGCGAGAGTATGACGAATCCGGCTAAATATTATCATAATAATGTGTATGGCACGCTTTGCCTGCTTGAGAAAATGACAGAATACGATATAAAAAGAATCGTATTTTCATCCACGGCAGCAACCTACGGGGAGCCTGAGAACATTCCTATCCTGGAGAGCGATCGTACGCTGCCAACGAATACGTATGGTGAGACCAAGCTGGCGATGGAGAAAATGATGAAGTGGTTCGATACCGCCCATGGGATTAAATATGTTTCGCTTCGCTACTTCAATGCCGCCGGGGCTCACGCAAGCGGTAAAATTGGCGAGGATCATAGCCCGGAAACTCATCTGATTCCAATCATTCTTCAAGTGGCGTTGGGTCAAAGAACCCATATCTCGATCTTCGGAGAAGATTATGCAACACAAGATGGCACGTGTGTACGCGACTATATTCATGTTAGCGATTTGGCCAGTGCGCATGTCCTTGCAGTTGAGAAGCTGCGCGATGGTGCAGAAAGCAATATTTATAATTTAGGGAATGGAACAGGTTTCTCCGTCAAAGAAGTGATTGACATTGCTCGCAAAGTGACAGGCCATGCAATTCCGGCTATTGTTGAGCCGCGCCGAGCAGGTGACCCTGCTTCCTTGATTGCCTCCTCTGACCGAGCGAGAGAGGAGCTTGGGTGGAAGCCGACTCGTGATTCGCTGGAATCGATCATTGAGAGCGCATGGAACTGGCATCAAAATCATCCGAGTGGTTACGAAAAGTAGGTTTGTGCAGAGAGGAATGAGTCACATGGAACGAACAAACAATGTGCCGCAGCTTGCGGCGCTGACGATAGAACGCCTTTTGCAGTTTGCTTTACAAAATGGGCTGGTGGAACACCTTGATGTATTCACATCCCGAAATGCGCTGCTTGATGTATTCGGACTTGCTGAACCTTATCAAGGTGAAGTTCCGACCGAGAAGCTGGATAGTCCGGTTGTTTTGCTCGAACAACTGCTGGATGCCGCTTATGAGGTGGGCCTTTTGAAAGAGAACACGACAACTTATCGGGATTTGTTGGACGCGCGGATTATGGGCCTGCTGATGCCGCGTCGTCCGAGGTTGTGCACCATTTCTGGAACACAGCCAAATCATCGGGTGTAGAGCGTGCAACGGATTACTTCTATAAACAATCGATCAATTCCAATTATATTCGCATGGACCGCATACGGAAAAATGAATATTGGCTTGCTGACACCGACTATGGCCATCTTGAGATCACGATTAATCTCTCCAGACCTGAGAAGGATCCGAAGGAAATCGCTTTGCTCAAGACGCTGCCCCAAAGCAGCTACCCTTTATGCTTACTATGTGTAGACAACTTGGGTTATGCAGGACGTGTCGATCATCCGGCGAGACAAAATTTGCGTGTGATTCCGCTTGAACTTGATGGCGAGAAATGGTTGTTTCAGTACTCGCCTTATGTGTACTACAATGAGCACAGCATCATCTTCCACGAGAATCATATTCCGATGAAAACAACAGCGAGCACATTCTATCGATTGCTCGATTTCATCGATCAATTCCCGCATTACTTCATCGGTTCGAATGCCGATCTGCCCATTGTGGGTGGTTCTATTCTGAACCACGATCATTTCCAAGGCGGAAGACATCAGTTCCCTATGGAAAAAGCGTCAAGCGAGAAGGCTTTCTCGCATGGGGAATTTGCTGGCGTGAAAGCAGCCATTGTGAAATGGCCGATGTCCGTGCTGCGCTTAAGCGGCCATAATAAGCAGCTGCTGTACAAACTTGCGAGCAAGCTGCTAGAAGATTGGCGTGCTTACAGTGATGCGGAAGCGGACGTCCTCGCCTTCAGCGAGAAGGACGGACAGCGGGTACCGCATAACACGATCACCCCGATCGCCCGCAACAATGCGCGGGGCGAGTACGAGCTTGATCTGGTGCTGCGGAACAACCGTACCAGTGATGAGCATCCGGATGGCATCTTTCATCCGCATCAGCACTTGCATCACATCAAGAAGGAGAACATCGGCTTGATTGAGGTTATGGGGCTCGCGGTGCTCCCAGGCCGCTTGCAAATGGAGCTGGCGGACATCGCTAAGCTGCTTGCCGGCGAAGCCGAATTCGACAGCGACATCCGCGAAGATGCCGGTCATCCGCTGCATAAGCATGCGGGATGGATTGAAGCGCTGCTCGCGAAGCACGGAGCTGCGCTGCAGGCAGACGCAGCCAACGCTGTGCTGCAGAGCGAAGTCGGCGGCAAGTTCCTTGACGTACTGCTCGACGCAGGCGTGTTCAAGCGAGATGCCGCCGGGCAAGCCGCATTCGGGCGTTTTCTAAGCGCTGCGGGTTTTACAGCACAATAAAAATAGAAGCAAACGTAGTCTGAGGGGATATCCCTCAGGCTTTTTTTGCAAAAAGAAAGTATAATTCTATACATTTGCTTCGCATCTATCTTGGTAAACTCGCTCGTCCCTAAAGGACGACGAAGTCGTTTATCCTCGTGGGACTAAAGTATGCAGCATGGATGGCATCAGGAAGGTGAATTTAGTAAGATAGAGAGGAAGCGAAGAAACGTAATCCCCTTGAAGGAGGATATGCAAATGGACAGCTTTGAAGCGTTACTGGTAGAGCGGACAGAGACGCATTTTACGGTCGAAGTGAGAGAACTGCTGCTTGAGGATTTGCCAGCCGGTGAAGTGACGATCCGTGTCTTGTACTCCGGAATTAATTATAAAGATGCTTTGGCTTGCAGTCCGACGATCCGTGTAGTGCGTTCCTATCCGATGGTGCTAGGCATTGACTTGGCAGGTACTGTTGTAGCTTCTGCGGACAGCCGGTTTCGAGAAGGAGATGACGTGCTGGTGACCAGCTACGAGTTGGGAACCGGACATTATGGAGGTATGAGTGCGTATGCGCGTGTACCAGCTGATTGGGTCGTACCCTTGCCTCAAGGACTGACGCATCGCGAAGCGATGATTTTAGGGACGGCTGGCTTTACCGCGGCCCTTTCGATCCAGCGAATAGAAGAGAACGGACTTCGTGTGGAGCAGGGTCCTGTGCTTGTGCGAGGTGCAACCGGTGGTGTGGGCAGCAACAGTGTATCCATGCTGGCTGCCCTCGGTTATGAGGTAGAAGCAAGCACAGGGAAGTCTGCGGACCATGGCTACCTGCTGGAACTTGGCGCTAAATTAGTACGGACCCGGGAAGAGGTCGCGTCCGCAGCAAGCAAGCCGTTGAATAAGGAATACTGGGCAGCGGCAATCGATCCGGTAGGCGGAGATTCGCTTGCCCACGTGCTAAGCTGTATCAAATATGGCGGTTCTGTTGCCCTGAGCGGGTTGACAGGGGGCGGTGAATTCGCGGCTTCTGTCTATCCTTTTATACTCCGCGGTGTGAATGTATTAGGTATTGATTCGGTTTATTGTCCGATGCCAATGAGAAAGTGCCTCTGGGATCGATTGGCTAATGATTTGAAACCTGTCATGCTAGAGCGAACTGTCTATAGAGAAGTTACACTGGATACTGTCAAGGAAGCTGCACAGGAGGTGCTTGACGGCCGGGTACGTGGACGGATTCTTGTTCGATTATCCGACTAACAAGTGAATGGCAACATGAAAATAGGGGAGAGATTAGCGTTGAAGATGAGAGTTTCTGCGGTGCAATATCATTTGCATACGATACACAGCTTTGAGGAATTCGCCGCTCAGGTGGAACATTATGTGAAGATAGCCCAGGAGTTCGAGGCTGATTTTGTGCTCTTTCCGGAATTGTTTACGACCCAGCTGATGTCGATAGGGGACGCTCAAGGCAAAGCTTTGCGCATTGATGCGCTGCCTTCCTATACGGAAGCTTATCGCAGTCTTTTTCAAGGTTTGGCGCAGCGAACGGGCATGCATTTGATTGGCGGCACGCACATTACGTCCGAAGAAGGCAAATTGTATAATACGGCACATTTATTTTATCCGGATGGACGAGTGGCTGAACAGAAGAAGCTGCATATCACGCCTTCTGAGGTGAAGGATTGGAATATGGGTGCCGGGGATAGTCTACAGGTTTTTGACACAGATAAAGGTCGAATTGCGATCCTCGTTTGTTATGATATGGAGTTTCCGGAAATTGTTCGAATGGCCAGAGCCCGTGGAGCCGACGTGCTTTTCGCGCCATCCTGCACGGATGATCGACACGGCTTTCACCGTGTGCGCTATTCCTGTCATGCAAGAACGATCGAAAATCAAATTTATGTGGTCACAACGGGGACGGTTGGTTCATTGCCAACGGTTGATTTTATGAGAGGCAACTTCGGTCAGGCGGCGGTCCTTACACCTAACGATGTGCCTTTTCCGCCGAAAGGGATTCTTGTGGAAGGCGAAATCAACGGAGATATGGTGGTTACGGCTGATCTCGATCTGGCGCTATTAACCTTAGTGCGAGAAAAAGGTACCGTCACCACATGGCGTGATCGCCGCACGGATTTATACACCGATTGGTCCTAAAGCGGACCAGAGAGGGGGGGTGGGAGCGATGGGCCAGTCTGAGGATAGTAGGATATACGATCCTGCCTATCTGTACTACAAAAAGCTATTCGTATTTGACGAAAACAGGCCAGTGGAAGCCGTCATTCGTACGTACACGAAAGATGACTTCCCAGCTTTGATCCGTGTACAGGAAGAAAGCTTTCCACCGCCGTATCCGCCTGAACAGTGGTGGAACGAAGAGCAGCTAACTGAGCATGTGCAAAGATATCCTGAAGGAGCTCTGTGTGTAGAGGTGGCTGGTGAAGTTGTCGGGTCCATGACGGGACTTCGCGTGAATTATGATGTGGAGCAGGCTGTGGAACATACTTGGTCTGCTTTAACAGATGATGGTTACATTCGTACGCATCTTCCTGATGGAAATACCCTCTATATCGTGGATATATGCATTAGGCCCGCTTATCGGAAGTTTGGACTCGGTAAATGGATGATGCAGTCCATGTACGAGGTTGTCGTCAACCAAGGCTTGCAGCGGCTGATTGGAGGGGGACGAATGCCTGGCTATCAGCGGGTTGCTGCTGCTATGAGTGTGGATGCCTATGTGGCGGCGTTGCTGGATGGTTCCTTGAAGGACCCTGTGATTACCTTCTTGCTGCGATGTGGACGAACACCGGTGAAGGTTGTGAAGAATTATTTAAAGGATGAGGAATCGCTCGATTATGGTCTTTTGATGGAGTGGCGTAATCCTTTTCTAAATGAACCGAAGGAGTGAGCGAGGGTGGAGTATATTCGAATTACCCATATAGAAAATCCGTTGTTTCGTTCTATGCACGATTTGATGAAAGAGGTGTTTCCACCAGAAGAGGTGTTGGAATACTCCCTATGGAAAGAACCGTTGGAAGATCCGGGAATTCGTGTATTTGTGGCTGTATATGAAGGGAAAGTCGTGGGAGCTACGGAATATCGGTATTACGAAGATTTTCAAGTGGCGATGACGGATTTTACGATTATTGGACAAGCCGGACTTGGTATTGGCAGATTCCTGGCCAAGAAACGATGGAGCGATTTGGAGAGCTTAGCCTTGGCATCGGGCAAACCTATGCAAGGGATGTTTGCTGAGATTTACGATCCATATCGTATTGAAGGACATGCTTTCGGCGGGGTGAAGCCAATGGACCCTTATGTGCGCCGCGAAGTATTGTCGCACATGGGTTACAAGCGTCTGGACTTTGACTATGTGCATCCATCTTGGGAGAATAATGGCGAAGCTGTCGAAGAGCTGGACCTCTGTTTTCTACCTACTACCGAGGAACAAGTGGAGTTGAATGCAGATGTGGTAGCTCAGTTTCTGAAACAGTATTATTCCTTCTTACCTAATAAGCCAAAGTCGTGGCACGAGATGGTTGGGGCTCTTGAGGGGAAGACGACGTTAGCGCTTTTTCCGCTTTAGTCGAGGAGACTAGGCTAACTGTCGCTTATAGGGACACTGCCAAGCATTGGACATCCGTATTCGGTATATGGGAGTTAGCTTTATGTAACATCTATCCGTAGAGGAGATCCGCGCGCTGCGCGGTTCTTTTCGTTAAGAGATTGGTTTGGGCTAAGCGGAAGCTTAACCCTTATTTCATATTTTGTTAAACATGTGGAGTCAAACCTACTTGAGATGATGTTTGGCGATGAACGTAATCGGAAGTACCAAAATTGAAGCGCTCCATGGAACGGGTTTAAACACTTAGTCTGTAAAGGATGTCATGACCTACGAAGAGTCCCAAAAGGAAATGGTTCCGCAAACGGTATGTCTAGAAAGATAACACTGTTTTTCAGTGTTACAGAAGTCAGTCCAAGCAACAACTCTACTATAACGCTGAAAACTGTGCTTACTGATAGACAAGTAGATCAAAAGTGACATATTTGGAATATTAACGCTGTTTTTCAGTGCTACAGCAGTCAGTCCAAGCAACAACGCCACTTTAACGCTGAAAACCGTGCTTACGATAGGATCGTCAGGATTTTCTGGCGGTTTTTCTTTTTACCCGATTGTGGCAAAGAAAAGATTCTTCAGAAAAAGCATATAATCACTAGCGTTGCATTCTCGGCTTGGTGAACAGCTTTCGCAAACTCGTGACTTCAGTCGTGAGTTAGAAAATTTCGGATAGGGCGTGGCTTTTGCCACGTCAACGATCCGACACATATCTAGGAAACGGTTACAAACCATGCTATGTAGCGAACATATGTGCTATAATAGATGTATATGCCAAGACGAAAGGAGGTCGTGTTCGCCATGTTGCATCATAAAGCATTCAAATTTCGAATATTC